>NZ_JBIVPT010000004.1:0-615313 GCF_044754785.1 Streptomyces sp. NPDC092952 | reverse complement strand
GTTGATAGGCCAGATGTGGAAGCCCGGTGACGGGTGGAGCTGACTGGTACTAATAGGCCGAGGGCTTGTCCTCAGTTGCTCGCGTCCACTGTGTTTGTTCTGAAATAACGAACTGCCGTGTTGTTGTCCGGTTGGTTCAGAATTTCATAGTGTTTCGGTGGTCATTGCGTTAGGGAAACGCCCGGTTACATTCCGAACCCGGAAGCTAAGCCTTTCAGCGCCGATGGTACTGCAGGGGGGACCCTGTGGGAGAGTAGGACGCCGCCGAACTTCTTTTACGGGAAAGCCCCGTGTCTCTTGTGGACACGGGGCTTTTCTGCGTTTACCCACCACTTCCCCCGGGAGTATTTCCCTCGAGGGCCCGCAGGTCATTGGGGCGTGACCAGGTGGGTGTCGTAGGCGAGGATGACCGCCTGGACGCGGTCCCGGGAGCCGGTTTTGGCGAGGATGCGGCCGACGTGGGTCTTCACCGTCGATTCGGCGAGGTGGAGCCGCTCGGCTATTTCCGTGTTGGACCAGCCCTGTCCGATGACGGTGAGGATTTCCCGTTCCCGCTCGGTGAGCGGGGCCAGGCGCGCGTCCACTGGTGCGGGGCCACCCGGAGAGACCGGGAGGTGCTGTACGTATGCGTCGAGCAGGCGGCGGGTGAGGCTGGGGGCGACCACCGCGTCGCCGCAGGCCACGGCCCGGATGCCGGAGAGCAGTTCCTCCGGCAGGGCGTCCTTGACCAGGAAGCCGCTGGCGCCGGCGCGCAGGCCGTCGTACGCGTACCGGTCGAGGTCGAAGGTCGTGACGATCAGGACGCGGGTGCGGGGAGCCGTTCTGACGATGCGGCGGGTGGCCTCGATGCCGTCGAGGAGGGGCATGCGGATGTCCATCAGTACGACGTCCGGCTGGTGCTGCTGGGTGAGTTCCAGGGCTTCGAGGCCGTTGGCGGCCTCGCCCGCCACGGTCATGTCGTCCTGGCTCTCCAGGAGCATGCGGAAGCCGAAGCGCTGCATGGGCTGGTCGTCCGCGATGAGCACGGTCGTCACGAGGGGGTGTCCTCCAAGGGGAGCCGGAGCCGTACCCGCCAGCCGGGGACGGCGGCGGAGGCCGGTAGCGGACCCGCTTCGAGCGTGCCGTCGTAGAGAAAGGCGCGCTCGCGCATTCCGGCGATGCCCTGGCCGCCGCCCCGTGCGCCGGTCCGCGGACGGGCGGCGGTGCCGGTGTCGGTGATGACGGCCTCCAGTTCGCCGGGCCGGTAGGTCAGGATGACCTCCGCGGACGGCGGCGGCTGAGTTCCGGCGTGCTTCAACGTGTTGGTCAGAGCCTCCTGGACCACCCGGTAGGCCGTCAACTGCCTTCCGGCGGTGGGGGCGAGAGCGGGAGGCGTGCCGTGGACGCGCAGGCTCACGGGGAGGCCGGCCGCCCGTACGCCGGTCAGGAGCGTGTCCAGGTCGTCCAGGGTCGGCTGCGGGGCGAGGTCTGCCTCGGCGGGGTGGTCGTGCAGGACACCGAGGAGCCTGCGGAGCTCGGTGAGGGCCTGGCGGCTCGTCGTGCCGATGGCCTCCAGGGCCTGGGCGGCGCGTTCCGGGCTGCGGGCGGCAGCGTAGGCGCCGCCGTCGGCGAGGCCGGTGATGACGGACAGGTTGTGGCCGATGATGTCGTGCATCTCGCGGGCTATCCGGGTCCGTTCGGCGGCGGCCGCGAGACGGGCCTGTTGGTCGCGTTCCCGTTCCAGCCGGCGGGCCCGGTCGACGAGGGCCTCGGTGTACCCCTTGCGCGTACGGACCAGGATCCCGAGCATCGCCGCGAGCGCGAACGCCCAGAGCTGGGGGACGGCCGTGCGGTCCCAGCCGTCCGGCTGGAGTGCCGCGGCGGCCAGGAGCGGTGCGGCCACCAGGGCCCCGGCCCCGGCCAGGGCCCGCCCCGGCAGCCGCAGCGCGATGTTGAAGACGGCGATCTGCTGGAGGTAGGCGGCCTGGACGACGGCGCCGCACCAGACGTTCACCAGCGCGACCGGTGCCATGGACACCAGCACGGTCATCGGGTGCGTACGCCGCCACAGCAGGGGAACGGAGAAGGCCGCGCTCACCAGCAGGACCAGTGAGGCGGGCGCCTCCGGATCCACGGCCACCGTCCGCCAGCCGCCCGTGGTGACGTCGACCAGGGCGGCGAGTGTCCAGAAGGCGGTGAGGAGCACGTTCCAGACCATCGGGCGGCGGCGGTCGAGCGCGCGGACGCGCCGGAGGAGACGGTCGAGGGCGTGGGTGACCGGGGTGGTGGCCCGGTCGGTGCCGGGTGTGCGGTCCGTCTCGTCGTCCGTCGTCATGTGCCCGTCCTCGCGGTCCCCCGCCCCCTCCCGGATCACGCGTCGCGTCGGCGCAGCAGCAGGGCGGCGCAGCCCAGGATCGCACCGGTCCACAGGCACAGGGCGAGCAGGGCGCCCGCGGTGGAGGCGTCGCCCGCCGACGGGGTGGCGGAGCCGAGGGCGGCGGCGGCCCGGGTGGGCCCGTACGCGAGGGCGCTCTTCAGGCCCTCGTACGGGAGTGCGGCGAGGATCTGGGGGAGGACCAGCATGCCGCCGATGTAGGCGCCGATGGCTCCGGGGACCGAGCGGAGGAGGGCTCCGAGGCCGAGGCCGATCAGGCTCAGCAGGGTGATGCCGACGGCGGTACCGGTGATCGCTCCGAAGACGCCCGGGTCGGTGAGGGAGGCCGCCTGGTCGGTGTCCTGGAGCCAGATCTGGGCGAGGACGAAGGTGAGCAGGCAGGTGGTGAGCATGGTGGTGAAGACCGTGGCGGCGAGGACCGCCGCCTTCGCCCAGAGCACCGGCAGCCTGCGGGGGACGGCGGTGAGCGAGGCGCGGATCATGCCGGTCGCGTACTCGCCGGCCGTCATGAGGACGGCGAGGACCGCGACGCAGGGGGCGGCGAGCAGTGAGCCGTAGAGGACCAGGACCACGGTGTCGATGTCGGAGTCGCCGCCGTCGCTGGTGTATGTCGTGCCCATGAGGAGGCCGACGCCGAGGATCAGGGCCGACGCGGAGGCCAGGGTGGTCCAGGAGGAGCGCAGGGAGCGGAGTTTGTGCCACTCGGAGCGGAGGATCCGGGCCGGGGTGATCCGGTACGGGCCCGGCGCTGTGGTGGGGAGGGTGTCGGTGGTCATGCGGGGGCTCCGGTGGGTTCTGGGGCGGTGGTGATCCGGTATTCGACGGATTCCTGGGTCAGGTCCATGAAGGCCTGTTCCAGGGAGGCGGTCTGCGGGGTGAGTTCGTGGAGGGGGATGCCGTGGGCGGCGGCGGTGCGGCCGATGTGGGCGGCGTCCGTGCCCCGGACGGTGAGGTGGTCGGGGGCGGTGGTGGTGACGGTGACGGTGGTGTCGGGGGTGAGGAGTCGGCGCAGGGCGTCGGCCCGTGGGGTGACGACCTTGACCTGGGCGCCGCCGGCCGAGGCGACGAAGTCGGTGACCGTGGTGTCGGCAAGGAGGCGGCCCCGGCCGACGATGATCAGGTGGTCGGCGGTGAGTGCCGTCTCGCTCATCAGGTGGGAGGAGATCAGGACCGTACGGCCCTCCTGGGCCAGGGACCTGAGGAGGTTGCGGATCCAGCGGACGCCCTCGGGGTCGAGGCCGTTGACGGGTTCGTCCAGGACGAGGGTCGACGGGTCCCCGAGGAGGGCGGCGGCGATTCCGAGCCGTTGGCCCATGCCGAGCGAGAAGCCCTTGACGCGTCTGTGGGCGACGGCGGTCAGCCCGGCCAGGTCGAGTACGTGCTCGACGCGCCGGCGCGGGATGCCGTGGGTGTGGGCCAGCGCCATGAGGTGGTGGAAGGCGGTGCGTCCGGGGTGGACGGAGCGGGCCTCCAGGAGCGCGCCGACCTCGGTGAGGGGCGCGTGGTGGGTGGCGTACGCGCGGCCGCCGATCGTGGACCGGCCCCGGGTGGGGGCGTCCAGGCCGAGCAGCATGCGCATCGTGGTGGATTTCCCGGCGCCGTTCGGGCCGAGGAAGGCGGTGACGGTACCGGGGCGGACCGTGAAGTCGAGGTCCTGGACGACCGTCCTGTCGCCGTATTTCTTGGTGAGTCCGTATGCCCTGATCATGCGTTCGACGCTACGGAGCGGGGCGCCGGGCGGCGTCGGACCGGGGAGGGGACCTGGCGGCGCGCGTGGTACCGGGGTACGACACGGGGCCGTCGGCGGGTCGGGAATGTCGTTTGCGCAGGTCCCGGGCGGGCGACAGGATCGGCGGATGGAACATGTGGTGAGAACCGTGCGCGCCGAGGAGTGGCCGCAGGTCAAGGAGTTGCGGCTGGCCGCTCTGCGCGATCCGGTCGCGGCGGTGGCGTTTCTGGAGACGTACGAGCAGGGTGTGACCCGCTCCGACGCGTTCTGGCAGGAGCGGGCGTTCAACGCTTCGGAGGCCGGGAGCAGTGACGTGCGGCAGTTCGTCGCCGTGGCGCCGGACGGGCGGTGGGACGGGAGCGTCACCGTGCTGGTCGAGCGGCCGGACGTGGAGCAGCCGTTCGGGGAGCGGGTCGACGTCCACCAGGCGCATGTGGTCGGGGTGTTCGTACGGTCCGAGGCGCGGGGTGCGGGGCTGGCCGAGGAGCTGTTCCGGGCCGCGACGGAGTGGGCCTGGTCGTTGGCGGAGCCGAGGATCGAGCGGGTACGGCTGTACGTGCACGAGGACAATCCGCGGGCGGCGGCCTTCTACCGGCGGATCGGTTTCGTCCCGACCGGGAGTACGGTGCCGGTGCCGGGCGATCCGTCCGCGCGGGAGATCGAGCATGCGGTGGGGAGGCCCTGAGCTTCTCGACCTGAGCTTCTCGACCTGAGCTTCTCGGCCTGAGGTTCTCGTCCCCTGAGGTTCGTGTGTGGCTCAGGGGGCCGGGGTGAGCTCCTGGGGCCAGCGGGCGCGGCCCTGTTCCCTGGAGCGGAGCAGGGCCAGGGGCGGCAGGCCGATGGCCGGGCCGGTGGCCAGCAGTTCGGGGAGCCGGGGGACGGGGGCCACCGCGGCGATGTCGTCCAGGACCAGGGTCAGGGGCGGGTCGAGCCGGCCCTCGGGGGACCGCGCCGCCAGGCCGCGGCCGTGCTCGATGACCTGGGCGGCGAGCGCCGTGAGCAGGGGCATCGCTCCGGGGCCCGAGCGGGGGTCCTCGATCGGCTCGCCCACCACGTAGAGGGTGCCGCCCTCGGCCACGAAGGATTCCAGTACGAGCGAATCGGCGCGGTTCGGGGTGCATGCCTCGCGGATGTGGACGGTCGACAGGGCGGCGAACGCCCGGGCCGTCAGTTCCTGGGCCATCTCGCGGCGTTCGGGGTGCGCGGTCAGGGCCGATTCCAGGAGGCCGGCGAGGCCGGAGGCGGCCTTGGGGTGGGTGCGGAGCAGACGGACCGGTTCGTGGGCGCTGCTGCCCTGGGCCCAGCGGTGGACCTGGCGGAAGGGGCGGCCGTCGACGGCGGCGGCGTGCAGCCAGCATCGCAGGAGCGTCTCGGCGGTGTCGGCGGTGGCCGCGTCGATCCTGGCCTGGGGGCGGACCGGGGCCAGCAGGGCGGTGGCGCGGGCGGCGGCCGTCTCGGGGCTCTCGCAGCCCGTGGTGGGCGACCAGTGGAGGCGGGCCGGGGTGTCGCAGAGGTGGCCCGGGTCGTAGAGGAGGACCGGGCCGAGCTTGGCGCGGGCGTCCTTCGTCTCGTCCCAGACGGTGGGGTCGGAGGTGACGACGAGCGCGGGGCCGGGGGCCTCGTGGACGGCCCGTACGACGGTGGGGCGGCGGGTCGGGGGCGGTCCGTAGACGACGAGGGGTGTGGGGGACGGGGCGGGGGGCTGCTCCACGGGGGTGGCGGGGTCGGGGAGGGGCGGCTGTTCCTGCGGGGGGCGGCGTTGCCGGGGTGGTGCGGGGGTGTGGGGGTCGAGGCTGTTGAGAACGGTGTCGCTGCTGGGGCTGTGGGGGCTGGGCCGGGTCTCGTGACCGGGGCGGTTCAGCTCCTCGCGGGCGTCCTTCTCCTCGTGCCCGTACGCGTTCCGCTCGGTTCGTTGGCGGGTGCGTACGGCGCGCCAGCGGGCCACCGTACCGAGCACGAACACCGTCAGTACCAGCAGCACCAGCAGTTCACCGATGAACAGGCCCCAGAACAGCCCGTACCCGGAGAGCTCGCCCGCCGGGGTGTCCGGCCAGGCGGCCGGCAGGTCGTGCGGTGCGGAGACGAGGCTGCGCATCGCGCGGGGCGTTTCGGTGAGCGTGACGCCCTCCGGCCAGGCGCCGTGCGCGAACAGACCGGCCAGGCCGGTGGTCGTCCAGGCCAGCAGGGCCAGCCCGAGCAGGAAGACGAGCAGGCCGATCAGGAGGCCGTCGGGGATGCCGCCGCTGCCGCCGGGGCGCTCGTGGCCGGTGTTTCCGGGGCCGGTGCGGCCATGGTCGTGGCGTCCGGGGCCGCCGGTACGTTCGTGAGGGCGCCCTGCCATGTCATGCCACCGTTGACTCGGACGACTCGTTCAGCCGTTGCTGCCGTTCGATCCGGGCGGCCCGCTGTTCCGCCTCCAGGTCCGCGGCGCGTACGTCCTCCGGGAGGGAGTCGGGGAGCGGATCGGCGACGGAGGACTCGGTCATCGCGCGGTCGGTGAAGACCAGGGGGCGTTCCGCCTCGGTGATCAGGTGCTTGACGACCTGCACGTTGCCGTTGACGTCCCAGACGGCGATGCCGGGGGTGAGGGTCGGGATGATCTCGACCGCCCAGCGGGGCAGGCCGAGCACCCGGCCCGTCGCTCTGGCCTCGTCGGCCTTCTGGGCGTAGATCGTACGGGTCGACGCCATCTTGAGGATCGCGGCGGCCTCGCGGGCCGCCGCCCCGTCGACGACGTCGCTGAGGTGGTGGACGACGGCGACGAAGGACAGGCCGAGCCTGCGCCCGAACTTCAGCAGGCGCTGGAAGAGCTGGGCGACGAAGGGTGAGTTGATGATGTGCCAGGCCTCTTCGACGAGGAAGATGCGCTTCTTCCGGTCGGGCCTGATCCAGGTGTGCTCCAGCCAGACGCCGACGATCGCCATGAGGATCGGCATGGCGATCGAGTTGCGGTCGATGTGCGAGAGGTCGAAGACGATCAGTGGGGCTTCGAGGTCGATGCCCGCGCTCGTCGGTCCGTCGAACATGCCGCGCAGGTCGCCGTCGACCAGCCGGTCCAGGACGAGCGCGACGTCCAGGCCCCAGGCCCGTACGTCGTCTATGTCGACGTTCATCGTCTCGGCGGACTCGGGTTCGGGGTGGCGGAGCTGTTCGACGATGTCGGTGAGGACCGGCTGGCGGTCGGTGATCGTCTCGTTGACGTAGGAGTGGGCGACCTTCAGGGCGAAGCCGGACCGTTCGTCCAGGCCGTGGCCCAGGGCGACCTCGATGATCGTCCGGAGCAGGGCGAGCTGGCCGGTGGTGGTGATCGAGGGGTCGAGCGGGTTGAGCCGGATTCCGCCGTTGAGGGCGGAGGTCGGGTCGAGGCGGATGGGGGTGAGGCCGAGCTGCTGGGCGATGAGGTTCCACTCGCCGACGCCGTCCTCGCCCTGGGCGTCCAGGACGACGACCTGGCGGTCGCGGAAGCGGAGCTGGCGGAGCACGTACGTCTTCTCCAGCGCGGACTTGCCGTTGCCGGACTCGCCGAGCACCAGCCAGTGCGGGGCGGGGAGCTGCTGCCCGTACAGCTGGAAGGGGTCGTAGATGTAGCCCTTGCCCGAGTAGACCTCGCGACCGATGATCACGCCCGAGTCGCCGAGTCCGGGGGCGGCGGTGGGCAGGTAGACGGCCTGGGCCTGCCCCGTGGACGTGCGGACGGGCAGCCTGGTCGTCTCCACCTTTCCGAAGAGGAAGGCGGTGAAGGCGTCCGACAGCGCGGACAGCGGATCCCGCATGGCGTGACCGACCTCCCTTTCGTTCGGGTCGTTCGGGTCGTTCGAGTTGTTCGGACGGTCCGGGTCGTCGTTCGGGGTGTTCGGGACGGTCCGGGGTGTTCGGGACGGGTGTCAGCGGCGGATGCCGGTGGCGAACGGGAGGGTGTTCACGAAGGCGCGGTGGTGCTCGCGGTCGCACCACTCCAGCTTGAGGTAGGACTTTCCGGCCGAGGCCCGGATGGTCCGCTTGTCGCGGGCGAGGGCCTCGGGGGAGCGGGAGGAGACGGTGATGTACCCCACCAGGTTGACGCCGGCCGCGCCGCTCGCGAGGTCCTCGCCCCGCTGGTCGAGCCGGCCGTGCGCGGCGATGTCGCGGGGGTCGACGGTGCGGTTCATCTTGGCCTGGCGGCTGGCCTCGGCCTCGTCGTTGGTCTTCTCGGTGAGCATCCGCTCGATGGCGACCTCGGTCGGTTCGAGGTCCATGCAGACCGCGACCGTTCGGATCACGTCGGGGGTGTGGACGAGCAGCGGGGCCAGGAAGTTGACGCCGACGGGGGTCATCGGCCACTCCTTCACCCAGGCCGTGGAGTGGCACCAGGGGGCGCGGGTGACCGACTCGCGGGTCTTGGCCTGGAGGAACGTGGGCTCGACCGCGTCCAGCTCGGCGGGCCAGGCGTTGCGCTTGGTCATGGCCTGGATGTGGTCGATGGGGTGGTCGGGGTCGTACATCGAGTGCACCAGGGAGGCGAGGCGGCTCTGGCCGAGCGGCTGGCGGACCCGGATGTCGGCCTCGGCGAGGCGGGCGCAGATGTCGGTGAGCTCGCGGGCCATGACGACGGCGAGGCCGGCGTCCCGGTCGAGCTTGCGGCCGGCCTGGGGGCGGGCGGCGCGGGCCATGGCGTTGGCCTCGGCGGCCAGCTCGCGGGTGTAGTGCATGCAGGCCACGAGGTAGGCGCGGTGCTGCTCGCTGGAGGTGGAGACCATCGACTGGAGCTGGTCGTAGGAGTCCTTGAGCCAGCGGGGGGAGGCGGTGTCGCCGCGCTGGGCGACGTCCTTGGCGTGCGCGTCGGGGTCGGCGGGCAGGGTGCGGGCCAGCATCTGGATGCGGGTCACGAAGCCGTCGCCGTTGGCCACGTGCTTGAGCAGGGTGCCGAAGCGGTCGACGAGGGCTTCCTGGTCCTCGCTGTCGCGGAGGCCGACGCCGGGGCCCTCGATCTCGATCGCGGCGGTGACGGTGCGGCGGTCGGCGTGCAGCAGTACGGCGATCTCGTCGGGGCCGAAGGGGGCGGCGAGCCAGCTGATCCGGCCGATGCCGGGGGGCGGGCCGATCTCGACCTCGCGCCCGTCGCTGCCGACGCCCGCCTCCATGGCCGCGGAACGGTACGTCGTACCGCGGCGCAGGGTGCGCTTGTAGCTGCGGTTGATCTCGAACCACCGGTAGAAGGTGCGGTGCTTGTACGGGAGGTACACGATCGCCAGGGCGAGCATCGGGAAGCCGGTGAGGAGCACGATCCGCAGCGACAGGACCGGGACGAGCAGGCCGCACATCATGCCGAGGAACGCCCCGGCGATGATCAGGGCGATCTCGCCGGTCTCGCGGTTCTTGCCGACGATCGCGTTCGGCCGGGCCCGGCCGATGAGATACGTGCGGCGGGGTGCGATCGTGTGGGACGGAGTCGTCAACGCCCTCCACCTCCCGTGCTGTTGTTACCTGAACTGCCTGATCCGCCGCGGTGCGGGCGGCTGCCGTGCGGGGTGCCGGAGGTGGGCGAGGAGCCGCTGCGGGGCGACGGGGCCACGGAGCCGCCCGTACCTGTTCCGGAGCCGCGGGAGCTGTGGGCGGCCATGCCGCCGCTGGCGGGGTTGGCGGGCCGGGCGCCGCCTCCGGTGCTGTCGGCGCCGCCCTGGCCGCCTCGGCTGCTGTGCGTCTTGATGCCCTGGGAGACGAGCGCGGCGGGGGAGCTGACCAGGGCGGCGGCCTGGGCGCCGTCGGTGGCCTGCTTGCGGTTGGTGCGGGCGCCCTGGATCTCGTCGCCGAAGCCGGGGACGAAGCGGTAGATCATCGCGGAGGCGAAGATCGCCAGCAGGATGATGGCGAGGCCGGAGACGACGGCGGAGACGGCGTTGGGCCCGTCGTCCTGCGAGAGCGCGCCGGCCAGCCCGAGGACGACGACGATGACCGGCTTCACCATGATCACCGCGATCATGATGCCCGCCCAGCGCCGGACGTGGCCCCACATGTTCTTGTCGACGAGCCCGGCGTAGACGACGGTGCCGAGCAGGGCGCCGACGTAGAGCAGGGCGGCCCGGATGACGAGCTCCAGCCAGAGGACGCCCGCGGCCAGGATCGACACGAGGGAGACGACGATCAGCATGATCGGGCCGCCGCCGATGTCGGAGCCCTTCTTGAGGGCTTCGGAGAACGAGCCGAAGAAGACGTCGGTCTGCCCGCCGGAGGACCCGGCGATGACGTCGGTGACGCCGTCGGTCGCAGAGACGACCGTGTAGAGGATCAGCGGCGTGAACGCGGACGCCAGGACCGTCAGCCACAGGTACCCGACGGCTTCGGAGATCGCGGTGGTCAGCGGCACGCCGCGGATCGCGCGCTTGGCCACGGCGAGGAGCCAGAGGACGAGCGTGAGGACGGTGGAGGCGGCGAAGACGATCGCGTACTGCTGGAGGAACTTGGTGTTCGTGAAGTCGACGTTGGCGGTGCTCTTCACGGCCTCGCTGAGCTTGTCGACGATCCACGCGGCGGCGTCGGCGCACCCACGGGCGAGGGAGGCGAGGGGGTCCTGCGAGTCGTTCAGGGTGCTGGAGGAACGGCCGGTGCCGGCGTCGCCGGATTCGCAGTAGTCCTTGGCGAGTCCGACGATGAGGTCACAGGTATTGTCGCTGCTGCTGGGCGAGGGCGAAGGCGAGGGGGTGGGCGCAGCGACTGCTGGTGCAGCCAGCAGAGTTACCGCGGCTGGAAGGCTCCCCAGTACGGCAAAGACGTAACGCACACTTGGGCGGCGGCTATCGGGCATAGGTGAAGCCTCCGTAACCCTGAACCGCACTGGCGATTTCGTCAGCTGTCGATGCTCTGTTGTCACCGTTCACGGGTGTGGGGCCCTCTTTTTGACTGGACGACTCGATGCGCCAGTCACCTCCGACCCATTTGAGCTTCTCGGAGATGGTGAACCACGTCGCTGTGACAGGTTTGGTGGATCCCTGCCCGGCCATTCCGACGAGACCTGTGCACCAGACTTCGATGGTGGCCGTGTCACCGCCCTGGTCGATCACCTTTGTGCCGACCGGGATGGTCCGGGACACAAAAGTCAGACCATTGGGAGAGGAACCGTCCGCGTCGAGCCCGACATTCTTGAGGAATTCCGGCGAGTAGGCATTCGTCAGGGCTGCGGAAAGCTTCTCGACGACCGCCGGGTCGTGAGTAGCTTCGATGATGCTGTGGCGGCTGTCCTTCTTGAACATTTCCACCGAACCCAGCGCCACCGCATAATTCGCCGCCGCGCTCTGCGCCCCCTGCTCGTCGTGGGCGAAGCCGGAGGCGATGGTGCCGTTCTTTCCGGTTACCGGCTTCGTTCCGGTGGCGGCCGTGGACGAGGTGTTCGGGCTGCCGCCCGCGCGGCCTCGGCCGCCGTTGTCGTCGTCTCCGCCGCCCCCGCCCATGTTGGCGAACGCGATGGCCGCGATCAGGAGGACGATCACGCCGACCATCATGATCATGGAGCGCGGCTTGCGGGCCGGGCGGCGAGGGGGACCGTAGCCGTCGCCGCCCTCGCCGTCGGGGAGGCGGGTGCGGGTCTGCCGTGTGCCGCCGATGGTGCTGTACGCATCGTCCGTACGACCTGAGTCGCTGCGGTAGCCGTTGTCGTTGCCGAGGCTCATGCCGCGTACGCCCCCTCAACCGTTTCCTGGACCGGGTAGTACGACGGTAGCCGTGCGGGCTTCCGCGCGGGTGCGGTGTGGTGACTCGACATCAGGGACGCAACCTCTGCCGGTGGGCACGACGGACGGACGACGGATGGTGGTGGACGGGCCGGACGGCCCCGGACGTGGGATGACAGCGGGTCAGACGGCCATTCCGTAGACGATGGTGAACACCGTGCCGAGCGATCCGATGATGAATACACCGGTCAGCCCGGCCACGATCAGGCCCTTGCCCTGCTCCGCGCTGAAGGTGTCGCGCAGGGCCGTCGCGCCGATGCGCTGCTTGGCCGCACCCCAGATCGCGATGCCCAGGCAGAGCAGGATCGCGACGGCCATCACGACCTCGATCATTACGCGGGCCTCGTTGCCCAGGGTCCCGAACGGTCCCCAGTTCGGGGCGATTCCGCCGATGATGGTGGTGATGTCGCCCTTTTCCGCTGCCAGGATCATGTAAGTCACCGCCCCTGTTGGGTAGTTCATTGCCCCTGCCCCACGGCACGGGTCGCTCTCTATCTTCGCTGATGAAACCGGTCTCGGGCGACGGCTCGACGGCTCTCTTTGCTCCGGCCTCGCACATGTGGCCGGTCGGGCTGTCTCGGGCCCGTGGGGCGGAACGGCGTATGACTGAATTTGTATGGTTACTCTATGTATCACGGGGTGTGACCCCGGGCAATGATTGGCATCTCGCCACTCTGGCCGAGAATGCGTTGATCCCCTGGTCAGCGCGGCTGTGACAGGTGATGCCGTACGGAGTGGGGGGACGTCAGAGCAGTGGGTGGCGGGGAACGGGTGGCCGGGGCGGGGTGGTCCAGGTGCGCGGCGGCCGGAAATCGCACCAGGTGCCGTCGAAGGGAAACGTTCCGGCCTCGGCGAGTCGGGCGACCGAGGCGCCCTCGTCCCGGATCGCTGACGCCTCGTCGGCCGACCAGTAGACGGGGTGACCGGTCTTCTCGGCGAAGGACTCCTCGTCCTTCCATCTCCAGGTCCGGTCCGGTGCCACGTTGATGTCGAGCTCGTGGTCGGACACGTCGATGTCGTCGCCGCGATGGGTGCGGCGCTCCAGATTGACGTACCAGCCGCGGAATTTTCGTCCACGTCCGAAGAGCCAGAGCACCGAATGTGCTGCGCCGGTCGGCTGGTAGAAGAGTGCGTTGCCCATCGGCCAGCGGTCGGCGACGACCGGGTATCCGCCGGTCGGCCGGTCGTCCGGGGCTATGTCCCGGAGATGGGCCCCGCGCGGGAGCTTCGTCCGCCACATCGGCGTGCCGGTCTCCATCCACACCAGCTGGCCCGCCCCGGTCCGCTGGACCAGGCGTACGGGCACCGAGGAACTCAGGTGTCCGCCGATGAAGAAGTTCCAGCGGAGGATCCTGCCCGGCTCGTCGCTCATGCCGTCGTTCATGCCGTTGATCGTGCCCGTGACGGAGCCGCCGGACACGTTGTCCGATCACCTGACGGGGCGACAGGGGGAGAGCGTGTGCGGCTCAGTCGGAGGCGATGCCCCGGGCCGCGAGGAGCTTCTCGTCGAACGCGACACCTATCCCGCAGTCCTGCGCGCCACTGACCAGCCGCAGGTTCGGCAGCAGGTCGAGATCGTCGAGCGAGGCCACGTCGAACAGCTCGTCCTCGCCGTCCCAGACCGGGGAGCAGTGGTAGTACACCCGGTTGCCGCCGTCGACGAGGAGGACATCCACCGTGGCGAGCAGCTCCTCGCCGATCTCCAGGGCCTCGAAGTAGGCGCGGGACTCGTCGAGCACCGTGAACTCCAGGCCGTTCTCGTGGACGTACACGTCCGTGTGCCTGATTCCCCTCGCGCGCAGGAGTTCGTCGATGCTGAAGGCCGGGGTCAGCGTCCGGTCCTCGTACATGAGCTTCTCTATGACCAGCAGCTTGAAATTGAAGTCGCGGAATCCGGGCATGCCCGGACCCTGCAGAGCCCCTCTGACAGGGGAGCCCCGGGCAGAGCCCCGGTGGCCCGGTGGGCCGGCCGCCGGAGGCCGCGCCCCGCCCGGTGCGGGTGCGGGAGGTCGCGTCGAACACCCCGTAGGGCCCGGATCGCGTCTCGGATCCGGGCCCTACGGGGTGTTTCGGGGTACGGCGGGGTTACTTGCCCGCGGACTCCATGGACTTCACGGCGTCGGCGACCGAGGCCTCGTACAGGCCCAGCTTCGGGTCCAGGACCTTGACGTCCGGGCCGAGCTCGAAGTTCTGGGTGTCGGCGTTGGGCATGTGGTCGCCGTCGGCGAGCACGTTCATCTCGTTGATCCAGGTCAGGCCGTTGCCGCCCTTGGGGTTCAGGTCGATCACCGCGATGGCGGCCGTCTTCGGCTTGACCGGGTACGCCGGGGCGCCGCCCAGGCCGCCGGGAACCGCCGGGATGATGTCGCCGCTGTGGTCCGAGGCCTTCGAGGCGCCCAGGCTGACCTGCGGGAAGTAGCTCAGGCCGCAGGAGTTGGCGCCCGTGTTGTTGACCTCGATCACGTGCTGGGTCTTCGAGCCCTCGCGGGGGTACACGCGGATCGACAGGTCGCCGGCCTTGCACGGGTGCTTGTAGGCGTAGCTGTCGCTGGTGTTGCCGCTGCCCCCGGCGGCGGAGCTGCCGCTGTCCTTGGAGCCGCCGCCGGTCGACGAGCCGGTCTTCGCGCCGGCGTTCTGCGCGTTGCCGCCGGACTTCGAGGTGTCCGTGCCCTTGGCGTCGCCGCCGGCCTGCGTGGCCTCGGTGGAGGAGGCGGAGGAGGAGGTGTTGCCGGCGGCGCCGGCGGCGTCCGTGCCGTCCTCCTCGTTGCAGGCGGTGAGCGCCAGGGCGAGTACGGCGGTGACGACGCCGAGGGCGGCGGTGTGCTTGCGGGTGCGGATCGAGCGCATGGATTTCTCCCAGGATGAGCGTGAGACAAGGCCCGAATCCTGCGGTGAACCGCTTGCTCCGACCTCTTGACATCAAAAGCATCCTGTGGATCGCTCACGTTCTGCTGACGCCCCACTGACGTCCGGCTGACGCCGTCTGGATCCCTTCGTCCGGTGCCGTGCGAGGCGCTGCGGGGAGTCGCCCGCCCCAGTCGGACGCGACTCCTGCGCTGCGCGGCCGAGGAGCGCCGAATGGGTCGAAGGGCACTGAAGGGGGCGAAGGGGTTGGCGGGGCCTGAGTCCCAACTGGCCCTGAAATGGGGGGTGGTGATACCGGGCCGAGCAGGCATTGAGTCCGGCATTGGGTCCCAGGGCCCATGCCGGGCCCCGGGGTGTTGTGGTCGCATACGGATACCGGGGGGAACTGTCGCTGCGCCCACTCACAAAGTTGGGGAGACTCGCCGTGTCTGGCATACAGGAACTAGCGGTACCGGGCGGTGCTGCCTTGCGCGCCCCCGATGACCGTCCCGGCAGACAGTCACTGTCACGCCCCCTGCAAGCAGTTCTGGTCCTCGTCCGGCTGCTCTTCGCCGTCACGGTCGTGGGTGTGTTCAACGTGCTGCTCACCGCCTCGTCCGTCGAGGCGGTCGACGGGCATCTGCTGGGCATGCTGCTGTACGCCTCGTTGCCCGGCATCGTCGGGGTCGTGCTGTCGTTCCGGGTGCGGACCGGGGGCGTCTGGGTGTGGCGCGGGCTGGTGGCCGTGCACGCCTGGCTCCTGCTCGGGGCGCTGGCCACGTTGGGGTCGGAGGACGGCCGGGGTGTGACCCGGATGGTCCTTCCGGTCCTCGTTCTCGTACTGCTGTGCCGGGCGCGGTCGCGCGCGTGGTTCAGGCTCGCTCCCGAGCAGCGGGTGCGGCACGAAGGGTTCAGCCTCGGCCGGCTGCTGGTCCAGCGGCGCCGGGACCACGGGCAGACCGCGATGGAGTACCTGGGCACGATCCTGGTGGTCGTGGCTCTCGTCGGCGCGCTGGTGGCGACGGGGATCGGCGGTCAGGTGTCCGGCCGGATCCAGGACGCCGTCTGCCGGCTGACCGGGAGCTCCTGCCCGCCGCCCGCCGCCGTCGCCGAGGGCGGCCACGGGGGGAAGGGCGGCAGCGGCGACGGATCCGGGTCGGACAGCGCGACCGTGACCGGCGGTTCGGGTGCGTCGGGTTCGTCGCAGACCGGAGGGTCCGGCTCCGGGGGTGCTGATGGTTCCGGAGGCGCTGGTGGTTCCGGAGGTGCCGATGGTGGCAGCAGCGGCAGTGGTGCAGGTGGTGCAGGTGGTGCCGGTGGTGCTGGTGGTTCCGATGGCAGTGGTGGTTCGGGTGCGGACGGCGGTTCTTCTGTAGGAGTCAACGCGGGTAGACAACCCGTGGTCTCGGACTACGAGCCCCGTCCGAACGGCGGCTTCCTCTCCGGCGTCGTCGGCAAGGACGGCCTGCTGGGCGACGTCCAGGGCGCCGTCGACACCATCGCGCACCCCGTCACCACCGGCCGCGACGTCGTCGACCAGTACGCGCAGGTCGCGAAGAAGGCCGGCGACCAGTGGAACAAGGGCAAGTTCGTCAACGCCGCCTGGCAGGTGGCCCAGCCCGGCGGGAGCAACCCGCTGACCGGTCTGCCCGGCTCGGGCAGCCGCGTCGAGTCCGCGGTACGGGACAGCGAGCGGCAGTACCTCGACGGGCTCATCCCCCGCAACGGCAGCGCCGCCGGACGCGCGTACTGGTGGAAGGGGCTGACGCAGCAGCAGCGCGACCGCTACCTGGAGCTCCTCCCGGACCAGATCGGCGGGCTGGACGGCATCCCCGTGGCGGACCGGGACGCCGCCAACCGCCGTAACCTGCCCAACCTGATCCAGAAGCTGGAGGGGCAGACCGACAAGAAGTCCCGCGAGCAGCTGGCCGGGCTGAAGGAGATCGACCGGCAGCTCAAGGAGGGCAGCCAGCCCCCGATGTACCTCATCGGCATCAGCGACGAGGGCAACGGGCGGGCGATCGTCTCGTACGGCAACCCCGACACCTCGAAGAACGTGTCGGCCTACGTGCCGGGGCTGAACACCGCCCTCGACGAGGAGTTCGCGAAGAGCGGCCTGCGGCGGGCCAAGGACACCGCGATCGGCGCCCAGGGGTACGACCCGTCCAGCGCCGCGATCGTCTGGCTCGGCTACGACGCCCCGCAGACGCCGGACGGGCTGCAGAGCCTGGCGGTGGCGGGCACCAAGCGCGCGGAGGTGGGCGGCGCGGCGTACAACGACTTCATGAGCGGGATCGTCGCGACCAACCAGAACAAGGATCCGCACATCACGGCCATCGGGCACTCCTACGGCTCGCGCACCGTCGGTGCCGCCGCCCGGCGGATCGGCGGGATTCCCGGGGTGGACGACATCATCCTGGTCGGCAGCCCCGGGGTGGGCGTGGACCGGGCCGTGGACCTCGGGGTCGGTGCCGAGCACGTTTTCGTCGGTGCGGCGCAGAACGACCCGGTCACCAAGCTGCCGTCCAAGACCCAGGTGGTCGTGGGCGGGATCGGGATGGTGCTGGGCGGGCCGGCCGGCGCGCTCATCGCCGGTGACCTGGCCGACCCGGGCGACGACAACCTCTGGTTCGGGAAGGACCCGGCGAGCAAGGCGTTCGGGGCCAGGCGGTTCCCGGTGGACCCGGGCAAGCCGATGAGCTTCGATTCGCACTCCAACTACTTCACCCCGTCGCGGGACGCCGTCTCCGCCGACAGCATCGCCCTTATCGTGTCCGGGCACGCCGACCGGCTCAAGATTGAGGAGTACCGATGAGCCGAAGGTTCCAGATCGTCGCCGTGGCTCTGGCCGTCGGGTTCGCGCTGTCCGCCTGTGGCAGCGAGAAGGCGCACCCGGAGGCCGGTGCGAACACCTCGACCAGCAGCACCGCAGGCTCCGAAAGCACCAAGGGGAACAAGATGGACATGCAGGAGGCTGCCGACCGGGCCGACGGCATGCTCGACGACGTACTGAAGAAGATCGACCCCGAGGTCCAGTGGGCGCACGGTCCGACGACCAAGGGCAGCTGTGACGTGACGCGCAGACGCACCGTCATGACCATCGTGTCCGCGGACCGCAGGCAGGCGTTCCTGGACCAGGTCGAGCAGGCCTGGCGGGCGAGCGACTTCCGTATCCGGGCGAAGAACAAGGACACCGAGTTCCCGGCGGTCTACGCGGTGACGAAGGACGGCTTCGGCATCAGCGTGAGCGTGCGCGCCAAGGGGCAGGTCTTCTTCGAGGCGGACACGCCCTGCGTGAAGGAGTCGAAGGTCGCCGAGTCCGCGTCGAAGCCGAACGGCCCGGCGTACAAGGACGTGTATCCGCTGCCGAGCCCCAACGTCCGCTCGGACCACTGGTCCACCGGGGCCTGACGGTCATGCGGGTATCGGGTGCGCCGGTCGATCCGGCCGGTGCACCCGGTGCGCCCTTCGTGCGGTCCCGTGCGCCGGAGCTGCGTACGGATCGCCCCCGCATGACGCGGATTACTCGTACACACCGTCGAAACCGCCCATGAACACGTCCCGGATGGGGGATGGTTGAGGGGTGCGTAAATTCTGGGTGGTCGGTGGCATCGCTGCGGGCAGCGCCATGAGCTTCGTGGCGCTCCTCGTCGTCGGTACGTACTCGGCCGCCGCCGGGATGGGGACCGGTGGCGGGGCCGTCGCGCTGGCCAAGGGCGCGGTGCCGGCGCGGTATCAGGCGCTGGTGGAGAAGTGGGGCAACCTCTGTCCCGCGATCAACCCCGCCCTGCTGGCCGCCCAGCTCTACCAGGAGAGCGGGTGGAACCCGCGTGCGCAGAGCCCCGCCGCCGCGCAGGGCATCGCCCAGTTCATCCCCGGCACCTGGGCCACCCACGGCATCGACGGGGACGGTGACGGCGACCGCGACGTGTGGGACCCGGCCGATGCCATCCCGTCCGCCGCGTCGTACGACTGCGAGCTGGCCGGCTACGTGAAGAAGGTGCCGGGCGACCCGACGGACAACATGCTGGCCGCGTACAACGCCGGGGCCTACCGGGTCATCAGGGCGGGCGGGGTCCCGTCCATCTCGGAGACGCAGAACTACGTCACCATCATCCGCAGTCTGGAGAAGAGCTTCGCCCGGCCGGTCGGCCGGGTCCAGCCCTCGCAGCAGGCGGCCGGGGCGATCTACTTCGCGCAGAAGAAGCTCGGGACGCCGTATCTCTGGGGCGGCAACGGCACGCCGGAGCAGAACGGCCGGTTCGACTGCTCGGGGCTGACCCAGGCCGCGTACCGGACGGTGGACATCGAGCTGCCCCGGGTGGCGAACGACCAGTACAACGCCGGGCCGCATCCCTCCCGGGACGAGCTGCTCCCCGGGGACCTGGTGTTCTTCTCGAACGACCTGTCCAATTCGCGGGCCATCCACCACGTGGGGATCTACGTGGGGGGCGGGTACATGATCAACGCTCCGTACACGGGGGCCGTGATCCGCTTCGACAAGATCGACGCGCCGGACTACTTCGGTGCGACGCGGGTGACGAAGGACGGGGCCGCGGCTCTTCCGAAGGCCCTTCCCAAGAGCCGGTCGGCGGCATGAGCGGCGGCGTGGGCGGCGCGCGGGGCATGGCGGCGGGGCGGCGGTGGCCGGAACTCTCCGTGAAACCTCAGCCCTGAGCTGCGGTGATGCATCTCTCTTCGATAACGTCATGGTGATCATTCGGTGGAGAGCGGAACACACGTACCAGGGGTCTCGTTCCCTGGGAGGACCGGGCCGACGGCGTGCCGACGCGTCGACCGTGCGACGGCGGCCGGAACCGAACCGACACGGGGGTTCGTCAGAGCGGCGCACACGTGGGTGCCCGCGGCAGCAGACAGGACAAGGGGCCGCAGCAGATGGCTGGAGTCGCAGTCGATGGGTCGAACCCCGACGTCGGCCTGCTCTACGACATCAACGGGCTCGCCAAGTCCGCTCCTCCCTGGTTCGACCGGGTGATGGAGTTCCTCGGTGAGTACGGGATCCTGCTCGGGCTCGTCCTGGTGGTCCTGTGGTGCTGGTGGAGCGTGCGGCGGCGCGGTACGGCGGACGACGCGGTCGCGTCGGTCGCGGGGATCGTCTGGGCACCGCTCGCCGCCGGGATCGCGCTCCTGATCAACATTCCGATCCGCGGATTCGTCGAACGCCCGCGCCCGTTCAAGGACCACCAGGGGCTGGAGGTCCTGGTGACCGGGAAGAACGACTTCTCGTTCGTCAGCGACCACGCCACGATGGCGATGGCGCTGGCGGTCGGGCTCTTCGTGGCCAACCGGAAGTTCGGCGTCGCAGCGATCGGGCTCGCCCTCCTGGAGGGGTTCTGCCGGGTCTACATGGGCGTCCACTACCCGACCGACGTCATCGGCGGATTCGCGCTCGGCACGGCGGTCGCCCTGCTGCTCGCCCCGTTGGCCGGGATGCTGCTGACCCCGCTGGTGGCGGCCGTCTCCCGGTCGGAGCGGCTCGGCCGCCTCGTACGGTCGCGGCGGCCCGAGGCGGTGGACGGGGCCGGGGACCGGTCCGGGTCGTTCGGGATCCCCGAGCCGCGGCCGGGCACGTGCGGCGGGAACGGCGAGAAGGACCTCGCCGCGTAGTGACCGCGCGGCGGCCACCGCGCGGCCCCGGCCTCAGAGCGCCTGCGGGTACGAGAAGAGGCGGTCCGGGTCGTACGTCCTCTTCAGCGCGGTGAGGCGGTCGGCCGCCGCACCGTAGTAGGCCCGGCGCCAGTCGGTCAGCGTCGGGTCGCTGTAGTTCTGGTAGGCCGCGCCCGAAGCATGACGGCGCATCACCGCATGGGTGTTTTTCAGCCACTCCTGTTGGGCGCTGCCCGCCGTGCCGGGGTCCCAGGCGCCGATGTACTGGGCGAGGACCCGTGAACCCCGGTGGACGAAGGCCGTCGCCTGCGGGGAGACCCGGTTGATCGCCCCGCCCAGGGCCGTGAGCGCGACCGAACCGCTCCCGCCGCCCTGCGCCGCCGTGATCCGGGTGAACGCCGCGGTCCGGTCGAGCAGCGCCTGTATCCCCGCCGGGGGGAGCGAGCGGTCGTAGAAGTCGGAGGCGGCGGCGTACGTCTCGCGCCGGAGCGCGCCCTGGGGCGTGCGGCCGGGCGTCGTCCCCGGCAGATGGCACTGTGCCTCGCTGATGCCCGCGCAGCCCGCGTACCCGAGCATCGCCTCCAGATAGCCGCGGCGGCGCAGCGAGACCGAGGAGGCCGGGGCACCGATCCGGTCGGCGAGGCGGTCCACGGCGTTCTGGAGGCCGCCGTACGTGCCCAGGCCGAACGCGGCGACCGACACGGTCGGGTCGGCGCCCGCCGGGCCGGCGTCCAGATGGGCGGAGGTCCAGATCTCGTCGGGCTGCGAGGGGCCCCACTCCTGCCAGGCCGCGACGACGGACCGGGCCCGCGACCACGGCCATGTCAGGTACGCGGTGACGGCCGGCCGGACCGGGCGGGTGCGGAACCTCAGCTCGGTGACCACGCCGAAGTTGCCGTTGCCCGCGCCGCGCAGCGCCCAGAAGAGGTCCGGGTGGTGGTCGGCGTCCACGGTGAGGGTGCTGCCGTCGGCCGTGACCAGGGTCGCGGAGGTGAGGCTGTCGCAGGTCAGGCCGTACGCGCGGGAGGCGACGCCGTGGCCGCCGCCGAGGGTGAGGCCGGATATGCCGACGGTGGGGCAGGAGCCGCCGGGTATCGTCAGCCCGCTGCGGCCCAGGCTCCGGTAGATGTCGCCGAGCCGGGCGCCCGCGCCGATCGTGCCGTCCGGGGAGACCCGGTCCAGCGAGGACACGTCGAGGACGAGCCTGCCGTTCCCGCTCGACCAGCCCGCGTAGGAGTGGCCGCCGCCGCGGATGGCGACGGGGGTGGCGGTGCGGCGGGCGAAGGAGAGGCACTCGCGGATGTCGGCCGCGTGCCGGACGTAGGCGACGGCGGCCGGCTTCAGCCCGTCGAAGCGGGTGTTGTAGAGCTGACGGGCGGTCCGGTAGGCGGCGTCCTGCGGTCGTACGAGGCTGCCGTCGAGGCTCCTGGCCAGCGCGGACCAGTCCGCACGGGTGGTGGCGGAAGGTTTCCGCGGTGCGGAGGGGGAACCGGTGGTGCTCCCGGTGCCGCTGGTGTCGTCCGTGGTGCCGCCCGGGGTGGCGGAGGGGCCGCCGCACGCGGTGGTGACACCGGCGAGCACCGCCGCGGTGCCGGCGGCGAGCAGGGTGCGCCGGGCGGGTGGGGGAGGAAGGTTCATCGGAGCTCCGGGATCACGGTGTGGGGGCGGAGGCCGGAAGGGGGGAACCGGGGGTGTCAGGGAGCCGCGAGGTGTTCCGCGGCGTCCGTGCGGGCCCGGTCGCGGGAGCGGCGGGCCGGTCCCGACCAGCCGCAGGAGCAGCGCGCGATGCAGAAGGAGCCGCGTTCCACGGTGGTGGGGGTGTGGCCGGTGGACGCGGTGGTGGGGGCGGTCGGCGGGACCTCTTCGACGTGTCGGTCATGCACTCGACCACGGTACTGGCCGTACCCCCCGGGCGGTGAGGCCCGGGAGGGCCGCGTGACGGGGGACACGGGGCGTCGTTATCCGGACGGACGGGCCTCTCGGGCAGGTGACGGCGTTGGGGGTTGGCAGGCGATGGTGGTGCGGCAGCACAGGTCCAGGAGTGGGGCGCGCGCTGTCTGTGCCCTGGCCGTGGTGGGGGTGATGGCGGCGGCCGCCGGCTGCTCGGCCGGTGGCGGCGGTGACCGTGCCGTCGCCGACGAGCAGGGCGGCTCGGGTTCCCTCGCCGAGGTGCGCCGCGCGGCCGACGTCCTCGCCGCCACCGCCGGCGGGACGGGGACGGCCGTGGTGGCCGGGACCGCCGGGGCGGTGGCCGGGAGCGCCGAGGTGCGTACGTCGATGGAGACCGCCGCGGGCGGTACGCGGGTGACGATCAGGGGCCGGGGCGCGTACGACTTCCGCACCGGTACGGGCCGGCTCACCGTCGTGCTGCCGAAGGACGCCGCCGGTACGGACGCGCACCGCCCGATCACGGAGCTGCTGGCGCCGGGCGCGCTCTACATGAAGAACCGGGGCGCCGGGGTGCCCGAGGACAAGTGGGTCAGGATCGACACGGCGACGCTGGCCGACGGCAATCTCGTCACCGGCGGGGCGACCGACCCGATGGCCGCCGCCGAGCTGCTGCGCGGTGCGCGGCAGGTGACGTACGCGGGGTGGACGGAGATCGCCGGGGTCCGGGTGCGGCACTACCGGGGGACGGCGGACCTGGCGCTGGCCGCGCGCCGGGCGGGGCCGGGCTCGCGCGCGGCGCTGGCCTCGGCGGCGAAGGGGTTCCGTTCGGACGCGGTGCCGTTCGATGCGTACCTCGACGAGCAGGGGCGGCTGCGCAAGGTGCGCCACCGCTTCGGCTTCGCGGGGGAGGGCCCGGCGGTGGAGGTGGTGTCGACCACCCTGCTGTTCGGGTTCGGGGCCCCGGTCTCCGTACGGCTGCCGGACGGGGGCGACATCTATACGGGGCGGATCCGGGAGAAGTAGCGGATCCGGGAGCAGCGGGCATGTGGACAGCCCTCAGCGCGTGTCCGGCGGATCGTGGCCGGGGTCGCCCTAGCCATGCCGGGAGCGGGAAATGGTCCGTCCGTGCCATGCGCGGCGGGGGGCCCGCTCCTTACGCTGGGAAGCCCGCGACGGCAGCGAGAGGTGAGTGGTGACGTGGTGACGCGCGGCGTGCGGACGGTGTCCGACCATGTGGCCCTCGCCGAGATCGAGCTCTGCGGCGAGCTGATGATCGCCGCGTCGGCCGCGATCGGGGAGCGGCTCAGCGCGGCCCGGATCGACGAGGTGCTCGACGTCCACGCGGGTGCCGAGCGGTCCGCCGGCCCCCGGCACGGTGACCACCGGGGGTGAGCGCGGCGCGTCCGGGCGGGGGCCCTGCCGTCAGGTGCGCAGCAGGCGGGCGATGGCCTTCGTGGCCTCCTCGACCTTGGCGTCGATCTCCTCGCCGCCCTTGACCGCCGCGTCGGCGACGCAGTGCCGCAGGTGCTCCTCCAGCAGTTGGAGGGCGAAGGACTGGAGCGCCTTCGTGGACGCCGAGACCTGGGTCAGTATGTCGATGCAGTACACGTCCTCGTCGACCATGCGCTGGAGGCCGCGGATCTGGCCCTCGATCCGGCGCAGCCGCTTGAGGTGCTCGGCCTTCTGGTGGTGATAACCGTGTATGCCGTGGTCGTGATCGGTGACCGGGGATTCCGTCTCCGCACCGGTCACGGTGGTCTCGGTCGTGGTCATTACTGCCTCCCGTTTTCCCTTTGCTCTGCCGTATACATACCCCTGGTGGGTATATCCTAACGAATTCATCTGAAACGTGACCGGGGGTCCGTGCTGATCGTGGTGTCCGATGCGCGACACTGAAGAACGCCGGTTAGCCGTGGCCGGATGATGCGCCTAGCATCAGCCTGACCGAATCCAAAGCACCCCGAGGACCCCACGTGCGCTTTCGTCTGACCCCCAGGGAGACGAGCTTCTACGACATGTTCTCCGCGTCCGCGGACAACATCGTCACGGGCTCGAAACTCCTGATGGAATTGCTCGGGGCGGACTCTGCCTCCCGAGTCGAGATCGCGGAGCGCATGCGGGCAGCGGAGCACGCGGGGGACGATGCCACCCACGCGATCTTCCACCAGCTGAACTCCTCTTTCATCACGCCGTTCGACCGTGAGGACATTTACAACCTCGCGTCGTCGCTCGACGACATCATGGACTTCATGGAGGAGGCCGTCGACCTGGTCGTGCTGTACCAGATCGAGGAACTCCCCAGTGGCATCGCGCAGCAGATCGAGGTTCTGGCCCGGGCGGCCGAGCTGACCGCCGAGGCGATGCCCGGTCTGCGCACCATGGACAATCTCACCGAGTACTGGATCGAGGTCAACCGTCTGGAGAACCAGGCCGACCAGATCCACCGCAAACTGCTCGCCCATCTCTTCAACGGCAAGTACGACGCCATCGAGGTGCTGAAGCTCAAGCAGATCGTGGACGTGCTGGAAGAGGCGGCCGACGCGTTCGAGCACGTCGCCAACACGGTGGAGACCATCGCGGTCAAGGAGTCCTGACCGCCGTGGACACCTTTGCGCTGATCGTGACCATCGGGGTCGCGCTCGGCTTCACGTATACGAACGGTTTCCACGACTCGGCGAACGCCATCGCCACCTCCGTCTCCACCCGTGCGCTCACGCCGCGTGCGGCGCTGGCGATGGCCGCGGTGATGAACCTCGCGGGTGCCTTCCTGGGCAGCGGGGTCGCCAAGACCGTCAGTGAGGGCCTGATCGCCACGCCCGAGGGCTCCAAGGGGATGGGCATCCTCTTCGCGGCGCTCGTCGGCGCGATCATCTGGAACCTGGTCACCTGGTACTTCGGGCTGCCGTCCTCCTCCTCGCACGCCCTGTTCGGCGGGATGGTCGGCGCGGCGCTCGCGGGCGGGACGCTGGTGCACTGGGACGGGGTGATCGACAAGGTCGTCGTCCCGATGTTCGTCTCGCCGGTCATCGGTCTGGTCGTCGGCTATCTGGTGATGGTCGCGATCATGTGGATGTTCCGGAAGACCAATCCGCACAAGGCCAAGCGCGGTTTCCGCATAGCGCAGACGGTCTCGGCCGCGGGCATGGCGCTCGGCCACGGCCTCCAGGACGCGCAGAAGACCATGGGCATCGTGGTGATGGCGCTGGTCATCGCGGATGTCGAGAGCCCGAGCGACCCGATCCCGGTCTGGGTGAAGCTGGTCTGCGCGATGATGCTGTCGCTGGGTACGTACGCCGGCGGCTGGCGCATCATGCGGACGCTCGGCCGGAAGATCATCGAGCTGGATCCGCCGCAGGGCTTCGCCGCCGAGACGACGGGTGCGTCGATCATGTTCGGTTCGGCGTTCCTGTTCCACGCGCCGATCTCCACGACGCATGTGATCACCTCCGCGATCATGGGCGTGGGTGCCACGAAGCGGGTGAACGCGGTCCGCTGGGGCGTCGCCAAGAACATCATCATGGGCTGGTTCATCACGATGCCGGCCGCGGCACTGGTCGCGGCCGGGAGCTACGGGATCGTGTACCTGCTCTTCGGCTGACGTCCGCCGCCCCGCGCGGCGCGGACGCATACGGGGCCGCCCCCACTCCCTTCGCGGGGAGTGGGGGCGGCCCCTTCGCCTTGCGGTGGCACCGCCATGCAGCACCCCAAGGCCGTCTGTGCCGGCGGTACGGGTCCGGCGTGGGCCGGGTTCCCCGTACCGCCGGGGTGGAGCGGTCTATCCGAAGCGGCCCGAGATGTAGTCCTCGGTGGCCTGGACGGACGGGTTGGAGAAGATCCGCTCCGTCTCGTCGATCTCGATGAGCTTGCCGGGCTTGCCGACCGCCGCGAGGTTGAAGAACGCGGTGCGGTCCGAGACGCGGGCCGCCTGCTGCATGTTGTGCGTCACGATGACGATCGTGAAGCGCTCCTTCAGCTCGCCGATCAGGTCCTCGATGGCGAGGGTGGAGATCGGGTCGAGGGCGGAGCACGGCTCGTCCATCAGCAGCACGTCGGGCTCGACGGCGATCGCGCGGGCGATGCAGAGCCGCTGCTGCTGACCGCCGGAGAGGCCGGAGCCGGGCTTGTTCAGCCGGTCCTTGACCTCGTTCCAGAGGTTCGCGCCGCGCAGCGACTTCTCGACGATCTCGGCGAGCTCGCTCTTCTTGTACGAGCCGTTCAGCCGGAGGCCGGCCGCGACGTTGTCGAAGATCGACATGGTGGGGAACGGGTTCGGGCGCTGGAAGACCATGCCGACCGTGCGGCGCACGGTGACCGGGTCGACGCTGGGTCCGTAGAGGTTCTCGTCGTCCAGCAGCACCTTGCCCTCGACGCGGCCACCGGGGGTGACCTCGTGCATGCGGTTCAGGGTGCGCAGGAAGGTGGACTTGCCGCAGCCGGACGGGCCGATGAAGGCGGTCACGGAGCGGGGCTCCACGGTCATCGAGATGTCCTCGATGGCGAGGTGGGAGCCGTAGTAGGCGGACAGTCCGCTGACGTCGATGCGCTTGGCCATCGGAATCACTGCTTCTTTCGTGCCGCGGTCAGCGGCCGGTCTTCGGGGCCTTCCAGCGGGCGATGCCGCGGGCCACCAGGTTGAGGATCATGACGAAGGCGATCAGGACCAGCGCCGCTGCCCAGGCACGGTCGTACGACTGGTCGGTGCCGACCCGGTACTGCTCCCAGATGTAGAAGGGGAGCGAGGACTGCGCGCCCTGGAAGGGGTTGGGGTTGATCAGCTGGCTTCCGAAGACCAGCAGGATGATCGGCGCGGTCTCACCGGCGATACGGGCGATCGCGAGCATCACACCGGTGGTGATGCCGCCGATCGCGGTCGGCAGGACAACCTTCAGGATGGTGCGCCACTTCGGGACGCCGAGGGCGAGGGAGGCCTCGCGGAGCTCGTTCGGGACGAGCTTCAGCATCTCCTCGGTGGAGCGGACCACGACCGGCATCATCAGGATCGCGAGTGCCAGGGCACCCATCAGACCGGACGGCTGGGTCTTGGTCATCAGCATGATCGACAGGATGAAGAGGCCCGCGACGATGGACGGGATGCCCGTCATGACGTCGACGAAGAAGGTCACGGCCTTGGCCAGCGCCCCCTTGCCGTACTCCACCAGGTAGACGGCGGTCAGCATGCCGACCGGGGCGGAGATCAGGGTGGCGATGCCGACCTGCTCCAGGGTGCCGATCAGCGCGTGGTAGACGCCGCCGGTCGGCTCGGAGCCGAGCACACCGGCCATGGAGTGGGTCAGGAAGTAGCCGTCGAGGCGCTCGGCGCCGCGGCTGACCGTCGTCCACAGCAGCGAGGCGAGCGGGACGACCGCCAGCAGGAAGCAGACCCAGACGAGGCTGGTCGCGAGCCGGTCCTTGGCCTGGCGGCGGTTCTCGACGACCGAGGTGACGATGTACGAGACGACGACGAAGAGGAGGGCGGAGAACAGACCCCACTGGGTGCGGCTCTGCCAGCCGGCCGCGATGCCGGTGCCCACGCCGAGCACGAGCGCGACGGCGGCGAAGGCGAAGGGGGACCAGCGGGGGAGCGCCCGGCTGCTCAGGCTGTTCGTACGGGCGGGCGCCGCCGGGGCGGGCCGCTCCTGTATGCCGGTGTTGGCTGCCTGGCTCATGCGTTGGCCCCCGAGTATTCCTTGCGGCGGGCGATGATCAGCCGGGCCGCACCGTTGACCAGCAGGGTGAGGACGAAGAGCACGAGACCCGAGGCGATCAGGGCGTCCCGCCCGAACTCGTTGGCCTCGTCGAACTTCGCGGCGATGTTCTGGGCGAAGGTTCCGCCGCCCGGGTTGAGCACGTGCGCGGAGATGATGAAGCTCGGCGACAGGACCGTGGCGACGGCCATCGTCTCGCCGAGCGCGCGGCCCAGGCCCAGCATCGAGGCGGAGATCACGCCGGAGCGGCCGAAGGGCAGCACCGAGAGGCGGATGACCTCCCAGCGGGTGGCGCCCAGGGCGAGGGCGGCCTCCTCGTTCATCCGGGGGACCTGGAGGAAGACTTCGCGGCTGACGCTGGTCACGATCGGCAGGATCATGATCGCCAGCAGGATGCCGACGGTGAAGAGGGAGCGGGCGACGCCCAGCTCGGTCTTCTCGAAGACGTACGTCCAGCCGAAGAACTGGTCGAGCCAGAGGTTCAGGCCTTCGAGGTAGGGCACCAGGACGAGCGCGCCCCAGATGCCGTACACGATGCTCGGGACCGCGGCGAGCAGGTCGACGACGTACGCGAGCGGCGCGGCCAGCTTGCGCGGCGCGTAGTGCGAGATGAACAGCGCGATCCCGACGGCGACGGGGACGGCGATGGCCATCGCGATGACCGAGCTGACGACGGTGCCGAAGAGGAGGACCGCGATGCCGAAGACCGGCGGGCTGCCCGCCGGGTTCCAGTCGAAGGTGGTGAGGAAGTTGCCCTCGTTCTTCGAGATGGCGATCGAGGCGCGGTAGGTCAGGAACACGGCGATCGACGCCATGATCACGAGCAACAGGATGCCCGAGCCCCGGGAGAGGCCCAGGAAGACCTTGTCGCCCACGCGCCCGGACGAGGTCCCGGCGCGCTTGCGCGCCACCGGCGGGGCCGGCGGCGTGTCTATCGGTGTGGTGGAAGCCATGGTCTTTCCGGTCTGTGTGGGGGAGCGGCTGGCTCCCCTGGCGGCGGTGCACCGGATGGGTGGTGGCGGGACCGGTCCGGAAGGGTGTACCGGACCGGTCCGCCGGGTGTTGCTGGTGTTGCGGGTGTTACGTGCGTGACGGGCTCGGGGTCACCCGTGCCCCGTCGTTACGAGAGGGACGCGATCGTCTCGCGGACCTTGGCGTTGATCTCGGCCGGGATCGGCGCGTAGCCGGCCTCGGTGAGGAGCTTCTGGCCCTCGTCGCTGGCGGTGTAGTTCAGGAAGGACTTGACCGTCGGAAGGGTCTCGGCCTTGTTGCCCTTGTCGCAGACGACCTCGTACGTGACCAGGACGATCGGGTAGGCACCCTCGGCCTTGGTCGTGTAGTCGAGCTCCAGGGCCAGGTCCTTGCCGGTGCCCTTGATCTTGGCGGCGGCGATGGCCTTGGAGGCGTTCTCCGAGGTGGCCTTGACCGGGGCGGCGCCACCGGTGGCGATGTCGACGGTGGAGATCGACTGGTCGGTGGCGTAGCTCAGCTCGAAGTAGCCGATCGCGCCGTCGACCTGCTTCACCTGGGCGGCGACACCGGAGGAGCCGGACGCGGCCTGGCCCTTGGGGGCCGGCCACTTCTTCTCGGCCTCGTACTTCCAGTCGCTCGGGGCCGCGGCGCCGAGGTACTTGCCGAGGTTCTGCGTGGTGCCGGAGTCCTCGGAGCGGTGGAAGGCCTGGATCGGCTTGTCCGGGAGCTTGGCGCCGCTGTTGAGCTTGGCGATCGCCGGGTCGTTCCACTTGGTGATCTTGTTGTCGAAGATCTTGGCGAGGGTCGGGGCGTCCAGCACCAGGCTGTCGACACCCTCCAGGTGGTAACCGATGGCGATCGGGCCGCCGACCATCGGGAGGTTGATGCCCTGGCCGCCCTTGCAGATCTTCTTCGACTCGGCGACCTCTTCGGGCTTCAGCGCCGAGTCGGAGCCGGCGAAGCCGACGGTGCCCTGGTTGAAGGCGACGATGCCCTCACCGGAGGAGGAGGACTTGTAGTTGATCTCGACGCCGGAGCAGCCGGCCATGTAGTTCTTGGCCCAGAGGTCCATGGCGTTCTTCTGCGCACTGGAGCCGGAGGCGGGCAGCTGGCCCTTGGCGTCGTCGCACTTGATGTTCGACGCGGCGTTGGTCTTGCCACCGCTGCCGCCGGTCGAGCCACCGGTGTTGTCGTCCGAACCGCACGCCGTGAGGACCAGGGCGCTGGAGACGGCGAGGGCACCGAGCGCGGTGGCACGAAGCCGGTTCTTGCGCTGAAGCTTCACTTTCGGGTGTTCCTTCCAGGAGCCGCCGAGGTCTTGTTGGTTCTTACGACGGCGTGCGTTGGGGTGGGTGCCGGGCCGTTGTGCCGCGCACCGTGCACTGACGAAGTTAGGCAGATCAGGTGAAGCGGCCTACGGGGGAGAGTGAACGGGAGGTGAACCGTGCGGGGCGGCGCGGTTCCGGCCGTTCCCGGGAACCCTTTCAGGCCCCGGGCGCGTCCGGGACCGCCACGAGCAGGGCGTCCAGCAGCTTCCGGTCGTGCTCCTGGGTGAGACGGGCCCGGGCCGCCGCCGGGGCGAGCCAGCGGACCCGGTCGACCTCGTCGCCGGGCACGAAGGTGCCGCCGGTCGCCTCGGCGGCCCAGTAGACGACCTCCTTGGGCCGGTCGCCCACGGTGTAGTGGACCGTGGGCAGCGCGGCGCCGGGCACACAGTGCTGCCCGGTCTCCTCCAGGACCTCGCGCCGGGCGGCCGCCGGCCCGGACTCGCCGCGCTTCAGCTTCCCCTTCGGGTGCGACCAGTCGTCGTAACGCGGCCGGTGCACGAGGCAGACCTCCAGCCCGCCGGAGTCCGTACGGCGCCACAGCACGCACCCGGCGGCCCGCACCGGCTTCCCGCTCTTCCCGGCCCCGTTCTTCCCGTTCTTCGCGGGCCCGGGACCGGTCCCGTTCACGGCGCGCCCGCGGCCGCCACCGCGTACGGCCAGCTCGTCCGGAACACGCCCCGGGCCGCCTCCACCGCATGGCGCTGGTCGGCGTGGAGCACCCCCAGGGCGTACGCGGTGGCCGGTGCGATCCGCGGGGTGCGGGCCGCGGAGGCCGCCGCCGCGGCCGCCTCCGAGGCGTCCCGGTGCAGGTCGAGCGCCTGCCCCGGCGCGGCCAGCACCGGATCGGGGGCGCCCCGCACCACCTCGTGGGCGTACCGGTGGAGGCGCAGCAGGAGCCGGGTGCGGTGCCAGGGCGCGTCCTGCGCCTCGTTGTACGGCTGGGCCGCATGGCCGCCGGAGGGGAGCGCCGCGACCGTGTCCCGCAGCTGCTGCTCGGCCCGGTCGGCGGGGCCGTGCAGCATCTCCTCCGCCGGGGCGGCCGCCGCCGGGGCGAGCGGCACCTCGGAGGCGAGCAGCGCCACGGCGTCGGCCACCGCGTGGAAGCGGGAGGAGCCGAGCGCCTGGAGGGCGGCGGAGTGGGCCCGGGTCCGGGCGAGGGTCAGCTGGCGCTCCAGCAGGGCCCCGGCGCGGGCGGCGCCGACACCGAGGGCGGCGCGTTCCTTGTCGGGGGAGTCGCCGGAGCCCTTGCGGGCGGCGGGCAGCGGGGCACCGGACAGGGTGTGCAGCGCTTCGAGGAGCCGGGCGAGCCGGGTGGCGTAGGCGTGTTCCCGGGCCAGGGTGCCCGAGAGCCAGGCCAGTTCGGTACGGAGCTGCTCCGCCCAGGCGGTGTCCAGGGCCGCCCGGAAGGTGTGCAGGGTGCCGCCGATCCGGCGCGAGGAGCGGCGCAGCGCTTCGGCGGCCTCCTCGGCGCCCTGGGCACCGGCGTCCGTGGGGGCGCTGTTCTCGCGGTGGAGGCGCAGGCTGCGCAGGAACTCGGCGGCCTGTTCCTGGAGGTAGGGCGCGAGGACGGCGCCCGCCGTAAGGTCCGCCTGGGTCGTCGTCTGGTGGTCATGGCGTCGCACGCCGGCGCCTCCGCGCGTCGATGAGCATTTCCTGTACGTGCCGCAGCGGCCGTCCGTCCGCGTCCGTGGCGTGCCGGGTCCAGTTCCCGTCGGGACCGAGGTGCCAGGAGGAGGTGGTGTCGGCCATGCCGGTCTCCAGGAGACGGCTGAGCGCGGCGCGATGGGCGGGGTCGGTGACCCGGACCAGTGCTTCGATCCGGCGGTCGAGGTTGCGGTGCATCATGTCGGCGCTGCCGAACCACACTTCGGGTTCGCCGCCGTTGCCGAAGGCGAAGATCCGGGAGTGCTCCAGGAAGCGGCCGAGGACCGAGCGGACCCGGATGTTCTCGGAGAGGCCGGGGACGCCGGGGCGGATCGCGCAGATGCCGCGCACCCATATGTCCACCGGCACCCCGGCCATGGCGGCCCGGTAGCAGGCGTCGATGACCGCCTCGTCGACCATCGAGTTGACCTTGATGCGGACGTAGGCGGTGCGCCCGGCCCGCTGGTGGGTGATCTCCTTGTCGATCCGGGCGATCAGCCCGTCCCGCAGGGACTTCGGGGCGACCAGGAGACGGCGGTAGGTCTCGCGGCGGGAGTAGCCGGAGAGCCGGTTGAAGAGGTCGGAGAGGTCCGCGCCGACCTGCGGGTCGGCGGTCAGCAGTCCGAGGTCCTCGTAGAGCCGGGCCGTCTTGGGGTGGTAGTTGCCGGTGCCGACGTGGGAGTAGCGGCGCAGGGTGTCGCCCTCCTGCCGGACGACGAGCGAGAGCTTGCAGTGCGTCTTGAGCCCGACGAGGCCGTAGACGACGTGGCAGCCGGCCTCCTCCAGCTTGCGGGCCCACTTGATGTTGGCCTGCTCGTCGAAGCGGGCCTTGATCTCCACGAGCACCAGGACCTGCTTGCCGGACTCGGCGGCGTCGATCAGCGCGTCCACGATCGGGGAGTCGCCGGAGGTCCGGTACAGGGTCTGCTTGATCGCGAGGACGTCGGGGTCGCTCGCGGCCTGTTCCAGGAAGGCCTGTACGGAGGTGGAGAACGAGTCGTACGGGTGGTGCAGGAGCACGTCGCGTTCGCGCAGCGCGGCGAAGACGTCGGGCGCGGAGGCGGACTCGACCTCGGCGAGGTCGCGGTGGGTGCCGGCGACGAACTTGGGGTACTTCAGCTCGGGCCGGTCCAGCGAGGCGATGCCGAAGAGCCCGGTCAGGTCGAGCGGGCCGGGCAGCGGGTAGACCTCGGCGTCGGACACCTTCAGCTCGCGGACCAGCAGGTCGAGCACGTACGGGTCGATGGACTCCTCGACCTCCAGCCGGACCGGGGGGCCGAAGCGGCGCCGCATGAGCTCCTTCTCCAGGGCCTGGAGCAGGTTCTCCGCGTCGTCCTCCTCGACCTCCAGGTCCTCGTTCCGGGTGACCCGGAACATGTGGTGGGCGAGGACCTCCATGCCCGGGAAGAGCTCTTCGAGGTGGGCGGCGATGACGTCCTCTATGGGTACGTACCGCTGCGGCGACGCCTCCAGGAAGCGGGTCAGCAGCGGCGGCACCTTGACCCGGGCGAAGTGGCGGTGGCCGCTGACCGGGTTGCGTACGACGACGGCGAGGTTGAGCGAGAGCCCCGAGATGTAGGGGAAGGGGTGTGCCGGGTCGACGGCGAGCGGGGTCAGTACGGGGAAGACGCGCTGCCGGAAGAAGGTGAAGAGCCGGGCCTGTTCCTTCTCGGTCAGCTCGGGCCAGCGGATCAGCTGTATGCCCTCGTCGCACAGGGCGGGGGCCACGTCCTGCTGGTAGCAGGCGGCGTGCCGGGCCATGAGCTCGCGCGAGCGGGTCCAGATCAGGTCCAGGACCTCGCGGGGCTGGAGTCCGGAGGCGGACCGGGTGGCGACCCCGGTGGCGATGCGGCGCTTCAGACCGGCCACCCGGACCATGAAGAACTCGTCCAGGTTCGAGGCGAAGATCGCGAGGAAATTAGCCCGTTCGAGGAGCGGGGTCGCCGGGTCCTCGGCCAGCTCCAGCACTCTTTCGTTGAACGCGAGCCAACTGCGTTCCCGGTCCAGGAAGCGGTCGTGCGGCAGCTCGTCGCCGTCGATGTCGGGCTCGTACGCGTCGGCGTCGGCGTCGATGTCGGGGTCCAGGTCGGCCGCGGTGGACAGGGCGGCGGAGCTGGACGCGGAGGCCACGGCGCGCGGCCGCTGGGCGGCGAGCGAGCCGACCGACGGCTGCGTGGCGGGCTGGACCGTTACCTCGGAGCTGGGCTGCTGGCTCATGGACCCATTCTTCCGCGCGGACGGCTCGGGAGGCGCGTCGGAAGGGGCGGGGATCACGGGGTTCGTGGGGGCCGTGGGGGACAGGAGGGCGGTTTCGCCCGTACGTCCCTTGCCGGGGGTTCTCCCGTTGCCGGGTTTCTTCCCGTTGCGGGGGGTCGGCACAGCTGGCTGCATTGTCAGAGGTTCGCAAGCCCGTCTGAATGGCTGGTAACGGCGACATGACGTGCAGGAAGCGGTGCGCGGTGCGGTGCGGGGTGCGGCCGGTGCGGTACGGGCGCACCCCCGTGGCGCCCGCACCGCGCCGCAGGGGTGCCCGTACCGCGTCGCCGTCAGGCGGGCAGGCCGCGCAGCACCCGGAACGCGAGCGCCACGGCGAGGGCCGCCACGGCCAGCAGGATGCCGGTCTCGACGAGCTGGAGGGGCCAGAAGTGCGAGAGCGGGTGGTAGTCGACGTAGTCGACGGCGCCCTTGCACGCGGCGGGCGCACCGGGTTCCCCGCAGACCGCCGGGTCCAGGGGCTTCCCGGACGCGGTGAGCGTCTCCGAGTCGACCAGCCAGGTCGTGTTGTCCCTGACCCACTGGTTCTCGGTGACGCGGACGGTCGGCCAGAGATCTTCCCGCACCCGGTTCATGATCGCCGTCAGCGGGGCGTACGCGACCACGGTGGCGATCATCGCCGGGAAGGTGCGCCGCAGCAGCAGTCCGGCCAGCGTACCGAGGGCCAGCATGCACAGGGTGTAGCCGACCGGGACGGTGCCCATGGAGCCGTACACGGTCCGGTCGTACGTTTCCATCGGGTACTGCGTCCGGTCGGCCCGCGGCACGGCCCAGGTGTAGACGGCCGAGAGGACCGAGACTCCGGCGACCGTCGCCACGGCGGGCACCGCGAGCTTGGCCGCCAGCCAGCGCGCGGGCGAGATCCCCTGGCTCCAGGACAGCCGGAACGTGCCGCTCTCCAGCTCGCGGGCGACCATCGGACCGGCCACGAACATGCCCACGAACGCGGGCACCAGCATCATGACCAGCCCGGCGTACTCCAGCAGCTGATGGAAGTGGAAGCTGACGCTGAGGAAGTGGCGGACGGCGATGCCGCAGCCGTGGGTCACCTTGCTGACCGAGCAGCCGGTGTCCGCGAACGTGTCGGTGGCCGACGCCACCACCAGCCAGGCGATGACCACGGAGGCGATCCCGGCGAGGGCGAGTGCGCCGACGGTCCACAGGGTCGTACGGTGCTGGCGCAGGGTGACCCGGACCGGGCCGCTCAGGGCGAGGGCGCTCATCGGGCCGCCACCTCCTCGACGGGGAGGACGTCCGGGGTCAGCAGCGCGGGGGCCCCGGGCGACCGCAGGTGGGCGAGGAGCAGCTCCTCCAGCGAGGGTTCCGCGGTCTCCCAGACTCCGGTGTCCACCGGGCCCTCCCTCCGTACCAGGGTGGTCTGTATCCGTCCCGCGGTGCGGGACTCGACGGCGGTGTGCGGCGCGGTGTCGCGTACCGGGCCGGTGAGCAGGGTGTGCGCGGCGAGCAGGTCGTCCGTCCCGCCGCCGAGCCGGATCCGGCCGCCGTCGACGAGCAGCAGGTGGTCGCAGGCGCCCTCCAGTTCGGTGAGGAGGTGCGAGGACATCACGAGGGTGGTGCCGTGCTCGGCGGTCTCCGCCATCAGGGCGCCCATCAGCTCCTGGCGGGCGAGCGGGTCGAGATCGGCCATCGGCTCGTCCAGCAGCAGCAGTTCGGGCCGCTTGCCGAGCGCCAGGGCCAGGGCGAGCCGGGTGCGCTGGCCGCCGGAGAGCTGCCGGACCCGGGCCTTGCGGGGCAGGTCCCCGGCGATGCGCTCGGCGGTCTCCGCGGACCAGGTGGCGGGGTTCAGTTCGGCCCCCGCCCGGAGCATCCCGTCCACCGTCAACTGCGGGTACAGCGGCTTGTCCTGGGCCACGAAGGCGATCCGGGGACGCACCTCGGCGGGCGTACCGCCCAGCACCCGCACCGAACCCACCGAGGGCCGCAGGAGCCCGGCCGCGAGGGCGAGCAGGGTCGACTTGCCCGCCCCGTTGGGCCCGACGAGCGCGCAGACCCGCCCCGCGGGCAGCCGGAACGAGCAGTCGCGGAGCACCCACTTCCCGCCCCCGCCCCGATACTTCACACCGAGGCCGGCGGCCTCGATCGCAACGCCTGTCATCAGGTTCGATCCCCCTCGAATGTGCTGTCCAGTACGGCGGTGAAGAGCGCGCTCACGTCGTCCTTCTCCAGCCCGGCCGCGCGGGCCCGGCGGGCCCAGTCGGCGAGCTCGGCGCGCAGCGGCGCGTCGTCGGCGGCCGCGGCGCCGCCGAGGCCCCGGGTGACGAAGGTGCCGAGCCCGCGCCGCCCCTCGACGAGGCCCTCGCGCTCCAGCTCCCGGTACGCCTTGAGGACGGTGTTCGGGTTGATGGCGGTGGCTTCGACGACCTCGCGTGCGGTGGGCAGGCGGTCACCGGGCTTCAGCAGTCCGAGGCGGAGCGCCTGCTTGGTCTGCTGGACGATCTGGAGGTACGTGGCGACGCCGCTGCGCCGGTCGATGCGGTATTCGACCGCTGCGGACTCTGCCATGTTCACCCTTTCACTAATTGAGTAGTGAAAGGGTGACGTAAGAAAGGGGCGGCGTCAAGAGACGCCGCCCCCGAAGGAGTTGACCTGGGCTGTTGACCCGGACTCAGGACTCCGTGCGGTACATCAGGTCCACCTCGTGGGTCGTGAACCCCATCCGCTCGTACACCGCGAGGGCCGCCTTGTTGTCCGCGTCCACGTAGAGCATCGCGGTCGGCAGGCCCTCCGCCGCCAGGTGGCGCAGCCCGATCGCGGTGAGCGCCTTGCCGAGGCCGCCGCCCTGCGCGTCGGGCCGGATGCCGACCACGTACACCTCGCCGAGCCCCTCCTCGGCGTGCACCTTCGTCCAGTGGAAGCCGATCAGCTCGCCGTCCCGCTCGGCCAGGAAGAAGCCCTTCGGGTCGAACCAGGGCTCCGCCTTGCGGTCGTCCAGGTCGCGCTGGGTCAGCGAGCCCTGCTCCGGGTGGTGGGCGAAGGCGGCCCGGTTCACCGCCAGCCAGGCCGCGTCGTCCTCGCCGGGCACGAAGGTGCGTACGGTGACGCCCGGCGGGAGCACCGGCTCCGCGATGTCCAGCGACGTCAACGGGCGCCGCAGCTGGCGCAGTTCGCGGAAGAGGGCCAGCCCCAGCACCTGCGCGAGGTGGCGCGCCGCGGACTTCCCGCCGTGCGCCCACACCCGCAGCCGCTTGCCCGTGGTGGCGAGCAGCGCCGCGCCCAGCGCCCGCCCGTGGCCCTGCCCCCGGTACGAGGGGTGCACGACCAGCTCGGCGGCCGGCGCCTCCACCGGGTCGGTGTCCTCCAGCTGGGCGTACCCGACCAGGTCCGGCCCGCTGGTCAGCAGCAGATGCCGGACCCCCGCGCGCCGCCCGCCCCGCAGCTGGAGCCGCCCCTGCTCGGACACGGCCTGCCTGCCGTCGGACCGGGCCGCCTCGGCGAGCAGTTCGGATACGGCCTCCGCCTCCTCGGGGGAGAGCACGTCGAGCGTCCGGATCTCACGGCCGGGGGCGGGAAGAGCTGCGTCAGTCGTCATGGCTACGAGCGTACGGCGACGGCCCTGGCGCCGGGCGGCCCCGGCGGACACGGCGGGCAGGGGCCGGGCCCGGTTCAGCCGACCGGACCGGTGCGGCCGCCCGCCGCGCGCCGCTCCGTACGTACCGTGCCCGCCGTCTGACGGACGGTCGCCCCCGGGGCGCGGGGCGGGCCGGTGCCCGGGGCGCGGGCCCCGGCGGCACCACATGGCAACCAGTTCGTAACCCGCCAAACCTGTCGCGCTACGCGCGTTGACCCTAGGCTGCGCACGAAGTCTCCGGACTTGTCACAAATCGAAAACTTCCCGCTGAGAATTACAAGGGGACCGATGTCAGCGACACCGAAGAAGAACCGCGCGTCCCGGCGGGTGCTCACCGCCGCGGCCGGGCTCGCCACCGCGGGCGCGCTCATCGCCGCGATGCCGGCCGGCGCCCAGGAGAACCCCGGCAAGGGCAACAGCCAGGGCCGGCAGGGCAACCACGGCCAGGGCCCCACCGTCGACGTGCAGCTGCTGTCCTTCAACGACCTGCACGGAAACCTTGAGCCCCCGGCCGGCTCGGCGGGCACGGTCAACGAGACGCAGGCCGACGGCACCGTCAAGGCCGTCCCGGCCGGCGGTGTCGAGTACCTCGCCTCCTCGCTGCGCACCGCCCGCAAGGGCCACCCGTACTCGATCACCGCGGCGGGCGGCGACATGGTGGGTGCGAGCCCGCTGCTCTCCGGTCTCTTCCACGACGAGCCCACCATCGAGGCGCTCAACAAGATCGACCTGGACGTCACCAGCGTCGGCAACCACGAGTTCGACGAGGGCGCCACCGAGCTGGCCCGCCTCCAGAACGGCGGCTGCCACCCGGTCGAGGGCTGCTACGAGAAGGGCAAGAAGTTCCAGGGCGCGGACTTCCCCTACCTCGCCGCCAACGTGACGAACGAGAAGACCGGCAAGCCGATCCTCAAGCCGTACACGGTGTGGAAGAAGAACGGCGTCAAGATCGGCTTCATCGGAGTGACCCTGGAGGGCACCCCGAACATCGTCACGGCCAACGGCGTCAAGGGCCTCAAGTTCCACAGCGAGATCGAGACGATCAACAAGTACGCCAAGGAGCTGGACCGCCAGGGCGTCAAGTCCATCGTCGCGCTGATCCACGAGGGCGGCGCCCCGGCCTCGTCCTCGTACAACTACGACTGCGACAGCAACGGCCCCGGCGACGGCATCTCCGGCCCGATCACCACCATCGCCAAGGGCATCACGCCCAAGGTCGACGCGCTGGTCACCGGCCACACCCACCAGGCGTACGTCTGCACCATCCCGGACCCGGCGGGCAACCCGCGCCTGGTCACCTCGGCGTCCTCCTTCGGCAAGCTCTACACCGAGACGACGCTCACCTACGACCGCCGCACCAAGGACATCGTCCGCACGTCGGTGAAGTCGGCCGGTGCGAAGAACCCGAAGTCGGCCAACCACATCGTCAGCCGTGACCAGCCCAAGGCCAACGACATGACGGCCCTGATCGCGCGCTGGAACGCCCTCGCGGCCCCGATCTCCAACCGGCCGCAGGGCTACATCTCCGCCGACATCAACGGCCGTGGCTCCAACGCCTACGAGAAGCCGCTCGGCGACCTGATCGCCGACGCCCAGCTGGAGGGCCTGGCCCCGGCGGACAAGGGCGGTGCGGTCGTCGCGTTCATGAACCCGGGCGGCATCCGCGCCGACCTGGTGTACAAGGCGAGCGGCGCCGAGGGCGACGGTGTGGTGACGTACGGGGAGTCCTTCACCGTGCAGCCCTTCACCAACATGATGAACGTCGTCGACCTGACCGGCGCCCAGCTGGTCGCCGCTCTCCAGCAGCAGGTCAGCGGCTCCAACGAGGCCAGCCCGAAGATCCTCCAGATCTCCAAGGGCCTGACCTACACCCTGGACATGACGAAGTCCGGCGCGGCCCGCGTGGTCACCGACACCATCAAGCTGAACGGTGAGGCGATCGACCCGGCCAAGACCTACCGCGTCGCGATGAACGAGTTCCTGGCGGGCGGCGGCGACGGCTTCGCGGCCCTCGGCCAGGGCACGAACAAGCTGGTCGGCGCCTCCGACCTGGACATGTTCAACGACTACCTGGTGGCCCACTCCACGGCCGCCGCCCCGCTGGCCCCGCCGGCGGCCGACCGCATCACGGTCATCCAGTAGTACGACCCGTACCCGGTCGAGCGGGGCGGTGGGCCGACGGGCCCGCCGCCCCGCTCCGCGTTTCCGGCCCGCCTCAGGGCCCCGCCCCGGCCGAGCGTGAACCACACCGCCTTCCGGTACGGCACACCGCCGCCCAGCACCCGCGTACCCCACGCGTCCGCCACCCGCTCCACCAGCAACAACCCGCGCCCGCCTTCCGGTTGAAACGACCCGTCGCGCTGCCCGGGACACCGGGGCAGGTCCCAGGGGGCGTCGTCCGCGACGGAGACGGTGACCCGCTCGTCCCGCACGGCGACATGGACCTGGATCAGCGCAGTGGCCGTATGCCGATGCGCGTTGGCTACCACCTCCGTGACCAACAACCGTGCGTCGTCGACCAGTCCGGCCAGCCCGCCACATCTGCTGACGCCCAGCAGCGACGCCACGAAGTCCCGCGACACCTTGGCCGCCCCGGACGTGTTGGGCAGGGTCAGCCGGTAGATCTCGCTACCTGGCGGACCCGGCGGCGAGGGATGGGCGGTGGCGTGGACGGAGGTCATGTCGTTCTCCCAACGCGATGCGATGCGGTGCGAACGTGCTGGCGTGCGTGCGTCACTCGTCGCCCGTGGCGATGGCCGTACGCGGGCGTGGATGAACACGCCTGTGTACGGCTGCACTTCGGGCTTACCGGCGTGCGGCGCGATCTGTGAGAACGGTAGCGTGGACGTATCAATTGTTGTGTGAGAACCCATCATTCTTGCGAGAAGTGGACCCCTTCGAGGGATGCGGCCAGACTGGGTTTCGACAAGAGGAGAGGTTGATGCCACCGAGGAAACCCCCTACCGTCCGGCAGTGCCGACTGGGCGCGGAGCTGCGCAGGATGCGCGAGCACGCCGGTCTGACACCGACCGAGGCCGCCGCCCTGCTGGGCACGGACCGCACCACGATCAGCAACACCGAATCGGGACGGTTCGGTGTGAGCGGCACGAGAGTCCGTACGTGGGCCGGGCACTACGAGTGCTCCGACGCCGCCTATGTCGACGCGCTCGCCGGCATGGCTGAGGAGCGGATAAAGGGGTGGTGGGAGGACTACCGGGGTGAGCTTTCCGGAAGCGCGCTCGATCTGGCGGAGTTGGAGCACCACGCGACGGGTTTCCGGTCGGTCCAGATCATGCACATGCCCGGCCTTCTTCAGACCGAGGACTACGTGCGTGCCGTCTACGCGGAGGCGATGCCGGCCCCGACCCCGACGATGCTCCGGCGCAGGATCTCGCACAGGTTGAGGCGCCGTGACGTGCTCGACCGGCCGAACCCGCCCCTCTGCACGTTCCTGATCCACGAGGCGGCGCTCCGGATGCGGTTCGGCGGTCGCAAGGTGGCCCGTGGTCAGCTCGATCACCTGATGAAGGAGTCGGAACGCGACAACGTCACCGTCCGGGTGATCCCGTTTGCGGCAGGTGGCTTTCCGAACGCCAGCAGTTCGGCAAACTATGTCTATGGTCCGGTGCCGCAGCTCGACACCGTGCAGACGGACACCCCGACGGGTTCCGGATTCGTGGACGCCGAGGCGCGGCTCAGGGTCTTTCGAGCGGTGCTCGACCGGACGGAAGGGCGATCGCTCGATCCGCAGAGTTCAAGAGACTTCATCAAGGAAGTCTCAGAGCAAGTGTGAAGGCGTGAGAACCATGGACATTCAGTGGCGCAAGTCGTCGAAGTCGGCTGACGCCGACGGCAACGACTGCCTGGAGCTGGCCGAGCACGGTGGTGAGATTCTGCTGCGCGAGAGCGACAACCCGGATGTGGTGGTCCGCACCACCCGTGCGAAGCTTCGCGCTTTCCTCGGAGGCGTCAAGGAAGGCGAATTCGACGATCTGGCCTGATTCATGGCGTTCTAGCTTCGGGCGGTTCTCATCGGCGCAGGTGGGGGCCGCCCGAAGCGTTCATGGATGGCTTGGAATGAATCCTCTGCCTCTCTGAGTTGACCCCTCCCTCTCACTCGTTAGATATCAAACGCTTGATACGGCTTCCCATAAAACGCTAGCTTCGAAGTGTGCCTCCGGCCGACTCGGCCCCCGGTGGGTTGGCGGTCGTGATGCACAACTCCGCCCAGTGCTGCGCCCGTTGGGTGGAGTTCCGAAGGATCGCCTCGCGTTCGCGGCTCGTCACGCCGGCGGCGGGCGCGAGGCGATTCTGATGGCGCGAGGAGAGGCCCGTGCTCGACCGCCAGCGCCCCGCAACACCGTCCGCGACACGCGTCTTCTGGTGTGAACGGGTCACCTACCGGACGATGGCGGCCGACGAGATCGCCGAGGTGTCCCGGCACCAGGCGCTCGACCCCGCCGAGGCGATCCGCTTCATCCGCCTGAACGTAAGGGAGTTGGCGGTCGGGCTCCCGCCGTTCGAGCGGCACCGCGCGCTGAGTTGGGTCGAGGGCGGCGGATGCGTGGGTGCTCTTGCCGCCCTGCATCGCGGTGAACCCTGTGGACTCTCACTGAGCCACGGTGACGCCTGGATCGAGTGGACCGTACGCCCGGGGTTCGACCTCCCCGTGGATGCCGAGTCTCCGTTGCCGTAGAGGTCGCAATGGCGAACCAATCAGGAGTCTCCGGTCTGGTTCCGGCGCCCCGAAGTTCCTGTGAGCGCACGATCTCGGACGTAGTTGGCCGATTGTCAATTTGCTGATTGCAACAGCGATGTTCGGCTTGATAGGAAGGGCCTCAGGAACGGCTGTCCTGTCGCGGGGCGGGCGTTCGAATGCGACGTTCCGGGGGGCTTGCGGTGGTGGGTTGGGACATCCGTCCACAGGGAGTGCAGGGGCAGTTGGGGACGGTCGGCGGGCACGCCGACGACCTGCACAAGGCGCTGACATCGCTGCTGAAGACGGTGTCGGAGGCGGCGTCTGCGGCGGGTACGGCAGTGCCCGGTCCGCAGGCTTCCACCGCACTTCAGGGGCCGGTGGCGCCGGGGCAGGCACCGCTGTCGAGGGCGGCGGCGGGCCCGGTTGCGGCGGCGTTGGCGGAGTTTCTTCACGTGCGTGAGCAGGACTTCGTATCGATGGGGAAGCGCACCGAGGCCGCGGTGCTGGGTGCGGTGGACGCGACGAATGCCTACGTGCGCGGGGACTTGGAGACGGCCGAGCGTGCACAGAACGCCGCCAGGGCCGTGCGCGTGGACGAGCTGCGTCGGATGCGGGGGGCGCGGTGAGCGGCGGGGGTGCGGCGCCGGTCGACCCGGTCGGCATACCCGTGTTCACCGGCGATCTGGCTCTGCTGGACGTGAAGGTGACGGAGCTGTCGGGGTGCGGCGCGAAGATCGCGGAGGCGGCCGGTGACGTACACACCAGCTTCGGCGGGCTGAGCGCCTTCTACCAGGCGCCGGAGGCGGAGCAGCTCTTCGCGACGACGGCCCCGGTCGCGGCGAAGGGGCTCTCGCTGAGCGAGGACCTGCGCGTGGTCGCCGGTGCGCTCGGCACGTACTCGGACGACGCGTTCCCGCTGGTGGAGAAGTTGAAGGCGCTCAAGCGGGACGCGGTCGCCTTCCGGGTGAAGGTGAACGGGGACGACGACTGGGACGAGGACGGCGACCTGGTCGAGGAGAACAACCGGCGCCGCAACGAGATCGCCGAGGTGTGGGCCGCGTTCCAGGAGGTGGAGCGGGCCTGCCACGCGAAGATCGTCGCCCTGGTCGGCGGACATCCGCTGAAGACCGGTGACGGTTCGGGGAAGTCGGGGACGTACGGGTACGACGCCGAGGCGCTGAAGCAGGCGCCGAGTCTGCCGTGGGGCGAACCGGTCGAGGAGTCGGTGCCGTGGTGGAAGGTGTGGCGCCACGCCTACGACTTCGGTAAGGGCTTCATCGTCGACGGGGTCGGGGGCACCCTCGAAGGTCTCGGCATCCTGGTCGGCACCGAGGGCTGGGACTCCATGAAGCAGGCATGGACCGGCCTGGCCAAGCTCGCCACCGGAGTGACGCTCGCCATCACTCCTGGCGTCAACGGCATCTTCTGGGCGGCGCCGGACGACGAACTGCCCGCCTGGGTACGCGACTCACGCGCCGCGATGAAGGAGACCGGCAAGGCCCTGATCGCCTGGGACCAGTGGGGTTCCAACCCGTCCCGTGCGGCGGGGGCGGTCACGTTCAACGTCCTGACCACCGTCTTCACCGGCGGCACCGGCGGCTCCGCAGCGGGTGCCGGCAAGGCCGGCGCGTTGGCCAAGACCCTCTCCGTCGCGGGCAAGACCGCCCGTGTCGTCGACCCCATGACGTACGTCTTCAAGGGTGCGGGTGCCGGACTCACGAAGGTCAGCGACGTCATGACCGGGCTGAAGGGCCTGGAGACCACCACCTTCCCGCCTCTCCCGGACCACGTCATTACTGTCCCCGAGGGCACCCTCCGCCTCCCGGACGGCACCCTGCACCTCCCCGAGGGCGCCGCGATCCCCGACGGCGCGACCGCCCTCCCCAACGGCACGGTCGAACTCCCCGACGGTGCGGTGGCTCTCCCCGAAGGTGCCGTCCGTTCCCCGTTCGCCGGCGAAGCCGCCTACTTCGACCGTGACGGCAACCTCTACAAAGAGGACGGCACCCTCCTCCAACGCGCCGACCAGGCAACCAAGGAACGCAACCTCAACGCCCAACCCCCAGCCGCAGTCCACGAACCCGCCCTCACCGGCGCAGTCGCCCACCACACCCCCGACCACACCCCACCCGGCAACACCAGCCCCACCCCACCCCACAACCATCTCGACACCACCATTCATCACACCGAGCTGCCAGGGACCAGGCACAGCCCGAGCCACGACCTACCTGCGGGAAGCGGTACCGGAGGAGGTGGAGGTGGCGTCGGGGGCGGAGGGCCGGATGGATTCGCTCGTGACATCAGCGATCCTGGCGGGTGGGACAGGCCTCAGGACCACTCAGGCCCTCTGGAACTCGGTGGTGAAATGGAGGCGCAGGTACGTGGCCAGCTGACCAGCACTGGTGTGAAGCCTGACGACATTGAACGGGCCTTGAACAATTTGTCCAAGAATCCAGCTGGACAGGAAATATCCGAGATAATTTCGTCTGGAAAGCTTGGAGCTTTCGAAGGATACAGGGAGGTAGTGTCCGGCCTGAGTAGGCTTGATGGGATTTCAGGAGGGATTGAGCAACTGCGCCTCGGTGAGAGATTGCTTTCCGGAGGGGCTGATAAAATAGTTTTTGAGATCAAGCAGGATGGGTATGAAATAAAGCCCGGTGTCTTCACGGGTGAAAAGACAGATCTCGATGTGATGGCACGTGATGTGGACGGAACTGTATACGGGTGGCAACTAAAAGATATGACAGGCCCGGAATCTCCGGCCGACCCGGGTAAGGTTGTCAGGAATGTATTCAAGAAGATCCGGCAGCTCACGGACTCTCATGCGGACGTGAAAATTTTCTTGGTGGAGACCAAGGCGTCGAGGGCTGAAATAGCTACTCAGCTCGGTCGCCTGCATGGCTTGCACGCCAAAAATAATGTCCAGTTCATATTTCGTTCGCCGGACGGGAATTTGTTCGTTCCTCCCGAGGCTAAATTCTTCCCGAAAGGATCATCGTGATTACCAGCACGCCGGTAGCCCGTTGGACCTGGGGGTGCGACAGTGAGGAAGGGCTCATCATTCGGTGTATCCGTGATTCACTCAACGCCTACTCGATTCTTCATGCGCATCGCCTGGCCTGTGGGAGGCCCAACTTTAAAATTTCCGTCTCGGAGGCGGGCGCGTCGGGCAGTTACCTATTTCGTGGTGAAATCCCCTCGGAAGGTGGGGGCCGAGATGAGGTCGCTCAAAGGTTTGCGCGTGTCATCGAGGCGAGAGTCGACGCAGGGTCGATAGGATCGGTAGATACCTCCATCCGGTGCGCCGGAATGCTTGTGGGTGAAGAGGGTGATTACCTCCAGGAAAACCTGTTCCAACTCGGCACTTCTGCGTTTCTTGATTTCGTCACCACTGATTTGACTACCTTTTCCGATGCGTGGATGGCCTATGACCTCAAAGGTAATCCTCAACCTTCTGTGTATGCCAAGAATTCACCCAGGTTGGCTTCTGCTCTGAGGGACTTTTCTGTGGTCCTCGATTCAGATACGGGGCCAGAAGATCCGACTTACTTTGGGAAACCCACTGAAACTGGCGTAGAAAGTCATTTCGAGGATGATGGTGCGCCGTCCGATTCGTGGGGGCGGTTCGAGATCCCTTACCGGAACAGGATCTTCAGGCATACCCAAGAATTTGAGCAGGGCTATCGGCGTGAGGCGTCAGGTCGCGTCCTGTACTTCCCGGCTCGCAGTCGCAGCGGAGTTCTGGGCTACCTCTGGGCATCAAACAGCGAAGGTGCGGCGAGTTTCGAACCCCGCGATGAAGCCGACGTTGAGGGCTACCAAGCCGGACTTATCTGGTTGGAGCGGCTAAAAGAAGCCTATGTGCGGGGAATGACGCCTGAGGCCGCGCTGATGGTTCTTCGGGAGATGCCACAAGCTGCTGAAGCGGGAATTCTGGTAGAGGAGGCTCCGCTGGAGGCAAGGGAAATCTTGGAACTTCGGCAGCCACGCCTGTCATGACTGGTCACTGATCGTTTTTAGAAATGCCTCGCCCTGGAGGGGCAGTAGTGACAACGCTCAGTGGGTGCCGTGGACCGGGCAGACGACCGGGAAGTGGGTCCTGGGCATCAGCCTGCGTCGTGAGGCCGATGGCGGCACGCTCGGCATGGGGATGGCGTTCGTGCGCAAGCTCGCGCACATCGTGGACAGCCTGCCCTGTTACATCGGCTGGTTCCTGCCGCTGTTCGACACCAAGCGGCAGACGTTCGCCGACAAAATGTGCCGCACCGTGGTCGTCAAGGTCAGCCACACCTGAACTGCCCACGCGTGCGGGCGGTGTGGTCACCCCCTTGCAAAAATATGTGACACATGAGGGGGCAGGTGTCACATTAAAAAACGCCCCCCCGGGCAGCCAGACGGCAGCACAGCACCATCGCGTCATTCCTGCCCGCAGACCGAGGCCTTGAACTCGGCCGTGGAGAGGATGACCGCCACTTCCTTGTTGTAGGCAAGTGCATCATGGGAGCTGTGAATATCTCTTCATTTTACAAGAATGCGGGAACATATACCGGATATCGATACAGGTGATTTGACATCAGAAAGGGAACCCTTCCGTGACTGTGAACTTTGCCCGACATGACCTGTCGATGAGGTCCGATGTAGGGCAACTTGTCGAAGGCTTGGACGAAATGCTTCTCGATGAGATCTCGTCTCTCGAAGAGGCGACCGAGCTGATTGATTCGGCCGCTTCGACGGCTAATATACTGTTGCATGCTCGCTGCATTTCCGACCCTCGGGCAGCGGCGGTGGAAACTTGGGAATCTGCTGTGAACGCCATGCAGCTCAGTTCGGCTCTGTTCGCCGTGACTGGTATTTTCGAAGGTTCGGTGGAATGTCGAGTAAATCGAAAGTCGCTTACTCTCCAGGCAGCCAGGGGGCCGCAGTCGTCTGCTGATGCGGGAAGCTGGTTGTCCGCATTCTGGTTGGCTGTGATTTGTCGGGAACAGCGGCGGATGACGGAGTTGTGCGAGATTCCGTTGGAGCGGTTGCGGAGTCCTGAGGGCGCGTATGACGAGTACATCTACCACTGGGTGGATACGTTGCAGACGTACTGGTTGCGGCGGCCGGGGTTGGTGGAGAAGCTCACTGCTGCGATTGAGATGTCGGACCTGTCCGTGGCGCGGATCGCTCCGGCTGACTTGCTGCAGGGGCAGCTCTATCCGCCGATCAATCTCTTCTACCACTTCGTTACCAGGGACATTGAAGGTTTTACTCCCGCTCTGATTGATGCCCTGAAGCTGCACCAGGCGTACTGGACCTTGACCGAAGAGCGCTCCACCGAAACGGGCGGCAGTATTGCGCTTGGTCCCCTGGCCATCGCCTGTCTCGCGTACGACGGGAAGTTCCCGATCGGTGTCGAGTCCGAGTACCTTCCGAAACACCTGCTCCAGCACTCCTGGCTCGGCGAATTCCCCACCTGAGCCAACCTGGATCACTATGCGGCCTGGTCAGACTCGCAACCGGGTCGCGAATCGTGTGTATTTCCCCGCGCAGCCTGTTTCCGTTCCATGGAGAGCACCTTGAGTTTCGGCGACCCGCATACCCCGTACGACCCGCAGAATTCACCTGCCCAGCCCGGATACCAGGCCTCGGCGCCGCAGAGCATGCCCGGGCACGCGCCGTACGGGTACACGCCTTACGGGTATCCGCCGCACGGGGCGTATCCGCAGGGCGGGTACGGGGTGGGCGTGCCGCCGCTGGCGCATTGGGGGCGTCGGGTTGGCGCCTATCTGCTTGACGGGCTGATCATTCTGGGGCCGATGTACGGGATGGGGTTCATCGATCTGGCCCGCAGTGACGATCCGGCGACCGCGGAGCCCGGCGCGTTCTTCGCGGTCGGTGTCGTCTACACCCTGGTGATGGCGATATTCCAGCTCTACAGGGAAGGGGCGACCGGCCAGACGACCGGGAAGTGGGTCCTGGGCATCAGCCTGCGTCGTGAGGCCGATGGCGGCACGCTCGGCATGGGGATGGCGTTCGTGCGCAAGCTCGCGCACATCGTGGACAGCCTGCCCTGTTACATCGGCTGGTTCCTGCCGCTGTTCGACACCAAGCGGCAGACGTTCGCCGACAAGATGTGCCGCACCGTGGTCGTCAAGGTCAGCCACACCTGAACTGCCCACGCGGGCGGGCGTGCGGGCGGCCGGGCGGCAGCGCCATCGCGTCATTCCTGCCCGCAGGCCGTGGCCCTGAACTCGGCCGTGGAGACGGTGACGGCCACTTCCTTGCCGACTCCTGTGGGCCGCTGGTAGAAGACCTTTCCCGGCGTGAGCCCGTCCAGGTCGGCCAGGGTGAAGGTGACGTGGCTCGCCGACCACGAGTTGTCCTTGGTCCACCCGTAGAGCGCGTAGGCAGTCCTGGGGGTCAGTGGGGTGAGGGGGCCGGTTGCGGTCCAGCCGGGGGCAGGGGGATCGAGGGGCCAGGTGGTGAGACCCGGCGCGAGGGGGCGGTCGGCCGTCCAGTTGCCTGCGGGGGGCTCATCGCCGGCGTCGTCGGTGTCCACGTAGAGGGTCGCGCCGTCGATGTGGTGGCCGCAGACCATGATGACGCCGAGGAGGTGGCCGTCGTCGGTCACGGAGATGCCGGAGACGGCGTCGATGGGAACGCCGCAGCCCGAGACCGTGACCAGGGCCGCACCGGTGGCGACGGCGCCGACGAGGCGCCGGAGCGCCGGGCGTGGAGTGGTCGACCGCATGGCTCAGCCCCCTGTCCGGGCGCGCGCGAGGCACCCTGTCGTCGGAGCGTAGGAGGGCGGGCGGTGTCCGGTGTGTGCCTGTTCCCATCCGTTGTGCGCTTGTTGTCGTCCCGTAGTCGTCCGGCGGCAGGAGCGGGGGTGGCGGTCGGGGCGTCAGCCCTCGTCGTTCAGGACGACGTCGTACGCGTCGTCGTAGTCGTGGTCCCTCAGCACGAGGGAAAGCGTGGGGCGTACGTCGGTGAAGCGGATGTCTACGGTGCTCTCCCGCTCGCCCTGGAAGAAGTCGGCCGTGGCCGGGTGCAGGGCGGGGCCGCTCCATCGGGCCGTCCAGCGTTTCGCGTCGGCCTCGGGGTCCCCGTCGGACGCCGCGAGCGCGGCCAGGCCGTCGGCGTCGCGGGCCTTGAGACGGGCCAGGACCTGTTCCGTGACGGAGAGGCTGCCGGGGGTCGGGCGGCCGGTGACCTTGAGGTCCAGCTCGTTGGTGCCGTTGCGGACGCGCTCGGGGGTCTTGTCCGTGTTCAGGGCATCGCAGCCGCCGAGGGCCAGGATCGCGGCTCCGGTCAGGGCGAGGGCTCTGGCGCCCCGCCCGATGGTGTCGCGGTGCCGGGAAGTGGCGTTGATGTCGGCTCCTTGGCGGCGGGTCCGTCCACCGGACGGATCGGTAGACCGGTAGATCGGTAGGAAGTAAGGATAATGACGCCTTTTGGGCGTCCGGGGCGGCCGTTGACGCTGTTCCCGATGTGACGTGTGCCGGTCATAATCTGACGGCTGACCCCACGGCAGACGGAGGACCGCCCGCATGAGCCCGTACCGCCCGCACGGCCCGAACCCCGCCACCCGCCGGAACTTCCTGGCCGGAGCCCTCGCCGCCACCGCCACCGTGCTGATCGGCGCGGGCTCCGCGCGCGCCGACAGCCGGCAGGCGCTCACCACCCAGGGGTGGATGGGCGCGATACCCGACGCGACCGCGCTGCGGGCCCTCACGATCCCGGGGTCGCACGACTCCGGCGCACGGTACGGCGGGCCCTGGACCGAGTGCCAGAACACCACGATCGCCGAGCAGTTGGACAGCGGCATCCGCTTCCTCGACGTACGGTGCCGGATCACCGACGGATCGTTCGCGATCCACCACGGGGCCTCGTACCAGAACCTGATGTTCGGCGATGTGCTCGGCGCCTGCTGGGACTTCCTGGCGGCGCACCCCACCGAGACCGTGCTGATGCGGGTCAAGCAGGAGTACTCGGAGGAGAGCGACGCGGCGTTCCGGGCGGTCTTCGACGACTACCTCGACAACCGGGGCTGGCGCCCGCTGTTCCGTATCGGCTCCTCGCTGCCCTCGCTGGGGGAGGCGCGCGGCAAGGTCGTGCTCCTCGCCGACAACGGCGGGCTGCCCGGCGTCCGGTACGCGGACCCGGAACTCTTCGACATCCAGGACGACTACATGGCGGAGCCGTTCGCCAAGTACCCCAAGATCGAGGACCAGTTCCGCAAGGCGGCCGGGCAGCCGGGCAAGCTGTTCATGAACTACGTCAGCACCGCCGCCCTGCTGCCGCCCCGCTGGAACGCAGACCGGCTCAACCCGCAGGTGCACTCCTTCCTCGACGGCGCGGAGGCCTCCGGCTGGACCGGCCTCGGCATCGTCCCGCTGGACTTCCCGGCGACCCGACCGGGCCTGGTCGAGTCGTTGATCCGGCACAACCCGGGGGTCTGAGACGCCGGCCGGCCGAATCAGCCCCGCTTGTAGAAGTAGCCGTCGCCGCTGGCGGGGCCGACGTTGTGCCGGATGCCGCCGGGGTTGAGGACGAAGAATGACGGGTCCAGTGACCGGTAGCAGTAGCCGGGGTTCGCGCCGACGAGCTGGAGGGCGCCGACGTTGACGCGGCTGCTCGTCGTAGAGGTCACCTTTCCCTCGTACGGGCAGTTGTTGTACGGGTAGTCGGACATGCGCACCACACCCGTCCGGGAGATGGTGACGGTGCCCGGCTGCCCGGTGTTGTACGTCTCGCCGTACTTCCAGGTGCCCACGAACGAGGAGGGGACCGAGCTCCCGCCGCCCGAACCGCCCGAGCCGCCCGTGGAACCACCGGAGGAGCCGCCCGAACCGGTGGTGGAGCCCGAGGAGGACCCGGACCCGTCGCCGGATCCGCTGCCGGATCCCGCCCCGGTTCCGCCGCTGCGTGACCCGCTGCCGGTGGAGCCGGAGGTACCCGAGCCTCCGCCCTGGCCGGTGGCGTTCCGGCCGTCCGTCCCGTCCTGCCCGTCCCGTCCGTCCTTGCCGTCGCGGGCCTTCCCGCTCCTGCCGTCGGAGGCGTGGGGGCTCTTCCGGCTCCGGGGCGGAGTGGCGGACGGGGAGGCGGACGGGGCCGCCGGGGAGGCCGTGCCCGTGGGGCCGGTGGAGGAGGTGGCGGGCGGGGACGCGTGGTCGTCCCGGTCGCCGCCGAACGGCTGCAGCACGGCCAGCGTCCCGGCGCCCCCGCCCAGGACCAGGACCAGGGGGACGGACACGATCAGCGCCCGGCGCCGCCGTTCCCGCCCGGGTTTCTCCTTCCGGGGCGGCGGTGTCGGTGACTGCGGTTCCGGTTCTGCCGGCGCCCCGCCGGGAGCGGCCGGCTCGGGTTCGGGCGCCGGCGGGCGGAGGGCGACCGTGCTCCGGTCCACCGGCTCCCGGCGTACCGGCTCCGCGTCCAGCAGCCGCGCGGACCGCCGCGCGAGGTGGCCGACCACCTCCGGCGGCAGCCACGACGCCGCGCCCGACGCGGGTCGCGGCCGGTCGGGGTCGGCCAACAGCTCCTCCACCGAAGGGCGTTGGTCGACCGCCTTGGTCAGAAGCCGGTCGATCAGGGCGCGCAGCGACTCGTCACGTACGGGGCCGAGATCCGGCGCGCCCTCGACGATGCGGTACATCACCGCGTGCTGGTTGCTCGCGCCGCGGCCGAACGGGAGCGTGCCGGTCGCCGCGTAGGTCAGTACGCAACCGAGCGCGAACACATCGCTCTTCGGGCCCACGTCCTCCCCGAGGACCTGCTCCGGGGCCATGAACCCCGGTGAGCCGATCACCATCCCCGTACTGGTGAGGAGGGACTCGACCGAGGTCTCGACGGCGCGGGCGATGCCGAAGTCGATGACCTGGGGGCCCTCGGCCGTGAGCATCACGTTCGAGGGCTTGAGGTCGCGGTGGACGATGCGGGCCGCGTGGATGTCCTTCAGCGCGTGCAGGAGCCCGTCGGCGAGGGCGAGGACCGACGAGGTGGGCAGCGCGCCGTGGCCGCGTACGACCTGTTCCAGGGAGAGCCCGGGGACGTAACCGGTGGCGACCCAGGGGTACTCCTCGTCGGGGGCCGCGTCCAGCACGGGCGCGGTGTAGCGCGCGCCGACCCGCCTCGCCGCCTCGACCTCGCGCCGGAAGCGGGCCCTGAACTGCGGGTCCGCCACGTGCTCGGCGTGCACCACCTTGACCGCGACCGTACGGCCGCCCTCCGAGCGGGCGAGATAGACCCGGCCCATACCGCCCGAGCCGAGCCTGCCCAGCAGCAGATAGGGCCCGATGCGGACCGGATCGTTCGCTGCCAGCGGCTCTATGTCTCCGTCGAGGCCGCCCCCGCCGCCCCCGCCGCCCCCGTGGTCGTCGTGATGCGCGCTGGTCATGTCCGAGTGTTCCCCCGTGTGTCCCGCGCCGTGGCCCCCGAGGGCGAACCGGCCAGTCCGAAATGCCTTCACCACAACGTGAGTTGGGGTGAGCGGGGTTCAGTCTGGGGTACCACATACGGCAATTGGAACTACTTCCGGAAATAATTTCGGAAACTTCACTAGGCTGTCCGGCCGGGACACCGTGGAAGGGGCCGACGGGACGTGCGGCCTCTGGCTCCGGAAGCGAGGACGGCATCGATGAGCCCGAAGCAGCAACGAGGTGAGGCCACCGCCGCGCAGGTGCTCGACTGCGCCCTCGACCTCTACGAGGCCAGGGGCGAGGCCGGTCTCACACTCGGCGCGATCACCTCGGCCAGCGGGGTCAGCGCGGGAAGCGTCTACCACCATTTCGGCAGCCTCCAGGGCGTGGTGCTCGCCCTCGCGCAGTCCTGGCTGGGGCGGCTCCTCGACGACCTGGGCGCGGCCCTGGAAGAGGTGGACGACGCCCGGGACGGGGTGCACGCGCTGGTGCGGGCCTATCTGCGCTTCGTCCAGCTCAACCCGGGCGCGGCCCGGCTCATGCACTCCGTCGCCGCCGACCGCGAGATCGATGCGCACGCCCGGCGGATACGGGGCGCGCAGGAGGCCCGGCTGGCCCCGCTCGCTGCCTGGCTGCACGCCCGGCAGAGCTCGGGGGAGCTCGTCGACCTTCCCCTTCCCGTGCTGGAATCGCTGATCCTGGGGCCGGTCACGGCGGTCGCCCGCCGCTGGCTCTCCCTCGGGGACGTGGACCTGGCCGAGGCCGAGCGGGCCATGGCGGACCGCATCTGGCGCTCCGTAGGCCGGTAGGCACGTGAGCCGGGCGCGTCGGGCCCGGCCCCCGGAACCCCTCCCTCGGCGGTCCCGTGTCGTCGGATACTGATCAACACCGTTACGGACGACGAGGAGTACGCCAGTGACCAGCGATCATCGAACGGGACCGCCCCATCTCGGCAGCGAGCGCGAGACGTTGCGGGCCTTCCTCGACTACCACCGCGCGACCCTCGCCATGAAGTGCGAGGGGCTCACCGACGAGGAACTGCGGCAGCGGTCGATGCCGCCCTCCACGCTGTCGCTGCTCGGGCTGGTACGGCACATGGCGGAGGTGGAACGCACCTGGTTCCGGCGGGTGTTCGAGGACAACGACGTGCCGCTGGTCTGGTCCGACGAGATGGACTTCCAGGCGGCGTACGACGCGGGCTCCTCGACGCGGGAGGAGGCGTTCGCCGCCTGGGAGGCCGAGGTGGCGGCGGCGCGCCGGATCGAGTGGGCGGCGGATTCGCTCGACCTGGTCGGATTCCAGCCGAGGTGGGGCGAGGAGGTCTCGCTGCGGATGGTGATGGTGCACGTGCTCCTGGAGTACGGACGCCACAACGGGCACGCGGACTTCCTGCGCGAGGGCGTCGACGGGGCCGTGGGCGCCTGAGGCGACGACCGAACCGGGGCGGGATGGCCGGAAACCGCCTACGTTGTGGATCTTTCGTACATCTGGGCCAGGGGTGGGGATCCGTATGGCGGCGGCGCGCGGGAACGGGAACGGAACCGAGAACGGGGGCGGGGGAACGCCGGGAGCGTGGGGCACGGTGCGCCGTCGGCTGATCGTCCTCGGCGTCGCGCTCACCGCTCTCGGTGGCTTCGTCTCCGTCCGCATCCCGGTCGAGGCCGAGGACGAGCTGTACGAGCCGCTCTGGTTGGGCGCGGGTGGCGTTCCGCAGTTCGCCGCGGAGTTCCGGCGCCGCCTCTGAGCGGCCCCGCCTCACAGGCCCGGCGGTGGTGTCGGGGCGCCCGGGAGGCGGATCGTGGCGAGGGTGCCGGGGCCGCCGTCCGGGGCCGGGCGGAGGGTGATCTCGCCGCCGGCCTGCTGGACCGTGCGGGCGACGATCGACAGGCCCAGGCCCGAGCCGGGGAGCTGGCGGGCGGACGGGGAGCGCCAGAAGCGTTCGAAGACGTGCGGGAGTTCGTCGGCGGGGATGCCGGGGCCCTGGTCCCGTACGGTCAGTTCGCCGTTGCGCAGGGCGATCTCGACGGTGCCCCGGGGCGGGCTGAACTTCACCGCGTTGTCCAGGACGTTGACCACCGCCCGCTCCAGCGCGGCGGGCTCGGCCCGTACGTACCAGGGGGCCAGGTCGGCCCGGATGGTCAGCTCCGGGCCGCGCAGCCGGGCGCGTTCCAGGGCGGTGTCCGCGATGTCGTGCAGCGCGACGACCTGGAGCGGGCCGGGGGCCGGGGCGTCGGGGCGGGCCAGTTCCTGGAGGTCGCCGATGAGCGAGGCCAGTTCGGTCATCTGCGCCTTCACCGAGGTCATCAGGGCCCTGCGGTCGTCGGGCGGGATGGCCCGGCCGGTGTCGTCGCTGCGGGCGAGGAGCTCGATGTTGGTGCGCAGCGACGTCAGCGGGGTGCGCAGCTCGTGGCCCGCGTCGGCGATCAGCTGGGCCTGGCGGTCGCGGGAGCTGGCCAGGGAGGCGGTCATCGAGTTGAAGGAGCGGGAGAGCCGGGCGATCTCGTCCTCGCCGTCGACCGGGATGCGGACGGTGAGGTCCTCGGTGCGGGCGACGTGCTCGACGGCGCCGGTGAGCCGGTCGACCGGGCGCAGGCCGGTGCGGGCCACCCAGAGCCCGGCCGCCCCGGCGCCGACGACCCCGATGCCGGAGACGACCAGGAGCATCCAGGCGAGCGAGGAGAGCGGGTCGTCGATCTCGCTCAGCGGGCGGGCCACCGAGACCGCGAAACCGCCCGTGACCAGCCCGGGCAGCGGGGTGCGGGTCTCGTACGGGTAGGTGTGCACCCGTACCTTGCTGCCGTTCCTGGTGGTGGCCGTGTGCAGGGCGTCGTGCTGTTCCCCGGCGGCGACGGCGGTGTCCGCGGGCGTCACGTCGATCGGGGAGGCCCCGGCCGAGGTGCAGGTGCTGCCGGACGCGGTGACCAGCTGCACGGTGTACGTCCCCTTGACCGGCGGGGGAGCGGCCTGGTCGGGGCGGGTGCAGGCGGCGAACAGGCTCCGTACGAGGTCGTCGCTGACCGAGACGTTCCGCAGCGAGGTGTCGAGCTGGTTCTCCAGCTGCTCCCGGGTGACGAACCAGCAGGCCACCGCCACCGCCGCGACCGCCGCCGCGACCGCGCTCGCCACCAGCAGGGCGAGCCGGGAGCGGAGCGGCAGGGCCCGGAAACGGGACGGGGAGCCGGTCATCCGTCACCGCCGCCGGCGCGGAGCGCGTAGCCGACCCCGCGCACGGTGTGCACGAGGCGCGGCTCGCCGCCCGCCTCCGTCTTGCGGCGCAGATACATCACGTACACGTCCAGGGAGTTGGAGCTGGGCTCGAAGTCGAAGCCCCACACGGCCTTGAGGATCTGCTCGCGGGTGAGGACCTGGCGCGGGTGGGCCAGGAACATCTCCAGCAGGGTGAACTCGGTACGGGTCAGCTCGACGCGGCGGTCGCCCCGGGTGACCTCGCGGGTGGCGAGGTTCATCCGGAGGTCGGCGAAGGCCAGTTCGTCGGGGTCGGCGGCGGTGGTGCCCGCCGGGGCCGCGTACGAGCTGCGGCGCAGCAGGGCGCGGATGCGGGCGAAGAGCTCGTCCAGCTCGAAGGGCTTGACCAGGTAGTCGTCGGCGCCCGCGTCGAGGCCGGTGACCCGGTCGCCGACGGTGTCGCGGGCGGTCAGCATCAGGATGGGGGTGGTGGTGCCGGCGGAGCGGAGCCGTCGGGCGGCGGTCAGGCCGTCCATCCGGGGCATCTGGATGTCGAGGACGATGAGGTCGGGGGCGTACGACTCGGCCCTGGCCAGCGCGTCGAGACCGTCGACGGCGACCTCGGTCCCGTAGCCCTCGAACGCGAGGCTGCGTTGCAGGGCCTCGCGCACGGCGGGTTCGTCGTCGACGATCAGGATGCGCTGCGGGGCGTCCTCGGCGGGGCTCATCGGTCGTGGTCCTCTTCCCCGGTCGGTCCGGTTCTCTCGTTCGCGTACGGCGGTGGCTTCCGGGTCTCAGCCTCGCACGCCCGGGCGCCCGGCCCCGTACGGCCGGGCCCTCAGGAGCTGCCGCCGGAGCGCAGGGAGTCCAGGTCGGCCTTGAGGGTGTTCACCGGGATGGCGAAGCCGAGCCCCACGCTGCCCGCGCTCGAACTGTCCGAGCCGCCGGACGAACTCGCCGAGTACATCGCGGAGTTGATGCCGATGATCTCGCCGTTCATGTTGATGAGGGCGCCGCCGGAGTTGCCGGGGTTGAGCGAGGCGTCGGTCTGGATGGCCTTGTACGTGGTGGTCGACTCGCCGGTGTCGCCGTTGAACTGGCGGCCGCCGAACTCGAACGGCCACTGCCCGCCGCCCAGCCCGCCCTGGCTCTGGTCCTGTCCCTGGCTCTGGCCGCTGCCGTCCTCCTTGGCGACGGTGACATCGCGGTCGAGGGCGGAGACGATGCCGCTGGTGACGGTGCCGGTGAGGCCCTCGGGGGAGCCGATCGCGACGACCTGGTCGCCGACCGCGACCGCCGAGGAGTCGCCCAGTGTGGCCGTCTTGAGTCCGCTCGCGCCCTGGAGCTTGATCAGGGCGAGGTCCTTGGCGGGGTCGGTGCCGACGACCTTCGCGGTGTACGTGCGGCCGGTGCTGAGCTGCACCTTGATCGACGAGGCGCCGGAGATGACGTGGTTGTTGGTGACGATCTCGCCGTCGGAGGTGATGACCACGCCGGAGCCGGTGGACTCGCCCGCCGTCGACGCCGCGTTGATCTCGACGATCATCGGGGAGACGGCCTTGGCGACACCGGCGACGGTGCCCTTGCTGCTCTGCGAGACGGTGGTGCCGGGGACGACACCGGCGGCGGAGTCGGTGTCGCCGCCGCGGCCGGTGAGCTCGCCGACGAGGGCGGCGGTGCCGCCGCCGACGACCGCCGCCGCGATGGCCACCGCGGCCAGGAGGGCCACCGGGCGCCTGGCCCGCTCGCGGTGACGGGGCGCGGCCGGCTCGGGCGGGGGCCACGCGGCCTGCTCGGACTGCGTCTGCGCCTGCGGGTACGGCTGCGGCTCCGGGTGCGTCTGTGTCTGCGGCTGCGCGGAGGGCTGCACGGGCGGGTATGACGGCGGCGGCGGGTAGGCCGCGTCGCCGTTGCCGTACGAGGGGTACATCGGGTACTCGCCGCTCGGGCGCTGGCTCTCTGTCATGACTACGAGCGTGTCCGCCGAAGATGAGAGGAGCCTGAGTCCGCCCTGAGAAGCCCGGCAGAAGCGCGTATGCCCGATATAAGGAGCGGGCCGCCGGGCCCTACCTCGGGCCCAGGGCCGGGTCCCCGCAGCCGCAGGAGCGCCGAACCACCAGCGCGGACGGGAACTGCTTCAGCCGCTCCCGGCGCGACCCCGACACCCGCAGCGAGTCGTCGAGGACCAGGTCCACCGCGGCCCGCGCCATCGCCGGGCGGTCCGAGGAGACCGTGGTCAGCGGCGGATCGGTCAGCCCGGCTTCCTTCACGTCGTCGAAGCCCGCCACCGCGAGCTCCCCCGGCACGTCGATCCGCAGCTCGCGGGCGGCCCGCAGTACGCCGATGGCCTGGTCGTCCGTGGAGCAGAAGATGGCCGGTGGCCGGTCCGGCCCGGCGAGCAGCTCCAGCGCCACCTTGTAGGCGTCGTAGCGGTTGTACGGGGCCTGGAAGAGCCGGCCCTCCGTCGACCGCCCGGACTCCTGCATCGCCCGGCGCCAGCCCTCGACGTGATCGGCGACCGGGTCGCCGACCGCCGGGGTGGACTCCACGCCGCCGAAGCACGCCACGTACGCGTTGCCGTGCTCCAGCAGATGACGGGTGGCGAGCTGGGCGCCGCCCACGTCGTCGGTGACGACCGCGACGTCCTCGATCGCCTCCGGCCGCTCGTGCAGCAGCACCACCCGCGCGTCCCACGCCTCGATCTCGGCCGCGGCCCGCTCGCTGGGGCCCTGGCTGACCAGGATCAGGCCGGAGACCCGCATGCCGAGGAAGGCCCGCAGATAGTGGACCTCGCGCTCGTCGCGGTAGTCGGAGTTGCCGACCAGCACCATCTTCCCGCGCTCGGCGGCGGCCTGTTCGACCGCGTGCGCCATCTCCGCGAAGAACGGCTGCCGGGCGTCCGGCACGATCATCCCTATGAGGTCGGTGCGCCGCGAGGCCATCGCCTGGGCGACCCGGTCCGGCCGGTAGCCCAGCTCCTTGATGGCGGCGAGCACCCGCTCGCGCGTGGCCGGGGCGACCGGCCTCGGTCCGTTGTTGATGACGTAGCTGACGACCGCGGTCGACGTCCCCGCCAGTCTCGCCACATCGTCCCGCGTCACCTTGGCCACGCGCGGCAGTCTACGCGGATATACCTACCGTCCGGCAGGGCGGACCGGGGCTTCTTCCCGCGCCCCGGAACGGACCGGCTGCTCCGAACGGGTCACCTCCGAACGGGCTGCCGCCCCGGAGTCCCGCGCCGGGGCGGTCCGGCCCCTGCTTTTGGCCTCCTCGGCCGCGCGCTCCGCCTTCTCGGGCACCACGAAGCGGTAGCCCACGTTGCGGACCGTCCCGATCAGCGACTCGTGCTCCGGGCCGAGCTTGGCCCGCAGCCGCCGTACGTGGACGTCGACGGTGCGCGTGCCCCCGAAGTAGTCGTAGCCCCAGACCTCCTGGAGCAGCTGGGCGCGGGTGAAGACCCGGCCCGGGTGCTGCGCCAGGTACTTGAGCAGTTCGAACTCCTTGAAGGTCAGGTCCAGGACCCGCCCCTTCAGCTTCGCGCTGTACGTGGCCTCGTCGACCGAGAGGTCCCCGTTGCGGATCTCCATCGGGGAGTCGTCGGAGGCGAGCTGCTGCCGCCCGGTGGCCAGCCGCAGCCGGGCCTCGACCTCGGCCGGTCCCGCCGTGTCCAGCAGCACGTCGTCGATGCCCCAGTCGGCGGTGACGGCCGCGAGCCCGCCCTCCGTCACCACGAGGACCAGCGGGCAGCCCGGCCCGGTGGACCGCAGCAGCTGGCAGAGCGAACGCACCTGGGGAAGGTCGCGGCGGCCGTCGATCAGGATGACGTCGGCACCGGGGGTGTCGACGAGCGCGGGGCCCTCGGCGGGCGCCACCCGCACGCTGTGCAGCAGCAGGCCGAGCGCGGGGAGCACCTCCGTCGACGGTTGGAGCGCGTTGGTGAGAAGCAGCAGTGAGCTCATCGACGCCCACCTGCCCGGGGCATCGGTCGATGATGGTGTGCGGTTCGCTCGCCCATGACGTCGGTCCTCCTCGTTCCCTGCGAGAGGGGCACTCCCGGGCCGGACCCGGGGGAGTATGCGGCACTTCTTCGTACGGTTCGTGGTGCGGGTTCCGATGGGTGCTGAGTTTGTGGAAACGTCGCCGTAACAACGTCCGGAACGCACAAAAGGACCCGGGGGCTGCTCTGCCCGGATCCTCTTCCCAGCACAATAGCCCACATGACTTCTGTGTCCGAGGGGCCGATCGGGCGTTCTCCTGTTCCCTCGATCACGCCCGCTCTCCCGCGTACCGCGCCGCGCACGGCTCCGGGGACGGCGCCGCGGGCCGTTCTGCGGACGGTTCTGCGCACCGACGACGGGGTGCGGATCGAGGCGATGTACGAGCCGGGGGCATCCTTCGACGGTACTGCGGACGGCGTGGACGGTGCGGACGCCGGGACCGTGATCGTGGTCGCGCACGGGTTCACCGGTTCGGTGGACCGGCCCGCTGTGCGGCGGGCGGCCGGGGTGTTCGCGGGGCGGGCGGCCGTGGTGACCTTCTCGTTCCGGGGGCACGGCGGGTCCGGCGGGCGGTCCACGGTCGGCGACCGCGAGGTGCGGGACCTGGCGGCGGCGGTGGCGTGGGCCCGGTCGCTCGGGCACCGGCGGGTGGTGACGGTGGGCTTCTCGATGGGCGGCTCGGTGGTGCTGCGCCACGGGGCGCTGTACGCGGGGCGGGCGGCGGAGGGCGCGGACGCGGTGGTGGCGGTGAGCGCCCCGGCGCGCTGGTTCTACCGGGGTACGGCGCCGATGCGCCGGGTGCACTGGCTGGTCACCCGCCCGACGGGCCGGCTGGCCGGCCGGTACGGCCTGCGCACCCGGATAGCCCGGGGGCCGTGGGACCCGGTGCCGATGCCCCCGGTCGAGGCCGCCCGGCTGATCGCCCCGGCGCCGCTGCTGATCGTGCACGGCGACCGCGACGCGTACTTCCCGCTGGACCACCCGCGCTCGCTGGCCGCCGCGGCGGGCGAGGACGCCGAACTGTGGCTGGAACCCGGCATGGGCCACGCCGAGAACGCCGCGGACGAGAACCTGCTCACCCGGATCGCCGACTGGGCGGTCACGGCGTGACCCATGATGGACAGCCGACCGGAGACGGGACGGCACGAGACGAGAGGAGCGGTGCCATGTCCACGGTGACGATCCGCTACTGGGCCGCCGCCAAGGCCGCGGCCGGAATCGCGGAGGAGCCGTGCACGGCTCGGACCCTGGCCGAGGCGCTCGACACGGTGCGTGAACGGCACCCCGGAGAGCTCACCCGAGTGCTTCAGCGGTGCTCGTTCCTCATCGACGGTGACCCCGTGGGCACCCGTGGCCATGAGACCGTACGCCTTGCCGAGGGCGGCACGGTCGAGGTGCTCCCGCCGTTCGCAGGAGGATGAACCGCAGAACATGAGCAGCAACGATCAGCAGCACCCGTACGGACAGGACCCCGGGTACGGGCACGGCCCCGGTCCCGGCCCAGGTCCCGGTTCCGCTCCCGGCCACGACCCGGCGTACGGCACGCAGCAGCCGCACGCCGGCCAGCCGTACGGCGACCGGTCGTACGGCGGTCAGCCGCAGGCCGGCCAGTCCTACGGCGGTCAGTCGTACGGGTCCGACGCGTACGGGGCCGCCCCGCAGGGGCAGCAGCAGGGCCAGGCCCAGGGGCAGTCCTGGCCGGGCGGGTACCCGCAGGAGCCGGCCGCCGCCCACGCCGCACCGGACCCCGCCGTCGCGCAGACCTGGGAGGGGCAGACCTGGGACACCCAGTACCAGCCGGTCGTCCAGCGTCCCCAGCAGACCGCCGCGCCCCAGCAGCACGCCGAGCCGACCCAGTACCTCCAGCCGGTCCAGCCCGCGCAGCAGTCCCCGTACCCGCAGCAGCCCCAGCCGGACCCGCAGACCCACCAGGCACAGCACCACCAGGCCCAGCACCCGCAGCACCACCAGCAGCATCCGCAGGCGCAGCACCAGCAGCCCGCCCCGGACGCCGCCGAGACCGCCTACCTGCCGCCGGTGCCGCCCCAGGGCGCATCGGGCTCGTACCCGCTGCCGCCCGAGGTGCCGGTCGCGCAGCCGGTCACCGGGCCCGCGACCGGGGCCGTCACCGGGTCCGCCGACATCGCCCCCGCGCTCGACGCGGACGGGTACGGCGCGCCCACCACCGTGGGCAACAGCCGGATCACCGACGCCCAGCGGGCCCGCGCCGAGGGCCGCTCGCCGATCATCGCGCCGGGGATACAGCCCGCCGGGATCACCGCGGCGCTCGGGCTGCTGATCGCCCTGGGTGCCGCGATCGGCTCGTACGCCCTGGTCGTGCCGCTGGTGCTGCTCCAGGCCCTGACGGCGGCCGGCTGGTTCCGGCTCAACGGCATGTGGCCGGCCCGGCAGGGCATCGCGCTCGCCTTCGCGGGCGGCCTCGTCGCCGACGTGGCGCTGCTCGCCGCGGGCCGGGAGAACGGCCCGGCCGCCCTCCTGGGCACCCTCGGCGTCTGGGTGCTGCTCACCCTGGTCCTCCAGCTGCGCAGCCGGGCGAGCGCCGACGAGCGGATGCAGGGGCTGATGGCCACCCTCGCCTCGGCGGCCCTGACGGTCCTGGCCGGCGGCTACCTCGCGGCGGTCCCGGACGCGGTGGTGGCCGGTGCGGTGGCCGTCGCGGCCGCGGCGCTGGTCCGCGCGCTGCCGTTGCCCGGCCCGGTCTCGGTCGTGGCGGCGCTGCTCGTCGCGGCGGCCGGCGGCGCCGTGGGCGGCGCCCTCACCGACCTGGGCACCAAGGGCGCGCTGCTCGGCCTGGTGGCGGGCGGCTGCGCGCTGATCGGGCTGCGGGTGGCGAGCTACGACTACCCGTCGCGCTTCGTCCACATGACCGCCGGGGTGGCCCTGCCGCTCACCGCCGCCGCGCCCGCCGTCTACCTGATCGGCCGCATGGTCGCGTAACGGCCGTACCGCCCGCGCCTCTGCCCCCGCCCGGTTTCCCGCCCAGGGAACCGGGCGGGGGTCTATGCTCGTCGATCTTCAGGGGCGCCACGCACGAGCCGTGCACAACCTGTGGACGGTGTGGGCGTTCCGGGCCGGGCCGGACTGCGGGTGGGGGAGAGAGCGGGCATGCGCGCACTGCGAATACTGCTGGTCGTCGTGGTGATCCTGGGTGGCGTCTTCGTCGCCGCCGACCGGGCGGCGGTGTACTTCGCGGAGTCGGAGGCCGCCGGACAGATCAAGATCACCGGGGCCACGATCGGCTCGGCGGACGTCTCCATCAAGGGCTTCCCCTTCCTCACCCAGGCGGCCGACAGCCGGTTCGACGAGGTCGACGTGCGGATCACCGGCATCGAGACCGACGCCAACGGCCGCCGCCTGCGGATCAGCCGGATGGAGGCGGCCCTGCACGACGTGCGGCTGACCGACAACTACACCGCCGCCACCGCCGCCCGCGCCACCGGCACCGCCGTCGTCTCGTACGAGGACCTCACCAAGGCCGCCAGCGACGGGGTCGTCGTCGAGTACGGCGGCAACGGCAAGGTGAAGGTCACCGGAACGGTCGACATCCTCGGCCGTCCGCTCTCGCGCAGCGTGCTCTCCAGTGTCACGCTGGTCGACGGCGACACCGTCCGGGTCCGCGCCGACAAGGTGCCCGGCGAGGGCATCCCCGGGCTGGAGGGGCTGGTGCGCGGCAAGACCGACTTCGACCGGGAGGTCGGCGGCCTGCCCAGCGGCCTGAAGCTCCAGCGGATCCAGCCCACGGCGGACGGACTGGAGATCTCGGTGACCGGCACCGAGGTACGGCTCGCGGGCTGATCCGGACTGATCCGGGCCGAGCCCGCCCGGACCGCGCGTCGTCCACCCCCTCGCACCACATAGTGAGACGCGCGAGTCCGATCCGCAGATGGCCGCCCCGCACGGGCGTCGCCCGGCCGCTCCGCCAGGGGCGCCGGGCCCCTTCTCGTCCCGAGATGCGGACGATCGTGTATCAGGATTCGATACAGCGGTGACATGGCCGCCCGGACCTCCCTACGATCGGTTCCATGCAGTGCTCTATTGGCGGGCTCCCTCAGCGGGGCCGGGCGGATCTCACGAAGCGGCGGGCAGTGGACCTGTGCCGCGTCGCCGCCATGCTCTGTCGCACTGTCTGAGCGGGCGCTCCGGCACCCCGCGCTTCCCGGCCCTTCCGACCGAAGTCGGGGCCTCTTTCCGATCGCCGTCGTACGGGCGCCGCACGTCGCACGGCCGTGCCCGGCATCGCACCCGCACCCCGCACCGTCCCGCATCATCCCGCCGCAGACTGCCCCGGAGGAGAACAGCATGAGCCGCAGTGACGTCCTGGTAGACGCCGACTGGGTCGAGGCCCACATCGACGACCCGCAGGTCGCCCTCGTCGAGGTCGACGAGGACACCTCGGCCTACGAGAAGAACCACATCAAGAACGCGATCCGGATCGACTGGACCAAGGACCTCCAGGACCCGGTCCGCCGCGACTTCATCGACCAGGCCGGCTTCGAGAAGCTGCTGTCGGAGAAGGGCATCGGCAACGACACCACGGTCGTGCTGTACGGCGGCAACAACAACTGGTTCGCGTCCTACGCGTTCTGGTACTTCAAGCTCTACGGCCACCAGGACGTCCGGCTGCTCGACGGCGGCCGCAAGAAGTGGGAGCTCGACTCCCGCGACCTGGTCGACGGCGACCAGATCCCGTCCCGCCCGGCCACCCAGTACAAGGCCCAGCCGCAGGACGAGTCGATCCGCGCCTACCGCGACGACGTCGTGGACGCGATCGGCAACAAGAACCTGGTCGACGTCCGGTCGCCCGACGAGTTCAGCGGCAAGCTGCTCGCCCCGGCCCACCTCCCGCAGGAGCAGTCCCAGCGTCCCGGCCACGTGCCGAGCGCCCGCAACATCCCGTGGTCGAAGAACGCCAACGACGACGGCACCTTCAAGTCGGACGAGGAGCTCAAGGCGCTCTACGAGTCCGAGCAGGTCGACCTCGCGAAGGACACCATCGCGTACTGCCGGATCGGCGAGCGCTCCGCGCTCACCTGGTTCGTCCTGCACGAGCTGCTCGGCCAGGAGAACGTCAAGAACTACGACGGTTCGTGGACCGAGTACGGCTCGCTCGTCGGCGTGCCGATCGAGCTCGGTGCCAACAAGTAACTCCGCACGACCCGGACCAGCACGAACCCCGACCCGAAGGACGAAACCCCATGTGTGGAGCGAAGGCCGGCGGCCCCGACGCCTCGACCATCAAGCCCGGTGAGACCACCATCCAGGGCAGCGTGACCCGCGACGGCGAGCCCGTCACCGGCTACGTGCGCCTGCTCGACTCGACCGGCGAGTTCACCGCCGAGGTCCCGACCTCGGCCACCGGACAGTTCCGCTTCTACGCGGCCGAGGGCACCTGGACGGTCCGCGCCCTGGTCCCCGGCGGCAGCGCCGACCGCACCGTCGTCGCGCAGACCGGCGGCCTCTCCGAGGTGGCCATCGCCGTCTAGTACGGACACCCGCCCGTACGGACGCCGTTCCGTACGGCCCGTGAACCGGCCGAGGGGCCGTACCCCAGGGGGTTGGACGCCTTCCTGATCCGGGGTACGGCCCCTCGTGCTGCACGTACCGCCCCGGCGCACTGCCGCCGGGCGGTGGCCGGGCCTACCCTGGAGGCATGTACGCGCGACGCCGTCGCGGCTATTTCCTGATGATGGGCGTCTGCATCGTCCTCTTCGTCTCCGCCTGGTCGTTCGTCCGGCTGTGGTCGATGCCCGCCGCCATAGCGATGTGCGTCGTCGCGATGGTCATCCCGCCGGTGGCGGCGATGGTCGCCAACCGGCGCGGGCCGGAGGACCGCTGGTGGGACGACCCGTCCGGCGACCCGCAGTCCGACGAGTGGTGGGACGAACTCGACGGCAAGAAGCGCCACTGACCCGGGCGGCCGGGCCGGTGACGGGTGCCGATGTCAGTAGACGAGCGCCTGGACGCCGTCGGCCATGATCTCGCTGACGAAGACCTGTGCCCCGGCGATCCGCACCCCCTCCAGCACGTCCTGCTCGGTGATGTCGCGCCGGGCCGCGCACTGCGTGCACAGGGTGATCCGGCCACCCGCCTGGATCGACTCGATCAGGTCCGGCAGCGGCGCGGCGTGCGGCAGCTCGAACTCGGCGGCGCGCCCCGGCAGCGCGAACCAGGACGACTCCCCGGTCAGCCAGAGCGAGACCTCCACCCCGCTGGCGACGGCGACCGCGGCCACCGTGAACGCCTGCGAGCAGCGCTCGGCGGAGTCGGCACCTGCGGTCACCTTGATCACGAGCTTCTTCGACATATGCCGAACTGTAATCGGCGGGCGGGCAACCTTCTTCACATGGTGAAGGTCAGGTGGATGCGCGGGTAACGGAACTCGCGCCTCAGGTCTCGTGGGGGGACCTCCATTGGAACCAAAAGACACCATTTCTGACGAGCAGTTGGAGCAGCCCGAGCAGCCGGAGCAGGTCGAACAGGCCGATCCCGAGCCGCCCGCCGCACCGGCCGCATCCGCCGAGCCCGCCGTACCCGCCGCACCTGTCATGAAGCGCCCGCGCGGGCGTACGGCGCTGCTCGTCGCCGTCGCCGCGGTGCTCGGCATCGGGGTCGGCACCGCCGCGGGCTACGAGATCCAGGACCGCCGCGACCCGACCCCGCTGCCCGCCCTGTCCCAGCCCGGACTGGCGTACCCGGCGAAGGCGCTGCCCCCGGGCAAGACCCCCGACCCGCTGCCCGTGTCCCAGGACCGCCGGGTGAAGACGGACGGCGACCTGCGCAAGCTGCTCGTGGACCGGCCCGCGGGCTGGAGCGACGACCCGCTGGAGCTGGGCGTCATCGACGGCTGGGCGAGCCCGGACATCTACGCCCGTTCCTACAAGGACGAGGGCGGCATGTACGAGTACCTCCTGGAGAGCGACGTGCGCCGCGTCGCGGCCGCCGCCTGGAAGCGCGGGCAGTACGCCAACGCCACGGTCCACCTCGTGCAGTTCCGTCCGTCGGCCGTGCAGCCGGCCCGGGAGTTCGCCGAGGACCAGCTCGCGTACATGTCCGGGAGCGAGATCGGCGCGGGCAACGAGGGCGACGCGATCAAGGGCAGCGGCATCGGCCGCTACTACCTCTACGGGGTCGAGCGGAAACCCGGCTACATGCCGCTCTACCACGCCAGGGCGACCATGTACCGGGGCGACATCATGGCCGACATCCACCTCTACGACACCGCGCCGATCAGCAAGAAGGACATCCGGACGCTGGCCGAACGACAGCTGGAGCGCCTGTGAACGACGTGACCCCGCAGGCGGCCGCACCCGAGGAGAGCACCGCCGCCCCCGCCCCGGACACCGGGACCCCGGCCGCCGAGGCCCCCGCCCGACCCGGCCGGGTGCGCCGCGCCGCCTTCGTCTGGCTCCCCGTCGCGACCGCCCTCGCCGGGGTCGTGCTCTCCGCCGCGTACGTCAAGGTCACGGTGGACGGCGCCGACCGGAGCACCTCGACCCGTCTCTGGGCGGAGCCCGCGCAGAAGCCGGGCAAGGACCCCGCCGGTGACGTGGCCCGGGGCCGGGCCTCCACCGAGCTCAGCAAGCTGCTGCTGCCGGTCCCGTCCGGCTACCGGCTCGGCCCCGACCAGCGGGACCTCGGCAACGACGGCGAGCTGAGCGGAAAGCGCGCCGCCGCCGCCATGAAGCAGGGCGCCAAAGGCCTCGCGGGCAAGGAACGCCGCGCCTACGAGGAACGGATCGACAAGCTCCACATCGAGGGCATCGCCGTCCGCACCTATGTGGACGAGGGCAACACCCTGATGGTCAGCACCGAGATCACGCGGGTGAAGAACCGGAAGGCGGTCCGGGACCTCTACGGCTTCCGGACGGGCCTCATGGGGGCCCTCGACCTCTTCCGCGAGGGGCCGAAGATCAAGGAGCACACCAAGAAGGCCACGTGCTTCACCCCCCGCAAGGGCAGCGGGAAGGACCTCGCGTCGATGGACTGCTTCGCGTACGAGGGCGAGATGAGCATCACCCTCAGGGCGTCCGGGACCAAGCCGTTCGACCGGACGGCCGTCGCCGACCTCCTGAAGGACCAGCTCAACCACCTCACGTCCCCGGGGGAGTACGTATGACCGAGCAGCCGACCCGCACACCCGCCGACCCCGTACCGGACCCGGCCACCGAGCCCACCGGGCCGGCCGTCCCCGCCGTGTCCGCCGAGCCGGCCGCCCCCGCCGAGGCCGTCGGCCCGCAGGACCCGCCAGCGGCGCCGAAGCCGCCCCGGCGGATCCTGCGGGCCGTCGCCCGGTACACCGTCGTCGCCGCGGTCTTCGTCGGGCTCGGCGTCGGTACGGCGTACGGCATCGCCTCGATGGACCGCACCGACGTACCCGGTCTGGCCACCGAGAGCGACGGCCGCTGGGACTACCCCGAGCTGAGCCTGCCCGCGCTCCCGGACGGCGCGCCCCGCCCGTACAGCGAGGGCAACACCGGCGAGGTCCACCACGCCGACCTGCGGCGCCTGCTGCTGCCCGCCCCGGCCGGAGCAACCGTCGACAAGAAACTCGACGGCGGCTGGGTGAGCACGGACACGTACCTCTCCGCGTACGAGAAGAAGGGGCGCTCCAAGCTCGGGGCGGCTCTCAGGGACGCGGCGCCGCGTCACGCCGTCGCCCGCGGCTGGACCATGCCGGACGGCACGTCGACCCGGATCTACCTCGTCCGGTTCAACTCGACGGCCTTCGCCCAGAGCTTCCTGGACCTGATCACCGAGAGCGGGGTGGAGACGCCGCTGACCGGGGTGTCCGACTCGGTCCTCGACGAGGAGTGGAACGGCGGCGGAAAGGTGGAGGGCGTCGCGCCCTACGTGTTCGACGAGGAGAAGCCGTACGGCGAGGCGCGGGTCCGCCACGGGTACCTGGTCGGCGGGGACACCCTCGCCCTCGTCGTCCAGTCCCGCGAGGGCACCGGCAAGGAGGCCACCCCGGCCGTCCCGTTCCACCAGACGATGATCCTCCAGGCCCAGCTGCTGGGCTGACCGGTCCCGGCCGCCGTCCGGGCCCGTCCCCCGGGCAGCGGCCCCGGACCGGCGGGCCGGGCCCCAACCCATTAGGCTGGGGCCCGGCCCGTACTGCTGCCATAACGCTCGTTGCAAGGAGTTCCCGTGCTTGAGGCATTCTTCTCCGCCCTGCTGGTCCTGGTCTGCGTCGGCGTTCTCGCCTTCGTCGGCCTGAGCGTGAAGAAGCTGTACCAGGGTCAGCGCTGACCCTCCGGGCACACCCGGCCACCACGGGTACCCCTCGCGGCGACGTGACACCTCGTACCCGACGTGTCACGTCCGATGTCGCACCCACCCTCGCCCCCACCTCACAGATCGCCTGAGCCGTTCATGATCGAGATCCCGTCCGACCTGCACCCGGACCTCGTCCCGCTGGCCTTCCTCCTCGGCAACTGGGCGGGCGCGGGCGTCTCCGACTTCCCCGGCGCCGAGCAGTGCAACTTCGGCCAGGAAGTCACCTTCAGCCACGACGGCCGGGACTTCCTGGAGTACGTCTCGCGCAGCTGGGTGCTCGACTCCGAGGGCAACAAGGTCAGGCCGCTGGAGACCGAGTCCGGCTACTGGCGCATCGACAAGGACCGCAAGGTCGAGGTCGTCATGGTCCGCGACCAGGGCGTCATCGAGATCTGGTACGGCGAGCTGGCCGACAAGAAGCCGCAGATCGACCTGGTCACCGACGCGGTGGCGCGCACCGCCGCCTCCGGCCCGTACAGCGGTGGCAAGCGGCTGTACGGCTACGTGAAGAGCGACCTGATGTGGGTCGGCGAGAAGGCCACCCCCGAGGTGGAGCTCCGCCCGTACATGTCGGCGCACCTGAAGAAGGTCGTCACCCCCGAAGAGGTCGAGGCGATGGCGAAGAACCTCGGCGACCTGCCGGACGACGGCATCGCCTTCTTCAAGTAGCCCGCAGGGGGCGCCCGGGGCCGTACGGGCCGCGAGAATCCGTACGGCCGTACGGATTCTCCGCGCAACCACGGCGGACGGGTGCCCGTCCGGTCCTACACTGGGCCTGTGGTGAGCACCGACTGGAAGACCGATCTCCGGCAGCGCGGCTATCGGCTGACGCCGCAGCGCCAGCTGGTCCTGGAAGCCGTCGACGCACTGGAACACGCGACCCCCGACGACATCCTCTCCGAGGTGCGCAGGACCGCCTCCGGGGTGAACATCTCCACCGTCTACCGGACCCTTGAGCTCCTGGAGGAGCTGGGGCTGGTCAGCCACGCCCATCTCGGGCACGGGGCGCCCACCTACCACCTGGCCGACCGGCACCACCACATCCACCTGGTCTGCCGGGACTGCTCGGACGTCATCGAGGCGGATCTCGGCGTGGTCGCCGACTTCACCGCCCGGCTCCGCGCCGACTTCGGGTTCGAGACCGACATGAAGCACTTCGCGATCTTCGGCCGCTGCGCCGGATGCGCGGCGAAGCAGGGCGGGACGGGCGAGCCGGCCGGGGCGGCGCAGGACCCCGCGTCCCGGCGTCCGTGACGGTCCGGAGGACCCCGGCGGGCCCCGGCGCACCGCGTCGTACGCTGGTCGCATGAAGAGCCCCCTGCTGTCCCTGCCCGGCGCCGTCCCCGCCGAAGGCCGCGACGAAGGCGTCGCCGCCCACTACGGCGACCTGTTCCGCGAGCAGCGCGCGCTCGCCGACGGTTCCGGCCTGGTCGATCTGTCGCACCGCGCCGTCGTCACCGTCAGCGGCGGCGACCGGCTGTCCTGGCTGCATCTGCTGCTCACCCAGCACGTCAGCGAACTCGCCCCCGGCCAGGCCACCGAGGCCCTGATCCTCAGCGCCAACGGGCACATCGAGCACGCCCTCTACCTGGTCGACGACGGCGAGACCGTGTGGATGCACGCCGAGCCGGGCACCCAGGGCGAGCTGGTCGCCTACCTGGAGTCGATGAAGTTCTTCTACCGGGTCGAAGTCGCCGACCGCACCGAGGACTTCGCCGTGGTGCACCTGCCGGCCGGATCCATCGCGAAGGCCCCGGACGGCGTGCCGGTACGGGAGACGGCGTACGGCCGCGACCTCTTCCTGCCCCGTGCCGACCTGGCGGCGTACGCGGCGGAGAACGGCCCCGTGGCCGGTGTCCTGGCGTACGAGGCGCTGCGCGTGGAGGCGCACCGGCCCCGGCTCGGCTTCGAGACCGACCACCGCACCATCCCGCACGAGCTGGGCTGGATCGGCACCGCCGTCCACCTCCAGAAGGGCTGCTACCGGGGCCAGGAGACGGTGGCCCGGGTGCAGAACCTGGGCAAGCCGCCGCGTCGGCTGGTCTTCCTGCACCTCGACGGCAGCGAGGTCGTGCTGCCCGGACACGGCACCCCGGTACGGCTCGCGGCGGACGGGGCGGAGGGGCGCCAGCTCGGCTTCGTCACCACGTCCGCCCGCCACCACGAGCTGGGGCCGATCGCGCTGGCCCTGGTCAAGCGGAACGTCGCGGTGGACGCCCCGCTGCTCGCCGGGGACACCGCCGCCGCCCAGGAAACGGTCGTCGAGCCGTAGGCCGACAGGCCGACCCGGACCAGGGCCCGGCCCCGGTCAGATCTCCACGAGGACGGTGAACGGGCCGTTGTTGGTGAGCGAGACCCGCATGCTCGCCCCGAACCGGCCCGTCTCCACCCGCGCGCCCAGCGCCCGCAGCTGCTTCACCACCTCGTCCACGAGCGGCTCGGCGACCTCGCCGGGCGCCGCCGCGTTCCAGGTGGGCCTGCGGCCCTTGCGGGCGTCCCCGTAGAGGGTGAACTGAGAAATCACCAGAAGCGGTGCATTCACATCGGAGCAGGACTTCTCGCCCTCCAGGACCCGGAGCGACCAGAGCTTCCGGGCGAGCTGGGCCGCCTTCTCCGGGGTGTCCTCGTGGGTGACCCCCACCAGCACACACAGCCCCTCGCCGACGATCTCGCCGACCACCCGGGGGCCGTCCACCCCGTCCGTACCGTCGGCGACCGTGACGCTCGCGCCGTCCACCCTCTGTACCACTGCACGCATACAGACCAACCTATCTTGGGCTGAATGGGTACAGAGCATCCACATGGGACCCGGCCAAGTGGCACCATGCTCGAAGGCGGTGCGCCGACGCACCGGTCGAGGGGATGGACACAAGCATGAGTACCTATGGAACCGGGCAGTCCCCCGGCGCCGTGCCGGTCACGCCCACCGGCGCCGGTGCCAGCACCAGCACCATGCGCCCACCCGTGCAGCGTACCGGCCACGATTCCGGGGACGCGCTCGCCGAACCGGGCTCCCCGCACCTGGACACCGCCCCGCCCCTGGGCGCGTTGCGGCTGCCGGAACTGCGTACGCTCCGCCGCGACTCGCAGCGCGACGAGGCCGACCTCAGCTACGTCCGCCGGCTCGTCCAGGGCCGGATCGACATCCTCCGCGCCGAGCTGGCCCGGCGGCTGGACCCGGAGGTGCCGGTGGTCGACCGGCTCTCGGAGATCCTCGCCGACACCCCGTCCCGGCACCGCTCCTCCGCCCGGCACGTCACGCTCACCACGCCGCGCAGCGACGAGTACCGCCGGCTGGCCGCCGAGACGCTCGCCGAGGTCGAGCTCTCCGACCTCGACGCCCGTACGGACGAGGAGCTGCACACCGCGATGGGGCGCCTGGTCCGCTACGAGCAGCAGGTCTCCCGCCGCCGCCACCACCTCCAGCGCACCGCCGACGATTGCAGCGCGGAGATCGCCCGCAGGTACCGTGACGGGGAAGCCCAAGTAGACGACCTGCTCGCCTGAAGCGATCCTTCCGGGGGCGGGTACGCCAGTCCCCGGAAGGTCCATCCATGTCCTCCAGCGCCGCCCCCGCCGCCATATCCCCCGTGTCCCCGGAGCTCCCCGTCCTGGCCGAGGTCGTACGGTCCGGCTTCGTGGAGGGCCACCACCGGGGCTCCCTGGTCGTCCTGGCCGCCGACGGGAGCGTGGAGTGGTCGCTGGGCGACCCGACGGCACCGGTCTTCCCCCGGTCCGCCAACAAGCCGATGCAGGCCGCGGCCGTGCTGCGGGCCGGGCTCGACCTGTCCGGGGAGCGGCTGGCTCTGGCCGCCGCGAGCCACTCCGGCGAACCCTTCCACCTGGAGCTCGTCCGCACGATGCTCGCCGAGCACGGACTGACGCCCGACGACCTCCAGACCCCGCCGGACCTGCCGCTGGACCCGGTGGAGGCGGAGGCGTACCTCGCCGCGGGCCACGTCCGCGCGCCGATCACCATGAACTGCTCCGGCAAGCACGCGGCGATGCTCGCGGCCTGCGCGCTCAACGGCTGGGACCGGGCGGGCTACCTCGACCCGGCCCACCCCCTCCAGCAGCTGGTCCACCGGGGCGTCGAGGCGGCGGCCGGGGAGCCGGTCACGGCGGTCGGCACGGACGGGTGCGGGGCGCCGCTGATGGCGATCAGCCTGGTGGGCCTGGCGCGGGCCTTCCGCACCTTCGTGCTCGCGGAGCCCGGGACGCCGGAGCGCCGGGTCGGCGACGCGATGCGCGCCCACCCCGAGTACGTGGCCGGGACACGCCGCCCCGACACCTGGCTGATGCGGGAGGTGCCGGGCACGCTCTCCAAGATGGGGGCCGAGGCGGTGCAGGCGGTGGCGCTGGCGGACGGCCGGGCGCTGGCCTTCAAGGTGGACGACGGGGCGATCCGGGTGCTGGGCCCGGTGCTGGCCCGCGCGCTGCGGCTCCTCGGCGTCGACGCGCCGGTGGTCGAGCGGATCGGCCGCGCCCCGCTGATGGGCGGGGACCGGGAGGTCGGCGAGGTCCGGGCGGCCTTCTGACCCGTCGCCGGCCGGCCGCCGTCCCGCTGCTGACCAGCGGCTTTCGGTCGATTCCGGTGGCCGGGGGGAAAACGGGGCGACAGTGCGGGCCGGGGCACCTAGCGTGGCGCGTATGGCCCTCGACGTCCGTACCATCACCGCTGCCGAACTCCCCGACTGGACCCGCGCCAAGCACGCCGGGTTCCTGCGTCCGACCACGGCCGAGGAGGCGGCGGAGGAGGCCCGGAAACGGTTTCCGTACACCGACCTCGACCGCACGCGGGGGGCGTTCGACGGCGGGCGGTGCGTGGCCACGTACCGCTCCTTCGCACAGGAGCTGACGGTCGTCGGCGGCGGGGTGGTGCGGGCCGACGCGATCTCCAACGTCACGGTCTCGCCCACCCACCGGCGGCGCGGCCTGCTCCACCGGATGATGGACGCGGACCTGGCCGACGCCAAGGAGCGCGGCGAGGTGGTCGCCACACTGGTCGCCGCCGAGTACCCGATCTACGGGCGGTTCGGCTTCGGCCCGGCGGTCTGGACGACCGACTGGGAGATCGACGTGCCGAGGAGCGGCCTCGACCCGCACCGGCCGGTCCCCACCGGGCCCGGGGACGGCCGGATCGACCTGGTCGACGGCGCGACCGTCCGCAAGCTCGGCCCGGCGGTCCACGACCGGCTGCGCGCCCGGCAGCACGGGGTGATCGACCGGGACGCCCGCTGGTGGGAGCTGAACACCGGCGAGAACGTGGCCGGTCCCTTCCCCTGGAGGGAGCCCTTCTACGTGCTCCACAGCGACGCGGACGGCGAGCCCGACGGCCTGCTCGTCTACCGCGCCGACTCCGTCTGGAGCGAGGCCAAGCAGCCGCTGAACACCGCCACGGTGTCGAGCCTGATCGCCACCACGCCGGCCGCCGAGCGCGCGCTGTGGCACTACCTCTGCTCGGTCGACTGGGTCACCAAGGTCCGTACCGGCAACCGGGCCCCCGACGACCTGGTGCCGCTCCTCCTGCCGGACCCGCGCGCGGCCCGGGTGGTGACCCAGGCCGACTACCTGTGGGTGCGGGTGCTGGACGTCGTCGCCGCCCTGGAGGCCCGCAGCTACGCGGTGCCCGGCACGCTCGTCCTCGACATCCACGACGCGGCGGGCCTGGCCGGCGGGCGCTACCGCCTCGAAGCCACCGCCTCCGGCGCCGCGGCCTGCACGCCCACCACGGACGACGCCGACCTCGCGCTGGACGTACGGGAGCTGGGCACCCTCTACCTCGGCGACGAGTCCCCGGTCCGGCTGGCCGCGCTGGGGCGGATCGAGGAGCGGCGGCAGGGCGCGGTGGCGGTCGCCGAGGGGATGTTCCGGGCGGCCCGGCGTGCCTGGTGCCCGGACATGTTCTGACCGGCCGGGGACCGTCCCGCGTACGCTTCGGGGCCATGGACGTGGACGGGAGCAGGGGCGGTGACGTGGACGGGGGCGCGGGTGCCGGGCGGTCCGGGGACGAGCGGCTGGGGCTGCGGGAGCGGAAGAAGCGGCTGACGTACCAGGCGGTCTCCGACGCCGCGATCGCGCTCTTCCTGGAGCGGGGCTTCGACCAGGTCTCGGTGGCGGAGGTGGCGGCCGCGGCGGGCATCTCCAAGCCGACGCTCTTCCGGTACTTCCCCGCCAAGGAGGACCTGGCCCTGCACCGGTTCGCCGACCACGAGGACGAGTCGGCCCGGGTGGTCGCCGGGCGCTCCGGCGCCGAGTCCCCGCTCGACGCCCTGCACCGCAACTTCCTGGACGGCCTGGACCGGCGCGACCCGGTGACCGGGCTCTGCGACGTGCCGGAGGTGCTGGCGTACCAGCGGATGCTGTACGCGGCGCCGTCGCTGGCGGCCGGGATGTCCGCCTACCGGAGCCGTTCGGAGGCGGCGCTCGCCGCCGCGCTGGGCGGCCGGATGCGGGACCGGCTGGCGGCCGCCCAGATCGTCGCCGTCCTGAACGTGCTGGCCCTGGAGAACTGGCGGCGGATGGACGCGGGGGAGCGGGCGGACCGGGTGTACGGGGAGGCGGTCGAGGCGGCCGCACTGGCCTTCGCGCAGCTGCGGGACGGTCTGGGGGAGTGACGAGGGCGACCGCGCCCCCGGCCGGTCGCCCCGCGCCTCGGCTCAGCCGGTCGCGCCGGTCGTGCCGTCGTCGCCGTGGAGTACGGCCTCGGCGATCTCCCGGACCCGGTCGAGGGTGATGCCGGTGCGCTGCTCCACGGCGAGCGGGTGGTCGGTGGGCTCCAGCTCGATGCGGGGGCGCAGACCGATCGCGCGGGTGTGGGCGTTGGTCTTGAGGTTGGTGGTGCGGGGCGAGTACAGCCCCAGTTCGGTGCTCAGCCAGCCGAAGTACGGCGGCTCCGACTCGCGGCCGGGGGTCTGCCACCGGTCGAGGGCGCGGCCGAAGTTCTCCCGGCTGAGCGAGATCCACACGCCCCAGGAGAACGGCTCCGGGCTGCCGGAGACGGGTATCTCGATCAGGCCCTTGATGAAGTAGTGCTCGTGTCTGACGATGCACTGGTCGGAGGAGAGCATGCTGTCGGGGTCGCTCTCCAGGCTCGCGTCCCAGACGTCGGGCGCCATGGTCGAGTACCCCATCGGGAGTTCCGCGTGGTGTTCGCCGCAGCGGGAGCAGGTGTATCCGGGGTCGATAGCCATGGGCGGATCCTAAGGGCTGTCCGGCAATCCCTGGTGGATCGGTGTGCGGCGTCAGACGCGGTGCATCGCAAGGCGGAGGGACGCCCGAATACTGGATGTATTCGGGCGTTCCGACAACGCGGCGAGGTGCCGTGACTGTCGTCGCACGCCCGCCAGGGATTACCGGACAGCCCTCAGGGCCTTTCACGGCCGGGGCTCCGGGCGCGGGCCCGGAGCCCCGGCCGTGCGGTGCTGCCGTGATTCAGCCGCGGTGGCCGAGCAGGGCCAGGTCCTCCGCGTCGAGGGCCAGCCGCCCGGCGGCCATGTTCTGCTCCAGGTGCGCGAGCGAGGCGGTGCCGGGGATCTGGACGATCGAGGGGGAGCGGGCGAGGCCCCAGGCGAGGGCGACCTGGTGCTCCGTGGCGCCGTGCCGGGCGGCCACCGTCCGTACCCCCTCGCTGTCGAGCGGGGTGTGCCCGCCGCCGAGCGCGAAGAACGGCATGTACGCGATACCGGCGTCCGCGCAGAGGTCGACGAGCCCGGGATCGGACTGGTCGAGCACGCCGAACCGGTTCTGCACGGCGACGACCGGGGCGATGGACCGGGCCTCGGCGAGCTGGTTGGCCGTCACATTGCTGACGCCGAGCTGCCGGATCAGCCCCTCCTCGCGCAGGGCGGCCAGCACCTCGAACCGCTCGCCGAGCGGGTCGTCGAGCCCCGAGCCCAGCCGGCCCACCCGCAGATGGACCAGGTCGAGGGTGTCGACCCGGAGGTCCTCCAGGTTCCGTTCGACCTCCGCGCGGAGCTGGTCGGGGCGGGCCTCGGCGTACATCTCGCCGGTCTCGTCCCGCAGCGGGCCGACCTTGGTGGCGATGACGAGGTCGGGGGCGTACGGGAAGAGCGCCTCGCGCAGCAGGTCGTTGGCCCGGTGGGTGGGGGAGAAGTAGAAGGCGGCGGTGTCGATGTACCGCACCCCGAGCTCCACCGCGCGCCGGGTCACGGCCAGGGCCCTCTCGGTGTCGCCCGCCGGGCCGCTCCACCGCCCCGGCAGCTGCATGGCGCCGAAGCCGAGCCGGGGGACGGTGACGGTGCCGCCCAGCGCGAAGACGCCGGGGCCGGCCGGGGGCGCGGGTACGGGGTCGGGTTCAGGGGAGGGGTTCGGGTCGTTCTGCGAGGCGATCATGGGGTGCAGCATCGCTCACCCGGGCCGAATCGTCGCCTCCGGTTGCGTGGGGGCCGGTGCGGTTCCGTGGTGCGGGCCGGTCAGCCCACGACGTCGGCGACCACGCAGCTGACGTTGTCGGGCCCGCCGGATTCGTTGGCGAGGCCGACGAGTGCGCGGACGGCCCGTTCCGGCTCCGGCGTACCGGCGAGGAGCCGGTGGATCGCGTCGGACGGTACGACGGTGGACAGGCCGTCCGAGCAGAGCAGGTACCGGTCGCCGGGGCGGGCGTCCTGGAGGCGCAGATCGGGGGTGCCGTCGGCGCCCCGGCCCAGGGCGCGCCGGAGCAGCGAGCGCTGCGGGGAGGAGGCGGCCTCCTCCGGAGTGAGGCGTCCCTCGTCGACGAGGGACTGCACCAGGGTGTGGTCGTCGGTGATCCGGAACAGCTCGTCGTCGCGCAGGAGGTAGGCGCGGGAATCGCCGATGTGGACGAGGGCGAGCTGCGATCCGGTCCAGAGCATCGCGGTGAGCGTGGTCCCGGCCCCGGCCCAGGGATCGGCTTCGGCCCCGGCCCCTGAGGCGGCATCCGTCTCCGTGTCCGTGTCCGTACCGGTTCCGGTGACGTCCCGCACGGCTCGCGCGGCCTGTTCGACCGCGTCCTGGAGGGCGTCGAGCAGGCCGCCGGCCGGGACGCCGCCGGTTTCGAGCCGCCTGAGCGCGTCGACGGCGGCGGCGCTCGCGGGGGCTCCCGTACCGCCGAAGCCGTCGGCGACGGCGAGGAGCCCGGAACCGGCGTACGCGGTGTCCTGGTTGTGCTCGCGGACGAGCCCGGTGTCGGAGAGGGCGGCGTAACGGATCTCCAGCGGTGCGGTGGTCGCGGTCATGGCGGGGTCCTTCCGTGCCAGATGGTCGACGAGGAAGGCGGCCAGATCGCGCCGTGCGGCGGTGTCGGCCTCGACACCGGCCCAGAACGAGCGGATCTCCTGGGCGGCCGGTTCCGGCTCCAGCGCGCAGACCCGCTGGATCCGGGCCAGCGGCATCCCGATCCGCCGCAACCAGGCCACCAGCCGGGCCCGTTCCAGCTGCTCGGGTGCGTAGTGGCGGTAGCCGGTCACGGGGTCGACCCGGGCGGGGGTCAGCAGCCCGAGCTCGTCGTAGAGCCGCAGGGCCTTCGGCGACAGCCGGGACGCCCTCGCGAACGCCCCGATGGTCAACAGGCCCATGCCGGTCCCTCCTCGCGCCGGGCGCGGCGCCCGGCCCCACCGATGCTGCGGGCTCCCCCAGGGGCAAGGTCAACCAGCGGTCTCACGTCCACGCCGGCGACACCTCGTACGGGGTGTCGCCGGGCGGCCCTTCCGCGGGTTCCCAGACCGAGCAGTCGTGGGCGAACAGCACCCGCCGCGGGTCGAAGTCGGCGAGCCGGTCCAGCCAGGGCGGGTACGGGGGGAGCGGCGGGGACACGTCCTGGAGGGCGGCCCGGCGGGCCAGTTGCCCGGAGGCGAACTCGGAGGCGAAGTCGTGCGCCTGACCGGCGAGGACCACGGTGCCGTCGCTCCGGCGCAGGACCAGCGACTGATGCCCCTCGGTGTGTCCGGGCGTCGGGACGATGTGGACCCCGGGCCAGACCTCCGCCTCGCCGGAGAGCTCCTCGTACCGCGCGCCGGGGAAGTCGACCAGTTCCTCGAAGGTGTGGCCGCCCCGGCGGGCGGCGGCCAGCTCGACGTCCTGGACCAGGACGGTGCGGCCGGCCAGCAGGGGGTTGCCGCCGCAGTGGTCGAAGTGCAGGTGGCAGTTGACGACCACGGAGATGTCCGCCGGGTCGGCCCCGGCCGCCGCGAGCGCGTCCCGCAGGGGCCGCCGCCGGGGCCGGTAGTGCGCCTCGGTCCCGGGGGCCGCGTCGCCGATTCCGGTGTCGAAGAGGAGCAGTCCGCGCTCGTGGCGCACCAGGTAGGCGAGGACGGGCTCGACCCTGGGCTGCGGGCCGCCGACCTCCTGGGCGGGCCGGACGAAGTACCCCAGATCGAGGCGGCGCACCGCCATGTCCCCCACGGCCGACTTCCTTGTTTCCGCCATACGGCCATCCTGGCAGGCCACGGGCGGGGTCCGGTGGGGGTTCGGCGGGGGTTCGGCATCCGGGACCGGCCGGAGGGAGAACCGATCAGGAATCGAGAAGCCCCCGCCACCCGGCCGTCCCTAACGTGGGATCCATGGCAACCACCACTTCCCCCGCGCCCGTCACCTCCGTCGCCTCCGTCACCCTTGAGGTGGCCGACCCCGAGGCCGCCCGCCGCTTCTACACCGCCTTCGGCGTGGAGCCGCGGATCCGGCTGCGGGCGTCCGGTGCGTCCGGTGCGGATTCCACCGGGTTCCGGGGCTTCACCCTGGCCCTCACGGTGTCCGGTCCGGCCACCGTCGACGGCTTCGTGGCCGACGCGGTGGACGCGGGGGCCACGGTGCTGAAGCCCGCCACGAAGTCGATGTGGGGGTACGGCGGCGTCGTGCGCGCCCCGGACGGCACGATCTGGAAGATCGCGACCTCGGCGAAGAAGGACACCGGCCCGGCCACCCGCCGGATCGACGAGCTCGTCCTCCTGCTCGGCGTCGAGGACGTCAGGGCGAGCCGCCGGTTCTACGCCGGCCTGGGCCTGACGGTGGCCAAGAGCTTCGGCGGCAAGTACGCGGAGTTCGCCGCCGAGGACTCCGACCCCGTCAAGCTGGCCCTGTACAAGCGCGGCGGCCTGGCCAAGGACCTGGGCGTCCCCGCCGAGGGCACCGGCTCGCACCGCATCGCCCTCGGCGGCTCCACCGGCGCCCCGTTCACCGACCCGGACGGATTCGTCTGGGAGACCGCCGGACCGTCCGCCCCGTGAGCCGCGCCGGTCGCCCCGCACCCCGTACCGGTCAGCGCGCGGTGGGACCCGGGGAGTCCGCGAGGTCCGCGAGCAGTTCGGCGGCGGGCTTCGGGTGGACGAGCCAGCGCAGGTGGCTCCCTTCGAGCGTCCGCACGTCGAAGGGGTTGTCGGGGGTGAGCGCGTCGGCCTCGCGGATCATGCGGTCCTGGACGGCGGGCGGAACGCTGGTGTCGGCGGCCAGCCGCACATAGGTCCGGGGGATCCGGCCCCAGGTCTCGGCCCGGGCCCGGTCGTCGGGCGTACCGGCGTCGAGGTTCTCGTCGGGCTGGAAGGTGTTCAGCAGCGTCCGGAACTCGTCATCGGTCAGATCGGCGGCGAAGGCCCGCTTGAACGCGGCGAGCGCCGCCGGGTCGGCGGTGCGGAAGTTGGTCCGGAGCAGGCCGAGTTCGGCCGGGTTCCCGACGATCGTGGGGAGGAAGGCCGCCGGGTCGACGCTCGCCATCTCCGGCTGGGTGTAGTAGCCCGCCACGTCCAGTTCGACGGGGCACCAGGAGGCGACGTAGACGATCCGGTCGACCAGGTCGGGCCGGGCGTTGGCGACGGCGGTGGCCGTGATGCCGCCCCTGCTGTGGGAGACGAGGACGGTGGGCCCGTTCCGTCGGGCCCGTTCGAGGGTCTCGATCACGCGGGCGACGTTGTCGGCGAGGGTGACCCCCTTGATGCTCCCCGGTTCCGAGGCGAGCGCGTCGAGGTCCTGGGGTGCCTGGTAGGCCACGGGGAAGGTCGCCCCGAATCCGTGCCCCGGAAGGTCGACGGCGGCCGAACGGTGCCCGAGCAGGGCGAGTTCGGCCTGGAGGGGCGCGAACGAGAACGAGTTCGCGAAGGCTCCGTGGACAAGGACGAAGGTCGGCGGATTACGCATGCCTCAGCCTCCAACGGAACGATCTCCAGGGCAAGTTCGGAAGCCCGGAATATGCGGAACGGGGGCTGTCCGAGCGGGATGCCAGACTTGTCCCATGAACAATGCCAAGGACACCGTCCGCCAGTTCCTCCTCCAGGTGCGCTCGGGGCTGCACCCCGAGCGGGCCGGGCACTTCATGGCCGACCTGGTCCGGGCCCACCAGGTCGCCTCCGAGGCGCCGGAGGTCGTGGAGCGGACGCCGCGGCAGTACACCGAGCACGTCCAGGAGATGCTCGACGCGTACGGTCCCTTCACGCTGACCGTGGACGAGCTCATCGCCGAGGGGGACCGGGTCTACGCCCGGTGGACGCAGGACGGGCGCCATGTCGGCCCGGTGGGCGGCCATGCTCCGACCGGCGCGCGGATCACGACGATGACCAGTGCGGTCTACCGCGTCGAGGACGGGCTCATCGTCGAGTACTGGATCCAGATCGACCGGCAGGGAACCGCCGCCCAGCTGCGGCGGGCGGCCACCGGGGACTGACCCCGCCCCGTTCCCGCTCGCGGACCCGCGCGGCGGCTGCGGCCCCCGACCGGGGGCGGCGACCGGGAAGGCGTCGCCGCGCCGGCCGTCGAAGCGCGCTACCGCGATTCCAGGAGCCGGTCGATGTGGTGGCCGAGGACGCGCCCGGCGGCATCGGGCGAGCGGTACCCGAGAGCGACGTCCACGCCGAGACCGGTCGCGAGCGACCAGCAGATGTCGGCGTCCGTCCGCTCGTCCCCGTGGGGCTCGCGGCCCCGCTCCTGCCGGGCCGCGGTGATGAGCCCGGCCGTGAAGGAGAGCAGCGCGTCGTCGCCCGGAGCCAGGACCCTGGCCATCGTCGGATCGGAGACGGCCCGGCCCGCCACCGCCAGGGAGAACCGCATGAGCCGTGTGCTCTCCTCGTCGGGGCCGATCAGGGCGTGGAGGCAGGCCCGGAGCACGGCTTCCGGGCTCGTCGCGTCCGCCGCCGCGACCGCGTGCTCGATGTTCGCGTTCACGGCCTGGACGGCCCGTTCGAGCGCGTCGCGGATCAGGGCCTGCATCGACGCGTAGTAGTGCTGCACCTGCCCCATGGAGACGCCCGCCTCCTCGGCCACCTTGCGGAGCGTCACCTGCTCGATGCCGCCCCGGACCGCCAGCGCCCAGACGGCCTCGATCAGGCGCTTCCTGCGCTGTTCGTGATCCACGATCTTCGGCACGGCGCCTCCGTCCCTCCCTCTCCTCCGTTCACCATGCGAACGCATTGCGAACGAGGCCTCCATCCTATTACAATGCAAGTGCATTGCAACGGCCTCGTCGGCGGCCTCGAAACCCCTCTGGCATGGCGTTCTCGTGTGGCGGCGACGTTCTGAAGATCTGGAAGGCATCGCGATGAAGTACGACATCCTTCAGGTGCTCGGTGCGGTCCTCCTCGCCATCGGGGCGCAGGGAGCGATCCGCCTGCTCATCGACCACGACAACCTCGGCCTGCTCGGCTGGCTGCCGGGCGGATTCGCGGCCTGCATCACCGTCTACGTGCTCGGCGCGGTGGTGGGCGCGGTCGTCGCGGGCCGGGCCCACGGCGAGGCGAAGGCGGCCGGACGCCGCGGCTGACCGGATCGCCGTCGGCCGACCGCGCCGCGGCCGACCGGCCGACCGGATCGCGGGGGTCTCCCGTGGCGAGAGGAGGGGGCCGGGCCCGGGAGCAAGGTGTTGTTCCGCTCCCCGCCGGCCCCCACGACATTCAGGGCCCTTCGGTACCCGGTCGGGCCCGGGGTGCCGTCAGCCGAGCGGCAGTTCCAGGGCCGCTTCCTGGCCGGTCGGGGAGGTGATGGTGGTGGTGGAGTCCTCCGTGCCGGTGAAGGCGTAGAGCCGGTCCCGGCTGTTGACGACCAGGGCGAGGCGGTGGCCGTCGGCGAGGTCGTAGGCGGCGGGCTGGAGCGTCCAGTCGACGTTCCGGTCCGTGCCGGGGGCCAGATCCGTGACGGTGAGCGGCTCGTGGGTGATGATCCGGGCAGTGCCGTCCGGGGCCACGTCGAAGAGATAGGCGACCAGGGTCGCGGCGTCGCCCTCCTCGACGCGGACGGTGAGCCGGAGTCCGGCGGCGCCCCGGACGCGGCGTCCGCCCGCCAACTCCTCCGTGGACCAGACGAGGAGCCGGTCCGGCTCGAAGCCCGCCGGGTCGTAGGGCTTGGGGTTGCCGAACCACTCCTTCTGCCCGGTCTCCATGATGTCGTCCATGGCGGTCGCGGTGGTCTCGTGCCCGGCGGTGAACTCCCGGCTCCAGCCCGCGGACGGCTTGTCCGACAGGGTGGCCCCGCCGTTCCCCTCGGCACCGCTCAGGTACCAGGTCTCGGTGCGGGTGGTGGCCTCGGACCAGGAGCGGAGAGGTTCGCGCCGCGCCGCCTCGACGATCCGGTCGCCGCCGATGCCGGTCGGCCTGGTCTTGTAGGTGAACATCACCTGGCTGTTGACCACCGGCCAGTCGGGCACGTCGCCGCTCTTCCCGAGCAGGTGGTGGTCGAGCCAGGCGTACGTTTCCGTCGTCGGCGCCAGGTAGCTCCAGAACGGGGTTCCGCCCGGGAAGCCGGTGATGCCGACGCCTTCCGGGGCGCCGTGGTCGCCGATCCACAGGTTCAGGTGCTTGGGGACGGTGAGCTTCTCGAAGGTCGCGATCGCCTCACCGGCGGGGAACAGGCTCTCGTGCCAGGTGTTGGAGTAGAAGGTCGGGATGGCTCGCCCGTTGGTGATGTCCACGTAGGTCTCCGGGGAGCGCTCGGTGCCCCACTCCACCACCTCATCCATCTTCTCCCCGTTCTGGAAGTTCTGGAGGATGGCCCACGTGGCCTCGTCGAACCGCTCGTGCTCCTTGCCCTTCTCGGCCCCGGTGAAGCCGATCAGCAGCTCCACGGCCTTCTCGTGCCGGGTGCCGTTGTCGTAGAGGCTGGTGGCGAGGTTGCCCCAGGTGCTGAGGGCGGCCACGACGGCGACCCGGTCCTTCTTGTCGTGCGCGGCGACCAGCTGGCTGATGCCGGAGCCGTAGGACAGGCCCATGAACCCGACCTTGTTCGGCGTGAACAGCTCTTCCGCGTGGTCGATCACCTTCGACCCGTCCGCCCAGTCGTCCGGTCCGGCGACGCCGATGAACCCGTCGGACGTGAACGGCCCGTCCGTCTCGCCGAACCCGCGGGGCGTGTACGCCAGCACGTGGTAACCGCGCGCCGCCAGGGAGAGGTAGCCGACCATGAACGGCATCCAGCCGTACGGGTTCCAGCCGGCGGGCACGATGACGACCGGGCGCGGCTCCGAGGTCTTCTGCTTGATCGCGATCGCGGAGAGGCCGATCTCGTCCGTCACGGCGATCCGCGGGAAGGTGACCCCGGCCTCCCGCAGGACCCGCGCCACCAGCTCCCGCAGATCCTCGGGGAGCGTCCCGGCCGGGGCCGTGCCCTGGAGGGCCGCGAGCAGGGCGCGCGCGACGGCGAGCACCGACGGGTTGATGTCGAGGCTCGCGCCGCGCCAGATGCCGTTGGCCGCGATGTCCGCGAGGGTCGCGTCGGTGACCGACGCGAGGGGCGCTCCGCCTTCGGTAGTCATGAACCGCTCCGTTCCTTCTGGTGAGCCGGCCGACCAGGACTTCTTCCGCGTCCGGGCGGCCGGGACGCCCGCCGGGCGCCAGGCGGATCATGGACAGGAGCACACCCACCGAAACGGAAGGGCGGCCCACCGCACTCGATCGGATGGAGAACCCCCAGCCGGTGGACGCGCCCCACCGACCCCACCGCGAGCGGGCCGGACCGACCGCGCCGCCGCGGCGACGGGCCTCACGCCTGCCGCCTCCCGCGCCCCGGGCGCGGCAGGCGGCAGGACGGGCAGTGCCGGTCGTCCCGGCCGCTCAGACGGTGCTGGCGATCCAGCCGACAGTCTCGGAGGTGTGGGTTCCGTCCGAGAGCGCCTTGCCGCTGCCCGCCAGCTCGTTCATACGGATCTTGAAGCCGGTGACGGTGACGTCGGCGATCCGCAGACCCGGCGTGTCCGGGCCCGCGAAGGTCTGTACGAACGGAACGACGATGACCGTCGAGCCGCGCGGGAAGGGCGAGGGGAAGGTGACCTGGGTGAACGTCGAGGTGTCCCCGCCCTTCAACGCCACGGCACTGGACGAGCTCAACTGGAGCGTGCCGGTCTGGGTCATGCTCACGGCTTCCGCCTTTCACTGAACGGCCGCGCGGGGCCTCCAACAGGCCCGCGTCCGGTGGTACTTCGGTCACCGCTTCACGCGGAGACCGAAGGTGAAATGCCCCGGAAGGCCTTCGTTTACGGCAGAAGTCGCCGATGAGGAGGAAGTACTCCGCCAACGGTTGCGTCGCAGCCGGACCGAGCCGTCACAGCAGGCCAGAGGCCCGCCACGGCCCGGCGACAGGGAGGAGCGGGCGGCCGCGAACCCGCTGCCGCCGGTCAACATGGTGATGCGACCGGTGCCGGGGTTGACGGAAACGCCGCAGGCCCAAGCGGAGCGCGGAAGCGTCCGGCCCCGCTCGTCCAGTGACGGCGTGACGCAGACCGCGCTCTCGGCGCCCACCCGCGACGCCCGCATGGATCTCGCAGCCCTTGCCGGCTGCCGTCAGGGCAACCGGCCCGCCGGAGAGGAACTCGCCGCATGGTCACTCGCATCCGGGTGTCCGTCCGGCCACGGCAGTACGGTGAGCTGCGGCCACTCGTCCCTCCAACGCTCCGCCTTGGCCTCGTAGACCTCCCGAGGGGCAAGGACCGGGTTGGGCCGGACCACGAGGTTGAACACGTCGGAGAGCCCGTGGGGCGCATAGACTCGCCAGCCACCGTCGTGGTCCGGACGCACCCCCAGACAGCACGTCGTCGCGGCGAACGAGTCGATCGCCGCCTCGGTGGAATCGTGGGGCGGGCAGGCCACGCCGAATTTCTGCTCGTACCAGAGATGCACACGGGCCTCGTTACGGATCTCCACCTCCGCCGGCAGCCCGGCGAACACCTCCTGCCCCGCCTTGATCACGGCGTCCTCCGCCTCCCAGGACAGGTCGGTGTCGTCGAAGTAGAAAATGTCGTAGTCCTTGATACCGCTGGCCGGGGGCCTGTCGGTGACCACGTTCCACACCGTCTGGAACAGGCAGCCCGCCGTCACGTACCAGCCGGGCAGCTCCAATGTCGCCGCCCTGGCCATCACATCGGTCAGGACCTCGTTCCGGGAGAGGACGGACCGCAGTCCGTCGAGCTGCTCAACGAGCGGGAGTCGACCGAACATCCGTACTCCCTATCACGATCAGCCTTTCTCACAAGGCGCGTTGACCGCCGGCGGGCGTCCCGGCCCGAGAGGCGGGAGAGGTCGGGACTGCGCGCTCCGGAACGCGAGATACCGGCTGAAGGCTTCGTGGCTGTCGGGAGTGAAGCGGCACTCCAGCAGGGCCGACCGCAGCTCAGGCTCCGTCAGCCAGCCGTGCCAGGCGACCTCATCGGGATCGGGGACGATGGCGTCCGGCACCACGGCTTCGTGCACACCGAGCCAGTGCGGGCTCAACCCGCCGCGGTTGAGGAACGTGAACAGCAGGCGCGGCAGCGCACGAACGCCCAGCTCTTCGGCCAACTCCCGCGCGGCGGCCTGTTCATAGGACTCGCCGGCACTCACGGCGCCACCGACCTCGACCTCATGGAGCCCGGGGAAGCGCGACACCTGCTCCGACCGCCGGTGGACGAGAATCCGGCCACGCCCATCACGGCACACCGTCACGGCGACGCGGTGCAGCCAGCCCTCCCGGATGGCCCGCTGACGGCTGACCGCCACCCCCAGCACACGATCCTGATCGTCGACACGCTCCACCAGTTCATCCACGCCGCACACCCTGGCAGAACCCACCGACCGTCACGCCCGGATCGTTCGGCGCAGGTGCGTGCACTGCTGCGAGGCGAATCCGGGCCCGTGGAGAGTCGGGCATCGGCGGAGCAGGTCGGGTACGTCCTCCGCGGACCCGTGGTGGTGCTTCGGCCCGGCCCGGTCGACCGCATCCACCCCCACCCGCATGCGCGCGCCCCTACGTGCCGGGGCGCCCACGCTCACCCGATCCGAGACTGCGTCGACCGTTCGGCCTGCTCCAGCCAGGCGGTGTACCAGCGGGTGAAGGTGACCGGCTTCCCGTCGGCGTCGAGGCACGGCACCAGGTCGACGTCGTCGACCCGGGCGTCCGACCAGACCGTGCCCCGATGAATGCCGCTGATGACCAGCCACTCCCGCATGGTACAGCCCAGATGAGAGATCACGATGGCGCCGGCGGTGCGCTCCGGGGCGAACAACAGGGCGCCCCACTGCTCGTCCCACGCTTCGAAGGCATCGTCGAAGTCCTCGATCTCGTCGAAGTCCTCTTCCTCGGGGCGTTGGGCAAGGAGCTCTTCGAGGCTCGCGGCGTCCGGTCCCTGTTCCGGGAACGGCTCCGCGAGTGTGGAGAGGTCGGCCAGACTCGCTCCGTCGCCCTCCCAGCGCCACCGGCTCTCTACGCGCCGCACGGGGAAGAGGCCGTAGGCCGGTCCCGCACCGCCCGCGGCGACACGGAGGAGAAAGGTCCGGTAGTCCTCCGGCAGCCGCACGCCTATCTGGCCTTCGAGTCCGGCGAGTTCCTCGTCGGTGAGCGGCTCCTCCAAGGTCCACTGGTGCCCGTGCGCGCCGAAGACTTCACCGCTCGCCGGCTGAGCGCCCAGCGCCGCGACGCGTTCCCGCACCCCTGCCCACTGATCAATCATGCGCAGACCGTACGCGGCGCCACTGACACCGGTCGGCCGGTCCGCGCGCACCGAGCCAAGGGCCGTGGCCGCCACCAGTGGGCGGTTCTCACGGTTGTTGTCACAGCCGGGTCCTGGACACCACGGCTCCGACCTGCGGCTTCATGTCCTGTCGCATGCGAGCCGGCGGATTCTCACTCGAACTCGTCCGGGTCGGCGGATTCTTGCCGCCCGTGCTGTGAGCGACGGATCCGCGCGACGCCCCTGTCCAGGTCCACGCCGAGCGGCGGGCCCTCGGCGGGCCGGACGTTCTTGCGGACCCTCTCCTGCTCCATCGCCCGCTTCATCGCTTGCGCCGCCGGAGAGAACTCCTCCGCCAGTGCCGCGGTACGCCCCTTCGTCTTGCGGTAGTAGATCCATCCGCGGCGTTCCGCCCACAACAGAACGCGATCCGCCAGGATCAGGCAGATGCCGGCAGCGATGCCGACCGCCACCACGAGCAGAGTGCTTCTCATGCCACTGAGACGCTGCCCCCCTCTGCCGCGTTCCACGCTCCATCGGCTCACCGTCTGCCAGGCGTACCGCGACAGGACACTTCAGGCCGCCACAGCTCGGTCGCACGTGTCGGCGGCGGCAGGCATCGCGGGCAGGTGACGGCTGTCGCGCTCCAGCGCCATCGGCCGGGGGAGTGGTGTGGCGCACTTTTGCAAGCGTCTGCTTGCAATAGTTAGCAAGAGGGGTGCACCATCGGGGCATGGCATCACTCAACGTCGGCAATCTCGGGGAGTACCTGCGCGAGCAGCGGCGCAACGCGCAGCTGTCGTTGCGGCAGCTCGCCGATGCCGCCGGGGTGTCCAATCCCTACCTCAGCCAGATCGAGCGCGGGCTGCGCAAGCCGAGCGCCGAGGTGCTGCAGCAGGTCGCCAAGGCGCTGCGGATCTCCGCCGAGACCCTTTACGTACGGGCCGGGATTCTGGACGAGCGGGAGCGGGAGGAGCTGGAGACGCGGGCGGTGATCCTCGCCGATCCGTCGATAAACGAGCGGCAGAAGAGCGTTCTGCTGCAGATCTACGACTCCTTCCGCAGGGAGAACGGTTTCGAGTCCGGTCCCCGGACCGACGACGAGCCGGGAACGGACGCCGGTGCCGAAGCGGCCGCGGGGCCTGCCGAGCCCTCGTAGCCGGGTGGTGCCGCGGGTGCCGTTCGGTCCGGCCGACGCGTCCTCCGCGCCCTTTCGACTCCTCCGACTCCTCCGATTCCAGAACTCCATAGCCCCAGAGCTTCAGAACTCCAGAACTCCAGAACTTCTGAGAACCCTCGCACCGAGCCCGATGATCCGGGAGGACCACAGTCATGGCCATCACCGATGACCTGCGCAAGACCCTCACCGACCCGACCCCTCTCTACTTCGCCGCCGGTACGGCCGATCTCGCCGTCGAGCAGGCGCGCAAGGTCCCGGCGCTGCTCGACCAGCTGCGCGCCGAGGCGCCCGAGCGCATCGAGGCCGTACGCAACACCGACCCCAAGGTCGTGCAGGAGAAGGTGACCACGCAGGCCAAGGAGGCGCAGGCCACCGTGCAGGCCAAGGTCAACGAGGTGATCGGCGCCTTCGACAGCGACCTGCGCAAGCTCGGGGAGAACGCGCAGGACCTGGCGCTGCGGAGCCTGGGTGTGGCCGCGGAGTACGCGGTGCGGGCCCGGGAGACGTACGAGAAGGTCGCCGAGCGCGGCGAGCGGACCGTACGGAACTGGCGGGGCGAGGCGGCCGAGGAGGCCGTCGAAATCGCCGTCGTCGTCGAGCCGCGCAAGGAGTCCGGCACCCGGACGGGCACCGCGAAGACCGGTCCGACACCCGCCGCCAAGCCCGCACCCGCCGCCAAGCCCGCGCCCGAGGCGAAGGCCGTGCCCAAGACCGCCGCGCCCGCCAGGAAGGCGCCCGCGCGCAAGCCCGCCGCGAAGAAGGCCACCCCGCCGAGCGCGAAGGAGAAGTAGCCGGCAGGCACTCGGCACGCCCGCCACGGGCGGCGGACGACGGTGGTCCGGGAATCCATCCGGGTGTCCGGACCGCTGTCCCGGGTACCTTGGCGTCGAGGCGCTCATCCACTCACTAGGCGGTACACACCATGTTGCTCACCGGATTCAGCACATTCGTCGGGCTGCTCTACCTGCTCATGCTGGTGCTGGCCGTGGTCGCGCTGATCATGGCGTCGATGGCGCGGGAGGACGCCTACCGTGCGGCGGACAAGCAGAAGAAGTCGTTCTGGCTGATCATCCTCGGCATCACCGTCGCCGTGAACCTCTTCGTGCCGATGCTCTTCCTCCAGCTCGCGGGGCTGGTCGCCTCCATCGTCTTCCTGGTGGACGTGCGGCCCGCGCTCCAGGCGGTCACGGGCGGGCGCGGCCGGGGCGGCGGTTCCAGCAGCGACGGCCCGTACGGCCCCTACAACGGCGGTCGCTGAGCGAGCGGCCGCAGCAGCCATCGGGCCCCGCCCGGTCGCCGAACCGTCCCGGTCACGGGGCGACGGCGGCCGGGCGGTGCGCGTTCTCCAGGTCGTGGCCGAGCAGGAGGACCGCGACGTCGTCGGTCAGCTCGCCGCCGTTCAGCTCCCGGACCCGGGCGACCGCGGCCTCCAGGAGGTCCTCGCCGGTCAGCCCGTCCGCCAGTTGCCGGTTGATCATCTCGACCATGCCGTCCTGGCCCAGCCGCTGGGCCCCTTCCGGCCCGACCCGTCCCTCGATCAGCCCGTCCGTGTACAGCATCAGACTCCAGCCGCTGCCCAGCTCCACCTGGCGGCGGGGCCAGCGGGCGTGCGGGAGCAGCCCCAGGGCCGGGCCGCCGTCCTCGTACGGGAGGAGTTGTGCGGCCTGCCCGTGCCGGGCGAGCAGTGGGGCCGGGTGGCCGGCCAGGCAGAGCCCGGCGTGGCGGCCGTCGGGGGCGATGTCGACGGTGCAGAGCGTCGCGAAGATCTCCTCGCTCTCCCGCTCGTGCTCCAGGACCTGCTGAAGGGTGGTGAGCAGTTCGTCGCCGCAGAGTCCGGCCAGGGTCAACGCCCGCCACGCGATGCGCAGTTCCACGCCGAGGGCCGCCTCGTCGGGGCCGTGGCCGCAGACGTCGCCGATCATCACGTGGACGGTGCCGTCGGGGGTGCGGACGGTGTCGTAGAAGTCTCCGCCGAGCAGGGCGCGGCTGCGGCCGGGGCGGTAGCGGGCCGCGAAGCGCAGGTCGGAGCCGTCGAGCAGCGGGGTGGGCAGCAGGCCGCGTTCGAGGCGGGCGTTCTCCTGGGCGCGCAGCGTGGACTCGGTGAGCCTGCGCTGGGCGACATCGGCGCGCTTGCGCTCGACGGCGTACCGGATGGCGCGGCTGAGCAGCCGCCCGTCCAGCTCGTCGCGGCAGAGGTAGTCCTGGGCGCCCACCCGTACGGCCGCGGCGGCCAGCTCGGTGTCGTTCTCGGCGGTCAGGGCGAGGACGGCGTGGCGCGGGGCGATCCGCACCACGTGCTCAAGGGCGGCGAGCCGGTGGTCCGCCTCCGGCCCCGACTCCGTCCCCGTTTCCGTTCCCGCTTCCGTCGTGTCGCGGCCCTTGGCGGCCCGGGTCTCGCTGCCGGAGGGCAGGGCGAGGTCCAGCAGTATGCAGTCGACGTCGTCGGTGAGGAGCCGGCCCGCCTCGGTCAGATTGCGGGCGGTACGGACGCGCACCCTCGTACCGGCCACGGCCGGGAGCTCGGGCACGGTGAAGGTGCCCGCCGGGTCGTCCTCGATCACCAGGAGGGTGAGGACGCCGTCGTGGGAGGACTCCGCAGCGGTGTCGGTGTCCTGCTGCGGTACGGATACGGGCATCGGCTCGGTTTTCCTTCCCTCCCCCCGAGGGCACGGCGGAACGACGATCGACGAACTGCCAGACGGGGACGATAGCGGTCCATGCCGGGGGAACGGAATGGCGTCCCGGGACCCGCCTCGGGCATATGCACCGGCATAAGCCGCGTCAGGTCACGGATCCGGCGCGCCGAACCGGGAAACGGGCCGCTACCCGGGCATGACAAAGGTCACGCGGAACGACCGGAGGGCGTTCCGGGCACCGGCGGTGCCCGAGCGGCGGACGGGACGGGCCACCCCGGGCCCCGCGGCCGACCGGACCGGCAGGCACGAGAAATCCGACGAACCGGATGAAACCGGCTCACGGTCGGCTCGGGCGCACGGCACGTGGCACATGGCGCCCTTCCGGGGCCCGCGCGTCGGCCGGCCCCGTACCGCCTACTTGTCCGGGCGTACGACGCCGAGTATCTGCATCGAGCCCGCGCCCGCCAGCGTCACATTGCGCCCCGGACGGGGGGCGTGCACGATCGCGCCGTCTCCGACGTACATGCCCACGTGGCTGGCGTCGGAGTGGTAGATGATCAGGTCGCCGGGGCGCATGTCCTTGATGGCGATGCGCGGCAGCAGCCGCCACTGCTCCTGCGAGGTGCGGGGGATCGGCCGGCCTGCCGCCGCCCAGGCCTGGGACGTGAGCCCGGAGCAGTCGTACGACCTGGGGCCCTCGGCGCCCCACACGTACGGCTTGCCTATCTGGGCGGTCGCGAACGCCACCGCCCTCTTGCCGGCGGCGCTCGCCTCGCGGTTGATGTCCTTCAGGGCGCCGGAGCTGAGCCAGGCCGTCTGCTGCTGGTAGGCGGCCTCCTCCTCCAGCTTGAGCAGGCGCGCCCGCTCCTCCTTCTTCAGCCGGGACTCCAGCTTCTTCGCCGCGGCGATCTGGGCGTTGATCCGCTTCTTGGCCTTGGCCTGCTTGATCCGGCCGGCTTCGAGCTTCTTCCAGTTGATGCTCGCGTCCTTGGTGTACGTCTCCAGGTCCTGCTGTGTCCTGGTCAGTTCGCCGAGCACGCCCTGGACGGCCTGCTGGCCCTCCCGGACCCGGCTCACGCCGTCCAGGAAGAGCTGCGGGTCGTCGCTGAGCATCAGCTGCGCGCCGGGCGGCAGCCCTCCGGTGCGGTACTGCTCGCGGGCCTGGGCGCCCGCCTGCTCCTTGAGTTCGGTGATCTTCGCCTGGCCGACGACGATGGCGCGGGCCAGTTTCACGATCTCGGTGGACTGCTTGTCGGCCCGCTCCTCGGCGAGGTTGTACGCGTCGGTGGCCGCCCCGGCCTTGCGGTAGAGGGCGTCGATCTCCTCGCGCACCTCTTCGAGGGTCTTCTTCGGCACCTCGGCACCGGCGGACGGCGGCGTGGGTGCGGCGAGGGCCTGGACCGGCGTGATGAGCACGGACAGCGCGCAGACCAGAGTGATCGCGGCTGAGGCACAGTGACGTCGGTTCACGGGACACCCCTCCGAATAAATCTGATTTACCGTCAGTAACTTTTCGCCGATGTCGAGATCGTGCCATGCCGTACCGAAAAGCAACAGGGGCGCACGACAGCTGTCCTGACGGCCGTATATCCCCGGTGGCGCCCCCGCTTCCCCGCTCCCCTCTCTCTGGACGAACGGAGCGCCGATCCCGTTCCCCCGGCGGGCGCGTTCACCGAAAGGCGTTACGGGCCGGCAGGTGCTGCGAACCGGCAGGCATTACGGGCCGGCAGGCGCTACGGGCCGACAGACGTTACGGGTTGGGCCGGAGGGCGGCCCACTCCACGGTCACCTCGCCCTGCCGCCACCGCCGTACCCCGTCGGCCAGCGGCCAGTCGCCCGACAGCGAGCGCACCGCCGTGATCCAGCGCTGCCGCGCGCCCAGTGAGGCGTACGGGGCCGCCGCGGCCCACGCCCGGTCGAAGTCCCGCAGGAAGGCGTGGACCGGTTCGCCGGGCACATTGCGGTGGATCAACGCCTTGGGGAGACGTTCCGCCAGGTCGGAGGGGCGGTCCAGGGAGGCGAGCCGGGCCGCGAACGTCACGGTGCGCGGCCCCTCCGGGCCGAGCGCCACCCACACGTGCCGCCGTCCGATCTCGTCGCAGGTGCCCTCCACCAGCAGCCCGCCCGGCGCCAGACGGGCACACAGCCGCCGCCAGACCGCGGCCACCTCGCCCTCCTCGTACTGGCGCAGCACGTTCGCCGCGCGGATGAGTTCGGGGCGCTCGGGGAGCGGGATCTCGAAGCCGCCGTGCAGAAAGGTCAGGCCCTCGCACTCGTACGGCTTCGCCGCCGCGACCCGCTCCGGATCGATCTCGATGCCGGCCACGGCGGTGCGCGGCTCGGCGGTGCGCAGCCGGTGCAGCAGTTCGACGGCGGTCCACGGGGCGGCGCCGTAGCCGAGGTCGACGGCGACGGGGCGGTCGGCGCGGCGCAGGGCCGGGCCGTGGGTGGCGGCGATCCAGCGGTCCATGCGGCGGAGCCGGTTCGGGTTGGTGGTCCCGCGGGTCGCGGTGCCGATGGGGCGCATGACACCGAGCGTAACGATCCCGCGGGGCGCGTCGGCGGGACGGGGGCTCGGGCGGGCGGGCCGGGGCGGGTGCGGATGGCGCGCCGGTCGCGCGCTGGTCGCGCGCCCGAAGTGCGCCTGCTGCACCGTAATGATTTGGTAAAGCGGAAATGAAAGAGGGCGTTCCGATGTTCCAGCCCCTGGCGGGGCTCGGGTCCCTCCGCAGTCATGCCCTGGATGAGGAGGACCGGACGACGTGAGTCAGTACGTCTCCCGGCGCGGCAGTGGCCGCGCGGCGCCGCGCCTCAGGTTCCCCGGCGGCCACCGCAGGCCCCGCCGCATCGCGATGCTCTCCGTGCACACCTCACCGCTCCACCAGCCGGGCACCGGCGACGCGGGCGGGATGAACGTCTACATCGTCGAGCTGGCCAGACGGCTCGCCGCGATCGGTGTCGAGGTCGAGATCTTCACCCGGTCCACCACCGGCGGGCTGCCCCCGGTGGTCGAGCTGGCCCCCGGCGTCCTGGTCCGCCATGTCGACGCGGGGCCGTACGAGGGCCTGGCCAAGGAGGAGCTGCCCGCCCAGCTCTGCGCCTTCACGCACGGCGTGATGCAGGCGTGGGCCGGCCAGCGCCCCGGCTACTACGACCTGGTCCACTCCCACTACTGGCTCTCCGGCCACGTCGGCTGGCTCGCCGCCCAGCGCTGGGGCGTCCCGCTCGTCCACGCCATGCACACCATGGCGAAGGTCAAGAACGCCGCGCTGGCCGAGGGCGACACCCCCGAGCCGCCCGCCCGGGTGATCGGCGAGACCCAGATCGTGGACGCGGCGGACCGGCTGATCGCCAACACCGCCGAGGAGGCCGACGAGCTCGTCCGCTTCTACGACGCCGATCCCGCGTCCGTCGCCGTCGTCCACCCCGGCGTCAACCTGGACCGCTTCCGCCCCGCCGACGGCCGGGCCGCCGCGCGGGCCCGTCTCGGGCTGCCGCAGGACGCCCTGATCCCGCTCTTCGCCGGCCGGATCCAGCCACTGAAGGCGCCCGACGTGCTGCTGCGGGCGGTGGCGGTGCTGCTGGACCGGGAACCCGCGCTGCGCGGCCGGCTGGTCGTGCCGGTCGTCGGCGGCCCGAGCGGCAGCGGGCTCGCCAAGCCGGAGGGGCTCCAGAAGCTGGCGGCGCTGCTGGGCATCGCCGACGTCGTACGGTTCCAGCCGCCGGTCGGGCAGGAGCAGCTCGCCGACTGGTTCCGGGCTGCTTCCGTGCTGGTCATGCCCTCGCACAGCGAGTCCTTCGGCCTGGTCGCCATCGAGGCGCAGGCGGCGGGCACCCCGGTCGTCGCGGCGGCCGTGGGCGGTCTTCCGGTGGCGGTGCGGGACGGGGTGAGCGGCTTCCTGATACCCGGGCACGACCCGGCGGCGTACGCGCGCGAGCTGGCCCGGTTCGCCTCGCCGGAGCTGGTCACCCGGATGGGCGCGGCGGCGGCCGCGCACGCCCGGGGCTTCGGCTGGGACACCGCCGCCGCCGCGACCGCCGAGGTGTACACGGCCGCGATGCAGGGCCACCGCCGTCGCGTACGCTCGCACCATGGCTGACGTACCCGAGGACCTGACCGGCGGAGCCGTGACGACGGAGCGGGCCGCGCGGGTCGTCGAGGCGACCCTGGAGGAAGCCGGGCTCGAATGGGAGAGCCCCGCGCCCGGCGACTACGTCGTCAAGCTGCCCGGCACGCGCAAGCTGTCCACCACCTGCTCGCTGCGCGTCGGCACGCACTCGCTCTCCCTCAACGCCTTCGTCGTCCGCCACCCCGACGAGAACGACGCGGCCGTCCACCGCTGGCTCCTGGAGCGCAACCTCCGCCTGTTCGGCGTCAGTTACGCGATCGACGGGCTCGGCGACATCTACCTCGTCGGCAGGCTGCCGCTCTCCGTGGTCACCCCGCAGGAGCTGGACCGGCTGCTCGGCGTGGTCCTCGAAGCGGCCGACGGGTCCTTCAACACCCTGCTGGAGCTGGGGTTCGCGAGCGCCATCCGCAAGGAGTACGCCTGGCGCGTCTCGCGCGGCGAGTCCACCCGGAACCTGGACGCGTTCGACCGGCTGACCCGGCAGCAGGACGGCTCGGCCGACTGAGCTCCCCCGCGGCCGCGCCCATCGCGCGGCCGCCTTCACAGGAGGATCACAGGCTCGTCACGATCGCCCCCTGCGCCCGATTTGACGGGTCATCAGGTCATTTTCCGCTCCTAGAGTGATCAAGATCGAACACTCGGCTCATAGAGACGGATCAGACCAGACAATGCGCTCCATCGCCATACGTCGTACCGCTGTTGCCGCCACTGCGGCGTCCCTGGCTCTGCTCGTCACCGCGTGCGGCGGTTCGGACTCCGCGTCCGACCCGGGCGCCGGGGACAAGGGCACCAAGGGCAAGGAGTCCGCGGCGGCCGCGCCCGCCGCGAAGGCGCTGAGCGCCGCCGAGCTGGAGAAGGTCGCGCTGGCCCAGGGCGACGTCAAGGACCACGAGATCAGCAAGACCGCGGCCAAGGACACCCTCCCGGTCGACCAGATCAAGGTCGAGAAGGAGGCCTGCACCCCGCTGGTCCACGCCCTGATGGGCTCCCAGGTCGGTGAGCCGGCGGCGTTCACCAAGCGCACGGTCGTCAGCAAGCCGAAGAAGACCGACCTGAAGAAGCAGGACGACGCGGACGTGGAGAAGGCGTTCAAGGCCGCCTTCGACATCACGACCACGCAGCTCGCCCTCGGTTCGTACGACGGCAAGGGCGCACAGGATTCGGTCGCCTCGATGCGCACCGCCGCCACCGAGTGCGCGGGCGGCTTCGAGTACACCGCGGCCGGCGAGAAGCAGAAGATCGCCGGGATCACCGAGGAGAAGGTCAAGGGCGGCGAGGAGGCCGCCGCCTGGACCATCGAGGTGCAGCAGGACGGCGAGAAGAACCGGATGAAGCTGGTGGTGCTGCGCCAGGGCGCCACGCTCGCCTCGTTCTCCTCGATGAACCTCGCGGCGGCGAGCGAGGGCGGGGACTTCGAACTGCCGGCCGCGGTGGTCGAGGCCCAGGCCGCGAAGCTCGCCTGACCCCTGGTGCGCGACGGGGCGCCACGTACGTACGGACGGACAAGTACGTGGCGCCCCGGGGGTGAGTACTCGTACTCATGATCGATGGTTTCTGCGCCGGGCAGGCTGGGGGCACCAGCGAGCAGAAGGAGCAGGACCATGTACGGGACCAGTCGGAACGGCCGGACGATCTCCACGCGCGACGGGCGGGGCCGGAACAGGGCGGCGGTGGCCCTCGCCCTCGCGGCGGCGGCCGTGGCGGCGTTGACCACGGGCTGCTCGGTGCAGGACGCGACCTGCAGCAACGGGGAGTATCCGGTCATGACGATCGGGGGCACCGGATCGGCCTGCCAGCCCGACGGCGAGGACCCGCCGAAGGGATACGTCCGCTACCCGGAGGGCAGGGTGCCGAAGCACGTGGACGACAAGTGGGACATCTACTGGCGGACCCACACCGTGGACAAGAAGGGCGACATCATCGAGGTCCCGGCCGGCTCTTAGCGGTCGGCTCCGGAAGTCCTTCGGGGGTTGATGCTGGGGGAGCTCCTGTGCCAGGTGGTGGCGTGGAACCCGGCCGAAGCGCGAGTTGACGTTCAAGTTGGATGAACGTTGACAATCGGGGCCATGGACGGCACCACGGAACTACTGAGCATCAGCGCCTTCGCGCGGCGGGTCGGTCTCGCTCCGAGCGCCTTGCGTTTCTACGACGACTGCCGCGTTCTGCGGCCGGTGTGGGTTGACGGGGCGACGGGATACCGCTTCTACAGTCCTGCGCAGGAGTCCCGTGCCGCTCTCCTGCGCAGTCTGAGAGAAGCGGGACTGCCGCTGGCTGAGGTCACCGTGGTGCTCGACGGGCCCGAGCACGAGGGCCGAGAGGTACTGAAGCGGCACTTGGACAGGATGCGGGACCAGAAGCAGACGGCCGAGGCGGCCATCGCCGTGGTTCTACGTTCCTTCTCGACTGCCGACAGCATGACGGAAGCGCGAATCGGTGGCGTGGAGTTGGCCAGTGCAGTACGCCAGGTGGTGCCGGCCGCGGCTTCCGACGCGGAACTTCCTGTGCTGGGTTGCGTCCTCATCGAGATCGATGACGGCGAGGTGCGTCTGGTGGCTACCGATCGCTACCGCCTGTCGATGCGCGTCCTGAGGCCGGCGGCACTCGACGGAGGGCCCTGCCGCCTGCTGGTGCACGCGGCTGACCTGATCCAGTTCGGGCAATGGGCGGCGCGAGTCCATGAGGTCACCATCCAGGTCGGACCGGACGGCGCCCGCGCAAGCAGTACGGCAGAGTCCCGCGTTCTGGTGACGATCGATGACCTGTTCCCTGCCTACCGCGAGATGCTTTCGGCCCTGCCCCCGCCCGAATACCGCGTGATTGTGGATCGCCTGGCTCTGCGTGAGGCGGTCAACAGCCACGCAGACGCCGCACGTATCGCTCTGAGCTTCGCCGACGACGAGCTGGTCGTCTCGTTCGCCGACCGCTCCGACGCCGTCGCCCTGCCTGCGGTCTGCCATGAAGACCTGCCCCAGCGGATCGGTTTCGACCCCGCCGTCCTGGGCCCCGCGCTGGAGGCCAGTGTCGGGCCCGACGTTCTGTTGGAGGTCTCCGCCGCAGACCGGCCTGTCGTGGTGCGTTCCGCAGACCAGGGCAGCTTCAGCACGCTGATCATGCCCGTCGCCCTCGACGCCTCCAGCTGATTCCCCCGGCACCGCATCCTCACCACCTCAGGAGAACCGTGACCGACCCCGAGAACATCGTCGTGCGGCTGTGCGCGCAGGGTATGCAGGCCGAGGCCGAAGGACGAGATGCCCGAGCCCGGGACCTGTTCCTTCAAGCCTGGGAAGCGGCCGAGGACGACTACGACGCCTGCATCGCCGCGCACTACCTCGCCCGGCACCAGCCGACTCCGCAGGAGACTCTGCGCTGGAACCAGGAGTGCCTGAACCGGGCCGACAAGGTCGGCGACGACCGCGTCCGCGGCTTCTACGCCTCACTTCACGGCAACATGGCCCGGGCCCACCGGGACCTGGGCCGGATCGAGCAGGCCCGCGAACACTTCGAGTCCGCCGCCGAGCACATCGACGACGTCCCAGTCGGCCCCCACCAGCAGTGGCTCCGCTACCGCATCGCCGCAGGACTGCGTGCCACCACTCCGGCCGCACCACAGCAGCGCGAAGACCCGGTCGGCGAACTCCTCACCACGCTCTGCGCACGCGCGGACCTCGAAGCCCTGAGTCTGCTGCTGCCCCCGTACATGGGCAGCCTCGGCACGCCCGAGGACGAGGAACGCGTCACCACCGCCCTGCGCATGCTCCATGCCGAGCGTCGTCTTCCCGACGAGGAGCAGGCCGTCCTCAGCCACGCGATCAAGGCCCGGTCCGCCGCGTGAGCGCCCCCGATCCTCGGTGACCCGCGCGACACGCACGTAGACCGCCGGCCGCCTTCGTGGGGGCCGACGGACCTTCAACGATCACGATGGCCCGCCGACCTGACGCGCTCAAGCCCTGGCGGTACCGGTCCTGGATCTTCGTCCGCGACCCGGACTTCCGCGCCAAGGCCCAGCGTGTCCTGGACCTGTACGCCCGCACGTTCGAGGGTGTCCCGCTGGGCGAGGACGAGTACGTCGTCTCCAGCGATGAGAAGACCTCCGTCCAGGCGCGTCTTCTGGATCGTCGACAACGGCTCCTCCCATCGAGGGAAGAAGGCCGTCAACCGTCTGACCAAGGCGTTTCCGAACGCGATCATGGTCCACGCTTCCGTACACGCCTCTTGGACCAACCAGATCGAGATCTTCTTCTCCATCGTCCGACGCAAGGTCGTCCAACCCAACGACTTCACGGACCTCACCCGGGTCCGGGACCGGCTCCGAGCATTCGAAGACCGTTACAACGCCACGGCACAGCCGTTCCGGTGGAAGTTCACCACCTCCGCCCTGGGCGATCTGCTGGCCCGGCTCGACCGACACACACCAGCTGACCGACAAGAAGAATCCTCCGTCGCCCTGGCAGCCTGATCAACCCCGAAGGACTTCCGGAGCCCACCACTTAGCCCCGGGACACGATCCGGCCGGCTCGTAGTCCCGGTCCGTGATCCGGGCGGTTCAGGGCAGCGGGACGAGCCGTACGACGGTGACGGTCAGCACCGACCCGGAGACGTAATAGAGCACGATCGCCCCGGCGACCGTCGCCTCGCGGCGGTCGCGTTCGCTCTTCACGGCCGACGAGCCGTGCCCGTACGGGTCGAGGCCCAGCGTCCGGGCCATCTCGGCCCGGAAGGTCTCGCCGTCGCGCATCTTGGCCAGCGAGTCGTCGGCGGGCGGCGCGTAGGAGATGCGGAAGCTCAAGCGACGCTCCGCCTCTCGGCCTCGTCCTGCGCCAGCCGGTCCAGGATCCGCTCGGCCTCGGGGTCGGGCACGGCCTCCAGCATCCAGTGCCGCATCACCGCCTGGATCTCGTGGACCCCCGCCTCGTTGATGGCGCGGTCGAACTCCTCGCGTCTCTCCTCCGGCAGCGTGGCCCGGATGGCCGGAATGCTGTTGGGCACGTCGACCTCGGCACCACCGACGAAGGTCTTCAGGGGCTCGCCCATGATTGCTCCCCGCTCTCGTCGCTCTCCCCGTACGCCCCGGAAACGCCCCCGGAACGCCACCCGGCCGCGTTCCGGACGATAGCCTTCCGGGCACGTGGCAGCAGTGTGACGAAGACCTTAGCGCCGCCGACGACGCCATACGCACGGACCGTCGGAAACAGGTAGGAACGCCTTCGGCAATCCGTGACATAACGTGCGGACGGGGGCAGTTGACGCAACCTGAGGCTACGTCACGACCAGGCGTCGGCGTACGGAACGCCGAGCATGAAGAGCACTCCGCCCACGAGCAGGGCGGCGACGGCGGCGACTACAGCCAGGACCGACAAACCCGTCACTCCCGCGATCGCGGACAGGCCGACCCGTGTCGCCGTCCTGGCCCGCGCGACGGCCTCCTCGTAGTCACTGTCGTCGTCCCACTCCCGGCCGTTCACGACGCCTCCCGGACCGGAGCACAGGAGCGCACCCCGCACCCGTGCGCACCGCGGGACGGCCCGCGAAAAGCCCTCTCCTGACCGGAAAGGCGGGTTCTGGCGGTCGTTGCAGCACGGCGGTGGTGGTGTGGAGCAGCCATGCCATCGGCTTAGGTCCGGCAGGCGCCGCCCGCGTCGGGTCCGTCAACGGGCCTGCGTGAGAGCCGACTCGGCCCGGTCCAGCATGCCCAGGGCGTCGGCCGTCGGGGGAGACACGGTGCCGGGCCCCAGGTCGGTGAGCGGGACCCACATGGCCGCTTCGGTGGAGCCGTCGATCTCGGTGACCGTCGGCTCCCCGTCCTTGAGGGAGACGGCGTAGAACAGGGCCGTCAGGCTCCAGCTCACGCCGTTCCGCCGGGCCGGGTACGTCCGTGCGTCGAGCAGGCGGGCCTCGGTCGGTTCGAGGCCCGTCTCCTCCAGCAGTTCGCGCGCCAGCGTCTCGACCGGCTGCTCACCCGGGTCGATCCCTCCGCCGGGCAGGTGCCACAGCCCCGGCGCGAAGACCGGCGACGCCTCCGACAGCCGGGCCACCAGCATGTGGCCGTCCCGCACGGCTATCGCGTACGCGGAAACGCGCGTCCTGACCTGAGCGTTCATCATGTCCTCCCCCGTATCGGTTCCGTCGGACCGAACCCTGGCACACCGTCGCGGACGCCGTACCGGCATGATCGCGATCCGGCCTTCCCCGGAGGGGCCCCGCGCACGAAAACGCCTCCCGCCCGTGCCGTACGCACAGGTGGGAGGCGTGATCGCAGGATGCGTTACTTCTTGCCCTGGTTCTTCACGGCCTCGATGGCGGCCTTCGCCGCGTCCGGGTCGAGGTAGGTGCCGCCCGGCTTCAGGGGGCGGAAGTCGGCGTCCAGCTCGTAGGCGAGCGGGATGCCGGTCGGGATGTTCAGGCCCGCGATGTCGGCGTCGGAGATGCCGTCGAGGTGCTTGACCAGCGCGCGGAGGCTGTTGCCGTGCGCGGCGACCAGGACCGTGCGGCCGGCGAGGAGGTCCGGGACGATGCCGTCGTACCAGTACGGCAGCATGCGGACGACGACGTCCTTGAGGCACTCGGTGCGCGGGCGCAGCTCCGGCGGGATCGTCGCGTAGCGCGGGTCGTCGCTCTGCGAGAACTCGGTGCCGTCCTCCAGGGCGGGCGGCGGGGTGTCGTACGAGCGGCGCCAGAGCATGAACTGCTCCTCGCCGAACTCGGCCAGCGTCTGGGCCTTGTCCTTGCCCTGGAGGGCGCCGTAGTGGCGCTCGTTCAGCCGCCAGGAGCGGTGGACGGGGATCCAGTGGCGGTCCGCGGACTCCAGCGCGAGCTGCGCGGTGCGGATGGCGCGCTTCTGGAGGGAGGTGTGCAGCACGTCGGGGAGCAGGCCGGCGTCCTTCAGCAGCTCACCGCCGCGGACCGCCTCCTTCTCGCCCTTCTCGGTGAGGTTGACGTCCACCCAGCCGGTGAACAGGTTCTTCGCGTTCCATTCGCTCTCGCCGTGGCGGAGGAGGATCAGCTTGTACGGTGCGTCGGCCATGGTGCCGAGCGTAATCGAACCCGTACGAACCCCGCGCGAGCGGCCACAGGGCGGACAGGTCGGGCAGCCCCGGGGTGGGCCGGGGTCCGGGCCGGTCGGGCGGTCGATTGACGGCGGGCGTCAAACGACTGGCGGACCGGAATTCCGGATTCGTAATGTGTGGACAACAGCCGGGCCGCTTACCCAGCGGCTTTCGTTCCGTATCCACGTCACCTACGTCCCCGGGGGGATTCCGCATGTCCGTCGCCGGTCTCAGACGGGCCGCCCGCGCATCCGTGTCCGGTCTGCCCAGCCAGTTCTGGTGGCTGTGGACCAGCACACTGGTCAACCGCCTCGGTGGCTTCGTCGCCACGTTCATGGCGCTCTACCTGACCCTGGACCGGGGGTACTCGGCCTCGTACGCCGGGCTGGTCGCCGCGCTGCACGGGCTCGGCGGGGTCGTCTCCTCGCTCGGGGCCGGGGTGATGACCGACCGGCTCGGCCGCCGCCCCACGATGCTGATCGCGCAGACGTCGACGGCCCTGTCGGTGGCGGTGCTCGGCTTCATGGTCCACCCGGTGGCGATCGCGGGCGTCGCCTTCGTCGTCGGCATGGCGAGCAACGCCTCGCGGCCGGCCGTGCAGGCGATGATGGCCGACATCGTCCGGCCGGAGGACCGGGTACGGGCCTTCTCGTTGAACTACTGGGCCATCAACCTCGGCTTCGCGGTCTCCTCGGCCGGTGCCGGGTTCGTCGCCGAGTACAGCTATCTCGCCGGGTTCCTGGGCGAGGCCGTCATGACGCTGGCCTGCGCCGTCGTCGTCTTCCTGAAGGTGCCCGAGACCCGGCCGGAGAAGGCCGCGGCGGTCGGCCCGGCAGGCGGCGGTGTGGCGGAGGAGGAGGTCCGGCTCTCCACCGTGCTGCGCGACGGCCGGTTCATGAGCGTGGTCGGCCTCTCCTTCGTCATCGCCCTGATCTTCCAGCAGGGGTACGTGGGGCTGCCGGTGGCCATGGGGTCGGACGGGTTCTCCAGCTCCGACTTCGGCACCGCCGTCGCCGTCAACGGGGTGCTGATCGTGGTGCTCCAGATCCCCGTCACGCGCTTCATCGAGCACCGCGACCCGCGCCGGCTGCTGGTCGTCTCCTCGCTGCTGGCCGGGTACGGGTTCGGGCTGACCGCGTTCGCCGGGTCGGTCGGGGCCTACGCGCTGACCATCTGCGTCTGGACGGTCGCCGAGATCGTCAACTCGCCGATCCAGAGCAGCCTGGTCGTCCGGCTGTCGCCCGCCCGGGGCCGGGGCCGCTACCAGGGCATGTACACGATGTCGTGGGCCGTGGCGGCGCTGATCGCCCCGCTGATGTCGGGCCTGGTGATCGACCGGTTCGGCCCGAAGTGGCTGTGGGGCACGTGCGCCGTGCTGGGGACGGTGGCCGCGCTGGGGTATGGGCTGCTGATGCGGAACCTTCCGGCGTCGGACGCGGTGGCGGCGGCCGGGGGCCGGCCGGGCCCGGCCGCGGAGGAGGACCGCGCCGACACCGGAGCCCCCGCCGAGCGGACGGCCTGAGCACCCGCACCCGCACCCGGGGCGGGGCACCGGGACACGGCGGCGCCCCGCGCGAAAGCTTCGCGCGGGGCGCGCCCGGTGGCACGACGGACGGTCAGCCGCAGCAGCCACCGCACTGGCACGGGGCGCCCGACTGGCAGCCGCAGCCGCAGCCGGAGCCGCAGCCACAGGCGCCGAGCAGGGGCAGGCGGACCGCCTCGGCGGGCACGTCCTGCTGGGGGTCGGTGACGGGGGAATCGGCCATGGATCCTCCTCAAGGCGTACGACAGGGCCGTACGCCACGACGACGCGCATACGGCCGGGGCGTACGGGCAAGGCGCGCAGCCCCACCCCATTGGATGCCCGCACCGGCGGGCGCATCAACGGCGCACTCGCGCAGGGCCGCCCATGCGCCCCGCGCACGCCCTCTTACGCGCCCCCGGTGGCGGCCCGCACGCCCCCGCGTACCCGTGTCAGGCGCCCTCCACCGCCGCCTGCTGCTGGATCTCGTCCGCGTGCTCGCCCGTCACCAGGTACACCACCCGCTTCGCCACCGACACCGCGTGGTCCGCGAAGCGCTCGTAGTAGCGGCCGAGCAGCGTCACGTCCACGGCGGTCTCGATGCCGTGCTTCCAGCGGTCGTCCATCAGGTGCTGGAAGAGCGTGCGGTGCAGCAGGTCCATCTCGTCGTCGTCCTGCTCCAGCTGGAGGGCCAGGTCGACGTCCTTGGTGATGATGACCTCGGCGGCCTTGGCCATCAGGCGCTGCGCCAGCTGCCCCATCTCCAGGATGGTGGCGTGCAGGTCGTGCGGGACCGCCGACGCCGGGAAACGCAGCCGGGCCAGCTTGGCGACGTGCTGGGCGAGGTCGCCCGAGCGCTCCAGGTCGGCGCTCATCCGCAGGGAGGTGACCACTATGCGCAGGTCCGTCGCGACGGGCTGCTGGCGCGCGAGCAGGGCGATGGCCCGCGCCTCCAGGTCGTGCTGAAGGTCGTCGACCTTCTGGTCGGCGGCGATCACGCTCTCCGCGAGCTTGAGATCGGCATCGAGCATGGAGGTCGTCGCCCGGCCGATCGCCGACCCGACGAGCCGGGCCATCTCGACCAGACCTTCGCCGATCGAGTCGAGTTCCTCGTGGTACGCGTCACGCATGGAAGTCCCTCTCCAGTCCTCTTCGTAAGGCCGGGGCCAGCTTCGAACCCCACGCTGCCACCTTGGGGCGCCTACGCGTCGGGCTCCGGCCGCCCAAGTGAACCAGCCCTTGCCCCTCGGTGAACTCTGGGCGACGAGTGTTCGGACAGGCACTCGGATGGCTGGGAGAGTCCTCCGGTACCCGCATAACCTTGACGTATGGACGTGAACGCGGCAGTCGCCGCAGCTGCGGCGATCGGCGGTGCGGGCACCGGTGTGATCGCCATGCTCGCGTTCCGCTGGAGCGAGCGCGACCAGAAGAAGCCGACGCGGACCTCCATGCGGCCCGACAGCAACGCCCCCCTTCCGCCCGGAGTGGACACGGTCCTGTCCGTGCTCAGCTCGTCGGCGGTGGTGCTCGACGAGAGCGACAGCGTGGTCAAGGCCAGCTCCGCCGCCTATGCGCTGGGGCTGGTACGGGGCGGTCGGCTCGCGGTGGAACCGATGCTCAACATGGCCCGGGACACCCGCAGGGACGGCGAGATACGCCAGGTCGAGCTGGACCTGCCCCGGCGCGGGACCGGCCGGGGCGAGGCCCTCGCGGTCTCCGCCCGGGTCGCCCCGCTCGGCTCCCGCCTGGTGCTCCTGCTGGTCGAGGACCTCACGGAGGCCCGCCGGATAGAAGCGGTACGACGCGACTTCGTCGCCAACGTCAGCCATGAACTGAAGACCCCGGTGGGGGCGCTCTCGCTGCTCTCCGAGGCCGTGATGGACGCCAGCGACGACCCGGAGGCGGTGGAGCGCTTCGCGGGCCGGATGCAGGTCGAGGCGACCCGGCTGACCAACCTCGTCCAGGAGATCATCGACCTCTCGCGGGTGCAGAACGACGACCCGCTGGAGGACGCCGAGCCGGTCCGGGTGGACGAGCTGGTGGCCGAGGCCATCGACCGCTGCCGCCAGCAGGCCGGCTCCAAGCAGATCACCATGGCGGCCGGCGGCACCGCGGAGCTTCACATCTGGGGCAACCGCGGACAGCTCGCCGCGGCCCTCGGCAACCTCGTCGAGAACGCCGTCAACTACAGCCCCGCCCGTACCCGGGTGGGCATCGCCGCCCGGCGGGTGTCCGTACCCGGCGGGGACCAGATCGAGATCGCCGTGACCGACCAGGGCATAGGCATCTCGGAGAAGGACCGCGAGCGGGTCTTCGAACGGTTCTACCGCGTCGACCCGGCCCGCTCACGGGCCACCGGTGGCACCGGCCTCGGCCTCGCCATCGTGAAGCACGTGGCCGCCTCGCACGGCGGGGAGGTCACGGTCTGGAGCTCGGAGGGCCAGGGCTCCACCTTCACCCTGCGGCTGCCCGAAGCGGGCTCCGTACGGGAGCGCGACCGCGGTCCGGCCGGGCCGCGCACCGTCAACGACGACGAGGGTCCCGAGGGACCCGCCCACCCCGACACCCTTGAACCAATCCCAGCCCCGGAGGTCCTTCCGTGACCCGAGTGCTCGTCGTCGAGGATGAGGAATCCTTCAGCGACGCCCTGTCCTACATGCTCCGCAAGGAGGGCTTCGAGGTCGCCATCGCGGCCACCGGCCCGGACGGGCTTGACGAGTTCGAGCGCAACGGCGCCGACCTCGTCCTGCTCGACCTGATGCTTCCGGGCCTGCCCGGCACCGAGGTCTGCCGTCAGCTGCGCAGCAGGTCCAACGTCCCCGTGATCATGGTCACGGCGAAGGACAGCGAGATCGACAAGGTCGTCGGCCTGGAAATAGGAGCCGACGACTACGTGACCAAGCCGTTCTCCTCGCGGGAGCTGGTCGCCCGCATCCGCGCGGTGCTCCGCCGCCGCGGCGAGCCGGAGGAGGTCACCCCCGCGGCCCTGGAGGCGGGCCCGGTCCGGATGGACGTGGACCGCCACGTCGTGACGGTCGCCGGCGGCAAGGTCGACCTGCCGCTCAAGGAGTTCGACCTCCTGGAGATGCTGCTGCGCAACGCGGGCCGGGTCCTGACCCGTATGCAGCTGATCGACCGGGTGTGGGGCGCGGACTACGTCGGCGACACCAAGACCCTCGACGTCCACGTCAAGCGGCTGCGCGCCAAGATCGAGCCCGACCCGGGCGCTCCCCGCTTCCTGGTGACGGTGCGGGGCCTGGGCTACAAGTTCGAGCCGTAGGCCGTCACCGGCGCGCGGAAGCGCACGGAAACGGCGGAGGGCGCCCCCTCGAAAGGGAGGGCGCCCTCCGCCGTTCACGTATGCGCGCGGGGTCAGGGCCGGGGCCCCGCCGTGCGGCGTACGGTCAGTGCGAGTCGGCCGAGGCGGACGTGGAGTCGCTCGGGGCGTCCGGCACGGCGTCGCCGGACGCGCCCTCGGCGGGCTTGTTGGTGGCGGAGCCGGTCGGCGACGCGGGGGTCTTCGACGGCAGCACGGGCAGGCTGCTCGGGCCGTAGCCCTTGAAGTAGCTCTCCGCGGGCACGACGAGGGCGTCGATCGGGACCTCGCCGGTCGAGCTGAAGGTGAAGACGACGCGCTGCACGCCGCCCGCCTTGGCGGCCTCCGAGCCGCCCTCGATCACGGCGGCGGCGTTGTTCGCGCCGCCCAGGGTCACCTTGCCGCCGGCCGGGACCACGATCCGGCTCTCGCCCTTGGCGGGGTGCAGCTGCACCGGGGCGCCCCCGGCCTGGAGGGCCACGGACTTCAGGGTCTGCGTCTTGGTGCCGTTGTTGAACAGCGTCGCGGCGATGACGGCCGGGCCCTCGGCGGTGAGCCGGGGCTGGGTGATGACGTTCACGTTCTGGACGCTGATGTCGCCGATGGTGGTGGCGGCATTGTCCGGCTTGACCTGCAGCGTCGCTGCGTCATTGCCCGCGCCGCACGCGGCGAGCGAGGCGATCGAGAACACGATGGCAGTGGCGGCGAGGGCGCCGTGTCGAAGGCTGCGGCTCACGGCGGCGGCAACTCCTTGAACGTTCGGGCGGCGGACGGGGGAGGACGGCCGCGTAAAGCCGCCCTAAGGGTGTGTCAGCGGCCTTAGGCTACCGAGCCGCCCCGCCGCCCCCGCACCCGACCCGCCCCAAAGACGGTGTCCCTGGTCTTCCGTTCGGATCACCGAGGGTCGCGCCGCGCGGACGAAGAGGTACGGGCGGGTGTCCTCGGAGCCCCTCCGAAACGGACCGGCACGCGTTGACACGTGCTGTTCACATATCGCCGGTGATCAATTCATGGAGCGTGGCGCATTCCGAGCGCATAAGCGATCATGCCGCGCCGGCGATCAATTCCATTGATCAACGCCACTTACCTCCGCTTACCCTCGGACGGGTGATCGATCTCCGAACGGAGTAGGGAAAGTCTGGCATCCGGAATCCGGCAAAACGGGATGTTCGTCACCTTCGCCGGGTGGTTCGGATGTGTGGGACGTGTGTGTTTCACCTTGCCCGCACAACCGCTCCGACCTGCGAATACCGCCCTCCGTAAGTCTTCCGCAGCACGTGCCCGTCGCTGTTGTCAAGCCCCGAGATATGCCCTGACCTGCGAAAACGCCATTCAGGAGAAGCCGTTCTCGTGTTACGCTTGATAGCCACGGAAGGGGTACCTGTCACATGACGTTCAAGGTTGGCGACACCGTGGTCTATCCCCATCACGGGGCCGCGCTGATCGAGGCTATCGAAACTCGCCAGATCAAAGGCGTGGACAAGACCTACTTGGTGCTCAAGGTCGCCCAGGGCGACTTGACGGTTCGTGTGCCGGCGGACAATGCGGAGTTCGTGGGTGTGCGCGACGTAGTCGGGCAGGAGGGGCTGGACCGGGTCTTCGAGGTGCTGCGCGCACCGTACGCCGAAGAGCCGACGAACTGGTCCCGGCGCTACAAGGCAAATCTCGAGAAGCTCGCCTCCGGCGATGTCATCAAGGTCGCCGAAGTGGTTCGCGACCTGTGGCGTCGTGAGCGCGAGCGCGGACTTTCCGCAGGTGAGAAGCGGATGCTCGCCAAGGCCCGCCAGATTCTGGTGAGCGAGCTCGCCCTGGCGGAGAACACCAACGAAGACAAGGCCGAGGCCCTGCTCGACGAGGTCCTCGCATCCTGAGCCGATCGGACCGGGCCCGGTCGGGCTGAGTCGATCGGAACGAACCGGCCGTACTGAACCGGAACCGGTCGGGGCGCGCTGTTCGAAGCCGAGTCGGTCTCGTCGACGCGATTAACCGTGCCGGTGGTGATCGGTCGGTGTCCCCATCAATGTGCCGCAGTGCCCGCTGACATCCCTATTCACGGTATGTCGCCGGGCACTGCGGCATGTCTAAGGCATGCCTATTACCAGGCTGCGGATGTCTTGATTTCAACGCAGCCTGGCTGAAATGTATCTGGACTCACCGATGCGTTGGCTTCATCGGTGAGAGCCCCGATACCTTGCTCGCGATCTTGTGCGGTCGACCCCGAGCCGCCGGGGCGGCTGGTCCGAATCGGCCGGGTGTCACGGAAAGGGCCCGGCCGAGTCGGGACTGGGCGCCCGGCTCGCTTCTGGCCATACCCATGTCGGCCGTGGAAACAAACATGCCGAAGCTTCGGAGTGCAACCGATGTCTGATCAATCGCGTCCGTCCCGCACCGCCGCCGTGATTCCCGCGGCCGGCCGCGGTGTGCGGCTCGGTCCGGGCGCCCCCAAGGCGCTCCGCGCGCTGGGCGGTACGCCCATGCTCATCCACGCGGTCCGGGCCATGGCGGCCTCCCGCGCCGTCTCCCTGGTCGTCGTCGTGGCGCCGCCGGAGGGCGCCCCCGAGGTCAAGAACCTCCTCGACGAGCACGCCCTGCCCGAGCGCACCGACTACCTGGTCGTGCCCGGCGGCGCCACCCGCCAGGAGTCGGTGCGGCTCGGTGTCGAGGCGCTGCCCGAGGACGTCTCCGTCGTCCTGGTCCACGACGCCGCCCGCCCGCTGGTGCCGGTCGACACGGTCGACGCGGTGGTCGAGGCGGTACGGGGCGGGGCGCCCGCCGTCGTACCGGCGCTGCCGCTGGCCGACACGGTCAAAGAGGTCGAGCCGGGGGCGCCGGGGGAGCCGGAGCCGGTGCTCGGCACGCCCGTACGGGCCAGGCTGCGCGCGGTGCAGACCCCGCAGGGCTTCGACCGGGACACGCTCGTCCGCGCGCACGAGACCGTCGCGCTCAGCGGCGAGGGTGCGACGGACGACGCGGGCATGGTGGAGCGGACCGGGGCGCCCGTCGTGGTCGTCCCCGGGCACGAAGAGGCGTTCAAGGTGACCCGGCCGCTCGATCTGGTGCTGGCCGAGGCGGTACTCGCACGCAGGAGGGCGAACGATGGCTTCTGAGAAGGCGACGGCATCCGAGGAAACGGTTTCCTCCTTGGGGCGGACCGGGCCGGTGATCCCGCTGGTGGGGATCGGCACCGACATCCACGCCTTCGAGGAGGGGCGCGAGCTGTGGTGCGCGGGGCTGCGCTGGGAGGGCGAGGGGCCCGGGCTCGCCGGGCACTCGGACGCCGACGTCGTGGCCCATGCCGCGTGCAACGCGCTGTTCTCGGCCGCCGGGCTCGGTGACCTCGGGCAGCACTTCGGGACCGGCCGCCCCGAGTGGTCCGGCGCGGCCGGGGTGACCCTGCTCACCGAGGCGGCCCGGATCGTCCGGGCCGGAGGCTTCGAGATCGGCAACGTGGCCGTCCAGGTCGTCGGTGTACGGCCGAAGATCGGCAAGCGGCGCGAGGAGGCGCAGCGGGTGCTGTCGGCCGCCGTGGGCGCGCCCGTCTCGCTCTCCGCCGCCACCTCGGACGGGCTGGGCTTCACCGGCCGGGGCGAGGGGCTCGCGGGCATCGCGACCGCGCTGGTCTACCGCACAGCCTGACCGGTGGCACGGCCCTGACCTGGCGGTACGCCGGACCGCGCCTCTTGTTGCACATCGCTTGCACGTACGCTGGTACGGCAAGCGATGTGTCGTAGAGGCAGGAGAACGGTGAGCCGCCGATGAGCACCATGACCCAGGCGCCGGCGGCGCCCGAGACCGACGGATACGTCCTGCGCACCGCCACCGCGGCCGATCTCGGCGGGGCGCGGGCCGTGATGCTGGACACCGTCTACCGCGACCTGAAGTCCGGCTACGTGCCGCGCTGGCACGCCGACATCATCGACCCCGAGGCCGCCTACCTGCGGCCCAAGCGGTGCACCCTGCTGGTCGTCGAGCGCGGCGGGGAGATCGTCGCCACCGGTGCGGTGCGCGACCGGGGCCCGCAGGCGCCGCCCAATCCGCGGTGGGTCGCGGACCGCTTCCCGTCCGGCACCACGGCCCAGCTCTGCCGGATCTACGTCGCTCCCGGCCACCGCAGGCACGGGCTGGCTAGGCGGCTGGTGCGCGAGCTGTGCGACTTCGCCGCGCGGGCGGGCGGGTACGAGGCGATCTACCTGCACACCGACCCGGCGGTGCCCGGCGCGGAGCCGTTCTGGCGTTCGCTCGCCGAGGAGGTCTGCGACGAGCGCGCGTTCCCGGGCGGTGGGCAGGGCATCGTCCACTTCGAACTGCCGATGCCGGTGACGGCCCCGGCGCCCGCCGCCCCGGTCAGGTAACGCCCCCACCTGTTAAATGACAATCATTTTCATATAAGGTCGCTTTCATGTCCCTGCCCCGAAGCCGTCGCCCCGCGCTGCCCGCGGCGCTCCTCGCCGCCGCCCTCCTCGTCCCGCTGGCCACCGCCTGTTCGTCCTCGAACGGCTCCGGCGGCTCCGGCGGCGGTGCGCAACGGCTCCGGGTCGTCATGGCCTTCCCGCCCGCCCAGGCCATGTCCCCCTACGGCGACGACGCGGTCACCCTCAGCCGGCTCGCCGTGATCGAGGGCCTCACCGCGCTGGACGCCAACGGCGCGCCCAAGCCCGCCCTCGCCACCTCATGGAAGCGCGAGAACGACCGCACCTGGACCTTCACGCTGCGCGAGGCCCGCTTCCAGGACGGCACGGAGCTGGACGCGGCCGCCGTCGCCCGCTCGCTGCGCGCCGCCGAGAAGGCGTCCCCCAAGCCGCGCGTCCTCAGCGACACCCGCCTCACCGTCGCCACCCCGGACACCCGGACCGTGCGGATCACCACCGCGACCCCGGACCCGCTGCTGCCCCAGCGCCTGGCCAACCCCTCGCTCACGATCCTCTCCGGCGCCGCGTACGCCGACGGCAAGGCGGACCCCGCCGGGCACGCCACCGGCCCCTTCACCCTCACCAAGGTCAACGGCGCCGTCAGCGCCACCCTCGGCCGCAACGACGGCTACTGGGGCAGCAAGGCCAAGGCCCCCGGCGTCGACGTGAAGTTCGTCGCCGACGGCACCGCCCGGGCCAACGCCCTGCGCACCGGGGCCGCCGACGTCGCCGAGTACGTACCGCTCTCCCAGGTGCCCCTCCTCGGCGACGGGCTGGTCCACGAATTCCCCTCCGCCCGCACCAACGGCCTCTCCCTCAACACCCGGCGCGGGGTCTTCGCCGACCCGGCGATGCGCGCCGCCGCCCGCGAGGCGATCGACTCGGCCGCCCTGGTCAAGGGCGTCTACGAGGGCCGCGCCGACACCGCCAAGGGCCTCCTCGGCCCCGGCGTCCCCTGGGCCGCCGCCGACCGGACCGCCCCCGCCCACCGGGCGAAGGCCGCGAGCAAGGAGCAGGTCGCGAAGACGGGGGAGGTCGTCCTCGCCACGTACACCAACCGGCCCGAGCTGCCCGAGGTCGCCACCGTCGTCCAGCAGCAGCTCACCGCCCGCGGCTTCACCGTCAAGCAGGTCGTCCGCGACTACGCCCAGCTGGAGGCCGACGCGCTGGCCGGGAAGTTCGACGCGTTCATCCAGGCCCGCAACACCCTCCTGGACACCGCCGACCCGGTCTCCTACCTCGCCTCCGACTTCACCTGCGACGGCAGCTTCAACATCTCCCAGCTCTGCGACAAGCGCGTCGACGCCGCCGTGGACAAGGCCGGAACCCTCGCCGACACCGCCGCCCGCCACCGCGCCGAGATGGCCGCCGAGGCCGGTGTCCTCGGCACCGACGCCCTCGTCCCGCTGCTCCACGAGCGCTTCGTCCAGGGCTACGACGGGAGCCGCGTCCACGGCGTCTCGCTCGACCCGATGGAACGGACCCTGATCACCGCCGACACCCGCGTCGGGTGACCGGGTGAAGCACCTGGCGGGGCGGCTGGGCACCCTCCTCGCGGTCGTCGCCGTCATCGGGCTGCTGCCCCGGCTGACCCGGACCGACCCGGCGCTCACGATCCTGCACGCCCGGTACGCCGACCGGCCGCCCACCCCCGAGACCCTCGACGCGATCCGCGCCGGAACCGGACTCGACGGCGGCCCGCTCACCGTCCTCGGCCGCTGGCTGGCCGGGCTGCTCCACGGCGACCTCGGCACCTCCTGGGTCTCCGGACAGCCGGTCGCCCCCGACGTCCGGTCCGCGCTCGGCGTCTCGCTCACCCTGATGGGCCTCTCGCTCGCCGTCGCCCTGGCGCTGGCCGCCGCCCTCTGCGCGGGCACGCTGCGGCGCGGGGCGCGGCGGCGGATCGTCACCGCGCGGGCCGGGGCGCTCGCCGCCGTCCTCGCCGCGCTGCCGGAGTTCCTGCTCGCCGCCGTGCTGGCCGCCGTCGTCGCCGTACGGCTCGGCTGGCTGCCCGCGCTCGGCTGGGGGAGCCCCGCCCAGGCGGTGCTGCCCGCGCTGGCCATGGGCGTACCGGCGGGCGCGCTGCTCGGCCGGCTGCTCGACGACGCGCTGCCCGCCGCCTTCGCCGAACCGTGGGCGCGGGCGGCGGCCGCGGGCGGACTGCCCGGCCGCCGCGTCGCCCGGCACGCCCTGCGCCGCACCCTGCCCGGACTGCTGCCCCAGCTCGGCCTGGTCGTCGTCGGGCTCACCGGCGGCGCCGTCGCCGTCGAGACCCTGTACGCCGTGCCCGGCCTCGGCGGTACGGCGCTGGCCGCGGCCCTCGCCCAGGACCTGCCGGTCCTCCAGTCCTGCGTCCTGGTCCTGCTGCTCCTCGGCGTCCTCGCCGGCGCCGTCACCCGGCTCGCCGCCCGCACCCTGCTCGGCCCCGCACTGCGCGACGGGGCGCTCCCCGCGCTGGTCCCCCCGGTCCTGCCCGCCCGGCGGCTGCTCACCGCCGGGGCCGTGCTGCTCGCCGTGCTCCTCGTCGCGGCCACCGTCGCCGGGCTGCTGCGCGACCCGCTGCACGTCGACGCCGCCGCCCGGCTCGCCGCCCCGTCCGCCGCCCACCCCCTGGGCACCGACCAGCTCGGCCGCGACGTCCTGGCCCGCCTCGGCCACGGCGCCGCCCGCACCGTCCTCACCGCGCTCGCCGTCTCCGCCGCGACCCTGCTGGCCGGGCTGGTCCTCGGCGCGGTCCGGGCCGGCGCGCTCACCGAGAGCGCCAACGCCCTGCCCGCGATCCTCTCCGGCCTGGTCGTCGCGGGCATCGCGGGCCCCGGCCCGTGGGGCGCCGCCGTCGCCGTCGCGGCCGTCGCCTGGGCCCCGCTCGCCGCCCACACCTCCGCCCTGTACGCCCAGGAGAAGGCGGCCCCGCACATCGCGGCGGCCCGCGCGACGGGCGCCGGCCCCCGGCACGTGGCCCGGCGCCACCTGCTGCCCGCCGTGCTGCCCCCGGTCCTGCGCCACGCCGTGCTGCGCGTCCCGGCCATCGCCCTGGCCCTCGCCTCGCTCGGCTTCCTCGGCCTGGGCGCGCAGCCCCCGGCGCCGGAGTGGGGCCGGATGCTCGCGGAGAACCTCCCGTACGCCGAACGCGCCCCCTGGCCCGTACTGGCCCCGGCCGCCGCCCTGGCCGTCCTCGGCGCCCTGGCCGTCCTCACCGCGGCGGCGGTCCGCGGCCGTACGAAGGCACCGTGATGCTCCCCGTCGCCGAGGCACCCGCACGGCGGGCCACCACCACCCCCTACCTCCGCCTCCTCACCACCACCCAGTTCGCCTTCAACACCGGCTTCTACGCCGTACTGCCCTACCTCGCCGGACACCTCGGCACCGGTCTCGGCATGGCCGGCTGGCTCGTCGGCCTCGTCCTCGGCCTGCGCACCTTCAGCCAGCAGGGCCTCTTCGTCGTCGGCGGCGCCCTCACCGACCGGTACGGGCCCCGGCCCGTCGTCCTCGCCGGCTGCGCCCTGCGGATCGCCGGATTCGGCTGGCTGGCCGTCGCCGGATCGACCGCGACGGTCATCGCCGCGGTGGTCCTGGTCGGCTTCGCCGCCGCGCTGTTCTCGCCCGCCGTCGAGTCCGAGACCGCCCGCGAGGCCGTCCGCCACGAACGGGCCACCGGCACCCCGCGCGCCCAGGTCCTCGCCGTCTTCTCCGCCGCCGGACAGGCCGGGGCCTTCGTCGGACCGCTGCTCGGCTCCCTGCTCCTGCTCCTCGACGACGGCTTCCGGGCCACCTGCCTCGCGGGCGCGCTGGTCTTCGCCGCGGTCCTCGCCGGACATGCCCGGCTGATGCCCCGCCGCGCCCCCGTCACCCGTACGGCCCGCCCCCGGCACTCCGTGCGCGAGGTGTTCGGCAACCGCCCCTTCCTGGTGCTCTGCCTCGCGTACAGCAGCTACCTGATCGCGTACAACCAGCTCTACCTCGCGCTGCCCGCCGAGGTGGAGGAGGCCACCGGGACGCAGTCCGCGCTCGGCTGGCTGTTCGCGCTCTCCTCGCTGCTGGTCGTCTGCGCCCAGCTGCCGCTCACCCGCTTCGCCGCCCGCCGGACCGCCCCGCGCACCGCGCTCGTCACGGGGCTGCTCGTCGTGGCCGCCGGGTTCGCCGCCGTCCCGCTCGCCCCGGCCGGGCCCGGCGGGCTGCTGCCCGGGGCCGTCCTCGTCGTCCTGCTCACCCTCGGCCAGATGCTGCTGGTCCCGGCCGCGCGCGGGCTCGTACCGGACCTGGTCGACGACCGACGGCTCGGGCTGGCCACCGGGGCGCTCTCGTCCGTCTCCGGGATCGCCGTGCTCGTCGGCAGCGCCGCCACCGGGGCGCTGCTCCAGGCGCCCGGCCCCCTCCGCTGGGCGGTCCTCGCCGCCGTACCGCTGACCGGCGCCGTGCTGGCTTCCACCCTTCCGGTGAATGGCCGGGAAAAGGGGAATCTGAGCGGCTGAGCGGAGGTTGCGCCACCGGAAGGAAGCACCGATCGTCTCGGGAGGACGTACGCCATGACCGCCGCACTCTCCGCAGGACTCAAGGAACTCCTCGACAGCCCCGTCTTCGTCACCGTCGCCACCATCCAGCCCGACGGCAGCCCCCAGCTCTCCCCCGTCTGGGTCAAGCGGGACGGCGACGACCTGCTGATCTCGACGTCGGTGGGCCGCCGCAAGGAGCAGAACCTGCGCCGGGACCCGCGGGTCTCCGTGGTCGTGCAGCCGTTCGCCGCCCCGTACACCTACGCCGAGATCCGCGGCACCGCCGAGCTGTCCACCGAGGGCGCCGAGGACCTCATGAACGAGCTGTCGCTGAAGTACACCGGCAAGAAGTTCGCGGAGTTCAACCCCTCGGCCGCGAACGACGACGCGGAGCGGGTGATCGTCCGGATCACGCCGAGGAAGGTCGTCGGCCGGGTCTGAACCGCCGCCGCGCCACGAAGTCCGCCCCGCGATTTGCCAAGAGGTCGCGGGGCACTGGTGCGCGCCCACTACCCTTGAGGCGTGACTCTTCGCCTGTACGACACCAGCGCCCGGCAGATCCGTGACTTCGTACCGCTCACCGCGGGCTGTGTCTCGATCTACCTCTGTGGCGCGACCGTCCAGGCCGCTCCGCACATCGGGCACATCCGGTCCGGGCTGAACTTCGACATCATGCGCCGCTGGTTCGAGTACCGCGGCTACGACGTCACGTTCATCCGGAACGTCACCGACATCGACGACAAGATCATCACGAAGTCGGCCGAGCAGGGCCGCCCGTGGTGGGCCATCGGCTACGAGAACGAGCGGGCGTTCAACGCCGGCTACGACGCGCTCGGCTGCCTCCCGCCCACCTACGAACCGCGTGCGACCGGCCACGTGCCCGAGATGATCGAGATGATGCGGGGCCTGATCGAGCGCGGTCACGCCTACGAGGCGGACGGCAACGTCTACTTCGACGTGCGCTCCTTCCCCGGCTACCTGGAGCTCTCCAACCAGGATCTCGACGACCTGCGCCAGCCCTCCGGCGACGAGACCGGAAAGCGCGACCAGCGCGACTTCGCCATGTGGAAGGCGGCCAAGCCGGGCGAGCCCAGCTGGGAGACCCCGTGGGGCCGCGGCCGCCCCGGCTGGCACCTGGAGTGCTCCGCCATGGCGCACAAGTACCTCGGCACCGCCTTCGACATCCACGGCGGCGGCATCGACCTGATCTTCCCGCACCACGAGAACGAGATCGCCCAGGCCAAGGCGTTCGGCGACGAGTTCGCGAAGTACTGGGTGCACAACGGCTGGGTCACCATGTCCGGCGAGAAGATGTCGAAGTCGCTGGGCAACTCGGTCCTGGTCAGCGAGATGGTCAAGGCGTGGCGCCCGATCGTGCTGCGCTACTACCTCGGCACCCCGCACTACCGGTCGATGATCGAGTACAGCGAGGAGGCCCTGCGCGAGGCCGAGTCCGCGTTCGCGCGGATCGAGGGCTTCGTCCAGCGCGTCACCGAGAAGGCGGGCGAGCAGGTCGCCCCCGCCACCGAGGTGCCGCCCGCCTTCGCCGAGGCGATGGACGACGACCTGGGCGTCCCGCAGGCGCTCGCGATCGTCCACACCACGGTCCGGCAGGGCAACTCCGCGCTGGCCGCCGACGACAAGGAGAGCGCGGTCGCCCGGCTCGGGGAGGTCCGGGCGATGCTCGGCGTCCTCGGCCTCGACCCGCTCGACGACCACTGGGCCGGCGGCGACGACCGCGGCGACGACCTGCACGGGGTCGTCGACACGCTCGTACGCCTGGTCCTGGACCAGCGGCAGGCGGCCCGCGAGCGCAAGGACTGGCCCGCGGCCGACGCCATCCGCGACCAGCTGGGCCAGTCCGGGCTCGTCATCGAGGACAGCCCGTCCGGACCTCGCTGGACCCTCGGCCCACGCTCGTAGGCCCCGCGTGTGCCGTCCGGCCTCCCGGGCGGCACACTTCATTTACGTACGCACGTCCGACACGTGCGCGTCCGGCACCCACGTCCGACGCGCACCTCTGAGCAGCAAACGAAACAGGTAGGTCATGGCCGGGAACAGCCAGCGCAGGAACCGCCGCACGTCCAACAAGAAGGGCGCGCAGGTCGGCAGCGGTGGCCAGCGACGCCGTGGCCTGGAGGGCAAGGGCCCCACGCCGCCCGCCTCCGCCCGCAAGGGGCACAAGAAGAACCGCATCGCCAACGCCCAGGCCAAGCAGGCCGTGGCCCGCCGCCCCGCCCCGCGCCGCGGCGGCGTCAAGGGCTCCTCCGAGATGGTCGTCGGCCGCAACCCGGTCTACGAGGCCCTGCGCGACGGCGTCCCGGCCACCACCCTGTACGTCCAGCAGTACATCGACAACGACGAGCGGGTCCGCGAGGCCCTCCAGCTCGCCGGCGACCGCGGCAACATCAACCTGATGGAGGCCCCGCGCGCCGAGCTGGACCGGATGACCAAGGGCCTGAACCACCAGGGCCTCGTCCTCCAGGTCCCGCCGTACGAGTACGCGCACCCCGAGGACCTCACCGCCGCCGCGTACGACGAGGGCGACGACCCCCTGATCGTCGCCCTCGACGGCGTCACCGACCCGCGCAACCTCGGCGCGATCGTCCGCTCCGTCTCCGCCTTCGGCGGCCACGGCGTGGTCGTCCCCGAGCGGCGCGCGGCCGGGATGACGGCGGGCGCCTGGAAGTCCTCGGCCGGCACGGCGGCCCGTACGCCGGTCGCCCGGGTGACCAACCTGACCCGCGCCCTGGAGGGCTACCAGAAGGCCGGTCTCACCGTCGTCGGCCTCGCCGCCGACGGCGAGCACACGGTGGAGGACCTGGAGGCCCTGGACGGCCCGGTCGTCATCGTCATCGGCAGCGAGGGCAAGGGCCTGGGCCGCCTGGTCGGCGAGACCTGCGACTACCGGGTCCGCATCTCGATGCCGGGCGGCGCCGAGTCGCTGAACGCCGGTGTCGCGGCCGGGATCGTGCTGTACGAGGTCGCCCGCCGCCGGGGCTGAGACCCGGCGGTACGGGGGCGGCCCGGCAGGTCCGCCCCCGTACCCGACCCCATTGACGGGCCTCGGACACATCGGGGCCGTCAAGGCAGTGTCCTAACCACACATCACTCGGTTAGATGAGTGTGGACACCAGAACGCCTCGGTTCGACGACCAACCCGCCCTGAGTATGGCCAAGGTGGACTGCGATCCTGCGCAGGTCATCGTCAACCACGCCAGCTTCCGGGTGCGGCTCGCCCCCGGCCAGCGCCCGCGGCTGCGCGGTCTGGCCCCGGCCGGCGCCGCCAGGATTCCCGCCATGAGCGGAGCAGGAGCGGCCCGCGGCCGGCGCGCGCCCGTCGTGTGGAGCGGCAGGTCCGAGCCCGGCGACGCCGGGGCCAGCGGACTCCTCCAGGCCGTGCGGAACACCGCCGTGGGCCGCCCCGCCACCGGGTACGACGCCTACGCGCCCGCCGATCGCGACGGCGGGCCCGCCACGGCCGGCACCCGCCTCATCGACCTCCTCGAAGAGACCCAGCCCACTCCCGTCGTCACCGCCCCGCACCAGCCGGGCGGCTACGGTGGCGGGCCGCTGCTGCCGCCGATGCGCCGCGCGGTCGGCGCCTACGACACCGACGACGGCCCGTTCCCGCCCGGCAGCTACGACGCCTACGGCGACGGCTTCCCCGACGACGGGGCGGACGGTGCGGAGGAGACGGCAGAGGCCCGCGACGGGCGCGAGAGCGCCGACTCGGTACGGAACGCGTACTTCCCCGGCCGCCGGATGAACCTCGGCGTCGTCCTGCTGCCGCTGCGGGTCTTCCTCGGCTTCATCTCGATCTACGCGGGCATGGGCAAGCTCTGCGACCCCGTCTTCTTCGACGGCGGCGAGCGCGGCTCCATGGTCAAGTGGCTGACCGCGCTGCACCCCTGGGCGCAGGCCGAGCCGCTGCGCGACTTCGCGCTCGCGCACCCCGTCGGCGCCGGGCTCAGCGTCGCCTTCCTCCAGGTCGTCGTCGGCGTCCTCACCGTTCTCGGCCTCTGGCAGCGGGTCGCCGCGGCGGTCGGCGCGCTGCTGTCGGCCGCCCTGCTGCTCACGGTGAGCTGGCGCACCGTCGCCGCCTACGACGCGCCGGACATCATCTACCTCGCCGCGTGGAGCCCGCTGATCATCGCGGGGGCGCCGGTCTACTCGATCGACGGGCGGCTCGCCGGTGAGGCCTGGCGCAGGCTCGGTCCGCGCTCGGCCATCTGGGACCTGCGCCGCCGGGTGCTCCGCCGGGGCGCGCTGTGCGCCGCGCTGGTCGTGGGCCTGACGCTGCTGGTGGGTTCGGTGCTCGGGGGCGCGGTCCGCTCCTCCGGGGTGGTCACGGTCCCCGGCCCGAACGGCGACCCGACCAACCAGCTCCCCGGCGTCCCGCTGCCGGAGGAGTCCCGTACGGGCGGGACCTCGCAGAGCCCGGACCACCGCAGCCCCGCCCCGTCCCGCAGCGGCGCCGCCGTGGCGCCCACCGCACCGCCCACCCCGACCGCGGGCACCACGCAGGGGACGGCGGGTCAGGTGGCCGGTGCCGGCCAGCCCAGCGCGACCCAGGGCACCGGGCAGCAGGCCCCGCAGCAGACGACCCCGCAGCAGCCCCCGTCCGCCAGCAGCTCCGGCCCGACGTCCGCCGGCTCCACCGGCACGGGCGGCGGCTCCACGGGCGGCTCCGACAACGGCGGCGGTACGGACGACGGCGCCTCGTCCGGCGCCGGACGGAACCCGATCGGCGGCCTGCTCGGCTGAGCGACGCGGGCCCGCGCGACGGAGGTTCCTGCGACGGAGGGGCGGTCACCGGTTTCCGTACCGGTGACCGCCCCTCCGTTCGCTGCGGGCGTCCGTCGCGGGTGCCCGTCCTGCGCTCCTGCTCCTACCGCCCGTCGAGCTCCTTGGCGGCCTCGGTGAGGTCCTTCGCCGTGTCGATGGCCCGCCAGTACGCCCCGTGCGGCAGCGGGTAGCCGGCCAGCCGGCGCTCCCGGGCCAGCCGGGGGAAGGTGGTCCGCTCGTGGTCGCCCCTGTCCGGCAGCAGCCCCGTGAAGGCGGGGGAGAAGACGTACACCCCGGCGTTGATCAGATACGGGGACGGCGGCGACTCGATGAAGTCGGTGATGTGCCCGAACGCGTCCGTCTCGACGGCACCCCAGGGGATGCGGGGACGGGCCAGGGCCAGGGTGGCGGTCGCATCGCGTTCGGCGTGGAACGCGGCCATCTCGCGCAGGGAGAAGCGCGTCCAGATGTCGCCGTTGGTGGCGTACCAGGGCTGCTCGGGGTCGGGGAGCCGGGCGGCCGCGTACTTCAGGCCGCCGCCGCGGCCCAGCGGCTCGGACTCCACGACGGTCGTCACGCGCAGCGGAAGCACCGCCGAGTCCAGCCACTCCTGCAGTACCTCGGCCAGATGCCCGCACGACACCACGACATCGGTCACGCCCTCGGCGGCCAGCCAGGAAAGCTGATGGCCGATGATCGGCGTCCCGGTTCCCGGGATCTCGACCATCGGCTTGGGGCGGTCATCGGTGTACGGGCGCAGCCGTGATCCCTGGCCACCCGCCAGAACCACGGCCTGCGTCGGATACGTATGCATGCCAGGCACCCTATGCGGTGCCCGGCACGCGGTGCCCGGCGCGGGCGGTTCAGCTGAACCGGGCGACGCCCGAGGCGAAGGACGTGTCGCAGACGGGGCGGGAGAAGCGGTGGGCGTGGGTCGGGCCGTACTTCTCGACGGCCGCGCGGCCCAGCGCCCGGGCGATCGACATGCAGTGCCGGGCGAGGGAGGGGCGGCCCTCGACGGAGCGCTGGAGGTCGGTGAGGGCGACGCCCGGGTCCTTCTCCCGGAGCTCCACGAGCAGCCGGTCGCGCAGGGCGTCCTGCGGGGTGCGCGTGGCGGGGCGCTCGGAGATGTCGTGCGTCGCCGCGGCGAGGACCTGCGGCTCGGAGTTGTGGGCTGCCCACGGCACGCTGGTGACAGCGAGAGTCCCGGAGAGGACCATCACGACGGGCAGTACGAAGGCAAGGGATCGGCCGATGCGGCGCGCAGTGTGGGTCACGCAGCGAGCGTAGCGGGCGGTAATGCCATGGCGACATTCCGTCACTCTTGCGAGGGATGGTTCGAGGAAGCTTTTCGAATTACGCATTGACGAACGGCCCCGAAACACCCGATATGTCGGATGTTTCAGGGCCGTTCACGGTTGTTCAGAACCGTTCAGCGCGTGATGCGCGGGCGTCAGTCGGTGAGACGGGCACCCGTGGAGGTCGAGAAGACGTGCAGCTCGTCCGGGCGCGGCACGACGTGCAGCTTGGTGCCCTTCTCCGGGACGGCGCGGCCGCCGACGCGGACGACCAGGTCCTTGTCCTCGCCGCCGACCCGCGCGGAGCCGTAGACGAAGCCGTCGGCGCCGAGCTCCTCGACGACGTTGACCGAGACGGCGAGGCCGGCCGGGGCGTCCGAGCTGTCCTTGGACAGGGCCTTCGCGGCGGCGCCGCCGTGCTCGACGATGTCGAAGTGCTCGGGGCGGATGCCGACCGTGACGGTCGTGTCGCCCTTGTCGGCGGCGGCGGAGAGCGCCTCGCGGGAGACCGGGACGACGCTGTTGCCGAACTTCACGCCACCGTCGGTGATCGGGACCTCGATCAGGTTCATCGCCGGGGAGCCGATGAAGCCGGCCACGAAGAGGTTGGCGGGCTTGTCGTACATGTTGCGCGGCGAGTCGACCTGCTGGAGCAGACCGTCCTTGAGGACCGCGACCCGGTCGCCCATGGTGAGGGCCTCGACCTGGTCGTGGGTGACGTACACGGTCGTGATGCCCAGACGGCGCTGGAGCGAGGCGATCTGCGTACGGGTGGAGACGCGGAGCTTGGCGTCGAGGTTCGACAGCGGCTCGTCCATGAGGAAGACCTGCGGCTCACGCACGATGGCACGGCCCATCGCCACACGCTGGCGCTGACCACCGGAGAGCGCCTTCGGCTTGCGGTCGAGGTACTCGGTGAGGTCCAGCATCTTGGCGGCCTCTTCGACCTTCGCCCGGATCTCGGTCTTGTTGACACCGGCGATCTTGAGCGCGAAGCCCATGTTGTCCGCGACGGTCATGTGCGGGTACAGCGCGTAGTTCTGGAACACCATGGCGATGTCCCGGTCCTTCGGCGGCAGGTGCGTGACGTCGCGGTCACCGATGCGGATCGCGCCGCCGTTGACGTCCTCAAGACCCGCGAGCATGCGCAGGGAGGTCGACTTGCCACAACCGGAAGGACCGACGAGGACGAGGAACTCGCCGTCCGCGATGTCGATCTCCAGCTGGTCCACGGCCGGCTTCGTGGAGCCGGGGTAGATACGGGACGCCTTGTCGAACGTAACGCTGGCCATGCTGATCTTCTCCTCCACCGGCAGGAACGTGCCGGACGATCCGAGTGACGGGAGTGGTCTGGTCCACTTGAGTGAACCTTCAGCGACGCTACCTGGACATTTGGAATCTGTCAGTAGTTCGAGGTCCGCGAAATTTCCGGACCGCGAGGGGTGCGACGTTGGTTACACTGCTCCGGCACGCCTCCTTAGCTCAGCTGGCCAGAGCAACGCACTTGTAATGCGTAGGTCGTCGGTTCGAATCCGACAGGGGGCTCCAGAGAGGTCCTGGTCAGATAGCCCCTGACCAGGGCTTTTTCTTATACCCGGGTCAGTCGGGGGCGGAACTCGATGATCTTCGCACCCTCTTGCGTGCCCATTGCGTGCCCATCGGTGTCAGAAACCGGTGTCCGACCGGACAGACGGTCGAGGGTCAACTGCATGACTTCTTCGGCCGTCCGGCCGTCCTGCTGTGCGGCCTCGACGATCTTCGCGAGCAGGTGGTCGATGCCCAACTGCGCCGCCTGCTCGATACGCGGGTCGACGGAAGTCTCGACGGGCTGACGAGCCGCGCCGCGAGGAACCATGGCGGCCGTCGCTTCGGCGGCGTCTCGCGCAGCCTTGGGCATGACCGACTGATAGATGTCCCGGGTGATCCGGCTATCGCTGTGCCCGAGGGTCTCGGACACGATCTTGACGTCGACGCCGGCGGCGAGCATGAGCGAGGCAGCGACGTGCCGCAGGTCGTGCAGGCGGATCGCGGGCAGGCCGGACAGTTCTATGAACCGCTCGAACATGTCCGTCAGAGTCCCGGGGTGAATCCATTCCCCGTTCTCCTGAGTGAAGATGCGTCCGGTGTCCTGCCACGCGTCACCCCATTCGAGGCGCTCCGCAGCCTGCGCCGCCCGGTGCGCTTCGAGCACCTCGACGGTGTACTCGTCGAGCGAGATGATCCGCTCGCCACTGTCCGTCTTGGGAGCCGACTCGACGACGTCCCAACCGTCCTGCACGAGCTGCGTCGCGATGGTGAGTTCGCCGGTCTCGGTGTTGAAGTCGGACCACCTCAGCCCGCACGCCTCGCCGCGCCGCAGGCCCCGGAACGTGATCAGGTGGAACAACGGCAGCAGCCGGTGCCGGAAGTCGGCGAGGAAGTCGAGGAACGCACCCGCCTGTTCCGGTGTCCAGACCATGACCGGGCTCGGCTTCTGCCCGGTGCGCAGCCACTCGGCGACCCGCTCATCGGTCCACACCATCGCCTTGGGGCGCTTCGCGGCGGCGAGTTCGACATGCTGTGCCGCGTTGAACGTGATCGAGCCCCGGCCGATGGCGACGTTCAAGGCGGCCCGAAGCGTCGCCCTGATGTGCTGCTGAGTCGAGGGCCCCGTGACGCGCCGGAACGGCGGCATCGCGGCTATGGCTTCCTTCATGGCCTTCCGGCGGGCGCGGTTCTCCCCGCCCTTCCACGGAATCGACTTGAGCTCGGTCACCGCCGCGCGGCGGGCGGCGTTGGCCTCGATGATCTCGACGTTCGCCTGCGCGATGGCCTCGAACATCTCGTCGAGGTGCGGCACCGTGAGCCGATCGACCCGGATCGTGCCGATGTAGGGGATCAAGTGGCACCGGATGTCGACGTCGTACCGCGCGAGGCCGCTCGCGCGCAGCGCCTTCTTACCGGCGAGCCACAGGCGAAGCCACTCGGCGATGGTCATGTGCTGCGTGAGCGACTGCCCCGTGCCGAACTTCCGCTTCACCTCGTCGTGGTCGGGGATGGCTTCCGTGGTGGCCGAGATCCCGGCGAGCAGGTCGCCGAGGCGGGCGCGGCCCTCGGCGTCGTCCTTGTCGGCGATGTTGAGCAGCGCGCGCACCTTGTCGAGGTCGGTCTGCGCGTCGGTCTGCGTCTCGTATCCGGCGCGGCGGAAGAGACGGCGGTCGCCGTCGGCGGTCGGCGGCAGTTCCTGCCGGATCGTCCATACGCCGTGCTTGCGCTGTGTGCGCTTGGAGCAGCGGGAACCCAGAGGTTTCCCGTCCTTGCCACGGCAGTAGCAGCGCCGTGTCGTGGTGCCTTTCGCGGTCACTCGTGGTCCCTTCGGTTGGGTTGGGTGGGGGCGTCGAGCAGTTCGAGCCGCTTCAAGTCCTCGGCCAACTCGGTTGGCAGATCGGGGACGGTGAGGCACGCGCGGACCATGTCGTTCACGACCTGCGCGAGCTCGTCGAGGCGGTCGACGTACTCGATTTGTGCGCTCGGGTCGAGCGCGGCCCGCAAGCGGGTCTTACGGGCCGCCTCACGGCGCCGGGCGAGTTCGGGGTACAGGGAGACCGGATAGGCCGCCGTGCCCCATGCAGAGGCCCACGTCTGGCCGGTCCCGGTGAACTCCCGGGAGTCGGCGACGTATCGCCCGTCGATCGGCCCGTCGAGCGTCGGCATCGACTCGCCGGTCATCCACTGCCACACCGTGTAGGGGTCGCGCGGATCGGCGGCCGGGACGGTGGGCACCTGGCCCTCGCTCCCGAGCGGGAGCATCAGGAGCAAGGGGGGTGTGGCGAGGGCGAGGCCGAGCACGAGCAGGTCGTCGACGGTCACCGGACGGCGGCGCTGTTTGCCCCCGCCGTCCGCTCGCCCGGTCTCGATGCTGACGATCACGGCGTACGTGATGTCGGGGCGCCCGAGGCGGGCGCACTCGGCGGCGAGGTCGTTCCGGTTCATGCCGAGGCGCTCTCGGTGCCGGCGGATCTGCGCGGCGACGACGTCGCTCACTGTCTGGTGACTGTGCATTTCGCAAAGCTAGCTTTGTTTCTTGCAAAGCGTCAACCTTGATCGTACGTTGCTGATCTAGGCGCTACCGGTACCGCCGGGCCGTAGCGCACACCAATGTCACGAGGGGTAGGAGATGAGCGCCGCAGAGCAGGAGACGAGCACCGCAGGGCAGGGGATGACACACGACGAATTGATGTCGCTACCCGTCGCAGTCCCGTTGGAGACGGCGAATCGCGCGCTGCACCTTGGCCGGACGACCGGGTACCACCTCGCCCGGACCGGTAGGTACCCGGTGCGGGTGCTGCGCCACGGGCGGGCGTACAAGGTTTCGCGGTACGACCTGCACCGACACCTCGGAGCCGAGGTGCCCCCGGAGCCGGGCGACGGCGCCTGAGGGGAACGCAGCGGCAGGCCCCGCCCGGAACGCTTCCGGGCGGGGCCTGCCGCTGTTCAGAGTCCCCGGTGTCGTACGTGCTCGTTCGGGGTCGGGGCGGGGATGCAGTGAGGGGCGCAGTCGGGGCATGCTTCCACGGTGATCACGCCGCCGCTCGGGCGGCCCACGGTCCACGCGGGAACGGGAGCCGTTGTCTCACGATGGCAGCGGAAGCATATGGCGCTCACTGGGTGGAGCCCGCAGCGAGGAGTGCCCCGGGGTAGGTGTACGGGTAGTCGCGTCCTGCCTGTGCGAACGCTGCCGCGCGGCGGCGCTCACCCTGCCACTCTTGCTCGGTGCGCGGTGAGGGGAACCCGGCGACGTACGGCCGGACGACGGGCAACTCGTCGACGAACGGCCTGTCGCGCTCGATGACGTGCGGCGGTGCGGGTGTCTCCCACGACGTGAGCCAGATCGAAGGGGAGAGATCCACGGCCACGCGGGCCGGGGCAACGTAAGCGGCGGAGTGCCGCCCCGAGGTCTTGGTGCAGGCGCCGAGCCACAGCAGGGCGGCAACCCCCAGCAGTAGCAGCAGGGCGGGCAAGGTGGCGATAAGGTCGCGCATGTCGTCAGCTCCTTGATAGCTGGTGACGCCCCGGTGGCCGGTCGCAACGGCCCCGGGGCATCTTTCGTTCTGTAGGCGTCGACGGTAGCCAACTTGTCTACCTACGTCTACCAACGTATGGCTACGTGGGTTCTGTTTGGCTGGTTGTCTACGCTGCGTGCATGGACGATCGCAGGGTTGATCATGAAGCCGAGACCCCGGTTTATGTGCAGATCGCCGCGTATGTGGCGGATGACATTGAAAAGGGTGAGATCCCGGTCGGTCGGCGTATCCCGTCAGAGTCGACTCTCGTGCAGACCTACGGTGTTGCCCGTGAAACCGCGAGAGCGGCCGTTCGTCATCTGCGCGACAAGGGATACGTGCGCACGGTGCCGCAGCGCGGCAGCTTCGTCATCGAGCGTCCGGCGCACGACTAACTGTGTGGGCCACCCGCCCGTGCGGGTGGCCCACACGGGGCCCTACTTGGGCAGGGCCCAACTCGGCCCATCGGGAGAGCCGAGCCACACTTGCTGACGGTCAGGCGTCACGGTGACGCCGAAACCGGTCGCCGGCGGCGAGCCGGCGGCGTGCCACAACGCCATGGCCTTTTCGAGGTCGTCCCACAGAGCGTGCGGGCCCCCTTGCCGGACAGTCGACCCGCCGCCTGCCTGTGCGGTCAGAACGGCGAACGAGTCGTTCTCGGTGTCCAGGACGTAGGTGTGTTCCGTCCCGTCGTCGTCCCGCATGGTGAAGTACCGGGCGTTCGGCATGACGACCTGCGCCACGAACCCGCTGTCGGGCAAGGTGAGCAGCTCGGGGCCGTATGGAGTCTCCCGGGCCTTTCCTTCTTCCGGCGCAGGGATCACGCCCATGTTCGACGGCGCCGCCTGCTGCCGAGCGATCATGAAGCTCGTGTCAGCGGCGATGAACGGGCCTTCCGCCCGACCGTCCCCTGACGCGGTCAGCCGGACGAGTCCGAGCGAGCGCATCCATCCGCGCAGGGTGGTCACGATCAGCCCGTCGGGACGGGTCTGCGCGATCCACGCCGGGGGCACGTTGCGGACGCCGTAGGTCGCGATCGTCCGGTCGTACGGCGCGGGACCGACGTAACCGTGCCGACCGTCCTCGGTCACGAGCCGCGGGTAGTAGCCACAGGCCGCGAGCGCGTTTCGAGCCCTTCGCGCAACGTCGGCGTCGGTCTCGACCGACGTCACGTGCCTGTCGCCGAGGCGGTGGCAGAGGAGAGCAGTCGAGTAGCCGGTGCCGGTGCCCAGTTCCAGCACGGTCATGCCGTCGTGAACGTCGAGGTCTTCCAACATGCGCACGACGAGCGAGGGCAGGGTCGAGGACGACGTCGGGCTCGCGTTGCTGACCGGCTTGGGGTTGCTCCAGTCGAGGGGGCGCTCGTCGAACTGCGTGACGAGCGTCTGGTCGCTGTAGGCGATGGCCAGCCACTCGGCGGGTTGAACGATCTCGGGACTGATCGGCGACCAGGCAGTTACCCCCGGGTCGAGCAGCTCCACGTAGAACCGGGGCAGGAACTCGTGTCGAGGAACGCTCTCGACGGCCGCGCGCCACTCGGGGGAGCGCAACCAGTCACCGGCGGCGAGTTGGGCGGCGAGGCGCTGCCGCAGTTCTGCGGCCATGCTGAGGTCATCGGGTGGCATTCGTTCCTCGTTCCAATAGATCAGCCAGGGCCGCAGTCATGGGGAGGCCCGTGGGGGGTTCCATCCACGCCCACTGACCCGACGGGTTGCACTCGATGAATGTCCACTCGTCGCGGGTCAGGGCGAAGTCGAAAGCGCCGAAGACGAGACCGAAGTGCCGAAGGTAGGCGAAGATCGCACGCTCGACGTCGGGTGGTGTCGGGATGACGCTGTACGTGTGGGTCGTGTAGTCCGTGCGCCAGTCGAGCAGGTCGCAGTCAATGCGGACGGCGAAGATCTGATCTCCGATCACCGTCACCCGTACGTCGGCGTCCTTGTCGATCAAGGACTGGAACAGGTGCATCGTGCCTGCTACGCCGTCGTCGATCTCTTCGACGGCGACCTCGGCCACGCCGACAGTCTGAGAGACCCCGTCTCGGAGGTAGAGCGGGACGGACAGGGGCTTGAAGATCGTCGGCCCGTGCTCCTTGATGAACGCCCGAGCGTCGTCGGGGCGGTTCGTGATGAGCGTCGGCGGGAGTCTGAATCCGCTCGACGCAGCCGCAGCGAGACCAGCCGGCTTGTACTCGGCGTCGCCGATGCGGTTCGGATGGTTGACGTACAGGCAGTCAGGGAGGGACACCAGAACGCCGCCGAGCCCGAACCGGGCTTGTGCGGCGGCGAACCGCGCATCCTGCTCGTCGAGGTGAGGGAACGCGAACCCGGACGGCCGCCTGTAGTACAGCGACCGGACGTCGCCGAGTTCGGCAACGCGAGAGGGGGTCACGACGCTTCCGCGCCACTGTGTCAGTTCGCCGCCGATTCGGGCCGAACACGACAGGGTTGCCGGGAAGTCTCCGGAGTCGAACCGCACGACCGGGACACCCCGGTCGTGCAGCTCGTCAATCACGAGATCGGCGGTCGGGTCCTCAAGGTTGGTGACGACGGCGACCGGTCGATGCTTTTGTGTCACTGGTCGGTGTCGTTCCCGGTGTCCGTGTCGCCGCCGCCGTGACCGTCGGGCGAGGTGCCGGTGGGCGGGTTGGTGCCGCTGCTGGTGCCATGCCCGGGAGCCATGACCAGGGTGCCGGCGTTGTCGAAGTAGCGGCCGGTCTGGGTGGTCTCGTCGAGCTCGACGCGGACGTGCGCGCTCGTTCCGGTGTTGGGGAACGGCTCCAGGCGGCGCAGGCCCCACGGGGCCGGGGTGAGGTGCCCCTGAGGCAGAGGGGTACCGGTGGGGATTCGCTCGCTGTGGTTGAACATCGCGGTCCTTCCGATCAAGAGATGGATAGTGCCTTGCGATGGCGCCCCGCCCCGGTCGGCGCCGTGAACAGGCGGCCGACGGGGGCGGGAGTCTGGTTACCCGGACTGTCCTCCCGGAGATTGGAGGTCAGTACGAGTTGGTCGAGGCGGTACAAGCAGGCTCGGCAGGCGAAGAGGTCGGCGTGCATACCGCTGGACTGGACGGGGCCGAGCCACGTCACCTCGGTCTCGGCAGGCTCGCACCACAGCCAGCAGACCCCGGGGTGCCAGTCGTGCCGATCCGACAGGGCCGACACGTCCGGTGCCCCGGTCTCGGGGTCGACGTCGCGTCGCGTGGGCCGGAACACGGCATCGGATTCGGAAGGACGCAACGGCCCGAGCAGCGGGGTTGTCATGCCACACCACCGTGCCCTTTCCGAATCCAGGGAGCGGCCAGGTCGCGTACGTACGTCTTCCCGAGCACCATCCGGTCGGCTTCTGCGGCTGCGGTAATGAGTGAGTCGAGTACCGCGCGGTCTGTACCTCGGGGCACGGCGTCGAACATGACGGCGACGGCGACGGGGCCGCCGGCGCCGACGAACTCACTCCACCGGCCGACACCAACGGGCGCCCGGAGCAGGTAGCGGCATCCGCCGATCGACAGAAGCGCGGTTGTGCCCCGGTGAAGACGCAGGCACGAGCCGATGTCCGGCAAGGGGGCGGACGGTGGAGCGAGGCCGAGGGCCGAGCCGAGGCCGCGCATCCGCAGCTCGATCGAGTCGGCCGAATCACCGTGTCGTCGCGCAGGGGGATGCGTGATCAGCAAGAAGGCAACGTCACCGCCCAACGTGGAATCGAGCCATGTCGAGACGTTGATCAGGGCGAGCAATCCCGCCCCGGGAACCGGCAGCAAGGGGTCGGTGATCATCAGCACGACCCCCCTCTCGGGACCGCGATGGGCGGGGAGCCGGTGAGGCTGATTTCGGACCACACAGCCTTGCCGCGAGGGGTGATCGCGTCGACCCCCCCCACAGATCGGCGAACGCGTCGACAAGGAGCAGGCCGCGGCCCGAACTCTCGTCGCTGTTGGGAGTCCGGACCCGGGGGCGGCGGCGCGACTTGTCGAGAACCTCGATCCGGAGCAGCTCGCCGTCTTCACGTATCCGCACGAGGAAGCGCTGACCGGCGGTCGCGTGCCGCACGGCGTTCGTCGCGAGTTCTGAGACGCAGAGCAGGATGTCGTCGCGACGCGCGGTGAGGGGAAGCCCCCACTGATCGAGTGTGTCCCCTACGAAGGTTCGAGCCTCAGGAATGGCTTTGTCCTTGCGCAGGAACGCACGCATCACCTCGTGCACCTGGTCCCCTCTTCCTCGGGACAGGGGGCGACGTACCCGCGTAAGAGCGAGCAGGGCCGCAGACGGGCGGCGGCCCGTGATGTCTTGGCGACGGCGTCGTATCCCACTGCGGAACTCCCGTGTCGGAACTGCGGGTTCGTCGCATAGGCAACAGCCATCAGCGGGTCGGCGGTACCGTCGTTGGGGGTGGCAAAGGGTGTCACTTCGCTGCCACCCGCGAGTGAGGGGTATGGGTTCACCATGGAGAATCCGAACAGCGATCTTCGAGGGTGGTTGGAGCGCTCCGGCATGAGCCGGAAGGAACTCGCCCGCCGAGTCATCGCCGCAGCTCAAGCATGGGGGCAGCCGCATATCACCCCTGATGCGACGGCTGTGCGACGTTGGTTGGACGGCCAGCAGCCACGCCACCCGGTGCCCGAGATCGTCGCGGATGTCTTCTCGGCACACTTCAATTTTCGGGTCACAACATATGATTTGGGGTTCGGTGAGGGGCAGACCGCCGAACGCTCCCTCATCTACAACGCGTCGTTCGCGGTTACCGTGGAAGCTGTCACCGACTTGGGGAGAGCCGACGTGGATCGTAGGAAGTTCCTGGCCGGGGCACCGTTCGCTGCGGTCGCGGCCGTTGGACCGTCGCGCGACTGGCTGCTCAATGTCATTGATCAGCAACCGGAACCCGGCCCCCGGGTACGCCTTGAGGACGTCGTCGCCGTCAAGAACATGTTCGGCGAGTTTCAGAAGATGGACGTGCTCCAGGGGGGCGGCACGGGCAGGCTCATTCTCGCCGGGTACATGAATCAGCACGTCTACCCTCTGCTGCGTCGTACCCACACGGACGACGTTCGCCGATCGCTCTGCGAGGCAGCAGCAGAGCAGACGTACCTTCTCGGCTGGATGGCCTACGACTCGGGCGAGCACGGCACGGCGCAGCGCTACTTGATTCAGTCTCTGCGGCTTGCCGAGGAGTCGAAGAACGCGGCACTCGGCGCCCACGTGCTCGCCGGCATGGCCGATCAAGCGACTCTGCTGGGCAACCCGCAGGAAGGTCGCCGACTCGCGCAGGCAGGCCGAGCCGGTCTCGGCAAGGACACCTCGCCGGCATGTCTGGCGGATCTGTGGGCTCTCGAAGCGCGAGCCCTGGCCAAGCTCGGAGACAAGGAAGCCGCGATCAAGGCTGTGCGCCAGTCCGAGAGCGCCTACAGCCGTGTGCGGCTTGAACGGGAACCTGAGTGGGCGGCGTTCATCGACCCCGCGTACCTGCACGGCGAGCACGCCAACACGTTCAGGGACCTCAATCAGGCGACCACGGCGGAAGAGCACGCACGGGTGTCGATCGCTCATGCTCGTAAGCAGAAGCGCGCACGGCGAGGTGCGATGTCGCAGGCGGCCCTCGCGGTTGCCCATCTACAGCGGAAGGAACTTGAAGCCGCCCACGCAGCCGGGGTGCGAACGCTGCGCCTCTCACAGCAGGTGAAGAGCTCCCGCTGCGTCGAGGCCGTACGCGACTTGCAGCAGCGGATGCAGCCGTTCGGATCGGATCGGCTTGTCGCCGACTTCAACGAGCAGGTGCGAGAGTTCATGGCCGCCGCCTAGAGGCAGAGAACGCAGAAGACGCCCCCGCAGACCAGCCTCGGGCCGGTCTGCGGGGGCGTCTTGATCAGCGGGCAGCAGCCTGCCAGAGGGTGACGGCGAGGCCGATCACGGCGACCACGGCGAGGATGCTCGGCAGCGGCCACCTGTTCTCTTCGAGGGCGTCGAGCCGCTGCTCGTGGTCGGCTAGGCGGGCGTCGGTCTGGTCGCTGCGCTGTACGAGCAGGGCGAGGGAGCCGTCGAGTCTCGCGAATCCGGTCTCGACGGTCGCACGGAGTCGTTCGAGTTCGAGGGCGACGTCGCTGGGGGTCGGGTCGGTCACGGGCGACCGTCCCGGTGGAGAGCGAGCAGCTCGTCGTCGCGGTCCGGAGCAGTACGCAGCCACGACGGAAGCAGGGACTGTACGCCGGGGAGCGACATCACTCGGGCAGCGCCGCCGGCGACGGCGAGCGCCGCGGCGACCCACGGCAGCGTGGCCGGGACGCCGGACGCGTCGACGATGGCGGGGAGCAGGACGGCCAGGGCGAGCGTGGCCTGTACGAGGGTGCGCAGGGTCCGGCGGGAAGCGTCGGTCATGGGGAGTTCCTCTCTTGAAAACGGAGCGCCCCGCCCGCGAGCGGCGACGCTGTTGGTAAATCCCCGGCGGCTACCGAGGGGTTCGTGTCAACATCGCCCCATGAGTGCAGACACGAGCGAGATGTACCGGCTCATGGGCAAGATGGTCATCTCCGGCGGGGAACTAGAGTTCGCGCTGGGGATGATGGCGGCCACGCTCAGAGGCGAGAGCTGGGGCTCGAAAGTGATGGCACAGCCTGTGTCCCAGATCATGGATGCCACTGCTAAGGAAGCGGCCAAGAGCCAGAGGCCGGAGCGGGTGGCGCAATGGAGAAGCGTCCTCGATGAGTGCCGGGCCGCGCTCGAACGGCGCAACCAGTACGTACACGGGCTGTGGACTTCCGAGTACGACCCGGTGGCGGGTGAGTTCGGCAACCGGAGCACGACGCGTCCGGTCCGGGGCGGGGGCTTGAACCGGCAGTCCGCCACGAGAGACGACCTTCAGGAACTCCAGGAGATCTTCGGGATGTTGAGCCGGACGATAAACACCTGGGAGTGGAAGGCTTAGACCTTCAGCGGACCTGCGCGCTGACGAATTGCAACCCTTTGGCTGCATCGACATTTGACCCCTATGCGACAACGTCGGCTTTCAAGACCACGACCGGTTCTTGAAAGCCGACGTCACACCAGCCCCCGGGATTAGCCAACAGCATGGCGAGCGGCGGGCGGGGCGAGAACGGGACGGTTCAGACCTTGGGGACGTTGAGGGCGTCCCAGCTCTTGCGGCCGGGCCACCCGTCGGCGTCGGCCCCTTGGTACCCGAGGTGCTGCTGCCACCGGGCGTACGAGCGGCGGTCCGCTTCGGTCCACTGCGGGCCGGGGCCCTCGCGGTAGACGGCGACGCCCTCGGCGACGAGTCGGCGCCCCATGGCCGTGACGATCGGCGAGCGCGGCGACCGCCGGAAGAAGTCGGCTCCCGGGAACGGCTCGAACCGTCGGGCCGGGGTGCCGCCCGTGCCACCGGGGCGCGGGGCGCCGCGCTGCACCCATGCGTAGAGCGGTCCGCCGGGGCAGGCGGTCGCGTACCCGTCGCGGTGCCCCTTGATGTCGCTCCCGGCGGCACCGTCGGCGCGCAGCCACTCGACGGCGTCTCGGAGCCCGGCGAGCTGCGCGTCGGTCGGCTCGGTCAGTCCCGAGCTGCCGAGCAGCGCGCACACCGCGTAGTGCTGCGAGTTCAGCGTCGCCGTACCGTTGGCGCCGGTCTTGCGGTGCGCGCCGCGGCCCTCGAAAACGTGGCCGTGCGGGCAGACGAGCGCGTTGTACGCAACGTCGCTGTAGTTCTCTTTGGCGTCGGCGAGGTGGCTCGCCTGTATCGCGCGGACGCGCGGGGCGCACTGGTCATGGGCGTTCGCGCGGCCGAGGGACTCGGGCACGCGGGTGCCCTCGTAATGGATCTTCACGCCCCGGGTGTTCTTGATGTACGCGAGCGCGTACCGGGACGGGCGAGCGCCCCACTGGGCGCGGGTGATGAACTTCAAGGGGCCCTCCGGACATAGAAAGAGCCCCGGGCCGTCGGGCGCGGGGCGTCGTGAAGCGGGGCGGGGCGGTCAGGCGAGCGCCGCCCAGAATCGGTTACTGCCGTTCTCCATCGAGGCGAGGGTGAGCGAGGCGGGGGCGGTCGCGGCGCCGGTCGCGTACGAGCCGAACCGGCGGACGGAGGTCAGCCCGAAGACGTTCGGGGGCCCGCTGAACGAACTCTCGGCGACGAGCATCATCGGACCGTCACCAGCGGTGGTGTTGTACTGGAACCGCCACGCGATGTAGTACAGACCGGCGGCGGCCGAGTAGGCGGCGGTGAGCGGGACCGAGACGGTCGCGCCGCCGGCGGTGTGGACCTCGGGCGGTTCGGCGGCGGCGGTCGACAGGTCGGCGGTCTGAGCGACCCGGGCGCCCGACGCGTTGTAGAGCGCGGCCCACGAGCCGGTGGCCAGTCCGCCGGCGTACCCGCCGAAGTGCCACGCGATCTCCGTCACGGACGCTGGCGACCGCAGGTAGATGGCGGTGACCCGGATCGGGCCCGACCCGGGGTACAGCGGAGTGGAGTGCCCGAGGGCAGGGTCGAACGCCCACGTCAGCAGCCCGAAATCGGATGCCCGCCACTCACCCCCGCCGAGCGCGTCCACGTAGGACTTGCGCGCGAGGTGGTTCTCGGCGGTCGGCGCGGCCGAGCTCGACGGCACGCTGCTGAACGTCTTGGCGCCGGCGATCGTCTGCGTGCCGGTGAGCAGGACGGCGGTTCCGGCCGCCTCGGCGCCGACGTCGCCAGCGGCGAGAGCAACGGCGCCGGTCTTGCCCGCGACCGAGGTCACGGGGATGCCCGAGGGCTGAATGTACCGGGCGTCGGCCGCGGCCAGGTCGAGCGCGCCGACGTCGGCGGCGACGAGTACGACCGTGCCGGTGTTGCCGTTGACCGAGTCGACCGTGTCGCCGCCCGATAGTGGCGGCAGCTGCTCGGCCGGCACCTTTCCGTCGGGGCCGAGGGCCGCGACACCGTTCGCCGTTCCGGCCGCACTGATCGAGATCGAGCCGACGTCCGCCGCAGTCAGTACGACCGCCGCCTCGCTCTTGCCGTTGACGGACTGGACGACGCCCGCCTGCCCCGGTGCCCCGACCGACCCGGTCTCGCCCCGGTCGCCCTTGGGGCCGCGCAGGTTTCCAAGGGCGGAACCCCAACTCGTGCCGGTGTTCTGGTAGATGTCGCCGGTATCGGTGCGCAGCAGCATGTCGCCGGCCCGGGTGCCGCTGCTCGGCACGCTGCCGCTGTTCACGTACCAAGCGGCCCCCCGGACGTCGCCGCCGAGCATGGCCCATGCCCCTGCGGCCTTCCGCCACGTCGAGACAGTCGTACTCGGCACCCCGAGAACGGTCGTCGTCTCGTACTGCACGTACAGGTCGCCGTCGACTCCGAGACCGGCGTCGGGCACGGCGGCGCCGGCGGAGATCTGCGAACCCGGAGCGCCAGCCGGGCCGCGCTCACCCTGTGGCCCTGGTACGCCGACGTAGTTCGGTTTCGAGGGGTCGGTCGGGGCGATGTCGGCGAGGTCGACCTCGGCCTGCGCTTGGGGGAGTAGGACGCTGTACGAGCGGCCCACGGGGATTCCCGAGAGCTGCTCGGTCGCGGTGTACGCCCAATCGGACGGGTCCATGTCGGGGGCGTCGGTCGCCGGCAGGGTCACCTCGAACTGCCCTTGTGCGTCGAGCTGCACGGTCACCGGGCCGCCGAGGATCACGTCGGCCTCGGGGAAGGTGAGTTGAGATGGAGCGCGGAAGACGATCGCCCCGGACAACGGCACGCCGTGCGGGGCAAGGAAGCGACCGCGCACGGTCACAGTGGGAATGGACAGGGGAAGCAGAGGCCCCTCCTTAGTCGTCGATGGTGCGCATACCTGGCACGGGCCCGGTGGGGTCGGCGGGCGCGGGCGGTTCGGTGGGCGGCGACGCGCCTGCGGCCCGCGCAGTTGCTGCGACGGTCGCTGATGCGGGCGGCTCGGCAGGCGCCTCGGCAGCGGTGAACGTGTTCCTCGTGTAGCTGGAGAAGATCCGTGTCTCCACGGCGGTACCCGCCGTCTTCGCCCGGTGCTCGACGACCCAGTGCACGTATTCCAGATGGTTCACGCGGTCGAGCGGCTTCACGTGCGTCTTGTTCACCCACGTGTTCGCGGGCAAGTCGTACTCGGCGACGACCACCGGTGCCCCTTGGGGAAGGTTCATCGTGACCCGGACCTGACCGCCGCCGGTGCCCGCGATGCTCCCCATGTACAGGACCATCACCGCGTTGTGTGCGGGTGCGCCGCCCACCCAAGCGGCTTGGTACGTCGCCGAGGTGGTGCCTTGCTGCATGGTCGGGAACAAGGGAACGGGCATCCACGGACGCCCCAGGAACCGCCGGGTGTAATAGTCGTCCATCACGATCACGTTGCCGGTGCGGTCGAACTGCCTGACCATGTTCGAGCCCTCGCCCGAGCCGCCCACCATGACGGCGAGTGTTCCGTCGGACCGCTGCACCTGCACGCCGTAAGCGCCGTCCCACAGCTTGCCGACACCGAAGATCCCAGTCCCGTCCGGGGCGGAGACCTCCAGTGAGCCGCCCTCGCCGATCCGTACGGGACCGGCGGTGATCTCGTCGAGGGCGGGGCGGATGTTGGCCCGCCCGGTGAGGGTGCGCACCTCACGCTCAAGGGCTCGGATGCGGTCGAGGATGTCGAGGGGGATCGCTGCCACTAGGCGGCCTCCAGAGTGAGTTTTGCGGTTTCCGGCCGGCCTCGAACCGGCGGCGAGATCGCGAGCCCCACGACGCGGTACCGGTGGTCGAGGCCCTCGGCCCACCACAGGTCCCGGATGCGCACGCGGATGGTGGCGCCGAGCAGGGCGGGCGACAACGGCGTGCGGTCGAGCGCGACAGTCACCTCGGGGATCGTCTGCGGGGACACGGCGGCGGTCATGTCGGCGCGCGCATGGGCGTCGAGGGTGGGCTGCTCGATCACGGTGGAGTAGTCCGACGTGCCGTCGAGCCGGGGCCAACCGGCGGCGAGCTGCTGGTCGTCGACGAGCAGCTCGGACATGAGCGGCAGGGACTCTTGAGTCTGGTTCCTGTTGTCGGCCGCGCCGCGGCTCTGCCAGACGTTCGCCTGCGCGGTGGCGTCGACCGGCCATTCGTAGGTCAGGATCGGCCCCGGGTGATCGAGAACGACCTCGCTCGCACCGGTCCGGATCACCGGTGACCCGAGTTGGAGTTCCTTGATCCTCCGGCCGCTGCCCGGATCGCGGTAGCTCGCGATTCTCCACTCGAACCCATTCTCAACGGCGCCGAGTTGGTCGATCACCTCACGGACCCGGGGCACGTCGTAGCGGCGGTACGTTCGATCACGCCTGACGCCCGAGAGCTGCTCGACGTCGTACGTGATCCCGATGTCGCCGCCGGGCAGGCTCGCCGTGTAGTCGATCAGCCCGCGCACGATGTCGTACTGGTCGACCTGCACGGCCTGCTGCGTGTGGAGAACCGCGCGGTGGTCGAGGTACGAAGCCCACCCGCCGGCCTGCACCTGTAGCGTAAGAAATCCCCTGTCGTTGCTGGTCAGGTTCGCGGTCCACAGCACGCCGCCCCACCAGATTTCCGAGCCGCGCTCGATCCACAGGGCCGTACGCCCCGGCTCCACGGCGGCTCGGGTACGAGCGGCGACGGCCCGGTTCGGCAAGGGGACGGTGGCCGAGGCAGAGCCGATCTTGCCTATGTAGTCGTCGAGTTGAACGTCGGTGATCGGCAGGACGTCGAGCACCTGGTCGGTGCGCAAGTCGCAGAGGATGACCCGGTACGTCGAGGCGAGCACACTTCCCCCTCACGAGTCGAGCGGGTACTGCACGCCGCTGAACGCCGCCCACGTCGTAAGTCCCGCGACGGAGATCAAGCGAAGTTGCCCGCTGGTCTGGGCGTCGAGTTTGATGTCGGCGCCGCCGGCCGCGATCGGCAAGGACGTAAGGGCGGCCGGACGACAGTTCGCGGGCAGGACGGTAGCGAGGACGTTCCCGGAGTTCGGCAGGGTGCCCGAGGTCGTCCACGAGACGCCGCCGCGCAGTTGAAGATGGGGGACGCCGCCGACCATGAGCCGCCGGTACCGGACGGTCCCTTGGGCGTTGCCGTTGTTGGTGTAGCCACTCGCCAGGGTGACCGCCGTCCAGCCGATCACCGGGTCGAGGGTCTGCCACGCCGCGCCGTCCCAGCGATCGAGCCCTGCCCCGTTGTCGCGGTACTGGCCCGGGTAGGCGCCGACGAAGCTGGTCCCCCACCCGCGCGGGATGATCCCGCCGTACGCCGAGGTGTATCGGCGCCGGTCGGCGAGCGCGCTCGACCACGCGATACCGCCCGTTCCGGCGGACACGCCAGCGGGAACGGCGATCTCCCACAGGCGCAACGTCGCCGGGGGGAGTGAGGGCGGGGCCGGTGTAGCGCTCGGCGGACCCTGGACGATCTCCACGCGGGCGAGGGTCTGCTCTTCGGTGTCGTACAACGAGTCGAGAACACGCAGTACCACGGCGTCGATGCGCGGGTGCTGGGCGTTGCCGTCCACCACGGACAGGGTCTCGGGGGCGGTGACCGCCACCGGATAGGCGCCCTGCGCCTCGGTGCCCTGCACCAGGGCGCGGCCGACGCCGATCTGCACCTGCATCGGGCCGACGCCGGTAGCGGCGAGCGCGGTTCCGCCGGCGATCACGCCGTCGCGGCTCACCATGGCGGTCTCGGGCGCCATGGTGCCGAGCGGCACAAGGCGGGTGTCCTCGCGCGTCTGCCCGTTCGAAAGCAGCCATCCGGAACGCACGGTCAAGATGTGGTCTCCTTACCAGTAGGCGGAGCGCCACCGGATCGACGCCGAGGCGCGGGGGTCGGTGGAGCCGGGAGAGGCGCGGAAGACGAATGACGTCGTTCCGGGAGCGAGGGCGAAGAGCTGTTCGGGCACGCTGCGGGCGGTCGCCGTGTAGAGGCGGCTCGCGGTCTGGTTGAGCGTGACCGTTCCGGCCCGGGTGTCGACGAGCAGCTCGTCGTCGGCGGCGAGGTCGAGGTCGTACTCGATCGCCTCGCCGGTGCGCAGGTTTGTCACGGACGGGCGCGAGACCGGCCCCCGGATCGTGATGAGCGGGTGGCTCGGTGCGTCGCCGTCGTTCACGGCCAGCAGGGTTCCGGTGCTGCCCGGGGCGCCGAACTCCAGCGGGTACGCCAGAGCCTCGGGCCCGGGGTCGAGGTGCCAGTCGAGACCGGGCTCGGGTGCCGGCAGGGGCGTGGTGTCCTGCTGTTCGATCAAGCCGTAGCGGCGCGGATCGCTTGCCTCGAACTGCACACGGCCCTCGGTAACGAGTCCGATCGCGTACCCGCCTGTGGCGACCGGTACGGCCCGCCGAATGCAGCGGGCCCACGACAACAACGGCGGGGAGTCGTCGAGCTTGATCACGAGCGGCTGCTCGTCGTCCCGCAGCGCCGTCGCTGCGGCCAGCGCGCGCACGGCGCCCCCCATCCAGCCCGGGTCGGTGCGGATCACGATCCCTTCGAGCGTGATCGTTCTCGGCCCGGCGAGCAGTCGGCCCGGGTAGGAGCCGTGCCCATCGGCCCGGTTCACGCTCCCCGATTCGTATTCCGGTGTCTCCTCCCATCCGCTCAGGGACTGCCACCCGTACGCGGAGCCGGGGCCGAGCAGCAGCTCGTCGAACTGCACATGCCCGGGGAGGGTGACCAGATCACCAGGGGCCAACGGTCACCCCCTCGCCTTGGCCTGCCACGCGAGCGCGGCGGCCGTCTGATCGGCGGTTGCCGTCCCCGCGTGCCAGTTCTCGATGTGGACGGTCGGGCCCCAACCTCCCCCGCCCGTAAGCCCGGTGGCCGGGGCGCCGGCGGTGGCGAGCTGTGGGACGGCCGGGACCGAGACGAGCCTGCGCATCGTGCGGTCGACGGCGGGCGCGCCCGCCTTGATGCCCTCGACGATTCCGGCCGGAATGAACTTTCCGATCTTGTCGCGCATGAGCCTCGACGGCGATCTGATTCCGAGAGCCTTCGCGATCGGTCCCGGAATCAAATCCTTGGCCCAAGACATCAAGGTCGACTTGAGCCATGACCCCATGGCCTTGATGCCGTTCCAAAGGCCCCGGATCAAATCCTTGCCCTTGTCGTAGAGCATCGATCCGAAAGAACCGAAAAAGCCAATGATTGTTCGGGGAAGTCCGCGCACCCAACTGATCATTTCTCCGGCCTTGCGGACGGTGCCTGACTTGATGGAATCCCAATGCTTGATGATCAGGCCGACCAAGGTCCAGTTGAGGAAAAAGGAGATGATCCGCCCCGGGATTCCTTTTACCCAATCGACCGTGGCGTTCCAGATGCGAGACGTCCCGGCCTTGATCGAGTCCCAGTGCTTGATGATCAGGCCGACCAGAGTCCAATTCAGGAAGAATTGAAGGATCGCAATTCCGATCGCCTTTAGCTTTCCCCAGACCCAATCCCAAGCCGCCGACGTCGCGCCAACGATCGCATCCCAGTTCGAGACGATCAGGGCGACGATGCCGACCACGGCGGCGATCACGAGCGCGACCGGCCCCATGGCCAGAAGCCAGGCCGCGGCCATCCTCGCGCCCTGCGCGAGGGACTGCGCACCCATGAGCACCCATGCGGCGACTACCCGCACGGCGGCCCCTGCGGCGCCCGCACCCTGTGCGAGCCACCCCGCCAACATCACGGCGTTGTGGGCTACGAACCGGGCCGCAGCGGTGACGCCGGCGGTCGTCTGCGTGGCCCAACCTGTGACGACGGCGGTTGTCGTCGTCCATGCCGTGACACCGAGCGCGACAAGCGTCGGCATCATCAGGAGCGTGATCACTCCGGCGGCGATCGTGAACGCCGTCGAGTGGTCGGCGACGAACCCGGCGGTCGCGCTGAACGCCCCGCCGAGGGTGCCGAGGTAGTCGGCCGCCGTCCCGAGGGCGGGGACGAGGTAGGTCCCGAGGGCCCCGACGACCTTCTGCTCTACGCCACGCTTGAACGCTTCAAGTTTGGTCGCCGCATTGTCGTGCAGCGCATTTCCGGCGGCGTCCGTGGCACCCTTGAACTCCCCCAGTGCGTTGACCGCGCTGGACGGGTCGAGCGAATAAATCGCCTTCTGCATGTCCTCGGCTTTTGTGTTGAAAAGGCCGAGGGCGAGTTCGCTCTGCTTCGCGGGGTCCTTGACGTTGCGCAGCTTGTCGAGGACTTGGTCGAGCGCCTTTGCTGCTTCCGGTCCTCCTTCCCGGAAAACCTGCTGCATCCGCTCGGCGGAAAAGCCGAGATCGGTATATGCGGCGGCGGTCGCCTCGCTCATTCCCTGCGCTTGAAGGACGAATTCCTTCAAGCTATCGGCGACCGTATCGGCGTCGCGCGCGCCGCCTTGGAGCCCCTGTTGCAAAAGGCCCATAGACGTTTGAGCGTCGAGGCCGAGCTGCCTAAATTCTGTGGGGTACTCGCTGAAAGTATCGAGGAGATCCTCGGCTACATCGACCCCGTTTTGTGCACCCTTTACTAGAACGTCGAGGGCCTCTTTTGCGGACCCGGCGAGCCCGTTTTTCATCATCGTGCCGACGGCACGAGTGACCCGGCCGACGTCCTCGCCCATCGCCGACGCCGCGCTGTTGACGTCGGTCGCGAGCCCCTTGACCTGCCCTTGAGTCGCCTCGGGCGGAAGAAGTCCGTTCTTCGCGATGCCCCGGATGATCTCGGCGCCGTCCTCGACCGAGTCGACGATCGCGCCCGCGTAGAGCGCGCCCGCGACCTGGCCGTACTGCTTGGCGACCGGACCGGTCGCCCCGAGCTGCGCCTGCAACTGCCCCGGGATTTTGTCCTGTTCGAGCGCCTTCCCGACGCCGGCCATCAGGGCGGCGCCGATCGCGCCGCCGACCGCTGCGGCGGCGAAACCTTTCAGCGCGGTCCCGATCTTGTTGGACGCCTCCTCGGCGCCGTCGGCCGCGCCCTCGGCGAGACCGTCGCCGAGGGCGTCGCCCGCAGCGTCGCCCGCGCGGTCGGCCGCTGCGGCGATGCGGTCGCCGCCCGCCTGTACGGCGGCGCGGGCGCGGTTCATCCCGGACTCGGCGCCCGAGTCGTCGATCGTGACCGTGGCGGCGAGCTCGCCCACCATGAGCGCCATGGGGCCTCACCTCCGGGCGGGTCGACCTCCCGTCGGGGAGGTGTCGGGTGGAGGTGTCAGCACCCGCGCGAGGCGGGACTCGGCGGAGAGCAGGGCGAGGACGCGCACGCGCAGCCATCGCCACGACCGGGCCCGCAGCAGGCCCGGCTCGCCGAGGTCGATTCCGTAGATCTCGTGCAGGTCAGCCTCGACGAGCGGCCACTCGGCGAGGATCTGAGCCCATGTCAGTGAGCCTTGCGGCCCTTCTTGTTCTTGCCTCGGCCGGGTGCCGGGCGGGTACTCGTACCACTCGTAGAGCCCCGAGACCGGGTCGAGCTCGCCGCATCCGATCGGCTCCGGCGCGCTGCCCGGTTCGGGGCCAACCGAGAAGGGTCGCCGGCCGCGTTCCAGAAGCGCTCGGCGGCGGTCTTGTCCTGAGCGATCCACACCATGGCGGTGATCGCGCAGTGCTTGAGCGTCGGCCACTTCACCCCGTCGGCGATCATCTGATCTTGGGTGGGGCCGAGGACGTCTCGGTACAGGTCGCGCTCGGCCGCGTCGCCGAGCACTTGCTCGTCGACCTTCCCGCCGTCGGCGGCGACGGCGGCGGCGTTGATCAGGGCCTGCACCCGCAGGCCGATCTCGGCCGACGGCGCGAGAATCGTGTAGAGGCGCCCGTCGACGGGGAGTTCGATGGTCTCGTCGAGCAGCTCGTCGAGAGCCTGAAAGCCCATCAGGCGTCACCCGCCTTGGAGCTCTTCGCCCCGGCGGCGAACGCGCCGCCGGCATCGGCGACCGGGTTCGCGATCTCGACGAGCGGACCCGATCCCGTAAGCGTGACCTTGACCGTGTCGACGGCGTCCGGGCCGCCGCCGTCTGGCTCCCACTTCACCAGGGCCGTGCCCTCCTGGGCATCGTCGGCGCCGTTGCGGTCGTAGTAGCGGACCCGCACGTACGACGCCGCGCCGAACGACCGGGCCGCCTTCCTGAGCGCCTCCTGCGCGGCGTTGAACACGCCGGTCGTCGGGTGCGCGCGGTGCGCGAGGGTGGTCTCGATCGACCACGCGAGCATGGTCACGGCCTGCTCGCTCCACCCCTCGGCGTCGTAGGTCGTGACGTCCTGCTGAGTGGGTTCGATCTTCGGAGTGAACTCGGTGACCCCGGGGACCAATGCCCACACCGGGGTTCCGGGCGTCGTACTCATGTCCAGATCGAGGCGGTAACGACGCGCGAGCGCGGTCACCGTCTCGACTGGGGGCGTCGGGGTGCTCAACGGCGCCTCCTTTATTCAAGATGCGGGGCCGCGCGATGGGCGCGGACTTGGTAGTTCGCGGACCGCTCCCAGCGGCCCGAGGCGTCCGTGCCGATCGGGGCGGCCGAGACGCGAAAGACGAGCTGCACGGGGACGGCCCCGAACCGGTGCGGGCCACTGCCGTGCAGCAGCTCGTGCACCTGGTCGTCGAGGGCGTCGACCTCGCGCGGGTCCGGGCCCGCGCGGGTGCGCACCTGAACCCCGGTGGTCGTGTCGGTCAGCACCGGGGAGTCGGTGACCGGGTAGGCGGACAGGCAGATCACGCGCTCGGGCGCGGGCGGAAGGGAAGCGATCGTGATCGCGGTCTCGCCCGCCACGTACGCGCCGTCGGGCCGGTAGACCCCGAGGCCGGCGGCGGCGAGCAGGCGAGCGAGCCCGTCGAGCAGGTCGACGGTGTAGGTCACTGCGCGGTGTCCTTACGTGTGTTTATTCTCGATGACATGGCTCAAGGCAGACCTGACATTCCAACGGCTCTAAGACGTGCGGTACTTGTGGAGGCTGGCCACCGTTGCGCTATCCCGACGTGCAGACAGACCCCGGTTGAGCTTGCGCACATTAAGCCTTGGTCGACAGTAAGAGCTCACACATACGACAACCTCGTTGCCCTATGTCCGACTTGCCACTCGCGATATGACAGCGGTGAAATTGACCGCAAGTCGATGTTCCAGTACAAGGAGAACTTGGAAGTTCTTAATGGACGTTATACGGATGTTGAGCGTCAAGTGCTTAAGGTGTATGCCAAGGAATGGGCTGCTATCGAGAGCGCCGGACCTGAAAGCGAATCGGTTCTATCTGCCCTAATTAAGAATGTGCGCGGGGGTTCCGTAGGATTGGGTCAGATATCCATTCACGAGAGCATGTGGTGGCTCTTGTCCAACCTCTTGGACGATGGAATTGTCGCAATCAGCCCGTCCTACCCGGGGGTTGTGGACGCGCCACCGGCTGGCGTAGTGCAGTTGACGATCAAGGGGCTGAAGATGATTGAACGCATGATTGATGCTCGGCCCATCTAGCGAAGCGCCTGCCTGATCTGCCCGGCGATTAGCGCCTGCACCTCGCCGGCCGTTTCGGGCAGCGCGCTTTCGAGGTACTTCGCGGACCGGCCGGGTGCGTGCCGGGCGGTCATGTCCTCGTGAACTCTGCGCGCGTAAGGGGTGTCGTAGGAGACGGCGGCGCTCATCTGCTGCTCGTCGACCGACGTCGCCCCGCTCCGTTCGAGGGTGCCCTCGTTGATCGGCACCCGCTGCCTGCTGGCGGCGAGTACGTGCTCGGCGCCGAGCAGCAGACCCCGGGCCGCGGCCTCGCGGATCGCGCCCGTGGCGGCGGCGCCGTTCCAGCGCAGTCGGGCATGGCTCACTCGCACATCACCTCCGTGGACGCGGGGACGGGCAGGCCCGGGGCGGTGTGCACGGCCGTGCTGATCGCGGTCGTGATCCGGCCGCCGGGCAGCGTCACGCGCGACCCCGCCGGACAGTCCATGTCGAGGGCGGCGATGACCTGCGCGGAGCTCACGACTTCGCGGCCGTCGGCGGCGCGCACCATGCGCGCGGCCTGGCCGACAAGCGCGGGGTGCTCGACGAGCGGCCCGTAGAGCGGGCCGTACGCGCCGTCGCCGAGGTAGGGCTCGACGCCAATCCGGTGGCGGAGCAGGGACGGCGGGACGCGCGTCACCACTGCTGCACCACACCCGGTGTGAGACCGGCACGCAGCAGCGCGCGGGCGGCACGGGGGGCGAGCTCGACGCCGGACGCACCCGCCGTCGAGGCGGCACGGCCGGACAGGCTGACGGGACCGACCGAGACCGAGTCCCACTTGCCCCCGGCTCCGGTGCCGTCGTCCCCGGCGGCAAGCCAGTATTCGACCTGCGCGCAGGTCGCCGAGTTCAGCGCGGCGGCGATCTCGGGATCGGTCGGGTCGCCGTCGTCGTCGACGGGGTAGATCGCGGTCAGCAGGGCCGAGTCGATGTCCTCGCCCGCCCGCGCGATCAGCCGCTCGGCGTCCGCCGGGGCGGGGGAGCCGAGCCACGTCGCGAGGGCCTCGGGGGTGGCGTACGGCTGACGGGCCAAGGTCACCCCCTCGCGCGCCGGGAACCGGAACGGCCCGCCGACTTGTCGTCGGGCGGGCCGTCCGGTTCGGGGGTGGGTGTCTTGCCCGGCGGGTCGTCGTCGAGGGGTTCGACGGTGTACCCGGCTCCCTGGCAGTAGCCGATGATCGCGATGTCGTCCGTGGTGGCGGTGCCGTCGGTGAAGTGCAGACCGCCGGGGCCGTCGCCGGTGTAGTCGCTGATCGGGGCGGTGATGCGCACGTTCATGGGCATCACGCGCTCTTGATGTTGCGCAGGACGGCCGCGGCCCGGGTCGCCTTGAGGACCGGGGCGAGCGGCCCCATCTCGACCTCTCCGAGCTTGACGGCGCCGGCGCTGTTGAAGTCCGGAAGCCACGTCTGCACGAGCGGGGTAGAGGCGACCGACGCCCCATGGAAGCCATCGAGCCCGTACCGGATCGCGTACAGGTCGCCGAGCCCGGTCACGTTGCCCCCGGTGCCCGAGCCGTCGGGGTCACGGGAGACGAGCCCGATCACGGGGTCGTTGCTGCCCGCCTTGGTCTTGAGGTCCACCAGGGGGATGCCGTTGTACGACACGACCGGACGGCCGAACGCGTCCGTGCCCTTGTCGAGCTGATCGGTCCACGCGGCGATGGTCTTGAAGAGCGTCAGCGTCTTCTTGTTCCCGTAAATGACGTCGGGGGTGTCGTCCATGGCGCCGAGCCAGTCGTCGATGTGCCGCTGCGCCGCGAGCGCGCTCGCCTTGTCGCCGATGGCGGTCCAGTCGAGGTAGCCGGACTCGGCTCCGTTCGCGAGCGGCAGGTATTCCGTGTCGGTGCCCGTGAGGATCACGGACAGGCCATTGAACCCGTTCGCGTCCGCTCCCCGGTCACCGTTGATCACGGCGTCGGCGAACTTCGCCCTCGAAGACTTGATCTTCTGCGACATGTTCAGCGCGACGGCGCCCGACGCCGCCGGGCCGATGCGCGAGATCACGCGGTCGATCCGGAAGCTACCGCCGAGCGGGGCGAGATCGACGGTGTACCGCTTGGTCTCGACCTCGGCCGGGGTGTACTCCGTGTTCAGGGCTCGGAACTCGGCGTTGGCCTGCGTGATCAGGCGCCGGTATCCGTAGGTGATGGTGTCTCCACCGGTCGGGTTCGCGGAGTCGTCGAACGTCATCCGGTCGAGGATGTCCGAGGACTTGCGGAACTCGTCGATCACGTTCAGGTCGACGTCGTCGGTTGCGTTGTTCCGGGCCTCGGCGAGAGAAGTAGGCAAAACGATCCTCCTCGGTGGTTCAGCCGTTGCTCAGTCGTGCGGCGACGGCGTCGTGCAGGGTGGTCGCGCGCCGCTCGCCGACGGGCGGCCCGTTGAACTCGCCGCCCCCTCGGGGCGGGGTCGGGGTGGCGCGGTAGAGCTCGGGGTCGGCGTCCACGGCGGTCTTGATGGCGGCGGTGAGCTTGTCGGCGAACCCCTTGTCGAGCGGGTCGAGGTCGGCGACCGAGGCGAGGAACGAGCGGGAGTTGAGCAGGCGGTCGCCGCGCGCTCCTTCGTCGGCGGCGACCCGGGCGACGGCGAGCTCGACCCGGGCGGTCCGCAGCTCGGCGGCGTGGTCGGAGAGCAGCCGGTCGCGTTCGGCGACGGCGGCGGCCAGGGCGGCGGGGTCCTGCTCGTTCTCGCTGCCGTTCGGGTTGAGCGCTCGGGTCACGGCGTCGAGCGCGGCGCGCAGTTCGTCGCGCTCGGCCGCGGCCTGTTCGGCGCGGGTGGTGGCGTCGGCGAGCTGCTGCTCGGCCGCCGGGTTTGCGACCGGGGGCGCGGCGGGCGCCGGGTTCGGGTCGCCCGCCGGCGGGGCGGCGGGGTCGCCGCCTTCGCCCGAGCCGCCCTTGATGGGCCAGATCGGGCGGCCGTCCCGGCGGTGGCCGAGGGCGCGGTCGCCGGTGCGCGGGTGCAGCGGCAGGGTGTCGAGGGTGTTCTCGGGCATGAGTGCTCGGCCCTCCGAGAGCGTGGTGCGGGCATGGAAAAGGGCCGCCCCGACGGGACGGCCCTATGAGTGGGAAGGGGCGTGGCTACTGCTCGGGCCGCTCGGCGGCGGCATAGCCGCGTATCCAAGCGGCGGTCAGCCGCGCGTCGTTGAAGCGCGGGCAAGCGGTCGGCGGGTGACCGGCCCGCGCGGCGGCGAGCCCATCCTGCCGAGCCCGCAATGCGTCCTCGCGGAAGCCCAAGCGACCACCCCCTCGCACTGAGTGCCCCGGCAGATGGCGCCCGCCGGGGGACGCACGGTCTAGTTGCCGGTCGCGCCGGTCTTGCGGGCGATCAGCACCATTACGGCGCGGGCGTGGTTGGCCACTGCGCGCAGGTGCTCGCGGATAGTTTCGGCCTCATGCTTGGCCTCGGTGCCACAAGGCGCGAACGGGTCGGACGCGATGGCGACGAGCGAGATGGTGCCCAGCGCGATCGGGATGGACTGGCTGACGAGCTCGAACAAGGGTTACCCCCGGTGAGTTGTGATCTGCGGTGTGAGTGCCGGGCGCCTCGGCACCAACTCAGGATCACGGCAGGGGAAACAAGATCGCAAAACGCTTACCACGCCTCGCGGAGACTTTTCCAGGGTGGAAGGGGTTGTTACGGTGCGAGCACCGTAACAACCCCTTCCACCCTGGATCTCCGCGCCTCACCAGAGGGAGGTTAAAGGGTTTGCAAAATATGGCGACCCATCAAAAACCCGCAGGTGAAGGGGCGTTAGCGCCACTCTCAAAACCTGCGGCGTTGGTCCTCGCGGGCGTGACGGGCGGTCTCACCCGCGCTGGTGCGGACGCCCGTCACCTGCTCGGTGAACTCGGTAAGGGTGATCCGGGGGGAGACGTCCTCCCAGAATCTGATCAAGTCCTCGGAAGCTCGCGCGTAGGCGACGTGCGAGGGGCCGCTGAACAGCGACCGAGGGTCGACGTCGGCCGCCCGCGCCCGGCGGTTCAGCAGGTTGCCCCGGGTGTAGTCCTCGGCGGCGAGCCACTGCATGTAGATGTGCTCCTGGTACATCTCGCGAATCTCGTCGCGGCTGTACGCCTCACGCTGCGCCCGTGCTTCGAGCTCCCGCTCGTACACCCAGCGCTCGACGGCGGACATGTGCTCGGTGCCGTCCGGGCCGCGCTCGACGTCCGCGCCGTACGCCCCCCACTCGTCGGGGTCCGCCGGGGGCGGGTCGTCGAGGGCGACCGGGTGCATCGCATCGTCGAGGGCGTTCCGGGCGGCGAGGGTGTCGGCGACCGTCGCCCCAGCAGGCGGCGGGGGTGGTGCGGGCGGGTGTCGGCGGTCGATCTCGGCGGCGATCCGGGCGCCGTCCTCGGGGTTGGCGTACCGGATGCCCCACACGAGCAGCTCGTCGTCGAGCCCGGACAGGTCGGCGGCGAGCCGTCCGCCGGGGAACAGCTCGGCGAGCGCGCGGCGGCGGTGAGCCTCGGCGCCGATTGCCGGGCCGTCCTCGGGGACATGGCGGGCGCGGGCGGCGAGGTCGCGGTCGGACATGCCGACGAGATCCGGGCGGATCGCGGGCATGGCGGCGTCGAGGTCGCGTCGGTCGGCCTCGGCCATGACGCGCAGCATCTGCTCGTCGTCGAGGTGCGGCGCGATTCGGGCGAGTTCGTCGTCGCTGAACGGGGCCAGGTCGTCGACCATGCGCCCGCCGGGGCGGACGCGGTCGAGCAGGTCGGCCAGGTCGCGGCGGTCGCCCTCGCCTCGGATGCGGTCGAGGTCGCGTCCGTCGAGGACACCGGGCCGCATCGCGGCGCCGAGCTGCTCGTCGGTCATCTCGGGCAGGGTGCGGTCGTCGCCCGCCCGTACGCGCGCGGCCTCGACCACGTCGCGCGGTGGCACTGGCGCGGTGCTCGGGAGGTTGCTCGCCCCGGGCTGCTCGCGTTCGCGTCGTCGGATGAGCTCGGGGTGCTGCGCGAGGTGCTCGCGCATCTTCCCCTGGTAGGCGCGCACCCGGGCCTCGGCCGCCCGCTTGGCCTCGGGCGTCATGGCGGCGGCGCTCTTGTTCTTCCACTTCCGTATGGCGCGCTCGATCGCCCGCTGCCGCTGTGAGGCGGCGTACCCGTCGGGGTCCTCGGAGTGCTCGACCGGTGCCCGGGTCACCCCGGGGAGATAAGCGGTCGTCGAGTGGCGGCAGTTGGGGTGTTGCAGGCCGGCCCGCCGCGCTTCGTCGAGCGATCCGGCGACGTGCACCCGCACGGTGCGGCCGTCGTCGGTGGCGTGCTCCATCTCGACAGTGCGGGCGCCGCCCGGTCCGTCGAGCGCGAGCACCTCGCCCTCGAACGGGGCGCAAAGATCGCAGTTGTGGGGCGCGTTGGAGACGATCACGAGCTCGACCCCGCCAGCGCGCAGCGTGTCGCCGTGAGCCTCGACCGCAGCGCGGCCGACGGCCGTCCGTACGGCCATCTCCGCGTAGCTCGTCATCTGCCAGGACCGGCCGCGGCGGTCGACGAACGACCGCAGGCCCCGGTCGGCGAACCGGGACATTGCCGCTTGCGTGGCCTGCCGGCGGGTGTCGACCCCGAGGAGCGGCGTTGCCGCAGACTCGGCGATCACCTGCCGATACCCGTCCTCGATGCCCCGGAGCGCTCCCCGGTGCGTCTCGGTGACGAGCTGGACCGTCTCGGCGGCGATCCGGTCCACGGCCCGGGTGCCCGGGGTGCTCTCGGCGATCCGGCGCACGTCGACGTCGGAGAGCGCGCCGAGCTCGGCGAGACCGGCCCGCGCCCCGACGTCGTACGCCTCGGTCACGGCCGAGAACACCTCGATCTGCATCGCCGTGCCGAGGGCGTCGACGACGCCCTGCGTCGCCCGCCGTAGGGGCTGGATGTCCGCCAGTTTGGCGACCGCCCACCCCGGGGCCTCGAACCCTCCGTCGAGCTGCCGCGCGACGAGCGCGAGCAGCCGCTGCTCGGCGTCCGCGTACAGGTCGCGGACAGTGGCCGAGAGATCCTCGGCCATGGCGGGGTGAATGGGCACGGCACCTCCCCGGAATATCCCCATTGGTGGAGGTACGCGCTGTTCCGATTGCGAAGATGACATGAAGAATGCTGGAGTCGAATTCGGCGCCCGGATGCGATTCGATAGCCCCTGATCAGGGGTCTTTCTGGGGTTGACTATTAAGATTTGATAAGGGCCCCGTATAGGAGTAAATTAGCGAATTCCTCCCGAGCGGTATTGTCTCGCTCCATGGAAATTGAATCGCAGATCGCCTTGGTCTCCTCCCCCTTCTTTGCCGTGGTCACGGTGCTGATCGCCGTTGCCATGGCCCACCCCGAACCGCACGTGAGGGTGCGAGCGGAAAGGCTTCTCGGGGTGATCTTTCGGACGGGAAGCTAGGCCAGGAATCCGGCCTGCATTGCGTCAGGGACTGCGGCCCCGGTCTCCCTGAGAATGCGGTCGTTCTCTTCTTGAACCGCCGTCGAATCCCAATCAGGGTGCAGCATCCGGACCTTGGTGACCACGGACACAGCCTGTGCCTGCTGCAACAGGGACAGAGTCTGTGCGAGCGAGGACGCGTCCTCGGTGATCGAGTCCCCGAACACGATGTTGGGTCGTTCGGGCACGATGCGCGGAGTGAAGAGCCGTCGGTCGAGCAGCAACAGCACGTGCAGCATGGCGGCGACCGGCGGCGACCAGTACCTCACCTTCTTGTCCCGGGTGGTCATGGACCGGCGCTCGCGGGCCCGGACTTCGGTCGCGGTGACGGCCGCGCCCTGGTCGCCGAGACCGAAACTCGCGACCGAGTAGCCGGCGCTCTGCACGGCTTGCCGGGTGATCGCGGTCGATGTCCGTTCGTGCTCGTCGACCCTGATCGCGAACTGCGAAAGGGTGATCTGAGACGCCCCGGCCTCGGTGGGCGGGATGTTCAAGAGCTGGAAGATCTCGCGGTCGTCGTCGAACGACGCGCCTTGACCGGGGCCGTGGTCGCGCAGGTACCCGTCAGGTACGAGCAGCCGGGCACGGGCGAGGCGCAGGTCGCGAATCCAACTCGTCCATGTCGTGTCGAGCGAGTCGAGCAGGTCGTAGATCGGGGCGGCGTAGTCGGAGCGGCCGAACGCCGATCCTCTGTGCTTCCGATTGGGCCGGATGTTGGGGCAGTAGGCGGCGGTGAGCTGCTCGATCCCGGTTTCGATCGCGTCGCCGTCGGGGCCGAGGCTTGCGGCCAGGTCGGCGACCTCGGCGTGCTCGGTCAGGGGCACCCGCACGCCGAGGGCGTCCGCCGACCCCTCGTAGAGGGCGTGCAGGATGCGGCCGGGCTCGTGGCGTTCGAGGTGCCGCCACACAGTGGCCGAGGTCGAGGTGAGCTCGCGCCAGAAGGTCACGGCGGCGAGGTGACCCCATCGGAATTCCGGCACGGCGGCGTCGGGGTGCACGCTGGTGAGCAGGGGCCGGTTGGCGAGCGACCGATCCCATGTCACCCGCAGGTAGACGGAGCCGAGCGCGGCGGCGACCTCGGCCGCTTCGAGGAGCGTGTTCGCGATGCCGTCGGAGTCGGCGAGCTCGTCGAGCCGGTCCTGCGTGGCGGTGTCGCTCACGGTGAGGATGGGCGGCTCGGAGAAGAGCAAGTCAGCCGATGCGCTCGCGATGTCGCCGGCGAGGGGGATGTGCAGCCGCTGATCTCGGACGGCGGGCCGCGGGTGGCGGTCTCGCCCCCACAGCCGACGGCGGCCGTCGGACCGTACGGGGTTGTCCCGGTAGACGGCGGTCAGTTTTTTGTGATCCCCGGAGTACCAAGCGTCGTCGACCCTGATCTCGGCGTAGTGCGGGGCGAGCTGCGGCGGCGGCCATGCGGCGCCGTTATCGGGTAGGGGCACGGTGCACCCCCCGCCGTCGTCTCGTCCGGGCGCACAGCGCCGAGCACCTGCGGCAGTGCCGGGTGCCGTTCGGGGCGACGTACGTCGTCGCAGTGTCGAACTCGTGGCCCCGGGCGCAGTGCGTCTGTCGGGCGCGGCGCGCGGCGGGGGACACGCCCCGCAGGATGTTGGTCCGGGTGGTGACCACTTCAAGGTGGCTCGGGTTCACGCAGTGGCGACGGCGGCACAGGTGGTCGATCACGAGCCCTTCGGGGATCGGCCCGCGCACGAGGGTGTAGGCGACCCGGTGCGCGTACTGCGGCCGTCCGCCGACCTTGAACTGCCCGTATCCGTTGGGCTTGACGTGCCCGGTCCAGTCCCAGCACCCGAGGGGCCCATCGACGACTTTCGCGAGAAACCGGTCGGTCAGAGGAGGGGGCACGCGATCACCCCCTCGGCTGCTCTGGCCCGGGGCGCAGCGAGGCGCCCCGGGCGGGGGAGAGGGATTCAGGTGGCGGTCGTGAGCAGGTGCCGCCACTCGTGTGCGGTGCTGTGGAGCACGTAGCGCATGGCGTCGATCGAGTGGTCGTTGAACTTCACGGGCCGGTCCTCGCCGCGCGCTGCGGCTCGGTCGTCCCACACGTATTCGGGGAGCTCGGCGAGCAGCCCCTCGCACGACTCGTGTATGAGCAGAAGGCCGGCGTCGAGCGCGCTCGCCACGGTGCGGATGCCGCCGAGTACGTCGTTCTTCGCCCTGGTCACGCCCTGGTGGCCATCGGCCCATAGCTGCGTCGAGAAGCTGCTCGCCGAGGGGTCGACGAACGTCCACTCGGGGGACACGTCGAGCTCGTCGAGCCAGTCGCGGACGGCACGGCTGTACTGCGCATCGGTCAACTGCCGGTGCTTCGCACGGGAGTCGTGCCGCCACTCGCTCGTGATGTAGAGGCGCCCGTCGTCGCCGAGCCCGAGGGTCAAGGCGGCGAACGGGTTCACCGTGCCGTAGTCGACCCCGGTCCAGTACCGGCGCATCGGGGGGAGCTCGGTCACGACGTGCCGCTGCTCGTCGTACATGTCGAAGATCGAGCCCTCGGCGACCACCCATGCGCCGTCGATCATCCGCCGGCGCCACAGACCGGAATACTCGGCCGACAGGGCGGCGACGTACGCCTCGCTCAGACTCGGATTGTCCGCGAGGCGGAAGTGCCACGCCGCGAGGTCGAGCTCGGCGGCACGGTCAAGGTAGTTGACCTTGAACCAGTGCCTCGGGGAGTCCGGGTTGGTGGTGCCCAGCAGCCGCGCCCCGGGGACGCTGAGCCGCGCGAGCAACTGCGCAAAGAACCCCTCGGGCATGAGAGTGATCTCGTCGCAGTAGGCGAGCGAGGCGGTCAGACCTCGCAGCCGGCCCTCGGCCCGAGCGTCGCTCGCACCCACAAGGTGGACGACGCGGCCGAGGACGACCGCCGTCGTCGCGCCCCGGGTGTGGTGCACCTCGGCGGCGACCGGTCCGAACAGGTCCGGGTCGGCGAGCGGTTCGAGAATGTTCCTCTCGATCGTCTGGAGACTGCGCCCACAGATCAAGATCAGACCGGACGCCGGCGCCCGCCGTACGGCCAGCAGAAAGGCGATCAGACTCGCGATCGTCTTCCCCGACCGCACGCTGCCGTGCCAACAGCAGATGCGGGCGGTCGCCTCGCGGATGGAACGGATCTGTTTGTCGGACAGGGGCGGCGGCGAGGGGATCACCCCCCGTTGGTCTCGTCTCCCGTCGACCCGAGCAGCGCATCGGCGAGGCGGTCGAGCATCGAGCCCCCGGTGCTCCCGGTCCCGCTCGTACGGGAGAGCTCGGCGACCTTGGCGTGTACCTCGGTCAGTGCGCGGGCGGAGTCGGCCGCGCCGACCCGCTCGACCTGCGCGAGGGCGCCGTCGAGGGCATCGTCGGCGAGCTGCTCGCGTCGAGCGGCGGCGTCCGCGCGTACGGCCTCGGTGGCGGCGGCGACGCGCGCCCCGCCGCTGAATGCGAGGCCGAGCGCGGCGGCGATCTTCGAGACGGTGGCGGCGCTGCGGCCGGTCTCCCGGGCGATCTGGTTTCGGGACTTGCCCTCGGCGTGCAGACGGCGGACATGTTTCCGATCGTCTGGAGTGACGGGAGCAGCCACGCGGTCACCTCCAACCCCGGTCATAGGGTGCGACTCATGGGAATCAACTGGGGGGACGCCCCTACCTGGGCAGGCGCAGTGTTTGCGGCTGCTGCCGCATACGGTGCGTTGAGAACAATGAAGAGCCAGCAAGACCAGATCGGCGAACAGCGAAGATTCATTGCGGATCAACGCAAGGTGTTGGTCTTGCAGGAGCAGGAGCTGAAAGACACGGCATTGGAGCGCCGCCAGGGACAAGCGCGACAAGTGTCGCTGAAGGTCCGTCGCGTTCCCATAGAGCAACGGGTGGAAAGCACGCCACGGGATGTGGAAGTGCTGGGCTGGCGTTGGGTTGCTGACGTGCACAACGCGAGCGATGCGCCGCTGTATGAAGTGCGTGTGCGTACCGGCGAGCAGCTGCACGACGTTGCATTCCCGACCGACGGGCAGCGTCCGCTTGGAGACCCGCGGCAGGGGCCTGTCGAGGTCATCAAGATAGGCGGACTCTGGCGCTTCCGCTCCGAGATGTTTCACGGCGAGTACGACGAGACTGCTGTACGTCCTGTGGCTCTCTTCAAGGACGAGAGCGGTGTTGAATGGCACCTAGACGAACACGGGGCGCTGTCGGACCTCGGATCCTGAGTGCCTCGGGAGTCCTGAGCGATTCTGACTGACCTACGGCGGGCGAAGGCACACGAACGCCCCGCCGCGCATAGTGCGGTGGGGCGTCAAGCTTGCGGTCTATATCCGGGTACGCCGGGGGCACCCCCAACCTTAGGTTACGAATAGGTCACGATGCAACTGCTGGTGCGACCTAACCTGATGAGAGGCTGCCAGGCTTGGAGAACGCTCCACTTCACGATGACCAAGGGTTGCTGTCGCATACGTCCCAACCTTCTGTGGAGCCACAGCAGGACCAGGTTTGGGCTTCATCCTGACCTGTGGCCTTGCCTGTATCAGCGCGCCGCGCCCCGTGGTTGGGGCGAGGTTCGAGACTTGACGCGTGCCGTGAGCGGCACGGGGACAGGCGGTCTCGGTCTTGACCACTAACGAGTGGTCGGACCGAGCCTGCCTGCGCTCGGCCCGATCACCAGACCTGAGGGGTGATTTGGACCATGGAAAGCGTTGGGTGGACCACTGCGGCGGTCGCTGTTCTCGGGGGATTTGTTTTCGTCCTCGGCTATGTCCTTGATCAGGTGCCAACGCTCGCTGAGAAGGCCGTTAAGGCCATCGCCTCAGTGCGTCGACTGCGCAACGAATGGCGGGGGGAGCCAGTACCGGTGCGCGTAGCGGCGAGTTCCGAGCTCGGCACGCCGCTCCGTCCCGCAATCAGCCTCCCTTCGGCCGCGGCTGTTGAAGCCCCGCCGAGCGCAAACGAGGACTCTCGGCCTACACAGCGGCCATGACATCCAGTCCGAGCGCGGCGATCAGTTCGGGGAGGTCGTCCCAATCCCACACCCGCGCCCGTTCCCTGTTGTCGAGGGGGACGGGCGCGGTGCACGTCCGGCCACCCGAGCATGTGATGCTCGGCGGCCCGTCGGGGGCGCTGTGCAGGGTGAGCTCGCCCCCGCACCACGGGCACGGCTCGGGCAGGGGAGTCTCGCGCCGGTCGAGGCCGAGCGCCCGCAGCACCCGGGCCTCGGCAATCCGCGCCGTACGACGTGCTTCGTGCAGCAGGTGGAGCGGCAGCACCTCGAACGGCGGGGCGCTCACCGCGCCGTCGAGCTCGCGCTCGGGGGCGGTGTCCTCGTCGAGCACTCGGCCCTCGACCCACACGCAGGCCCAGTGCAGCCCGTGTCGCCTGCTGCCCGCCGCGAGGTGGGCGTCGGGTGCGCCCGGGGCCGCGCACACCCATGCCCGGGGGTCGCCCGGCTCGGTGCGCTGGACCACGGCGGCGAGGGTGTCGGCGAGATCGAAGATCAGCCGCTCGACGGCCTGCCCGGTGTCGAGCGCGGCGAGGTTGAGCGGGGCGGGGTGCTCGCGCAGCACGAGCGGTGCCCGGTCCTCGACGAGTTGCTCGTCGTCGCCCTCGCGCATGGTGTGCGCGAGCTGCCTCGGCGGCCAGTGGTCCGCCGGCGGCGTCTCGATCGCGAGCAGTAGCGCCGCCCACTGTCTCCGGATCGTGCGCAGGGCGCGCACGGTCTCGTTCACAGCCTGTGCGTAACTCATCAGGCCCCCCGCCCCGCCGCCATGCGCCGGGTCTCGGCCTCGGCGGCGTACCGGTCGCGCTCGGCCTCGACCTCGCGGATCGCCTGCTCGGCCGCCTCGATCCGGTGACGCAGCCCGAGCGCTGCCGCCTGCTGCCCGCCCGCCGCGCGGCGGAAGGCATCGCACTCGTCGACCTCGGCCGCGGCCAGGTCGCGCAGGTGCCGGGCGTCGGCTCGGGTGAGAGCGCCTCTGTCGGCTCGGCCGAGCAGCACGAGCAGTGCCTCGCGCCGCTGGTCGCGGGCCGCCTCGCGGGCGAGGGTCCGGCCGCGCCGTGAACGGGCCCGGGGCTGGTTGGTGTGGTTCATTCGGTCTTCTCCGTTCTCGGCTCGGCGCGTCGTCGAGCAGGTGGTCGAGCAGGGGGTGCGGGCGAGGCGGCCGTCGGTCCGGAACACGTGGGACAGGGACGCGCCGAGCGGGACGGCGAGGCCGAGCAGGGACGGGTTCACGGGGTGTTCCCTCCGTCCGTCCGGGCACGGCCGAGCAGCCGGTCGAGGGAGCGCCGAGCGCGCGGGGCCTCCCGCGCGCGAGGCGCGACCGGTCGCGCGGGGTCGTCGGTCACGTGCCATCCCTCGGCGGCGAGGCGGTCGGCGAGCGAGGCGACGACGGCGGTCGCGAGGTGCGGCTGCACGTCGAGCTCGTCGGTCAGGTGCGCGGCGATCACGGCGCGGGCGGCGAGCGGGATCATCGGGCCTCGCCCCCGCCGCTGGTGTGCCGGGCACGGGAGTCTCGGCGGGGCGTCGGCGGCTGGCACATGATCCGTGCGAGGCGCACCTGCTCGTCGTCGGCAGCCGCGCCGCTGAGCTCGGCGATCACGGCCTCGACGCGCGAGGGGTGGACGCCCGAGAGCGGTCGCCGCCCCTTGCCTCGGTTGCGGAAGGACGAACGGCACTGCTCGTCGACGGCGGCGCGGCAGTAGGGACACGGCGCCGAGAGCGGGTCCGGGATGCCCTCGGCGACGAGCTGCTCGCGATGGGCGCGGGCCGGTCGGAAGCGGGCGAGCTCGGCGGCGGCGTGTGCGGGCATGTATCGGCGTGGGCCGGTACCGACGCCCGACATCAGGGCGGCGAGACGTTTCTGCCCGCCGTGGTCGATCTCGGCCCGGTACTGCGCGGGCTCGGCGTGCCCGGTCGCGACCGCCGCCCGGGTGCCGAGCAGCTCGGCCCGCCATGCCGCCGGGTCGTCCGGGTCAGCCGAGGGCACCGGGTCGGTGTGCCGGTTCATGAGCTCGGTTCGGTGCGGGCCCCATGCGGCGAGCAGGTCGTGCGGCTCGATCGGCCGGTACTGCGAGGAGCGGTCGCCGCCGCGTTGTTCGTAGTACCGGCGGGCCGCACGGGCGGCGTCCCATCCGATGGCGGGCATTGTGGCCGGGACGTCGGCGACGGCGGCCGTCCACTCCGAGATGGTGCGGGCGGACTGCTGCGGGTCGGCGAGGGCACGACGCACCCGCGAGTCGAGCGTTCCGGCGAACGCCAACAGGGCGGCGATCTGCTGCTCGTTCATAGGGTGCTCTCCTTCTGTGCGTTGAGCAGGGCGAGGCCGGCGGCCAAGTGGTCCGTGAACGCGGCGGTCGGCGGCTGCGGCCGGGGCGATGGGCTCGACGAGCGGTCGAGGTCGGACCAGACCTTGAGCCAGTAGCGGGCCGCTTTCGGGGCCTCACACGGGACGGTGCGGCGGGCGGCGAGACCGACCAGGGCCTCGACGCCGTGCCGCTGCGTCAGCCGGTAGACGTCGCGCATCTCCCCGAGGCCGAGGGACCACCGGACGTTGATCGAGGCCGCGGCGAGGGCGTCGTCGAGCGGGCGCAGTTCGGGGATCAGTGCGGCCGAGCTCGCGCGCGGCTGCTGTTGTTGTTGTGGTGAGTAGGTAGGTACGTTCTGGGGGCCGCTCACCGGCCCCCCGGGGGCCGACCCTCGGCCCTCCCCCGGGCCGGTCTCCGCTCCCCCCGGGGTCGATGTCCGGCCCTCCCCTGGGCCGTTCACCGGCCCCCCGGGGGTCGATTCTCGACCCGGGCCGAAATCCGGTCCGGGCCGGTCCTCGGCCCCCTGCTCATCGAGGAGCGGAAGGCGGTAGACCGTCTCGCCCCCGGGTCCGGTCCGGCCGATGACGACGGCGAGCTCACCCGAGGCGAGCAGGGTGTCGACTGCCTGCCGGACGGTGGACCGGGCGGCCCGGGTCCGCTGGATCAGCGCGGCCGTACCGGCGTAGGCGACGCCGTCGGCGCCGGCGCGGTCAGCTATCGCGAGCAGGACCAGACGAGCGGCGCCTCGGGCGCGGGACCGGGTCCATACCCAATCCGTCGCGGCGAGGCTCAACGGAACGTCTCCTCACGGGACTTGGATCGCCGGGCGGTTCGGGCCGACCGGCAAGGGCGGCAGGGGTGTGAAGGGGGCAGCGGTGGCCGACGGTGTAGCGGCGGGTTCCGACCGCACGGCAGTAGGCACGCGTGGCCCCGTCCCAGAAATCGCAGATCATGCCGCGGTCGCTAGAGAAGTGCAGCCGAGGGGCAGGGTTCGCCCGCCGGTCACTTCTTCGGGCCCACGTACCGGGCGTAAACCCGGTGTTCGACGCCTCCCTGCTTGACGATCGTCCGGGCCTTGGCCTCGAACTCGCCGGCGGGGTAGGCAGACAGGCGGCCGGTGCGGATCGCCTGTGCTGCGGACGACGCCCGCGAGATCGACGTCGGCCGCTGCACGATGCCCCACTCACCGGGGCGAGCAACGAGCTCCATCGCGATCAGCGCGTGCTTGGTGTTCCGGCTGCGGGGCGGCGGCCCCGAGAAATCAACGCTCACAAGATCCCCCACGTGTTGCTGAACACGAACAGCGGTAGGCGGCAGGCAGCGGATATGGGCTGTTCGCCTGTTGCTGTTCTCGAACAAGAACAACGTAGGTGTGAGCGAATCCGCACGTCAACGGGCTTGATAGCTGTGCGGTCCGGGGCTCTGGCTGCTTAGATATGCCTGTTCGCGTTCTGCGACAAGAACGGAGATGAGAACCCGTGTCATCCATAGGCGGCGAGAGCTCGACGCCCTTCACCGACATGGTTCGCGAGGTGCTCGCCGTCAAGGGCGCCACCCTGCGAAGCGTGGCCGATCGGGCGGTCGATCCCGAGACGGGTAAGAAGCTCCAGCACACGACCCTCGCGAAGATCGCCAACGGCGAGGGGTACCGGCGCGACAAATGGATCGTCGGGGCCATCGCGGCGGCGACGGGGCGACCGCCCTCCGAGGTGCGCCGTGCGGCGGCGGCCGAGTGGGTCGGCCTGACCGCCGACGACATCCTCGGGATGTCCACCCCCGAGGTGTCGGTCGTGGTGGCGTACGCGCCCGGAACCCGACCTGATCAACTCACGTTGGTTAAAGACGCCCTCAAGAAACTTGATCTTGAAGACGCAACTATCCAGGTGCTCGGGGAGTCGAACCAGTAGCCGTAAGCGCGTGACCTGCGGTGATGGTCGCGCTACTGTGGGATGGCTTTTGGCTCGTGCATATGTTCGAGTCAAGCACTCGGCCATGCCACGAGGGGGGCAACTTGTACCGCGTCCGCCGTACCCGACTCGACGACACCGCACCCGCAGCAGGCCGCGCCACGGTCAACCGGCGCGACATCCTGCTCGACGACCGCCACATCACCGACACCGGAGCCATCGCGCTTGAGGCCGTCCTGAACGCCTTGCCCCCCTACGGCGCCGGCGAGAGCAAGTGTGGAGGGCCCGAGGGCCCTCAGTCCTAACCGGGCGGCACAGCGGGAAGGGGCCACACGATGTGTGGCCCCTTCCGCTTGTCGGGGGTCGGGTATACGGTCTGGACCGAGGTGCGATCAAGAGGGAACGCCGCAGGTCAGGCCCTACTTTCCTGCGTGCCCAATGCGTGCCCATTGCGTGCCCGAACGGCCTTGAACCGGCCGACACGGGCCGACACGTAGTGACACCTCGACAGGTCTCTGACCTGCGGAAACTGTCACCTCGCGGCATCCGGTGGACCTATCCGACAGGACTTCTCTGGGGCTTGTAATGCGTAGGTCGTCGGTTCGAATCCGACAGGGGGCTCCGCGCGAACCCCAGCCCGGATCGTTTCCGAGCTGGGGTTTTCCATGTCAGCGGACGCGACGGCGTCGGCGGGGGCGGGCCGCGCGGGTGTCCGTGGTCTCAGCTTCGGTCTCAGTAGGGGGTTCGGGCACTCATGCGGGTTCCGAGGCCGCTGCGGGGAGGACCTCGGCCGGCCCCGGAGCGGTGAGCAGCTCGCGGCGCAGGCGGAGGACCTGACGCGGGGCGTTCCAGCCGAGGACGGCGCACACCTGTCCGTCCGTCCGGTAGACCCCGGTGAACCGGTCGTCCTCCGTGTCGGCCTCATGCGTCTCGTACTCCGCCTCGGGCGTGATCAGCCCGTGTACGACGATCTTGTGGGGCCCCTGGTCCGTCCAGAAGAAGGGCACCCGTTCCAGGTCCCGCCGCTGACCCAGCAGGTCTGCGGCGACGACGCGGGCCTGGTCCCCGGCGTGCATCCGGTGTTCCAGGCGGAGGTGCCGGCCGGTTTGCGGGTGGCGCCAGGCCGCGACGTCGCCGCATGCGTGGACGCCCGGTGCCGCCCGGCCGACGGCGTCGCAGCGGACGCCGTCGGACAGGTCGAGCTCTGTCCGGGCGAGCCAGTCCACGTCCGGGGCCGAGCCGATCGCGGTGAGCACGGTCTCGGCGGTGAGGCGGGTGCCGTCGTCCAGAAGCACCTCCAGGCCCTCGTCGCGGGGGAGTCGGCCGCTCTGGTGGATCTTCTCGACGGTCGCCCCGGTGAGGATGGTGGCACCCGCCGCGGTGAGCCGCTCCCCCGCGAGGGCGCCCACGTGGGGGCCGAGTCCCGGCAGAACGGTGGAGGACGGGGTCACCAGGGTGACCTCGCACCCCAGGGACAGTGCCGTCCACGCCGTCTCGGTCCCGAGGAACCCGCCGCCCACCACGATCAGCCGCTGCCCCGAACGCAGCCGCCCGGCCAGGGTGTTCGCGTCCTCAAGGGTCTTGAGGGTCACGGCGCCCGGGAGTTCCGCGGTCCCGGGCAGGGTGCGTGGAGCGACCCCGGTGGCGACGACCAGGTCCGTGTACGGCAGAGCCGTCCCGTCGTCCAGGGTGACGACGCGTGCCGCTAGGTCGGCGGCGACGGCCCGCCGCCCCCGGTACTCGGACGCACCGAGCCGCTCCAGTGCGTCGGGGCCCGCCAACCACAGTTGCTCGGCCCCCGTCTCGCCCTTGAGGAAGCGCTTGGACAAGGGCGGCCGGTCGTACGGCGGGTGGCCCTCCCCGCCGACCAGGGTGAGGGCGCCGTCGTAGCCCAGGCGGCGCAGTTCCTCCGCCACGGTCAGGCCGGCGGCGCCGGTTCCGACGACGAGGATGTTCCGGCTCACCGGCCGTCCCACAGAATCGCCGCGGCGGGGCACACCCGGGCCGCCTCCTCGACACGGGGGCGTTCCCGCTCCGGCGTCTCCTCGGAAAGGAGGACGGCGACACCGTCCTCGTCGCGCTGGTCGAACACATCCGGGGCGATCAGGACGCACTGGCCCGCTCCGACGCACTTGCCTTCGTCAACAGTGATCTTCATGTGCGGGGTCTCCTACCAGGCGACGGGGAACGAGTTGAGGCCGTGGACGCGGCTGTGCTGCTTGACGTCGTACGGCCGGGACGCGTCGGCCGCACGCAGCGTGGGCACCCGTGTGAACAGGCTGCGGAAGGTCAGCAGCAGCTCCAGGCGGGCCAGGGCCTGACCGAGGCACTGGTGTGTGCCGTGACTGAACGCGAGGTGCCCGCGGGCGGGACGCCGCACGTCGAACACGTCCGGGTCGTCGAAAGCCGCCGGGTCCCGGTTGGCCGAGGGCAGGGAGATCAGCACCCCGTCCCCGGCGCGGACGGGACAGCCGCCGACCGTCATGTCCTGCGTGACGGCGAACTGCCGGGGGTGCTGCGCGACCGAGAGGTAGCGCAGCATTTCCTCGATCGCCTCGGCCTGGGCCGCCTCGTCACCGGCGAGGAACAGGTCCCGCTGGTCGGGGTGGCGCAGGAACAGCGCGGTGCCCAGGCCGATCATGTTTCCGGTGGTCTCGAAGCCCGCGACGAGCAACGTCATGCCGATGGTGACGAGTTCGGCCCGGGTGATGGTGCCGGGCACCACCAGGTCACGGGCGAGCTGCGCCAGCACGTCGTCGCCGTCGCCGGTACGGAGCCGCTCGCCCACCAGCGTGTCCAGGTACTGGGCCAGCTCGCCCAGGGCGACGCGCACCTCGCTCGGGTCCGCGTTGCCGGCGAGTGCGCGGGAGGCGGCGTTCCGGAAGAAGGCGTGGTCGGAGTACGGCACGCCCAGCAGCAGGCAGATGACCCGCGAAGGGATGGGCTGAGCCACCAGCTCGATCAGGTCGGCGGGAGAGCCGGAAGCCAGCAGATCGTCAACGGCGTCATCGACGATCCGCTGGATGTCGGCGCGCAGGGCGTTGACCCGCTTGACCGTGAAGTGCCGTGCCAGTCGGCGCCGTTGTATCAGGTGCTCGGGGTCGTCGGTGCGGATCAGGCTCTCCGACCTGTCGTCGCGCTGCTGGACGTCGCCGGGGCTGAAGAGGGGGAAGGCCGGGTTGTCGAGCCTGGCGGAGATGCCCTGGCTCGACAGGACCTCCTTGGCGTCCTCGTAGCGGGTGATCAGCCTGGGCTCGGCGCCCTCCAGCGCCTTGACCCGCGGCAGCCCGGGAACCGCGCGGAGTTCGGCGAACTCGGCGGGCGGGCTGAACGGGCACGATCGCTCGGTCGGATAGGTGATGGCGGACGGTCCTGCGGAAGGGTCTGCGCTCACGCGTTACTCCGTTACTCGTGGGGGAGGCGAGAGCTGTGCTCACGCTCGTGGGGACGGAGCGGCCCTCACCCAAATGTGCATCGTGCAACGGTAGTTCATCATGCACATCTATTGCATCGTGCACAAGATCGGGGTGTCGGGGGTGGGGCGGCGACGTGCGGGATGATGGAGGGACGCGTTGGCAGGAGGGGCAGTGGCATGAACGAACGAGAGCGTCGGCTCAATGACTTCGAGCGGGAGCTGACGCTGCTGTCCCGCCACTTCGTCGCCTCGCGTGGGCCACGCTCCGGCCAGAGCCTGGACCGCTCCGCCTACGTGCTGCTCACTCGTCTGGAAGCCGGCGAGCCGCTCACGCTCAAGCAGCTGGCCCACACGTTCCAGGTGGGCATCTCCACCATCAACCGCCAGGTCAGTGCGATGCTCCGCAAGGATCTGGTGGAACGCATCCCCGACCCCGACGGCGGAATGGCACGCAAGTATCGACCCACCGCCCTGGGGCTGGAACGGCTCCGGGCCGACCGGGAGATCGGCCTCGAAGGGGTCTCGCGCCTCATCGGGGCGACGGGGTGGACCGAGCGGCGGACGCGCGATTTCGTGACGCTGCTCGGTGAACTCAACCAGGGCATTGAACGCCTCGAAGGGCTCGCTCTGGCCCGCTCGGAGCAGGACGCGACGGGCTGACGGCTCACACCGCGCTCCGGAACCGGCCCTGGTCCGCTCTAGCCCTAGGCCATGTTCCAGAACTCGCTGACCTGCCTGCTTGGCCGTCCGGGAAAGTCGCGGGCGGCCAACCAGATCGTGAGGTCGCGGGCGATGTTGTTAATGCTGGCCGCCGCGGTGACCTCGTGCTCGTTGCAGGTGGTGTCACGGCGGACGACCTCGAAGCAGCCTCCGTCCAGGACGGCCACGGAGGCGAACCAGACGGGATCGTCCTCGTCGGGCTGGACGACCACGAAGGTGTTGTCGGAGTCGTTTAGGTCGCTGATCATCATGAACAGCGCGTCCTCGGAGGGGTCGTCGATGCGGTCGCCGTTCTCGCTGTCGGCGCCGTAGTACTGAGCCCCCATGGTTGCCTTCCCCTCACCCGTTCACCTGGTCGCGGCCAGCATGGCATGAGGAACCGACAGCTCGGCCGGTCACAGCCATTCGCCGATCGCGGCGATCAGCACGGTGGCTTCGAAGCGGACGGCGAGTTTGCCGGACCGGATGGCCACCGCCCGGTTGCGCTTGAGCCGATTGATCCCGCACTCCACCGCATGCCGGGCCTTGCAGTCCTCGCGGTCGAAGGCCGGAGGCCGTCCGCCGGCTTTCCCCCGCCGCTTGCGGTGGGCGGCCTGGTCGGCAGGCTCCGGGATCGTGCAGCCCGATGCGGGACGAGGAACAGACCCGACTTTCAAAACACGGCCTACGGGACAGCCCTCAGCCCTGTCGGCCCGCCTCGATCAGTCCGGTCTCGTAGGCGGCGATCACGGCCTGGGCGCGGTCGCGGACGCCCAGTTTTCCGAAGACGGCGGTGATGTGGTTCTTCACGGTCGACGTGCTGACGTGCATGCTCCGTGCGATCTCCGCGTTGTCGAGGCCGGTGGCCATCAGGCGCCACACCTCGGCCTCGCGCGGGGTGAGGTCGCCGGTGTCGGCGGTGACGGGTGGTGCGGGGCGGTGCGGGGCCGTGACGTAGGTGGCGATCAGCCGGGTCAGGAGCCGGGGGGCGACGGCCGCCTCGCCCGTGTGGACCACGTGGATCGCCGCCACCAGTTCCTCGGGCGAGGTGTCCTTCGGCAGGAATCCGCAGGCGCCCGCGCGCAGGGCGGCCACCACGTGTTCGTCCAGGTCGAAGGTGCTCAGCGCCAGGACGCGGCAGCCGGGCAGTTCCCGCGTGAGCCGGTCGGTGGCGGCGACGCCGTCGAGCACCGGCATGCGGATGTCCATCACGACGATGTCGGGCCGCAGCCGGTGTGCGAGGGCGACCGCTTCCGCGCCGTCCGCGGCCTCGCCCACCACGTCGAAGGCCGGGTCGGGGCCGAGGATCAGTGCCAGCCCGCGGCGCACCAGCGGTTGGTCGTCCGCGATCAGCACCCTGATGACCGGCTCGTGCGTCGTCGTCCCGGTCACCGCAGTGCTCCCTCGTCCGCTCGCAGGGGCAGCCGGGCCGACACCCGGAACCCGCCCTCGTCCAGTGGTCCGGCCTCCAGGGTGCCGCCGTGCAGCACGGCCCGTTCGCGCATCCCGACCAGGCCGTAGCCGGTCCCCGGACCGGCGCCCGGTCCTGCCGGGCCCGTGCCCGGTCCGTCGTCGGAGACCTCCACGGTCACCCCGTCCGGCGCGTACGCCAGCCGTACGTGCGCCCGCGCGTCACCGGCGTACTTGCGGGCGTTGGTGAGCGCTTCCTGGACGATCCGGAACACGCTCAGGCCCACGCTCGGCGGCAGCGGACGCTCCTCGCCCCGTACGTCGAGCGAGGCGGGGAGCCCGGCCCGGCACGATTCGGCGACGAGCCGCTCCAGGTCGCCGACGCCCGGCTGCGGGGCGGTCGGCTCGTTCTCCAACTCGTCCCCGGCCCGGAGCACGTCCAGCAGCTGCCGCATCTCGCGCAGGGCCACCCGCCCGGACGCCTCCAGCGTGACCAGCGCCTCCCGGGCCACCTCCGGGTCACGGTCGAGGTTGGCCCGGGCGCCCCCGGACATCAGCTGCATGGTGGTGATGTGGTGCGCCACGATGTCGTGCAACTCCCGTGCGATACGCCGCCGTTCGGCCGCCACCGCCTGGTCCGCGAGGAGTCGGCGCCTGGTCTCGATGTCCCGCTGCCAGTGGTTCATCACGGTCGCGGCGATCGCCACGACCGCCGCGGCGGAGACGGTGCCCACGATGTCCACGACCGGTGGCTCCGGCCACGACGCCGTGCCCACCAGCGACATCGTCACGGCCGCCAGCGAGGCCGCGACCGCCACGGCCGTGCGCCGGGACCGGATGACCGTGTAGAGCGCGACGACCATCGCGGCGTTGAAGTGCTGGCTCATCGGCACGGCCAGGGGCAGGACCAGCCCCAGCAGCAGAACGGCCGCGAACGACAGGACCGGCGTCCGGCGCCGGACGAGCAGCGGCAGCGCGGCCAGCACCACGAGGAAGCAGCCGGCCACCGGGACCTCGCCCTGCTCGGACTGGCTGCTGATCGTGAAGCCGATCAGGTCCACGGCCGCCACACCGGTCATGACCAGGGCGTCGTCGCGCGTCCACGGCAGCGCCTCGCCGCCCGCCCGGATCCCCGGGGCGCCGGGGCCGGGGCGCTTCGTCACCGTCACGGTTCTCTTCTCTCCTGACCGGGCCGTACTCACCAGCCGCTACCGGTGCGGTACGCCTGTCGCCCGCGATCCAGTCTCGCACCGGGATCCGGGCATCTCCCGGGCCCCCGGGCCGACCCTCGGCCTGGGACCAGGGTCCCGGTCGGCGGCCGCCCCCGGCCCATGCTCCCAGGCCGCTTCTCGTCCCGTACTCGGACGATCCGCGCGTTCCGCGGTGATGAGCTTCTCCTGTGCCGAAAACGCCGCATCCCACCCACCGTTGGAGAACAACGTGATCCGCGCCCTGACCGGGTTCTCCACCCGCAACCCGTGGAAGGTCATCGCCCTCTGGGCGGTGGTGGGCATCTTCCTCACCCTGCTCGGTCAGGCGCTGGTCTTCAAGGTCACACAGACCGGGACCGGGGACTTCCTGCCCGCGCAGTACGACTCGGCGGCCGCGCTGAAGGTCGCTGAGGAGAAGTTCGGGGTGAAGTCCGACGCCAACGCGGTCACCGTGCTCGTCGGCAGGCAGGACGGCAAGCCCCTCACCCGGGCCGACCAGCGGCGCATCGGCGTGGTCGCCGAGGAGCTGGGCCGCCGGCACGTCGAGATGCCCGAGCCCGAGGACGACACGCCCTCGTTCATGTACGAGGACTACTCCCAGACCCCGAAGGTCGCGCCCGTCATGGTCGCACCGGACCGCGGCTTCGAACTGCTCTCCGTGCGGCTGACCGGCAACAGCACGGACCCCGGCATGCACGACCTCTACCGGGCCTTCCGCGACGGGGCGGAGGACAAGTTCGCCGATGCCGGGATGCGCACCGGATTCACCGGCGGCCTGGCCGACCTCGTCGACACGACCGAGGCGGAGGAGACCATCGCGACGGTCGTCGGCGCCCTCATGCTCGGTCTGATCGTCCTGATCCACATCCTGGTGTTCCGCAGCGCGCTGGCCGCCTTCGTCCCCCTGATCGCGGTCGCCGTCGTCGCGGGTGCGGCGGGAGGTGTGGTCGTGGGCACCTCGATGCTCGCCGGCATCGACCTCGACCCCTCCACCCCGCGCATGATCGGCGTCGTCCTGATCGGTATCGGCGTCGACTACTTCCTGTTCCTGCTCTTCCGCTTCCGCGAACAGCTGCGGGCCCGCCCCGACCTGTCGGGACGTGCCGTCTCCGCGGAGGTGAGCGCCCGGGTCGGCACGGCGATCACCTCCGCGGCGCTCACCATCGTCGCCGCCTTCGCCACGCTCGGCATCGCGACCTTCGGGCAGTTCCGGGTGCTCGGCCCCGCCATCGCCGTCTCGGTACTCGTCATGCTCCTCGCCGGCCTCACCCTGATGCCCGCGCTGCTCGCGGTCACCGGACGCGGGATGTTCTGGCCGTCCCGCTCGCTCGGGCACGAGCCGTGCACCGGCAAGGCCGCGGGTGTCGGTGATCTGGTCGCCCGCCGCCCGCTCACGCTGATCGTCGCTTCCGTCGCGCTGCTCGGCGCGCTGGCCACCGGACTCATCGGCATGCGGATGGACTTCGGCCAGACGTCCGGCGGCCAGGACACCCCGGCGGCCGTCACCGCCGCCGAGATCGCCCGCTCCCTGCCCGCCGGTGTGTCCGATCCGGCCACGGTCTACGTCACCGCGAAGGACGGCGCCGCGCTGACCGCCCGGGGTCTCGCCGCGCTGCCCAAGGCCCTGGCCGGGGTCGACGGCGTCGGCCGGGTCGGCGAAACCCTCTTCACCAAGGACCGCACCGCCGCCCGTATCGACGTCTACCTCACCGTCGACACCCGGAGCCAGCGGGCCCGGGACCTCGTGTCCGGCCCCGTCCGTGCCACCGTCGCCGACCACACACCTCCTGGCGCGCAGGCCCATGTCGGCGGTACGGCAGCGGTCTTCGCGGACATCTCCACCGCCGTCGGCCACGACCTGAGGACCGTGTTCCCGGTCGCCGCCGCGCTGATCGCCCTCATCCTGGTCGTCCTGCTGCGCAGCCTGCTCGCCCCGGCCGTACTCATGATCGCCGTCGGCCTCGGCTTCGCCGCCACCCTCGGCGCCTCGGCCCTGTTCTTCCAGCACCTTCTCGACCGGCCGGGTGTCGGCTTCATCCTGCCGCTGGTGCTGTTCCTCTTCGTCGTCGCCCTCGGCACCGACTACAACATCCTGATCAGCGACCGCATCCGCGAGGAGATGGACCGGCCGGGCCCGGCCCGCGCCGCCGTCGCCCGCGCCGTGCGCCACACCGCTCCCGCCGTCGCCACGGCCGGTGTCGTCCTCGCCGCGTCCTTCGGGAGCCTCGGCGCCAACTCCGACCCCGGCACCCAGCAGATCGGCTTCGCGACGGCGCTCGGCATCGTGCTCTCCGCCTTCGTCGTCTCCATCGTGCTGGTACCCGCGCTCGTCGCGCTCCTGGGCCGGGCCACGTGGTGGCCCGTCCGCCCGGGACGCCCCAAGGTCCGCCACCAGGACGGGTCACCGGCAGGCCCGTCGCACCACGACCACCTCTCCCTGACCCACTGACGCTGTTCCCCTACCGACAGGAGTAGTTCCATGTACGCACGTGTATCGCTCTCGCCGAAGTTCCGTCCCACGCTCTCGCGGGGCGGTCGGCGCAGGGTCCTGATGGCCGCGACGGTGCTGACCGGGGCGGTCATGACCGCCGGTGCGCTGTTCCCGTCCGCCGCGTCCGCCGCAAAGCCGGACGCCGTTCAGAAGAGCCTGGACACTCTGGTGCGCGAGGACCGGGTGCCTGCCGCGCTGGCGAGTGTCGTGGACCGGGAGGGCCGGACGCGCGTCTATACGGCGGGTGTCGGTGATCTTCGGACCGGGGCGAAGGTGCCGAAGGACGGGCAGGTGCGGGCGGGCAGCAACACCAAGGCGTTCACGGCGGTGGTGGTGCTGCAGTTGGTGGCCGAGAAGAAGGTCGGCCTGGACGCCCCCGTCGACACCTATCTGCCCGGCCTGCTGCGCGGTGACGGGATCGACGGACGCCACATCACCGTCCGCCAACTCCTCCAGCACACCAGCGGACTCCCCGAGTACGTGGACAAGCCGGCGATCCTCAAGGATCCGCAGAGGTACTTCGAGCCGCGCGAGCTCCTCGACGCCGCCCTCGCGCAGAAGGCCCACTTCGCCCCGGGCGAGAAGTGGGAGTACAGCAACACGAACTACCTGGTCGCGGGCCTGATCGTCCAGAAGGTCACCGGTCGCCCGCTGGGCGAGGAGATCAACCGGCGCATCGTCGACCGCATCGGGCTGCGCCACACCTATTTCCCCACCCCCGGGGACATGGCCATCGACGAGTCCCACCCCAAGGGCTACCACCGGGACACGGCCGACTCGCCCTGGCGCGAAATCACCGAACTCGACCCGTCCTGGGGCTGGGCCGCAGGCGCGGTGATCTCCACCAACAGCGACCTCAACCGCTTCTTCTCCGCCCTTCTCGGCGGCAAGCTCCTGCCCCCGGCCCAGCTCGCCGAGATGCGCACCACCGTTCCCACGGAGGGGGCCGGTCAGGGCGTCCGCTACGGGCTGGGCCTGACCAGCACGCCGCTGTCGTGCGGCGGCGTCTACTGGGGTCATGGCGGCACCATCCCGGGTTACTTCACCTTGGGCGGCGTCAGGGAGGACGGCCGTGCGATCAACATCGCACTGACCTCCATTCCGGCCGACGACGCCACCATGCAGCAGGCGCAGACCGCCGTCGAAACGGCCCTGTGCCGCTGACGGCTCCACCGGGACGACCGCCGCTCCCGCTCCCGCTCCTGTTCACGTTCGTAGGAGCGGGAGCGGGGCGGCGACCGGTGCCCCGGCGGGCCGTGCACCGGCCCTCTCTTCGACCGCTTTTCACCGTCACAACAGGAGTTGCCCCATGGATGCATGTGCCCCGCCGAGGTTTCGTCCCGCCCCTTCGCGAGGTGGTCGGCGCAGAGTGTTGCCGGCGGTGGCGATGCTGACCGGGGCGGTCATGACCGCCGGTGCGCTGTTCCCGTCCGCCGCGTCCGCCGCAAAGCCGGACACGGTGCAGAAGAGCCTGGACACTCTGGTGCGCGACGACCGGATGCCTGCCGCGCTGGCGAGTGTCGTGGACCGGGAGGGCCGGACGCGCGTCTATACGGCGGGTGTCGGTGATCTCGGGACCGGTGCGAAGGTGCCGAAGGACGGGCAGGTGCGGGCGGGCAGCAACACCAAGGCGTTCACGGCGGTGGTGGTGCTGCAGTTGGTGGCCGAGAAGAAGGTCGGCCTGGACGCCCCCGTCGACACCTATCTGCCCGGCCTGCTGCGCGGTGACGGGATCGACGGACGCCACATCACCGTCCGCCAACTCCTCCAGCACACCAGCGGACTCCCCGAATACATGGCGGCCCCCGTCTTCGAGGACTTCCCCGCCGTCCGGTACCGGTACTTCGAGCCGCGCGAGCTCCTCGACGGTGCCCTCGCGCAGAAGGCCCACTTCGCCCCGGGGGAGAAGTGGGAGTACAGCAACACGAACTACCTGGTCGCGGGCCTGATCGTCCAGAAGGTCACCGGCCGCCCCATGGGCGAGGAGATCGGCCGGCGCATCATCGACCGCATCGGACTGCGCCACACCTACTTCCCCGCCCCCGGAGAGACGACCGTCCGCGAGCCCCACCCCAAGGGCTACGAGCAGGAAGTGGACGGCGGTCCCCTGGTCGACTACACCACCATGGACATGTCCATGGCCTGGGCCGCAGGCGCGGTGATCTCCACCAACAGCGACCTCAACCGCTTCTTCTCCGCCCTCCTCGGCGGCAAGCTCCTGCCCCCGGCCCAGCTCGCCCAGATGCGCACCACCGTCCCCGCGGAGGAACGCGGCCCCGGCGTCCGCTACGGACTGGGCCTGACCAGCACGCCGCTGTCCTGCGGCGGCGTCTACTGGGGCCACGGCGGCACCGCCCTCGGGTACCGGACACGAGGCGGCGTCACGGAGGACGGACGCGCCGCCACCGTCGCGGTGACCACCACCCCGACGGGTGCGGCCTCCCGGCGCGTGGAGGCCGCCGTCGACACGGCACTGTGCCGCTGATCCAGCCGGAGGCGGACGGGACGGCGGGCCCGCGCGGCCGCGGGCCTACCTCTTGTACTTGAGGGTCTTCTGCTCGTTCAGCCGCTGGATCAGGTTGAAGGCGGCGAGGGCGAAGGGCTTGAGGGCGGCGGTGGGGATGTCCTGCTTCATACGGCGCAGTTCGGCGACCAGGGCGAGTTCCTGTTCGCCGGGCCTGCCCACCCGGTCCTCCACCGTTCCCAGCTTGCCGAGCGACGGGTGGACGTAGTCCCACTCCTCCTCGCGGTCGCCGACCTGCTCCTTCTCCTCGTCGTTCAGGTAATCGAAGTTCCGCAGCAGGTCCTTGCCGGCCGGGATGCCCTTCAGCCATTCGGCCCGGGTCAGCGTGATCTGCTTCGTCTCACGGTCGCCGGCGTCCCCGCGCGCGACGGGCTTGGCGTACAGCTCGGCGCTCCCGTCCTCGGGGAATCCGACCGCCCTGAGGGCGAACGTGGCGAACCTGCTCGGGTCCTCACGGAAGTACGCCTGGAGCGGGTCGGGCAGCAGCGCGAAGTTGTGGGCGAAGGAGGTGCGGGACATCAGGCCGCCCGCGATCGACTTCGAGTTGGGGTTCTCCTCCAGCTTGGCGCCGTAGTGGAGGTAGCTGCCGATCAGGGAGACCAGGCCGACCAGGCCGTCCGTCGACGCGTCCCCGATGCTCTCCCGGGGGAGCCCCTCGGCCAGTTCCTCTGCCGCCAGGCGGATCTTGGTGACTTTGGTGAGGGCGGTCCGGTGCAGGTCCTCGCCGGCCTTCTTGCGCTGTCGGTGGGCCGGGAGCTTGAAGGGGTTGGAGGGTTTCTCCGGCACCTCCAGGTACTCCAGGAACCGGGGCAGCTGGTCGAGCTTGAAGCCGCCGGTCGTCTGCGGTTCGTAGAGGAGGGGGCCGCGCAGCGGGAACACGATGATCCCGGGCTGTCCTTCGAAGCCCGCCACTTGGATGCCGTCGAGCGGGAAGGACGTCTCCGCCTGCCTGGCGTCCAGGGCCTTGGAGACCTTGGTGATCGTGTTCATCACCTCGACGACCTCGTCCTTGCTGTCCAGCGGGTCGGTCACCCATTCCAGGGCCGAGCCGCCCGTGGGGCTGACGTCCGAGGTGAGCTGGTACTTGCTGCCGCCGCCGACCACGCCCATCTTGGGGACGTCACGGCCGGGTATGGGGGTCTCCCGGATCGCGTTGTTCCTGAGCAGCGCGGTCTCACCGTTCGCCATGAGCTGCCCGTACGTGTCGGGGGCGTCCTGCCGCAGTCGTCGGAGCCGCGCCGCGCCCTCGTCGGTGAGCCGGCGTTCGTAGGGGCGGTCCGCGGGTGCCGGGGTGAGCCACCTGCGCATCAGATCCGCTTCGGACATGCCCTGTTCGGCCTCGTCCAGGAGGCGCTTGGCGTCGGCCGACCCCCCGGCGAGCGTCACCATGATCTGCGCGTGCCGGACGGCCTCGCGCTCCACGATCTCGTTCTGGTGGTTCTGTTCGTCCTCCGGGGTCAGGTCGTTGTGGTCGCGCATGCGCCACTGCGACTCGAACTCGAAGCCGACGCGGCGCTGGATCGCGGCCCGGTGGGCGGCGCCGTTCCCGTGGTCCTCGTCGCCGGTCGCGGCGTGGGGGCGGGCGCTGCCGCTGCGGGCGACGCGGTCGCCGACCTCGGCGGCCTCGCGCTCCCACCGGTCGCCGGGATCGCTGAGACCGGCGGGCGCGCCGTGCTGCGTGGTGTGGTGGATCTCGTGGGCCATCGTCCCCACGTCGCGCAGGACACTCGCGTTCTGCACGACGATGCTGTTGCCGACGGTGTAGGCCTTCGCGTCGATGTCCGCGGTGGTCCGGGCGTCGACCGAGACCCTGAGGTGGCCGAGATCGGTGCCGAAGGCCCGCTCCATGGTCGCCCGCATGCCGCCCGGCAGCCGGGTGCCGCCACGCCCGGCCGTTCGCACGGCCTCCCGCACGGCATCGTGGCCCTGGTCGGCGTCCGTCTGGTTCCGCCCGCTCTCGATCATCCGCGTGACGGCTGCGTTGCCGTACGTGCGTTGCAGGGCCGCCAGGGAGCCGGGCGGGGCGGAGGCCGGGGCTGCCGGAAGCGCGGCGGGGGCGTGAACGGCGCCCTCCGGACCGGTGCGGTCGTGGTCGCGGACGTGACCGGCGCCGGGATGGGGGCCGGGTTGGGGGCCGGGACCGGCGTTCCGACGGGACTTCGGGGTGTACCGCATGGAGGAATCCATTCGAACGAGATCGCTTGCACCGCCTCGGAACGCGACTCTGCCGCAGGAGCCGGCGGGAGGGAAGGACGGAACGGGCAGGCCGTGGGCCAACCTCGGCCGTTCACGGGGACGTTGGCGCGATGAACGGCGCGGGGCGGGCTGGTACGGAGAACTCGTCGGAACAGTCGGCCGGGCGCGGCCGTGGACGGGGCTTTCCCGGCCCTGGTGAGGTGCTCCGGCGCGACTGGGGGAGTGTCCCGGAGCCCCGGGCCGCCGCTGTCCGGTGCGGGCTTCTCCGGGGCGTGCGGCAGGTCCGAGGGGAGTGGTGAAACACCCTGTGACCTGCGTTTTCGGGTCGGCCATCCGTAGAATTGGCCTCGGTCGAAAGGGGGGCCGGGTGGACCGGACCGTACGCACCGTCGAGGACGTTCTCACGCTCCTGGACGGACTCTTCGAAGCCGAAGCCGAAGCCGAAGCCGAAGCCGAAGCCGGGACTGGGGCTGGGGCTGGGCCCGGTCGTCTGGCGACCGGTGACGGCAAGGACTTCTGGGACCGCTTCTACGCCGACCGGTCCGGACCGGTCCCGTTCTTCGTACCGAAGCCGGACGAGAACCTGGCCGCCCACGTGGAGCGGGGCCCGCTCGCTCCCGGCCGCGCCCTCGACCTGGGATGCGGTCCGGGCCGCAACGCCCTGTACCTCGCTTCGAACGGCTTCGAGGTGGACGCGGTCGACCTCTCCCCGGTGGCCGTCGCCTGGGCGAAGGACCGCGCCCGGGAGGCCGGGGCCGACATCCGCTTCCTCTGCGGCAACGCCTTCACCCTCCCCTCCGACACGCTGGACGGCCCGTACGACCTGGTCGTCGACTCGGGGTGCTTCCACCACCTGCCCCCGCACCGCCGCATCAGCTACCTGCGACTCCTCGACCGCGTCCTGGCCCCCGGCGGCCACCTCGTCCTCAGCTGCTTCGCCGCCGGCGCCGGGGGAATGGGCTCGGAACTCCCCGACGCCGACTTCTACCGTGAACGCCGACTGCACGGCGGCCTCGCCTACCCGCCCGAAGCGCTGCGCCGGATCTTCTCCGGCCTGGAGGAGCTCGAACTGCGCCGCATGCGCGAGCAGTCGGCCGAGTCACCGCTCTTCGGCGTGCCGTTCCTGTGGACCGCACTGTTCCGTCGCGCCGCCTAAGGACTGTCCCGAACCGACGTGGTCCGGATCTGGCCCGGCCCCGATGACCGCTGCCGCGCAGCTCAGCGAGTGCCGGACCGAATGGGCCAAGCGGGCGGCGGGCAGGGGCGGTCCGCTCAGTCGAGGCCGTGCTTCTCGCGTGCGGCCTCGGTCAGCTCCTCCATGAGGCGTTCCGGGTCGACCTCGTACTCGGTGTCGTCCAGGGCGTCGTAGTCCCGAGTGCTCAGGGGGAGGCCCAGTGCGGCGAGGTCGGCGGCCAGTCGCGCGAAGCCGATGCGCTCGTCGGGGTCGCCCTGATAGGCGGCCCGCTCGGCGGCGGCTCCCTCGGTCAGGGTGCTGCCGGACGGTCTCCAGAAGCTGAACTCGGTGTCCAGCTCCACAAGTCGCCAGGGGCGGTCCGCGGGCTCGTCGGGATGGAGCCAGTAGCCGAGCCAGCCTTTTCCGCCCTTCGCCACGAGCTTCACGTATCCGGCCATCTCCGCGGCGGCGGCGTTGACGGCCCGCAGCTCCGGGTCCGCGAGTTCCTGCGGGGTCAGGTAGCTGGTGTCCAGGAGCGGGTGGACCTCGCCCGGCTCGAAGAAGTCGAGGTCGAGAAGGCGGGCGAGGTCCGTGCGACCTTCCCACTGTGCGATCAGCAGCACGCGCAGGTCTTCCGGGACCGGGCGGCCGTCCAGTCGGTCGCGGGAGAAAGCGGTGAGCCGTTCGTCGTACATGCGCTTTCTCCGAGGGCCGGGGGCGGGTTTCCGGCGCCAACGTAACAGCGGGGTCCGACAGCGAGACGGGAAGGAGTGTGGCCCGGGTCACTGTTGAGGTTGACCCGAGGGCAGGGCGGACGCTTCTCGTACCGGAAGCCGCGAGGGACGCGGCGGATGCGTACGAGGGAGTGGTAGCCATGTCCAACAGCCTTTCCAACAGCCTTTCGAGCAGCCTTTCCAACCAGGGGCGTCCGGAGCTTCAGGAGATCCTGGACGAGATCGTCGAGTCCGGGATCACCGGGATCACGCTGCGGGTGCGTGACCGGCGGGGCGAGTGGGTCGGCAGTGCCGGAGCGGGGCGGCTGGGCGGGGACGAGAAGCCGCCGGTCGACGGGCATGTGCGGATCGGCAGCAACACCAAGACGTTCACCGCCGCCCTGGTGCTGGCGCTCGTCGGGGAGGGCCGGATCGGGCTGGACGACGCGGTCGCCGGGCTGCTGCCGGAGTTCGACGTGGACCCGAGGGTCACGGTGCGGATGCTGTTGCAGCACACCAGCGGGATCTTCAACTTCACCGGCGAGTACTACGAGGACGGCACCGTCGTCCCCGGCATCCCCGCCACCACCGCCGGCAAGGAATGGGTGGACAACCGTTTCACCACGTACCCGCCGCAGGACCTGGTGCGCCTCGCCCTGTCGAAGCCGGCGAGGTTCGAGCCGGGTGAGGGGTGGAGCTACTCCAACACCAACTACGTGCTGGCCCGGCTGCTGATCGAGAAGGCCACCGGCCGCCCGGTCGCCGAGGAGATGCGGCGGCTGATCACGGAACCGCTCGGCCTCTCCGGCACCACGGCCCCCAGCACCGGGCCGGACATCGCCGAACCGCATGCCCACGCCTACTACCGGTACGAGGAGGACGGCGTGGAGCACACGGTCGACGTCACCCGCCTCAACCCCTCCTGGATCTCCAGCGGCGGCGACATGATCTCGACCTCCCGGGACCTGGAGACGTTCCTCCACGCGCTGGTGACCGGCAGGCTCCTGCCCGCGGAACTGCTGGCCGAGATGTGCGCGCCGCGCCCCACGCCCGCCCCCGGGATGGGCTACGGACTCGGGGTCTTCGTCCAGGACGTCGGCGACGGCTCCACCGTCATCACCCACAACGGCGGCGCCGCCGGACACGCGGCGCTGATGTACGCCACGCCCGACGGCGCCACCACCCTGACCGGCACGCTCAACTACGTGGACGACGCGACGCTCTCCCTGGCCCCGGCCTTCCAGCGGGCGACGCAGCGGCTCGTCGACGCGGTGTTCGGTGCCGGGCGGACCGGTGGAGCGGGGCGGCCGGGCGCGTGAACGCCGGTGCGGGGGCGTTCCCTTCGACCCGGACATCGCGTAGAAAACGGATCGGAGCCGCGCCGGTCCCGGCGTGGCCGGGTCCGGGTACGAGGCAGGCTGGGCGGATGAACAACGGGGTCACGATCGGGCAGGCGGCGGAGTTCGTCGGCGTCACGGTGAAGACGGTGCGGCACTACCACAGGCTCGGTCTGGTGAAGGAGCCCGAGCGCGACGGCTCCGGCTACCGGCGTTACGGGTCGGCCGAGTTGCTGCGGCTGGTGCAGGCCCGCACCCTGGCCGCCGCCGGGGTGCCGCTGGCCGAGGTCGGGGAACTGCTCGATGCCGACGCCGACCGGTTCGCCGCCGCGCTCATCGATGTGGAGCGCCAACTGACCGAGAAGATAGAGGAGTTGGCGGCGCGGCGGGACATGCTGGGCCGACTCGCCGACGGCGACCGGGCACTGCTGCCCGAGCGGGCCGTGGCGCTGCTGGAACGGATGTCCGATCTAGGCTTCGACGAGGGGGAGGCCGCGGCGGCCCGGGAGGGGCTGGTGCTGGCGAGGGCGCTGGTGCCCGAGGGGTTCGACGAACATCTGGCCCGCGTCGAACGCGCGCTGGGGAACGCCGAGTTCGTCGCGCTGAGCAAGCGGGCCGCCGAGTCGGTCGGCTGGGCGCCCGACGATCCCCGGGTCGAGGAGGTGGCCGTCGCACTGGCCGACCACTACCTCGCCCACCCCGAGCAGCTGGAGATCGTGACCGGCCTCCAGGCCCGCACCGAGGCCGCTACCCGGTACGAGATGGTCGCCCGGTACGGCGAGGAGGCCCCGGGGGCGGCCCGGCTGGCCGCGCTCGTCGAGGCCAGGCTCCGCGCCGCCGGAGTCCGCATCCCGGGACCGCGCCCCCGCTGACCTGGGCCCTTCCGCTCACCCGATGCGGCCACCCCAGGCCGTTGAGGGCTCAGCGGTAGCTGCCGAAGCGTTCCGTCACGGCCGGCAGCCGGTCGGCGGCCAGGGCGTGGGCGGCGGCCCGGGGGGTGGTGCCCTCGGCCTCGGCGCGGGTGAGCATCCGGTCGACCAGGGTGCGCATCGAGCGGCGGACGTACGCGAACGCCTCGTCGGCGTCGGCGCCGATGTCGCCGAAGAGCGTCCACCACCACCAGGCGTTCGTACCGGAGTTGACGACCACGTCCGGCAGGACGGTGATGCCGCGCGCGGCCAGCAGCGCCTCGGCCTCGGGCAGCACCGGCATGTTGGCCGCCTCCACGATCCAGCGGGCGGTGACCCCCGCCTGGTTGGCGGTGTCGACGGCGTAGCTGACGGCGGCCGGGACCAGGACGTCGGCGTCGGCGGTCAGCCAGGCACCGGGCGGCAGTTCGCGGTCCTCGGGGCGGAGCGCGGCCCGGTCCACCGTGCCGTGCCCGTCGCGGGCGGCGAGCAGTGCCTCGACGTCCAGGCCGTCCGGGTTGGCGACGGTGCCCTTGATGTCGGCGACGGCGACGATGCGCAGCCCGGCGCGGGCCAGGAAGCGGGCGGTGGCGCCGCCCATGGTGCCGAGGCCCTGCACCGCGACGCGGGTGCCGGAGTACGGGACGCCCGCCCGGTCCAGCGCCGTGAGCACCGACTCGGCTACCCCGCAGCCGCCCACCAGTTCGTCCAGTCCGATGCCGTCCACCTCGATGGTGAAGGCATCGGCGAGGCGCCGCCGGGCCGCCTCCTCGTCGTCCAGGAGCGGGTAGACCGCCTGGACGGAGGAGAGCAGACCCGCCTCGGCGGCGGCCCGGTCGACGAGGTCCTGGGTGAGGCCGAGGTCCTCGCCGGTGGTCCAGAAGTGCTCGACGTACGGGCGGACGGCGCGCAGGTAGCGGACCAGGACGCCGTACGCGGCGGGGTCGCGCGGGTCGCAGTCGATGCCGCCCTTGGCGCCGCCCAGCGGGATGTAGCGGGCGGCCGGGTCGTAGTGCAGCAGCTCCTTCATCGTCATGCCGCGAGCCAGTCCGGCGACCTCCTCCAGGGTGCAGCCGGCCCGCATCCGCAGGCCGCCGCTGGAGACGCCGCGCACCAGGCGGTCGATGACCAGGTGTCCCCGGTGCCCGGTCTCCTGGTCGGTCCAGGTGAGGGAGACCAGCGGGGCGTTGTCGGTGGCCGGGGTCATCGGGAGGGCTCCTCGGGGACGGTGATGAGGGTGGGGCCCTGGGTGGCCAGGGCGTGGCGCAGCGCCTCGGCGAGCGCCTCGGGGGAGTCGGCCCGTACGCCGTGGCCGCCGTAGGCGCGGGCCAGCGCGGGCAGGTCGACGGGCGGGAGGTCGACGGCGGTGGGTCGGTCGCCGCGGGCCGCCATCTCGTCGCGGATCTCGCCGTAGCCGCCGTTGTCGAAGACCACGACGGGCAGCGGGAGGCCCAGCTGTACGGCGGTGGCCAGCTCCTGCACGGAGAACTGGAGGCCGCCGTCGCCGCTGAGCGCGACCACCGGACGGTCCGGGGCGGCCACCTTCGCGCCGATCGCGGCGGGCAGCGCGTAGCCGAGCGTGCCGAAGCCCGTCGGGTGGAGGTAGCGGCCCTCCGGGCCGACCGGCAGGTGCGGGAGCGCGCCGTTGTAGCAGCACTGGGCGCTGTCGGAGGTCAGGACCGTGTCGGCGGGGAGCGCGGACCGCATCGCGGCCAGGTACGGCAGCAGGTGGCCGTCCAACTCCCTGGTTGCGGCGTCCCGTTCGGCGCGCAGTGCGGTGACGGCGCGGTGTGCCCCCGACCGTCCGTGGAGGGCGGGCAGGGCGGCGAGGAGGGCGTGCAGGGTGGGGCGGGCGTCGCCCACCAGCGGGATGTCGGCGGGCAGCCCCGCGTACATCTGCGCCGGGTCGAGGTCGGCCCGTACCAGCGTGCCGCCGAGTGCGGGCGGCGACGCCCACAGGTCGGACTCGGCGAGCTCCGTGCCCACCGCGAGCACCACGTCCCGCTCCGCGAGCCAGCGCTGGACGGCCGGGCTGTGCAGCGAGACGCCGAGCGCGAGCGGATGGCTCTCGGGGACGATGCCCTTGCCGTTGGCCGAGGTCACCACGGGGGCGTCCAGCAGCTCGGCCAGGCGCAGGCACTCGGCGGCGGCCCCGCGCGCCCCGCCGCCCAGCACGATCCCGGGCCGGTCGGCCGCCCACAGCGCCCCGGCGGCCTCCGCGACCGCGCGGGGGTCCGCCGCGACGGGCTCCACCGGCGGGGCGGTGCGTACCGGCCCGGCCGGTTCGGCGGCGGTGAGCAGGTCCAGCGGGACCTCGATGTGCACGGGCCGGGGGCGTTCCGTACGGAAGAGGGTGAAGGCGCGGGCGACGGCCACGCCGATCTCCTCGACGGAGGAGACCCGGTGGCTGACGGCGGCGACGCCCCGCAGCGCCTCGGTCTGGCTGCGGGTCTCGTGCAGCAGCCCGGTGGACTGCCGGGGGTGGCGCAGCGGCATGCCGGGGGAGACCACGAGCAGCGGGACGCTGTCGGAGTACGCCTGACCGACGGCGGCCGCGATGTTCAGCAGGGCCGGGCCGGTGGTGGTGAGCGCCACCCCGGGTCGGCCGCTGGTCCGGGCGTACGCGTCGGCCGCGTACCCCGCGCCCTGTTCGTGGCGGGGGTTGACGTGCTCGATCCGGTGGGTGTCCAGATGCCGGTAGATCTCCAGGTTGTGCGTGCCGGGGATGCCGAAGATGTGGGTCACGCCGTGTGCGGCGAGCGCTCTGACCAGGGCTTCCCCGCCGGTGATCGGGGTGGTGGGGGCGGGGGGACCGGACGGGGCGGGTATGGGCACGGCACGGACTCCTTACTGAATGAAGAGTCAGTATTCGGAGTCTGTGCCGCCTCTGTCAATGCGCGCGAATATTGAACGTGTGTTCAGTTGTCGGATCATCCGGCCGGGGTGCGGTGCTGAGTAAGACGTACCGGGGGGCGCCCGACGACTTTGTCTGGAGTGATGGAAGGGCCTGCCGGACATCGCCGGGGCCGCGAAGACTCAGGTCGACCCCGTCACCGGCCCTGTTTCGAGGGCCGGGACGCGAACGACCGAGGAGGACGTACCCATGAGCAGGAGCCCCTTGTGCACCCTGGCCGCGGCCGCGGCACTCGCCGTCGCCGCACTCTGCGGAACCGGCACCACGGCCACTGCCGCACCGGCCCATGCGGCCCAGAACCCGGCCGTGTCGGCGAACGCGTCGTCGTCCACGGCGGCGCGGCCCGCGGTACAGGGGGCCAGGACCTCCATGGACATCGCCTACGACACGTGGTCCTACTGGATTCCGGACTCCCGGGACTCCTCCCACGCGGGCATCGTGCGCAAGGGAAGGCACGACTTCTACTGCTACATCAACGGTGCGAACCACACCGCCATGGGTCGCACCAGCAGCGTCTGGCTGAGGATCTTCGCCGACGACAGCGGCAACGAAGACGTCTGGGTGAGCAAGGTCTACCTCACCGATGCCAGCAACAACGTGGACCTGCCCCGCTGCTGACACGTCACGGCGCGGCTCCATGAGTTCCCGGTGGCGCTGACGCCGATGGCACCATCCCGCCGGAGTGGTAGCACCGGCCGCTGCCGGGCGTTCGCTCCGGCGGGCGCTCGGTGTGGCCGGCCGCCACCCGGTTGCGTACGCCGGTGGAATGGTCGGCGGCGTCCGTGGGGCGAGCCATCTCCGGCGGCCGGGGCGAATCCCTACGTTGCCCGGCATGAGGTTGAGACATTTCGGAGCCCGGACCAGAGGCCGTGGCCGTGGTCGGGGGCAGAGCAGGCTGGGACGCTGGGCCGCGGGCGGGCTCGGTGTGCTCGGGATGGTGGCGGCCGGTCTGGGGCTGCCCGCGCAGGCGGTCGCGGCCCAGCCCTCGGGCGTACCCCTGGTGAACGAGACGTTCACCGGGGCCACCGCGGACCCGGAGTTCGAGGGCTTCGGGCCCGCCTGTCTGACCGGCGCCCCCGAGGCCCCGGCGCCCGGCCCCGGCACCCACCCGCTCACCGGCTGCCCGGCCGGTGCCACCGGCCCCGTACCGCCGGACAACGGCGCCCCGCACGGCTACCTGCGGCTGACCGACGCCGCCCACGACCAGTCCGCCGCGGTGCTCTACAACCACGCGCTCCCCGCCAACCAGGGCCTGGTCACCAGTTTCGACCAGTGGCAGTACGGCGCCACGACCAACCCCCCGGCCGACGGCATCTCGTTCTTCCTCATCGACGGCGCCGCCTCGCTGACGGCTCCCGGGGCCTTCGGCGGCAGCCTCGGCTACGCGCAGAAGCTGCCCAGCGACGACCCGTCCCAGCCCTTCCTGCCGGGCGTCAACCACGGCTACCTCGGGGTCGGCCTCGACGTGCTCGGCAACTACTTCGGCGACTGGGAGCGCCGGGGCACCGGCTGCGCCAACCGCTCCCCGTCCGGCACCGCCTTCTACATCCCGGCGCCCGGCGAGAACATGGTGACCCTGCGCGGGCCGGGCAACGGCACCGAGGGCTACTGCTTCCTGGACGCCACGACCAGCAACTTCTCCACCACCGGCCCCTGGCCCTCCACCCTGCCGGGCCGCCTCCAGGGCCCGACGACCTCGCTCCCGGCGGGCGTCACCCCGCAGGAGGCCGAGACCCTGCTGGAGCCGTCCCGCCGCACGGTGACCGTCGAGATCTCCCCGGCGCCGAACCCGGTCGTCACCGTCGCGATCGACTTCCACGACGGCAACGGCAGCCGCCAGGTGCTCTCCACCCCGGCGCCCCAGCCGGTGCCCAGCACCTACAAGTTCGGCTTCGCCGCGTCGACCGGCGACTTCACCGACGTCCACCTGATCCGGAACGTCAGTGTCCACTCGGCCGCGCCGCTGCCCCAGCTCAACCTGGTCAAGCAGGTCTCCAAGGAACCGCCGCTGGAACTGCCGCTGACCCCCGGTACGAAGGTGCCGTACGAGTACGTGGTCACCAACAGCGGCGGGGTGCCGCTGACCGATGTGACCGTGGCCGACGACCGGGTCACCGGGGTCAGCTGTCCGCGGACCACGCTCGCCGTGGGCGCGTCGATGACCTGCACCGGCACGTACACCGTCACCGGGGCGGACGCCGCGGCCGGAGAGGTCACCAACCGGGCGACCGCGCACGGCCGGGCCGACGACACCCCCGTCGAGTCACCCCCGGACGAGGTCACCCTGCCGGTGCAGCGGGGCCCCGGCATCCGGCTGGAGAAGTCGGTCGACGACACCCGGGTGTACGAGGTCGGCGACGAGGTGACCTACACGTACACCGTCACCAACACCGGCCCGACCGAGCTGACCGGCGTCTCCGTCAGCGACGACCGGGTGACCGGGGTGACCTGCGGGGCGACCACGCTCGCCCCGGCCGGGCGGCCCGGTGACAGCACCACCTGCACCGGCACCTACCGGATCACCGCCGCCGACGCGGCCGACGAGTCGGTCACCAACACCGCCACCGCGCACGGCCGTTCCGACGGCACCGCCGTGGAGTCGGAGCCGGACCAGGCCACCGTGCTGGTCGCCTCCGAACTGACCCTGGGGCTCACCAAGTCGGTCGACGACAGCCGGGTCTACCGGCCCGGCGACGAGGTGACGTACACGTACACCGTCACCAACACCAGCAACGTTCCGCTGACCAACATCGCGGTCACCGACGACCTCGTGCCGGACGTGACCTGCCGGGCGACGACGCTCGCCCCCGGCGCCTCCACCACCTGCACCGGCACGTACACCGTCACCCAGGCGGACGCGGACCGCGGCCAGGTCGTCAACGTGGCCGCCGCGCACGGGCAGTTCGGCCGCACCGAGGTGCAGTCGGAGCCCGACGACGCCACCGTGCGCACCGAGCGGGAGGCCGTGCTCTCGCTGCACCTGACGAAGAAGGTGGACACCTCGCGCACCTACAAGGTGGGCGACGAGGTGACGTACACGTACACCGTCACCAACACCGGCAACCAGGAGCTGACGGGGGTCTCGGTCAGTGACGACCGGGTGACCGGGGTGACCTGCCGGGCGACCACGCTCGCCCCCGGCGCCTCCACCACCTGCACCGGCACGTACACCGTCACCCGGGCGGACGCGGAACGCGGCGAGGTCCTCAACACCGCGGTGGCCTCCGCCCGGAACGGCACCGTGGTGTCCAACACGGACCAGGCCCGCATCACCGTCCAGAAGAAGAAGCCGTGCGCGTGCAAGCCGAAGCCGAAGCCGGAGCCCAAGCCGAAGCCCTGCCACGACAAGCACGACAAGCAGTGCAAGCCCAAGCCCAAGCCGGAGCCGAAGCCCTGTCACCAGAAGAGCTCCTGCCAGGCCTGACCGGTTGAACCACGGCACCCGCCACCGCACAGGTGGCGGGTGCCCGTGCGTGTGCGGTCAGTGCCGGCCGGCCAGCCGGTCCGCGAACTTCGCGACCGGGTCCGTACCGGCCTTCGGCGAGGCCAGTTCGCGGCGGTCGGCGGCGCGGTAGGCGGCGTACATGCCGTGCACGCCGATCCACCGGAAGGGCTCCGGCTCCCAGCGGCGGACCTTGTGGCCCACCCAGGGGAGGGAGGTCAGCTCGGTGGGGCCGGACTGGCCGGAGTCCTGCTGGACCAGGTCGCGCAGGGTGCGGGCGGCGAGGTTGGTGGTGGCGACTCCGGAGCCGACGTAACCGCCCGCCCAGCCGAGCCCGGTGGAGCGGTCCAGGGTGACGGTGGCGCACCAGTCGCGCGGGACGCCGAGCACCCCCGACCAGGCGTGGTCGATCCGGGCGCCCGCGGCGGCGGGGAAGAAGCGGACCAGGATGTCGCGGAGCGCCTCGATGGTGGCGGGCTGGGTGCGGCCGTCGTTGTCGGTGCCGGAGCCGTAGCGGTAGGGCACGCCCCGGCCGCCGAGCGCGATCCGGTCGTCGGCGGTGCGCTGGGCGTACATGTAGGCGTGCGCCATGTCGCCGAGGGTCTCGCGGCCCTCCCAGCCGATGGTGTCCCAGACCGATCGGGGCAGCGGCTCGGTGGCGATCATCGAGGAGTTCATGGGCAGCCAGGTGCGCCGCTGGCCCTTGAGGTTCGCGGTGAACCCCTCGGTGCAGCGCAGGATGTACGGGGCGCGGACGGTGCCGTACGGGGTGCGGGCGTGCTTGGGCGTGATCTCGGTGACCGGGGTCGACTCGTGGACGGTGACGCCGAGCGCCTCGACGGTGGCGGCGAGCCCCTGGACCAGCTTGACCGGGTGCAGCCGCGCGCCGTGCGGGGTCCAGGTGGAGCCGACGGCCCCGGCTACGTTGACACGTTCGCAGGTCTCCCGGGCACCGCGCAGCACCCGGTCCGTCTCGCCGAAGGCGATCTCCACGGAGTGGAAGTCCTTGAGCCGGGCCAGCTGGGCCGGGGTGTAGGCGACCTCCAGGACGCCGCCCTGGTGGATGTCGGCGTCGATGCCCTCCTCGGCGGCGACCCGTACGACCTCGTCGACCGTCTCGTTCATCGCCTGCTGGAGGCGGACGGCGGCCTCGTGGCCGTGCAGCTTCGCGTAGCGGTCGCGGCCCGCGATGCCGTTGTACAGCCAGCCGCCGTTGCGCCCGGAGGCGCCGTAGCCGCAGAACTTGGCTTCGAGGACGGTGATGTTGAGGAAGGGGACGGCCTTCTTGAGGTAGTAGGCCGTCCACAGCCCGGTGTATCCGCCGCCGACGATGCAGACGTCCGCGGTGGTGTCGCCGGGCAGGGGTTCCCGGCCGAGGGGGACGCCCTGGTCCGCGTACCAGAACGATATGCCGCCGTTTACGGTGCTGACGGTGCTCATGTTGACCCTGCTCTGTCCGGTGTGGAGCCCTCGTGGCTCTCGGGCGGGACGTTACTGCGCGCGGAGGGGTTTCGTCCCCTGCCGGGAGCGGGTGAGCGGGTAGCAGGCGAGGCCGATGAGCGCGGCGCAGAAATGGCCGAGGTCGGTGAAGGTCCGGCCGGTGATGAGCGGGACGCCGTAGAAGACGAGGACGGCGAAGGCGTACACGTACCGCCAGGGCGCCGGGACGCGGTACGTGAGCACGGCGACCACCCCCGCGAGCGCGTAGCTGACCCCGACGTCCAGGGTGTCGGCGGCGGACGGCACCACCTGCCCGTGCCGGATCCCCCAGGCCAGGACCCCCTCGCTGGCGAGTGTGGCGAGTACGTGCGCGAGGACGGCGACGGCGAGCCAGCGCAGGGTGCCGAGCCAGCGTTCGGCGGTCGCGTGGAAGACGGTGTAGAGGAAGGCGTACGGCAGCCAGTGGCCGCCGTCGATCCAGAGGGCGCTGGTGATCAGGACGCGGACCGGGTCGTGGCTGAGCTCGTGGATGTTGGTGGAGCGCTGCCGCAGGAAGTCCTCCTCGAAGTCCGGTGACATGAAGTGGACGAGGACCGTGGTGACGAAGAGCGCGGCCAGCCAGACGTAGGTGCCGGGCGCGCTGCGGATCCAGGAGCCGGTGGAGCGGAGCCACCGGCCGGCGGCGGAGCGGCGCCGGGTGGGCGTTGCGGGGCTGCTCGGGGTCATATCCGATTGACGCACGGCCCCGGGACCGGCGGCGTGACCGACATCCCGAAGGGCGGACGCGGAGGAAGCGGAGGCCGGCCGTCTGCTTACCCTGCCCCCATGATCCGTACCGCTGTTCCCGCAGATGTCCCCGCCATCCACATGATGATCCGTGAGCTGGCCGCGTACGAGAAGGCCCCGCACGAGGCGCGGGCCACCGAGGAGCAGCTGCACGAGGCGCTGTTCGGCGAGCGGCCCGCCGCGTACGCGCACATCGCCGAGGCGGAGGACGGCGAGCCGGTCGGCTTCGCGCTGTGGTTCCTGAACTTCTCCACCTGGCGCGGGGTGCACGGCATCTACCTGGAGGACCTGTACGTACGCCCCGAGCGGCGCGGCGGCGGGCACGGGAAGGCGCTGCTGACCGAGCTGGCCCGGATCTGCGTGGAGCGCGGCTACCAGCGCCTGGAGTGGTCGGTGCTGGACTGGAACGCCCCGTCCATCGCTTTCTACGAGTCGCTGGGCGCACGGCCGCAGGACGGATGGACGGTGTACCGGATGACGGACGCGGCGCTGGCCGAGCTGGGCGGGCGGTAGCTCCGGGGCGTTGTCGGTGGGGTGCGCCAGGATGGGGGCATGGCACGGAGCAGCGGGAAGACGGCGAAGCAGACCATCGCGGCGGCACGGCGGCCGGAGGTGCGGCTGCCGCCGCTCGTTCCGTACGACGGCGCGGGGCTGGAGCCGGACGGTGACTACGACGGGGTGCGGTTCGCGGCGACGGATCTGTCGGACGGGTCGGGCCGGGGAGCCCGGTTCATGGACTGCGCCCTGGACGGCTGCACGCTGGACCGTGCGGGGCTGGGAAGGGCCCGGTTCATGGACTCGGTGCTGACCGGGGTACGGGGCGTGGGCACTGATCTCGCGGAGGCCTCGCTGCGCGACGTGGAGGTGGTGGACGCCCGGCTGGGCGGGGTGCAGCTGCACGGTGCGGTGCTGGAGCGGGTGCTGGTGCGCGGCGGGAAGATCGACTACCTGAATCTGCGCGAGGCCCGGCTCACGGACGTCGTGTTCGAGGGCTGTGTGCTCTCCGAGCCGGATTTCGGGGGCGCGCGGCTGGCCCGGGTGGAGTTCCGCGACTGTGTGCTGAGACGGGCCGACTTCAGCTCCGCGCGGATGGAGTCGGTGGATCTGCGGGCGGCCGCGGAGCTGGACATCGCCCGCGGTGTGGAGCGGCTGGCGGGCGCGGTGATCAGCCCGGTGCAGCTGATGGACCTGGCCCCCGCGTTCGCGGCGCAGATCGGGGTGCGGGTGGAGGCGTAGGCGCGCTCGGATCAGATACGGGGGAACCGGGCCTGGAGGTCCCAGACGGCGGGGTTGTCGGCGAGCCCTTCGTGCAGGTCGGAGAGGTCGGCGATCAGGTCGTGCAGGAAGTCGCGGGCCTCGCGGCGCAGCACCGAGTGGCCGAAGGTGAGCGGGGGTTCGTCGCCGGGCATCCAGTCCGCCTCGATGTCGACCCAGCCGAAGCGGCGCTCGAAGAACATCAGGTCGGACGACTCGGTGAAGTCCAGCTCGGCGTACTGCCGCCGGTGCGAGCGGTTGCCCCGCGGGTCCTGGTCGATCCGCTCGACGATGTCGCACAGCGCCCACGCGAAGTCGAGCACCGGCACCCAGCCCCAGGCTGTGGACAGCTCCCGGTCCTCCTTGGTGTCCGCGAGGTACACGTCCCCGCAGAACAAGTCGTGCCGCAGCGCGTGGACGTCCGCGCGGCGGTAGTCGGTCTGCGGCGGGTCGGGGAAGCGCCGGGAGAGGGAGTAGCCGATGTCGAGCACGTCTCGATGGTGTCATGCCGGGAGCACCGTCAACGCCGGGGCGGTCGATGCGCTCGATCCGGTGAAGGGCCGGGGAATTCCTGTTTTGGCATATGCCGGACACATAGTTTTTTGCGCATGGTCAGCTCACCCCATGAAGCACAGCATCGGATCTTCCAGGAGAATCCGACGCTGTTCACCAGTGCCTTCGAGGCGCTGGGCGTGCCGTTCCCGGAACCGGTCGCCGTGTCCCTCATGGACACGGACCTGACCGAGATGCGTCCCGTCGAACGGCATGTCGACACACTGCTGCGGATCGATGTCGTGGGTGGCGGATGCTACTTGCTGGCGATCGAGGCACAGGGCAGAAAAGACCCGGAGAAGCGGAGCAGCTGGGCGTACTACCTCGCCCACCTGTACGCGAAGTTCCGCTACCCGCCGGTGCTGCTGGTCGTCTGTCGGGACAAGGCGACCGCCGAATGGGCGGCCGAGCCGATCCGTATCGGACTGGAGAAGCATCCGAGCCTCGCCGTGTTTCCCCTGGTCCTGGGGCCGCACAACGTTCCCGTCGTGACGGACGCGGCGCGCGCCGCCGCGGACATCCCCATGGCGGTGTTCTCCGCGATCACACATGGTAACGATCAGGACATCGCTGCCATACTGGAAGCCCTCGCCGTGGCGCTCAGAGCCACGGACGCCGATGCCGCGGCGATCTTCGCCGAATTCACCGAGGCGGGGTTGGGTGACACCCCGGCCCGCGAGATCTGGAGGAACTTGATGAGCACGAGCCTCAGCCACTTCCGCGGCATCGTCGCCGAGAGTTTCCGCGACGAAGGGCGTGAAGAGGGGCGTGAAGAAGGGCGCGAAGAGGGCATCGCGAAGGAGCGTTCCCGGAGCGTGCTGCGGATGCTGGACCGTCGGGGCGTGGCCGTGAGCGACGTCGACCGGGAGCGCATCGGTTCGTGCCGGGACCTGGCCACGCTCGACCTCTGGGTCGACCGGGCGTTCACGGTGAAGACGACCGACGACCTCTTCGGCCAGGGCTGACGGCGGGGGTCACGGCAGCAGGCGCTGCTCCTTGGCGACGGCGACGGCGCCCGCGCGGGTGTCGACGCCGAGCTTGTCGTAGATCCGGCCCAGGTGGGTCTTGACCGTGGCCTCGCTGATGAACAGGGCGCGGGCGATCTCGCGGTTGCCCAGGCCCTGGGAGAGCTGGGCCAGGATGTCGAGTTCGCGGTCGGTGAGGGTGGGCAGCGGCTTGCGCATCCGGGCCATGACGCGGCTCGCCACCGGCGGGGACAGCGTCGTACGGCCCTGGGCGGCCGAGCGGATCGCGGCGAAGAGCTCCTCGGGGCGCTCGGCCTTCAGCAGATAGCCGGTGGCGCCCGCCTCGATGGCCCGGGTGATGTCGGCGTCGGTGTCGTACGTGGTGAGGACCAGGACGTGGACGCCGGTGGAGGAGATCCGGCGGGTGGCCTCGACGCCGTCGATGCCCGCGCCGAGCTGGAGGTCCATCAGGACGACGTCCGGGGTGAGCTTGGCGGCCAGGGCGACGGCCTCCTCGCCGCTGCCGGCCTCGCCGACGACCTCGATGTCCGGTTCGCTGCCGAGGAGGGCGAGCAGTCCGGCGCGGACGACGACGTGGTCGTCGCAGAGCAGGATGCGTACGGGCGGCGTCGCGGTCATCGGGGGTCCTTCGCGGCGGTGGGCGGGGTGACGGGGGCGAGCGGAACGGCGGCGGAGAGCACCGTACCCTCGCCCGGCACCGACTCGACGGTCAGCGTGCCGCCGAGCTGGCTCAGCCGGGCCCGGATCGCGGGCAGCCCGTGGCCGCGCACGCTGCCGGTGGTCCGGGTGGCCCCGGTGGGGGTGAAGCCCCGTCCGTTGTCGGCGATGTCCAGGACGACCCGGTCGTCGAGGTGGGTCAGGGTCAGCGCGGCCTCCGTGGCGTGGGCGTGCTCCTTCACGTTGGCGAGCGCCCCCTGCGCGATCCGGAGCAGGGCGGACTGCGTCCGGTCGGGCAGCGGGGAGTGCCGCTCGCCCTCCACATGGCAGCGGATGGTGAGCCGACCCTGCGCCTGGGCCGTCTCCCGGGCGGCCAGCGCGTGCAGGGCCGCCTCCAGCCCGCCGCCCTCCGCGAGATCGGCGGGGGCCAGGTCGTGGACGAAGCGGCGGGCCTCGGCGAGATTGCGCTCCGCGATGCCGGTGGCCGTACGGACGTGGCGGCGGGCGGTTGCCGGGTCGGCGTCCCAGGTGCGGTCGGCGGCCTGGAGCAGCATCTGCTGGCTGGACAGCCCCTGGGCCAGGGTGTCGTGGATCTCCATCGAGAGCCGCTGCCGCTCCGCGAGGGTGCCCTCGCGGCGCTCGGTGGCGGCCAGCTCGCGGCGGGTGCGCAGCAGGTCGTCGATGAGCTCCCGCTGCCGTTCGGAGAGTTCGCGCTGGTACTCGGCCTGGCGCCGCATGTGGACGAAGACCGCCGTCGCGATCACCGCCACGGCGGGCGGGGCCAGGATCAGGTTCGGGTCGAACCCCTGGGCCAGGCGCAGCTGCGCCGCGACGACGAACAGGGTGAGCAGCACGACGAGCGCGAGCGCGGCGCGCGGCGGAAGGATGCGCAGCCCGGTGAAGAAGAGCGGCACCGCGCACCACGCGAAGCTCGGCGCGAGGACCACCACCACCATCCACACGGCGACCAGCACGCCCAGCCACACCAGCGATCGCGGCGTCGGACGCGTTCCGAGCACCGGCCCGAGCACGTACAGGACGGCGAGCGCGAGGGAGAGCGCGATGATCCACGGGGTGCGGGCCTCGCCGGGGTGGCGCAGCAGGAAGCGGGTGAGGGAGGCGCCGAGCAGCAGGAAGAACGCGGCGTGCATGAGGAGCGTGAGCCACCGGGCGTCCGGGTCGTAGCCCTGTGCTGCCCCGGCGGCCGTTCCCCGCCCCGCCCCGGCGGCCGTTCCCCGCCCCGCACCGGTCGCGGAGCGGGCGCCGTCCGCGGCCCGTCCCGCGCCGGTGCCGGATGCCGAAGGGGTGGACCGGTGCTTCACCTCGTACCTCTCGCTCCCCGGGTCAGGGCTCCGGCCGACCCGCATGGGTACGGTCATGATCTGCACGGATACAGCCATGGTCACTCCGGTCCGGCGCCCCCGCATCAACCGTTCGGCCGATGGGGACGTCGGCCGTCCCGGGCGCGGCGTCGAGCCGGTCCGTCGACCGTACGGGGCCGGGGGCGGCCGGAGCATGGAGGAAGAGCCGGACCCGCTGGCCGAATCCGAGGAGTCGTTCACCATGAAGAAGCTGTCGCTGCGCGCCCGTGTCCTGACCGGTGTCGCCGCCGCTGCCGTCGTCGCCGGTACGGTCGGGGCCGCCTCCGCCAGTGCCTCCGCCCCGGCCGCCGCCCCCGCCGTCAAGACCGACACCAAGAACCGCAACCTCCAGGAGAGCACGCACCTGACCCTGGCGGCCGCGACGAGGGCGGCGCAGGCGACGCTGGACGCGGCGGAGAAGGAGAACCAGCGGGTCTCGGTCGCGGTCGTGGACCGCAACGGGAACACGATCCTCACCCTGCGCGGCGACGGCGCCGGCCCGCAGGCCTACGAATCGGCCGTGAAGAAGGCGTACACCGCCGTCTCCTGGAACGCCCCGACCTCCGAACTCGCCAAGCGCCTGGCCAACGCCCCCACCCTCAAGGACATCCCCGGCACCCTCTTCCTCGCCGGCGGCGCCCCCGTCACCGCCGAGGGCGCCCCGATCGCCGCCATCGGCGTCGCCGGAGCCCCCTCCGGCGACCTCGACGAGAAGTTCGCCCAGGCCGGCGTCGCCGCCCTCGGCCAGTAACCGCCGGACAGACGGAGCGACAGGTCCGACGGGACCGACAGGAGAGACACGGAGATGAACGCCCTCGATCAGGAACTGCTCGACGCCGCGCGCACCGGTCACCCCGACCGGGTGCGGGCCGCGATCGGGGGCGGCGCCCGTGTCGACTGCCGCGACGAGGAGCTGCGCACCCCGCTGCTCCTCGCGGTCCACGGCGACCACGTCGAGGCGGCCCGGCTGCTGGTCGCGGCGGGCGCGGACCCCGACGCGCAGGACACGCGCGAGGAGAGCCCCTGGCTGGCGACCGGCGTGACCGGCAGCGTCCGGATGCTGCACGTCCTCCTGCCGGCCGGTCCCGATCTGACGCTCCGCAACCGGTTCGGCGGCATCGCGCTCATCCCGGCGAGCGAGCGGGGCCACGCCGCGTACGTGCGGGAGCTGCTGCGGCTCACCGACATCGACGTCGACCACGTCAACCGGCTGGGCTGGACGGCCCTGCTGGAAGCGGTGATCCTCGGCGACGGCGGCCGGGCCCACCAGGAGATCGTCGAGCTGCTGCTGGCCGCCGGGGCCGACGCCGGTCTGCCGGACGCCGACGGGACGAGCGCCCTGGAGCACGCGGAGCGCCGCGGCTTCGCGGAGATCGCCGCCCGGCTGCGGGGTGCCCGGTGAAGGCGCGCCACGCCGTGGTCGCGCTCCTCGCGGCGGCGGCCCTGGCGGGCTGCGCGGGCGGTACGCCGGAGACGTCCCGTACGCCGGTGAGCGCGCCGGAAAGTGCGCCGGGGAGCGCTCCGGGGCTTCCGGCGCGGGAGGCCACCCCGCACGGCACCCTGCTCGTCGCGGACTTCGGCTCCACCACCGTGACCTTCGTCGACCCGGACCCGGCGCACCGCCGCCACACCCTCGGCTCCGTCGAGGTCGGCACCGCCCCGTACGGGCTGGTCGTCGGCGAGGACGGGCTGGCCTGGGTGGCGACGGCCGAGGGCGTCGCGGTCGTCGACACCGAGAAGCGCACCCGCCTGGCCCGGATCCCGTACCGGACGCGGACCGGGCCCGTCACCACCGGCGAGTACCGGGGCGGCGGCATGGGCATCGCGCTCGCCCCCGACGGTTCGCGGGTCTACGTCGGCGTCAACGTGCCCGGCCGTACGGGCGTGCTGGAGATCATCGACACCGCCACCCGCGAGGTCACCGGCACCGTCCCGGTCGGCCGCCGCCCCTTCGACGTGGACGTCTCGCCCGACGGCACCGAGGTGTACGCCACCGGCCACGACTCCTTCGACGTCACCGCGGTCGACCCGGACACCCGCCGGACCCGGCGCTTCGAGGTCGCCCCGTACGGCACCGAGGGCGGTCTCGGCTCCTGGCTGAAGCCGCACTACGCCGTCGTGCGCCCCTCGGACGGCAGGCTGCTGCTGCCCTTCGAGGGCGAACGGCTCGTCGTCCTGGACCCGCGCACCGGGCGTTCCGCCATCCAGCGGATGACCGCCAACACCCACCAGCACGGCGCGACGCTCGCCCCGGACGGCACCCTGCTCGTCGTCGGCACCGGCCCGATCGCCTCCGACGACAAGGACCCCTCGCTGACCGTCCGCGCCCCCGACGGCACCGAACGCGTCGTACCGCTGCCCGGACCGCACGAGGACGTCACGGTCACCGACGACAGCCGCACGGCGTACGTCACCGGCGGTTTCACCCGCGACGGCTACCGCGACAGCATCACCGTCGTCGACCTCACGGGCCGCGAGCGGCCGTTCGAGATCGCCGCCGGCGCACGCCCGCTCGGGATCGCGATCCTCTGAACCGCCGGACCGTTCACCGGTCATTACCGCTGAAAAGCCGTAACCGGCACCTAGGATCGCGGGGGTGAACCACCGAACACCGGTACGTCGCACTCTGCCCGCCGCTCTCGCCCTGCTGGTGCTGGTGACGTGCACCGGCTGCTCCGGAGGTGTCGAGGGCCGGCCGGGCGCCGCCGGGGTGGGCGATCCGTACTTCCCGAGGCTCGGCAACGGCGGCTACGACGTCACCCACTACGACCTCGCGCTCGACGTCGACCCGGCCGCCCACCGGCTGCGCGGCACGGCCACCCTCACGGCCCGCGCCACCCAGGACCTCAGCGCCTTCCACCTCGACCTCCTCGGGCTCACCGTGGAGTCCGCGACGGTCGACGGCCGGCCCGCCGCCGTCAGCCGGGCGGGCCAGAAACTGACGCTGCGGCCGGACGCCGGGGTCCGGCTGAGCGAGGGGCACACCTTCCGCACGGTGCTCCGCTACTCGGGCTCCCCGCGCCCCCTCACCGACCCCGACGGCTCGCAGGAGGGCTGGCTGTGGACGGCGGACGGCGCGGTCGCGCTCGGCGAACCGGCCGGGTCGATGACCTGGTTCCCCGGCAACGACCACCCGAGCGACAAGGCGTCGTACGACATCGCGGTCACCGTCCCGAAGGGGCTGACGGCGGTCTCCAACGGCGAACCGGCGCCCCCCGCCGCCGCCTCGGCGGGCCGGACCACCTACCGCTGGCACGTCGGCGAGCCGATGGCGACCTATCTCGCGACCGTCGCCGTCGGCCACTTCGAGACGAAGGACACGAAGAGGTCGAAGGAGGCGGGCGGCATCGAGGTGTTCACCGCGGCGGACCGGGCGGTGGCGGCGGACAGCGCGCCGGTCCTCGCCCGGGTCCCGGAGGTCGTGGCGTGGGAGGCGCGGCGTTTCGGCCCGTACCCGTTCGCCTCCACCGGTGCGATCGTCGGCCGCCCCGAGGACGCCGGTTACGCGCTGGAGACCCAGAACCGGCCCTTCTTCCCGGGTCCGCCGGGGCCCCGGCTGCTGGTCCACGAGATGGCCCACCAGTGGTTCGGCGACTCCGTCACCCCCGCGAGCTGGCGGGACACCTGGCTCAACGAGGGCTTCGCCACCTACGCGGAATGGCTGTGGGCGGCCGACAAGGAGGGCGTGCCGGTCGGGGACAGCTTCGACGCCGCGTTCCGGAAGGACGCCAACTGGGCCTTCCCGCCCGCCGACCCGCCGACCGCCGCGGACATCCTGCAGCCCCCGGTGTACGGGCGCGGGGCGATGGTCGTCCACGAGATCCGCAAGGCGGTGGGCGACGACACCCGGTTCTTCGCCCTGCTCAAGGGCTGGACCCGCGCCCACCGGCACGGCAACGCGTCCACCGCCGACTTCACCGCCTACGTGGAGAAGGCGACCGGACGCGACCTGAGCCAGCTGTGGAAGACCTGGCTGTACGGCAGGAGCCGGCCCGCCCCGCAGGGCTGACCGGCTCCCGGTACCGCGCTGGTTGGTGCCGCGGTGCTACTTCACGTTGACGCCGTCCCAGGCCGCCTCCACGGCCGACAGCTCCTCGCTGCCCGCCCCGTACAGGTCGGTCGCCGCCTCCTTGGTCGCCTCACGGGCGCCCGCGTAGTCGGTGGAGGAGGTCATGTACTCGGAGAGCGCCTTGTACCAGATCTGGACGGCCTTGTCCCGGCCGATGCCGGTGACCGTGGAGCCGTCGGCGGTCGGCGAGTCGTAGTCGACGCCGTTGATGGTCTTCGCGCCGCTGCCCTCGGACAGCAGGTAGAAGAAGTGGTTGGCGACGCCGGAGGAGTAGTGCACGTCGAGGTCGCCGACGTTGCTGTCCCAGTAGTCGGCCGAGCCGCCGTCCTTGCTCGGCTCGTCCATGTAGCGCAGCGGGGTGCCGTCGCCGTTGATGTCGATCTTCTCGCCGATGAGGTAGTCGCCGACGTCGGTGCTGTTGTCGGCGGCGAACTCGACGGAGGTGCCGAAGATGTCGCTGGTCGCCTCGTTGAGGCCGCCGGACTCGCCGTAGTAGTCCAGGTTGGCGGTGGACGAGGTCAGGCCGTGGCTCATCTCGTGGCCCGCGACGTCGAGGGCGGTCAGCGCGCTCTTGTTGTCGGCGCCGTCGCCGTACGTCATGCAGAAGCAGCTGTCGTCCCAGAAGGCGTTGACGTAGGAGTCGCCGTAGTGGACCCGGGAGTAGGCGGCCTTGCCGTCACCGGCGATGCCGTCGCGGCCGAACGCCGACTTGTAGAAGTCCCAGGTCTGCGCGGCGCCGTAGGCGGCGTCGGCGGCGGCGGTCCGGCGGTCGTTGCCGGTGCCGTCGCCCCAGGTGTCGGTGGTGTTGGTGACCAGGGAGCCGGTGCCGTTCTCGCCCTGGTTCAGGTCGTACGTCTTGTGGCCGCCGCGGTCGTTGTCGGTCAGCTCGTAGCCGGAGCCGTTCTGGGTGGTCGACAGCTCCACGTCGCCGCTGTACTGGCTGTGGCCGACCCCGGTCTCGACCGCCTCGTAGCTGCGGAGGACCTTGCCGGTGGTGGCGTCGGTGATGGTGTGCACCCGGCTCGGCGTGCCGTCCTTCTGCACGCCGGTCTTCACGGTCTCCAGGGCGAGGACCGGCTTGCCGGAGTTGGCCCAGATCACCGTGCGGGCGGCGGCCGCGGTCTTGATCTTCGGGGTGGTGGAGGCCACCGATATCCGGGCCTTGGTCGCCTTGGTGACGCCCTTGAGCTTGCCATTGGCGGCGGTGTGGGTGACGAGGTCGCCGCCGAGCACCGGCAGACCGTCGTAGGTGCGCTCGTAGCGGGTGTGGACGGTGCCGTCCGCGTCCTTGATCACATCGCGGGCGACCAGCTTCTCCTTGCCGCCGAGCCCGAGCGAGTCGGCGGTCGAGGCGGCGTCGCTCTGCGCGGACATGATGGCGGCGGTGCGCTTCGCGGCCGTGTTCGCGCTGAACGGGACGGCGCTGCGGGTGACCGAGGGACCGTCACCGGACGTGACGGGGGCGGCGGTTGCCGCGCCGGTCTGTACGCCGACGACGACCATCGCGGCCACGGCGGCCAGGGCTGCGGCGCGACGGGTGTGCTTGTGGAGGGTCATGCGCTCTCCGATGCTCGTTCCGTGGGGGGTTACGAGCCGAGAGCGTGCCACCGAATGAGCGACATTGACCGTGTGCCAACAAATACCTCACATTTATTTGACTACTTCTTGTCCGAATGGAATACACATGTGTTCGTTAATCGGCGGGAGTTGGCCATATTCGGCCAGGAATAGCGGCGGACCAGGCTGAGCCCGATCGAGCACGGGCGAGCACGAGCGAACACGGACGGCCCCGGACGAGCGCGGACATCTGCGGGCGGGCCCGGACACGCGCGGGCCCCCGGCCGCAGGCTGCGGCCGGGGGCCCGTGGAGCGGACGCGCCCGGATCAGGGCGTCGTGCGCCGGAGCTCAGGCTGTCGGGCTCAGATGTTGACGCCGAAGTCCTGCGCGATGCCGCGCAGGCCGGAGGCGTAACCCTGGCCGACGGCGCGGAACTTCCACTCCGCACCGTTGCGGTACAGCTCGCCGAAGACCATGGCGGTCTCGGTGGCGGCGTCCTCGCTCAGGTCGTAGCGGGCGATCTCGACGCCGCCGGCCTGGTTGATGATGCGGATGAACGCGTTGCGCACCTGGCCGAAGTTCTGGCTGCGGTTCTCGGCGTCGTAGATCGAGACCGGGAACACGATCTTGTCGACCTCGGCCGGCAGGCCCGCCAGGTTGACGTTGATCTGCTCGTCGTCGCCCTCGCCCTGGCCCGTGACGTTGTCACCGGTGTGGACGATGGTCTGGTCCGGCGTCGACTTGTTGTTGAAGAAGACGAAGTGGCCGTCGGAGACGACCTTCCCGGAGGCGTCGACCGCGATGGCCGAGGCGTCGAGGTCGAAGTCGGTACCGGTGGTGGTGCGGACGTCCCAGCCGAGGCCGACCGTGACGGCCGTCAGGCCGGGGGCCTCCTTGGTGAGGGAGACGTTGCCGCCCTTGGACAGGCTTACAGCCATGGGAGTCCCTTTCATCGTCACTCGCGGGCTTCGTGCCGTCACGAAGCTACCGTCACAGGCCATAACGTGGGCAAGGGACCAGGAGGTTCCTGATCCCTTTGCTTTCTTTACCGAAATCCCCGGCCGGACGTGCCACCCCCTGGGGAAAAGAAGGTGACGTACCCCCCGTTGAGCGGGGACCATGGGTGTCATGTCCGGGCCCTATGTCATCCGCGGTTCGGTCTCCCTGCCGGAGGCCGAGCTCATGTGGCGTTTCTCCAGGTCCTCGGGGCCCGGTGGCCAGCACGTCAACACCAGCGATTCCCAGGTCGAGCTCCGCTTCGACCTCGCGGCGACCGAAGCGCTCCCCGAGGTGTGGAAGGAGCGGGCGCTCCAGCGGCTGGAGGGCCGGATGGTGGGCGGCGTGATCGCGGTCCGCGCCTCCGAGCACCGCTCCCAGTGGCGCAACCGCGAGACGGCGCTCGTCCGGCTGGCCTCCCTGCTCGCCGAGGCGACGGCCCCGCCGCCCCGACCGCGCCGCAAGACCCGCATTCCCCGGGGGATCAACGAACGTCGGCTGCGCGAGAAGAAGCAGCGCGGCGAGACCAAGCGCGGCCGCTCCGGCCGCGACTGGTGACGGGACACCCCTCTCCTCCGCGGCCGGGGCGGTCCGCCGCCGCGTGACCGGGGCGACCCCTACTTCAGGTGCCGGTACTGCCCCCGGAAGTACATCAGCGGCGCCGTGCCGCCCCCGGAGGGCAGCTTCGCGCCCAGCACCCGGCCGATGACCAGCGTGTGATCACCGGCCACCACCCGCTGCTCGGTACGGCACTCCAGCGTGGCCAGCGCACCGTCGACCAGCGGTGCCGAGGTGATCGGCCCCCGGGCGCAGTCGAGCTCCTCGAACAGCAGCCGGTCGCTGATCCGGCCCTTCATCGAGAACCGTCCGGCGATGTGCCGCTGGTCCTCGGCGAGCACGGAGACCGCCCACAGCGGCTGCTCGTCCAGCAGGTCGTCCATCCGGGAACCGTTGCGCAGGCTGACCATCACCAGCGGCGGGTCCAGCGAGACCGACATGAAGGCGGTCGCCGTCATCCCGGCGTCCTCGCCGCGTCCGTCCTCGTCCAGCGGCGGCTCCTGGGCGGTGACCAGCACGACGCCGGCGGCCAGCCGGGCGAGGGCGGCGCGGAACTCATCGTTGCTCACCCCCTCAGCATGGGGGACGGGCCGGGGGCGCGGGGCTGAGGTCATCGTCTGGGACACACCGGCACGCTAGCCGTGGAGCGAGAGCCTCCGCATCGGGCCATGGGACCAGCCTGGTCCTAGGACCAGCCGTCCCCGTACGGCCGGACCGTCGCCCGCCGGCCGTCGCGGACGTCCCCGCCCCGTCCCCCGTACCGCTCCCGTGCCGCCCCTGGGGCGCCCGGATTTGCGTTCGGCAAAAGAACGGGGCGAATTCACCCACCACCCCCGATTCTTTACCATCTCTTGTGACTTGAGTCACAGAGTGCGTTTTTCGTTGACCCTGTGTACCGGTGGCACAGCTCACTGTGATTCAGTTGCGATGACACTGCGGTTAGTACGTCGATATGAAACCTGGAGTGCTGTCGAGGTCTCGGGGAGTGCGAACGATGGAGGCCGAGTCGGAGCCGTACGTCCGCCTTGCGACGATGCGGCAGCTGCACCAGGCCGTGGCCGATCTCAACACGGCGCGGAGCCTGGCCGACACGCTGCAGACCGTGGCCGACGGAATCGTCACCGGTCTCGGCTACGAGCTGGCCTGTGTGAATCTGGTCCGCGCCGACGGTGACCTCGTCGTCGCCGCCTTCGCCGGGAACAGCGCGGCCGAGGCCCTGATCACCGGCCGGGTCGGCTCGCGCTCCTCCTGGGAGCGTCGGCTGATGATGGGGCAGGCCTGGGACGAGCTCCGCTTCATACCGCACACCGACGGCTGGGTCCTCCTCGACGACGACGTGCCCCAGTGGCACACCGACGGGCCCGACCCCCGCTTCGAGGACGAGTGGCACCCCCAGGACCGCCTCTACGCCCCGATGTACGCGACCGGCGGCGACGCCGATCTGCTGGGGGTCATATCCGTGGACCGGCCGCGCAACGGCCGCCGCCCCGGCGCCTGGGGCCGCGAAGCCCTCCAGATGTACGCCTCGCAGGCCTCCATTGCGATAGGCAACGCCCGGCTCAGAGCAAACATGCAGCGGGCACTGGTCCGCCTCGAACGGGAGCAGCAGGCGCTGCGGGCCAGCGAGGAGTCCTTCCGCCAGGCCTTCGAGTACGCGCCCAGCGGCATGGCCATCGCCGAGATGGGCGGCGACCAGCACGGCCGGCTGCTGCGCACCAACGACGCGCTGTGCCGGCTGCTCGGCCGCCCCGCCTCGGTGCTGCGCCGCTACTCCTTCGCCGACCTGGTCCACCCGGAGGACATCGGCACCCTGCTGCGGACCTCCGCCGAGGGCGGCCGGGCCGAGCTGCGGCTCGGGCGGCGGGACGGTACGTATCTCTGGGTCTCGCTGCGCAACTCCGTGGTCGCCGACACGGCGGACGGCCCCCGCTTCCTGCTCACCCATGTCGAGGACATAGAGGAGCGCAAGCGCCACGAGCTGCATCTCGCGCACCGCGCCTCGCACGACGCCCTCACCGGTCTGCCCAACAGCGCCGAGCTGCGTTCCCGGCTGAGCGCCCGGCTCTGCGAGCGCCCGGGCGCGGCCCTGGAGTCGCCGGACGCGGCCCACCGCGACCCCGACGACCAGCCGGGGCGCGGCTACGAGGTGGACCAGGCCCCCGGCGGCCCGTACGACCACCATGTGCACGTCGTGGCGCCCGACACCGGGCACGACGACGGGGCGAAGGGGCTGGCGGTCCTCTTCTGCGACCTCGACGGCTTCAAGTCGATCAACGACCGCTTCGGCCACCACACCGGCGACGCCGTGCTGATCGAGGTCGCCCGCCGGCTCACCACCGGCGTCCGCGACGGCGACACCGTGGCCCGGCTCGGCGGTGACGAGTTCGTGGTCCTCGCCGACGGGCTGGGCGAGGCGGACGCCGCTGACCTCGCCGTCCGGCTGCGGAACGCCATCATCCCGCCCATCAGGGTGGACGGCCGGGCGGTCCGGGTCGGGGCGAGCTTCGGCATCGGCTGGGCCGCCTGCGGGATGACCGCCGAGGAAGTGCTGCGCTCCGCCGACCAGCGGATGTACGTGGAGAAGCGGTCCCGCTCAAAGGTTCACCGCAGAGCCGGCTGAGGTTAACGGGACCGCCGCTCCCGGGCCGCGCCGCCGCCCCGGCCGGGACGCGGCCGCGGTGGACGGCGATTCTTGGCCTGGGCCGTTCGGGGTAGGCTCGGCCGGTCGGCCACGGCTGGCACTATTCGGCGACGGCTGGCGAGATGGTGAGGAGTGACCCAGGGATGACGGCCGGGAACAACGGCGCAAACACGCCCGAGGACGACGATCCGTTCGGCTACCTGTACGAGGACGGACAGGCAGCGGGCGCCCAGCCGCCGGGACAGGGCGGCTACGGCTACCCGCCGGTGGCACCGCAGCGCGGAGTGCCCCGGACGTCGTACAACCAGGTGCGTGCCGTCGGTGAGCGCCAGTACGGCCAGCAGCAGTACGGCCAGCCGAGCGCCCAGTACGCGGCCCCCGAGACGTACCCCGGGGCCCCGCCGCAGGGCGGCCAGGGCCGTCCCGGCGGTCCCGAGACCCCGGGCAGGGGCGGGCCGAACACCAAGGGCCTGCTGATCGGCGCGGTCGCGGTGGTCCTGGTCGTTCTCATCGGGATCGGCGCCGCGCTGATCTCGGAGAAGAACAAGAAGGACGACAAGAAGAGCGAGGCGAACTCCTCCGCCGCCCCCGGCGGCCAGGTCGAGGAGTCCTCGAAGCCCGAGGAGTCCGCCAGCCCCGATGCCCCGGTCGAGCTGCCCAAGCAGGACGCGGCCTCGCTGAAGCTCGGCGGTTCGGCGACGCTGGACAACAGCACCAAGGGTGCCAAGAGCGCCAACGGCCAGTACATCAACCTCAACGAGGTCGGCCGGTCCGCGACCTGGGCGGTCGACATCCCGGAGGACGGCCCGTACACGCTCTTCGTGACGTACGGGGTGCCGGGCAAGGACGCCAAGACGTCCCTGACGGTCAACTCCGAGGCCCCGCGCGGCATCAACATGAACAACTACGCCAAGGCGTCCGAGGGGGACCTGGAGAAGGGCTGGACGACCACCTTCGCGTGGGTCGAGCTCAAGAAGGGCCCGAACACCCTGATGATCTCCTGCAACGACGGCGACCAGTGCGACGCCAACCTCGACCAGCTGTCGCTCAAGGCCGGTCATGTGAAGCGCTGATCCGATCCGTACGCAGAACGGTCCGGTACCCCACGCCTTCGGGCGCGGAGTACCGGACCGTTCTCGCGTACCGGGGGCGATCAGCCCATCAGGGCCAGGAACCCGGCCACCGTGCCGGTCATCGCCTCGCGGCCCGGGGCGAGGTACTTGCGCGGGTCGACGCCGGTGGTGTGCTCGGCCAGGTACGCGCGGACCGCTCCGGTGAACGCGGTGTTCAGGGCGGTGCCCACATTGATCTTGACCATGCCGGACGAGGTGACCGCCCGGCGGATCTCCGGGTCCGGGACGCCGCTGGAGCCGTGCAGCACCAGCGGCACCGGGACGGCCGCGCGCAGCCGCCCGATCAGCTCGTGGTCCAGGGCGGCGGTGCGCTCGGTCATGGCGTGCGAGGAGCCGACCGCCACGGCCAGCGCGTCCACCCCGGTCTCGCGCACGTACGCGGCGGCCTCGTCCGGGTCCGTGCGGACACCGGGGGCGTGGGCGTCGAGCGGGGCCTCGCCCTCCTTGCCGCCGACCTTGCCCAGCTCGGCCTCGATCCAGATGCCGCGCTCGTGGCCCCAGGCCACCGCCTCGGCCGTGGCCCGCACGTTCTCCTCGTACGGCAGCCGGGACGCGTCGAACATGACGGAGCCGAAGCCCTCCGCGTGCGCCTGGTGGAGCAGCTCCACGGACTCGACGTGGTCGAGGTGGAGGGCGAGGGGGGCGCTCGACGTGCGGGCGACGGCGGCGGCCGCGGCGGCGATGCCGGAGAGCCGTCCGCCGTGGAACTTCACGGCGTTCTCGGATATCTGGAGGATCGCGGGCGCCCCGGCGCGCTCCGCCCCGGCGGCGATGGCCTCCGCGTGCTCCAGGGTGATGACGTTGAAGGCGGCGATTCCGTGTCCCCGGGCCTGGGCGGCGGAGACGAGTTCACCGGTGCTGACGAGCGGCATGCGGACCTCTTGTTGCTTCCTCCGGACCGCGAGCGGGCGGGGTCCGGTACGGCGCGGCCCCTCAGGCCGCCGGTGCGTGTTCCTCGATGACGACGCGCGGCAGCAGCTCCTCGTACGCCGCGCGGTCGAAATCACCGGCCGTGGGGGAGAGCACGGTCGCCGTCGACAGTGCCACCGCCCGCCGCAGCCGGTCCGGCCAGCTCAGCCCCTCGACGAGCCCGGACAGCAGCCCGGCCACCGCGGAGTCGCCCGCGCCGGTCGGATTGCCCTGGACGGAGGCGGGCGGCCGGGCCCGCCAGCCGCCCTCGCGGACGAGTGCGAGCAGCCCGTCCGGGCCCAGTGAGGCGATGACGCCGTGCGCGCCGCGCCGCCGGGCGTCGCGGGTGGCGCGGGCCGGTTCCCGGGCGCCGGTGAGCTGGGCCAGCTCCTCGGTGTTCGGCTTGATCAGGTCGGGGCGGGCGGCGATGCCGCGGCGCAGCGGTTCGCCGCTGGTGTCGAGGAGGACGGGGACCTTCGCGGCGCGGGCGGCCCGGACGAGTTCGGCGTACGCGCTGACGTGGATGCCGGGCGGCAGGCTGCCGCAGAGCGCGACGGCGTCGGCCCCGGTGAGCAGTTCCTCGTACCGGCTCAGCAGGGCGGCCCATTCGCCGGCGGCTATCTGCGGGCCGGGCTCGTTGAGCTGGGTGGTGTCGCCGGTGGTCCGGTCGGCCACGGCGATGGTGCGGCGGGTGTTCCCGGCGACGGTGACCAGGGCGTCGGTGACCGGAGCGGCGGCCGAGGGGGCCGCGGTGGCGAGCAGTTCGCGCAGGAGGGCGCCGGTGGGGCCGCCGGCGAAGCCGGTGACCACGGTGTCGTGGCCGAGTGCGGAGAGGACCCGGGCCACGTTGAGCCCCTTGCCGCCGGGCCGCTCGGACGTCTCGCGGACGCGGTGGCTGGTGTGCGGGACGAGCGCGGGCACGCTGTACGTCAGATCGAGCGCCGTGTTCAGTGTGACCGTGAGGATCACCGCGACCGCCTTCCTCCCACCCTGCTCCGAAGCGCGGAACCGGGGTGGAGCGCGCCTTCGTCGACCGATTCACCGGCTGTTTTCCAGGCGATCATGTCAAAGAGGCGGCGGTCGGCCCAGACCTCGGGACCAACCGCCGCCTCTTTGTTACGTATTCGACGCGCCGTCAATAATGCGCGGTATCAGGCAATTTCGGGCTCTTTGATCCATTCGCCCTTGCGCATGACGCCCCGGAGGACGAAGTCCTCGTCCAGCACCACCAGGTCGGCGTCCTTGCCCGGCTCCAGCGAGCCGACCCGGTCGTACAGGCCGAGCAGCCGGGCCGGGTTGGCGGAGATGGACTGGACGACGTCCTCGACCGGGATCCGGTCGATGGTGACGGCCCGGTGGAACGCGGTGTCCAGGGTGAGCGTGGAGCCCGCGATCGAGTTGCCCTCGACCAGCCGGGCGACGCCGTCCTTGACCTCGACCGCGAGCGGGCCGAGCTGGTACTGGCCGTCGCCGAAGCCGGCCGCGTCCATCGCGTCGGTGATCAGCGCGACCCGGTGGGCGCCCGCGTGGTGGTAGGCCAGCTCCAGGGCGGCGGGGTGCAGATGCGTACCGTCGTTGATCAGCTCGACGGTGATCCGCTCGTCCTCCAGCAGCGCCGCGATCGGGCCGGGCTCGCGGTGGGCGAGCGGCGGCATCGCGTTGTAGAGGTGGGTGGCGACGGTGGCGCCCGCGTCGATCGCCTCGACGGTCTGCTCGTACGTGGCGTCGGTGTGGCCGATCGCGGCGATCACGCCGTGCTCGGCGAGCAGCCGCACCGAGTCGATGCCGCCCGGCAGTTCGGTGGCGAGGGTGAACATTTTCGCGGTCCCGCGCGCCGCGTCCATCAGCTTGCGGACCTCGGCCGGGTCCGGGTGGCGCAGCAGGTTCTCGCTGTGCGCGCCCTTGCGGCAGGGCGAGATGAACGGTCCCTCGAAGTGGATGCCGGCCAGGTCGCCCTGTTCCACCAGCTCGGAGAGGACCCCGGCCCGGTGGGCGAGGAAGTCCATCTCGCCGGTGACCGTGGAGGCGACCAGGGTGGTGGTGCCGTGCTCCCGGTGGGTGCGGATGCCGGTGAGGACCTCGTCCACGGTGCCGGAGGTGAAGGACGCGCCGCCACCGCCGTGGTTGTGCATGTCGACGAAGCCGGGCACCAGCCAGTGGCCGCTCAGGTCGAGGGTCCGGGCGTCCTGCGCCGCGCTGCCCGCGATCCGGGTGCCTTCGACGATCACCCGGCCGTTCTCGACGGTCCCGGTGGGAAGGACCACCCGGGCACCTGCGAGAACCGTGCTGTCTGCGCGTCCGGCCATCAGGCGGATACCTCCGTGGAGAGAAGATCCCAGGCGAGCAGCCCCGCGCCCAGGCATCCGGCGGTGTCCCCGAGGGCTGCCGGGACGATGTGGGGCAGCTTCTGGAACGTGACGCGTTCCTCGACGGCCGCACGGAGTGGTGTGAACAAGGTTTCCCCGGCCTCGGCGAGACCGCCACCGATGATGAGCGTGCGCGGGTCGAGCAGGGTCAGCGCGGTGACCAGCCCGGCGGCGAGCGCGTCCACCGCGTTCCGCCAGACCTCCACCGCCGCCGGGTCGCCGGACTCGACGGCCTTCGCGCAGTCCGCCGCGTCCGCCTCGGGGTCGCCGGAGACGGCGGCCCAGGCGCGGCTCACGGCGGCGGCCGAGGCCAGGGTCTCCAGGCAGCCGCGCTGGCCGCAGCCGCAGTCGGGGCCGTCCGGGCGGACCACGATGTGCCCGATCTCGCCCGCGTATCCGTGTGCGCCCGCCTCGATCGTCCCGGCGATGCCGATGGCCCCGGCGATGCCGGTGCCGAGCGGGACGAAGAGGAAGCGGTCGGCACCCCTGCCCGCGCCGATCCGGCCCTCGGCCAGCCCTCCGGTGCGTACGTCGTGGCCGAGCGCCACGGGTACGCCGCCGAGCCGCTCGCCGAGCAGGCCGCGCAGGGGGACGTCGCGCCAGCCCAGGTTGGCGGCGTAGACCGCGATCCCGTTCGCGGCGTCGACGATGCCGGGAACGGCCACCCCGGCCGCCACGGCGCCCTCGCCGAACTGCTCCTCGCCGTACGCCCGAAGGTCGGCGGCGAAGCCGAGAATCGACTCCACGACCGCGTCGGCGCCGCGCTCGCGGCCGGTCGCCCGTCGCGCTTCGTGCAGCAGCGCGCCGTCGGCCCCGACCAGTGCGGCCTTCATTCCGGTGCCGCCCACATCGAGGGCGATGACGTGTTTCACGGGAAACAGTTTCGCCCGAGGATCGAAAAAGGTCTAGTCCACTAACCCGTTTTGTTGCGGATGCATACAAAATCACGGTCAAGGTGGGCGCCCGCTTCCGGCGGCAGCACCTGGTGACGTACCGGTCGCGTTGCGAAAGCGAGACCGCCGAAGGTGTAGACCTTCATGATCGACTGGTGCAGGATCGCTCCTCATCCAAGGACCCCGGCACCGGCACGGCCGGTGCCGACAACGCGATGGACGAGGACGGTCGGGGCTGTGCAACTGCGCTACCGGGTACTGACGGCGGTCGTCACCGCACTGGGCATGACGGCGGCGCTGGCCGGCTGCGGGGGCGGTGACGGGGACTCGGGCGACGTCACCCTCAAACTCGTCGCGGCCGACTACGGAACCGGCCCGGCCAACAGCTCCCAGAAGTACTGGGACAAGGTCGTCGCGGGCTTCGAGTCCTCCCACCCCGGCATCAAGGTCGACGTCAGCATCCGCTCCTGGGACGACATCGACCGCGAGGTCGCCGAGATGGTGAAGAAGGGGCAGGCCCCCGACATCGCCCAGGTCGCCTCCTACGCCGACTACGCCGCGGCCGACAAGCTCTACCGGGCCGACCAGATGCTGTCCATACGTACCCAGGCCAACTTCCTGCCGCCCCTCGCCGACGCGGGCAGCGTCAACCGCACCCAGTACGGACTGCCGTTCGTCGCCAGCACCCGGCTGCTCTTCTACAACAAGAAGCTCTTCGCCCAGGCGGGCCTCGCCGCCCCCCGGACCTGGGCCGACATCCGCGCCGACGCGGCGGCGCTCAAGCAGCGCGGCGTGGCGTACCCCTTCGCCCTGCCGCTCGGCCAGGAGGAGGCCCAGGCCGAGACCATGATGTGGCTGCTCGGCGGGGACGGCGGCTACACCGACGACAGCGGCTCGTACGACATCGACTCCACCGAGAACGCGGCGACGTTCGGATGGCTGAAGACCAACCTCGTCGACCCCGGGCTCGTCGGCCCGCAGGCCCCCGGGAAACTCGACCGGCGCAAGGCGTTCGCCGCCTTCACCGAGGGCCGGGTCGGCATGCTGAACGGGCACCCGACGCTGATGCAGGAGGCCGCGCGCAAGGGCGTGTCGGTCGGCATGGTGCCGATGCCCGGACGGGACGGCCCCGGGCGGAGCTCGCTGGGCGTGGCCGACTGGATCATGGGCTTCAAGCAGAACGGCCACCGCGTGCAGCTGGGCAAGTTCTTCGACTACCTGTTCACCGACAAGAACGTCATCGCCTTCGCCGACGAGTACGACATGCTCCCGGTCACCGACAGCGCCTCGGCGGCCATGGAGGCCGACCCGAAGTACGCGTCGCTGCGGAAGTTCCTGGCCGCGCTGCCGGACTCGCAGTTCTACCCGTACGGCAAGACCTCCTGGGCCCGGACCAGCGCCTCGCTCAAGGAGAACATGGGCCGGGCCGTCGAGCCGGGCGGCAGCCCGGAGAGGACACTGGGCCTGGTCGCCCGCGACGCGGCCGCGGCGGAGCGCGGGAAGTAGCGGGGACCGGCACGGGTGGCGGCCCGCCGGGCGGGGGATAGGTTGGCTGATATGACCACCTCCGACCCCGGGCCCGACACCCCCGAAGACGCCCTGTCCGAGCGCGACCGCGCCGTGCTGGCCGTCGAACGGCAGTCGTGGTCCGGCCCCGGGGCGAAGGAGCGGGCGATCCGCGAGCAGCTCGGCATCTCGCCCACCCGCTACTACCAGCTGCTCAACGCCCTCCTCGACGACCACCGCGCCCTGGCGGAGGACCCGGTCACCGTCAACCGCCTGCGCCGGATACGCGACGCCCGCCGCGCCCGCCGCTGACGACCGGGCACGGTCTTCGCGGAGAGGGAACGCGGCGGGTCCGCCGGGGAACGCGCCCGGCCCGGGAACGGACCGGGCAACGCGCCCCGGCCCCGGACCGGACCCCGCCGGGTGCCGGATCCCGCCCGGGACCGTCCTTGGCCGACGGCCGCCCCCGCCCCGTTCCCCGGCTATAGGCTCGCCCCATGGGCAGCAACCCGGAAGCACCCACCCCCGCATCCGCACCCACCCCCGCCCCGGACGGGACGCCCGCCGGGCTCCCGGTCCCGACCACCGGGGCCGGCCGAGAGGCCCTCGCCGCGATCCTCGCCCGCCCCGACCGTGCCGTGATCGCGCTCGACTTCGACGGCACCCTCGCCGACATCGTCCCGGACCCGGAGCAGGCCCGCGCCCACCCCGGCGCCGTACCGGCCCTCGCCGCGCTCGCCCCGAAGGTGGCCTCCGTCGCCGTGATCACCGGCCGCCCGGCCGGCGTCGCGGTGCGGCACGGTGGCTTCGCCGGGGTCCCCGGCCTCGACCACCTCGTCGTCCTCGGCCACTACGGCGCCGAGCGCTGGGACGCCGTCACCGGCACCGTCCACGCCCCCGCCCCGCACCCCGGCATCGCCGCCGTCCGCGCCGAACTCCCCGGCGTCCTGGACCGCTCCGGCTCCTGGCACGGCACCTGGACCGAGGAGAAGGGCCGGGCCATCGCCGTCCACACCCGCCGTGCCACCGACCCGCAGAGCGCGTTCGAAGCCCTGCGCGGACCCCTGGGCGAGCTGGCCGCCCGGCACGGGCTGGTCGTCGAGCCCGGCCGCCTGGTCCTGGAACTGCGCCCGCCCGGCGTGGACAAGGGCGTGGCCCTCACCGCGTACCTACGGGAGACCGGCGCCCGGTCCGTGCTCTTCGCGGGCGACGACCTCGGCGACCTCGCCGCCTACGCCGCGGTGGAGAAGCTCCGCGCCGACGGCCCCGACGCCGTCCCCGGACTCCTGATCTGCAGCGGCAGCGCGGAGGTCACCGAACTGTCCGACCGCGCCGACCTGCGCCTCGACGGCCCCGAAGGCGTCGTCGCCTTCCTCGCCCGACTGGCCGAAACCATCGGAACGACCGGCAACCTCCAAGACACGCCCTAATCCCGCCGCAGCGCGTCCAACTGGTCGAGGAACCACTGCTGCGGCGGCAGCGCGACCGCCGCAGCGGCGAGGCGCTCGGTGCGCGCCGCCCGCTCGTCCTCGGCCATCGTCAGCGCCTCGTGCAGCGCCGCCGCCGTCGCCGACACGTCGTACGGATTCACCACGACCGCATCGTCGCCCAGCTCCTCGTAGGCCCCCGCCTCCCGGGACAGCACCAGCGCGCAGCCGTGGTCGGAGACGACCGGGATCTCCTTGGCCACCAGGTTCATGCCGTCGCGGATCGGGTTCACGAGCGCCACGTCCGCCAGCCGGTACGCGGCCAGCGAGCGGGCGAAGTCGTCCTCGACGTGCAGCACCACCGGCGTCCAGCCGGCCGTGCCGAACTTCATGTTGATGTCGTCGGCGACCCGTCGTACCTCGGCCGTGTAGTCCTGGTACACCAGCAGGTCCTGCCGGGAGGGGTAGGCGAAGGCGATGTGGACGACGCGTTCGCGCCACTGGGGCCGCTCGGCCAGGAGTTCCCGGTACGCGAGCAGGCCGCGCACGATGTTCTTGGACAGCTCGGTCCGGTCCACCCGCACGATCGTCCTCCGGTCCGGGCCGATCTGCTCGCGCAACGCGGCCATCCGCTCGTCCACGTCCGCCTCGTGGGCCCGGCGGCGCAGGAAGTCCCCGTCCGCGCCGAGCCCGTGGACCCCGATCCGGGTCTCCCCGGTGCCGCCCAGGATCCGGTTGCAGCAGTCGGTGAACGCGTCCGCCCAGCGCCGGGTCAGGAACGCCGCCCGGTCCGCGCCCAGGATGCCGCGCAGCAGCTGCTCGGCGATGTCGTCGGGGAGCAGCCGGAAGTAGTCGACCGGCGCCCACGGCGTGTGCGAGAAGTGGCCGATGCGCAGATCGGGGCGGAGCGCGCGGAGCATGCCCGGCACCAGCGCCAGGTGGTAGTCCTGCACCAGCACGTCGGCGCCCTGCCCGGCCTCCTCGGCGAGTGCCTCGGCGAAGGCCCGGTTGTACCGCTCGAACGACGCCCACTGGTGCCGGAACTCCCGGTCGAAGACCGGTTCCGTCGGGGTCTGGTACAGCAGGTGGTGGACGAACCAGAGCACCGAGTTCGCGATGCCGTTGTACGCGTCGGCGTACGTGACCGCGTCGATGTCGAGCATCCGCACACCCGGCTCGCCGACCCCGCGCCGGACCGCCTCCCGGTCCCCGTCGCCCAGCGCCGCGCACACCCACAGCTTGTCGTCGACGGCGCTCAGCCCGGAGACCAGCCCGCCGCCGCCCCGTCTCGCGGCGAGCGAGCCGTCGTGCTCCCGGGTGTACGAGACCGGGCCGCGGTTGGACGCGACGAGCACCCGGGCACCGCCCGGAGGACCGCCGGCCGGGGCGTCGTCGGGCCGGGCGGTGGGGCGGGAATCGCGCGCGGAGACCATGTTGCGGAATCTAGCCCGATCGCGAACCGCCCAAACGTGCGAAATCAGGCCGCGCGGCGGGCCAGATACTCCTCGATCTCGCACATCGGAGGCCGCTCCTCGGTGTCCACCGCATGGGTGCGGGGCACGAAGCCGTTCGCCCCGCGCTCGAACTGGGTGAGCGCCGGACGCACCAGGTGCCCGCGGGAGAGCCGGAGCTGGGCCGTGCGGTAGATGGCCGCGGCCATCCGGCCGAGCGCCTGACCGTCCTGGTGCCGGTGCTTGCGCACCCCCACGTCGACCTGGGCCAGCGCGTCCAGCCCCACCGTGTGCAGCGCGTCGACCAGCAGCCCGAGCTCCACCCCGTAGCCGACCGGGAACGGCAGTCGTTCGAGCAGCGAGCGGCGCACGGCGTACTCGCCCCCCAACGGCTGTACGAAACCGGCCAGCCGGGGCCAGTGCAGATTGAGCAGCGGGCGCGCCACCAGCTCGGTCACCCGGCCGCCCTGCCCCGCGGTGTCACCGAGCGGGCGGTCGTACATCGCCTTGACGAACTGCACGTCCGGATCGGTCAGCAACGGGCCGACGATGCCGGAGACGAAGTCCGCCGAGAAGTCCTTCAGGTCGGCGTCGACGAAGCACACGATGTCCCCGCCGGTCACCAGGAGCGACCGCCACAGCACCTCGCCCTTGCCGGGCACGGCCGGTATCCGGGGGAGTATCGCGTCGCGGTGCACCACCCGTGCGCCGGCCTCCCGGGCCACCCGGGCGGTGGCGTCCGTGGAACCGGAATCGATCACCACCAGCTCGTCGACCAGCCGGACCTTCTCCATCAGCTCGCGCCGGATCGTCGCGACGATCTCGCCGACCGTCGCCTCCTCGTTCAGCGCGGGCAGCACGACGCTGACGCTCCCGCGCCCCGCCTCCCCGGCCGCGGCCCGGGCGGCCAGGAGGTGGTCCAGCGGGCGGTCGGCGGCCGACCAGGAGCGCCTGGTCAGCCAATGCTCGACCTCTTCCAGCACGGTCGGTACTCCCTGTTGTGTGATCCATCTCGCGGGTCGGACGACTATCTCAACAGCCCGCGGCTTCGGTTACAGTCTTGAACAACGCGGACGACCATCGCATGCCGGGGTCCGTCCGCCGACAAATGCCCGGATCGAAGATCCGGTGCCACAGCGCTCATCCAGAGGGACTGAGGGAACGGCCCGTTGAAGTCCCGGCAACCCCCTCACCGACCGTGCGGTCCGGTGAGGAAGGTGCCAATTCCGTCTCGTGGCGAAACGCGCCGCGGGGAAGATGAGGAGAAAGGGCCTCGCCATCATGGCTGCGCAGACCGCTGCAGTAAGCACCGACGCTTCCGTCGACACCACCGAATCCGCCGCGTCCGTCGATCTCGGACCCGCTTCCGGCCTTTCCTGTCGCGAGTGCGGCGAGCGTTTCGAGCTCGGCCCCATTTTCGCCTGTGCCTCCTGTTTCGGCCCGCTCGAAGTCGCGTACGAACTGCCGACCGGTTCCCCCGAGGAGCTGAGGAAGCGCATCGAGGCCGGACCGGCGAACATCTGGCGCTACGCCCCGCTGCTGCCGGTCCCCGCCGACGTCGCCGAGAAGCCCAACCTGAACCCCGGCTGGACCAAGCTCGTCCAGGCCGACAACCTCGCCCGTGAGCTGGGCGTCGAGCCCGGCAAGCTGTTCGTCAAGGACGACTCCGGCAACCCCACGCACTCCTTCAAGGACCGCGTCGTAGCCCAGGCCATCGAGGCCGCCCGCGCCTTCGGCTTCACCACCCTGTCCTGCTCCTCCACCGGCAACCTCGCCGGTGCGGTGGGCGCCGCCGCCGCCCGCGCCGGCTTCCGCTCCTGCGTCTTCATCCCGCACGACCTGGAGCAGGGCAAGGTCGTCATGGCCGCGGTGTACGGCGGCGAGCTGGTCGGCATCGAGGGCACGTACGACGACGTCAACCGCTTCTGCTCCGAGCTGATCGGCGACCCGCTCGGCGAGGGCTGGGGCTTCGTCAACGTCAACCTGCGCCCGTACTACGGCGAGGGCTCCAAGACCCTGGCGTACGAGATCTGCGAGCAGCTCGGCTGGCGGCTCCCGGACCAGCTGGTCATCCCGATCGCCTCCGGCTCCCAGTTCACCAAGATCGACAAGGGGCTCCAGGAGCTGATCAAGCTCGGCCTGGTCGAGGACAAGCCGTACAAGCTCTTCGGCGCCCAGGCCGAGGGGTGCTCGCCGGTCTCGGTGGCGTACAAGGGCGGTCACGACGTCGTCCGGCCGCAGAAGCCGAACACGATCGCCAAGTCGCTCGCGATCGGCAACCCGGCCGACGGCCCGTACGTCCTGGACATCGCCCGCCGCACCGGCGGTGCGGTCGAGGACGTGAACGACGAGCAGGTCGTCGACGCGATCAAGCTGCTGGCCCGCACCGAGGGGATCTTCGCGGAGACGGCGGGCGGGGTGACGGTCGGCGTGACGAAGAAGCTCATCGAGGCCGGTCTGATCGATCCCTCGCTGACCACCGTCGTCCTCAACACGGGCGACGGCCTCAAGACCCTCGACGCGGTGGCCGAGACCTCACAGGCGACCGCGACGATCCGTCCCAGCCTGGAGGCGTTCCGCGCCGCCGGCCTCGCCACCAGCTGATCAACCGAGCCTCCAGGAAGGACACCACCCATGAGCGTCAAGGTCCGTATCCCCACCATCCTCCGCACCTACACCGGCGGCCAGGCCGAGGTTCCGGCCGAGGGCTCGACCCTCTCCCAGGTCATCGAGTCCCTGGAGCAGAACCACCCGGGCATCGCCGCCCGCGTCCTGGACGACCAGGGCAAGCTGCGCCGCTTCGTGAACGTGTACGTCAACGACGACGACGTCCGCTTCGAGGACGGCCTGAACACCGCGACGCCGGACGGTGCCGGCATTTCGATCATCCCGGCCGTGGCCGGCGGCTGCTGACACTCCGGTGCCCTGATGTCCTGACGCCCTGACACCGCGATGCCGTGCCGATCGGCCGCCGCTGTCGCCCGCGTTGTCGAATTGCCCTCTCCGGATTCAAACGGAGGGGGCAATTCTGCATGGTTGAGCGCGGTAGAGTAGGGGAAGTCCCCCCAGCTGCTCGCGCCAACCGCGTATGAGAATGCGCCCGGCCACGACAAGATGCAGCCAAAGTGCGTGTTCCGCTTGCGGCATAAGTCACTTTTGCCCGGCCCGAGTTGCCCGGGAATCCTCCGAATCACGCATATCCGGGTGTTCGACGCTGCCCAGAATTCTCGTCCGATTGACCTGTTGCAGAGGGCAGTTGGACAGATACATTCAGCCGCGGTCGACGCGTTCCGGCGCACACGCCCTCTACCTGTCGGAGGGGGAGTTCTGACCCGGGTCCGCGAAGTGCGGTCCTGCGCAAGGGCCAGTAATAGGGGAGTTAGGCATGGCTCAGGGCACCGTCAAGTGGTTCAACGCGGAGAAGGGGTACGGCTTCATCGCGGTCGACGGTGGTGCGGATGTTTTCGTCCACTACAGCGCGATCCAGATGGACGGATACCGCACCCTTGAAGAGGGTCAGCGAGTCGAGTTCGAGATCTCGCAGGGCCAGAAGGGGCCGCAGGCAGACATGGTCAAGCTCGCCGTCGGCTGAGTTCGAGCGGTCGGCCAACGACGCCACTCACGCACTGAGGGCCCGTACCCATGAGGTACGGGCCCTCAGTGCGCCCCGGACGCGCCCGGCGCGCGGACCCCGTCCCGCGCCCCGCCCGGCCCCCCGGCGCGCCCCGCGCACCGTCTGCTACGCGCCCGGCGCACTGTCCACATCCCGAGGGGGACGCTTGCACTCTCGGGGGTCGAGTGCTAATCATTGGCGTTAGCACTCTCCAGGTGAGAGTGACAGAACTTGGACCGGGCCGGTGAGGCCCGCAGCCCGGTGGGGCAAGGAACCACCGGGTACGCAGGCCGTCCGTCGCGGGCGCCATCCGGTCCGGAGAAATCCACCCCTGTCCGGGAGGACCACTTCACATGGCCAAGATCATCGCGTTCGACGAGGAGGCCCGGCGCGGTCTCGAGCGCGGCATGAACCAGCTCGCCGACGCCGTCAAGGTCACCCTTGGCCCCAAGGGTCGCAACGTCGTCCTTGAGAAGAAGTGGGGCGCCCCCACGATCACCAACGATGGTGTTTCCATCGCCAAGGAGATCGAGCTGGAGGACCCGTACGAGAAGATCGGTGCGGAGCTGGTCAAGGAGGTCGCCAAGAAGACGGACGACGTCGCCGGCGACGGTACGACCACCGCCACCGTTCTCGCCCAGGCGCTCGTCCGCGAGGGTCTGCGCAACGTCGCCGCGGGTGCCAACCCGATGGCGCTCAAGCGGGGCATCGAGAAGGCCGTCGAGGCCGTCTCCGCCGCCCTCCTGGAGCAGGCCAAGGACGTGGAGACCAAGGAGCAGATCGCTTCGACGGCCTCCATCTCCGCCGCCGACACCCAGATCGGCGAGCTCATTGCCGAGGCCATGGACAAGGTCGGCAAGGAAGGCGTCATCACCGTCGAGGAGTCCCAGACCTTCGGTCTGGAGCTGGAGCTCACCGAGGGTATGCGCTTCGACAAGGGCTACATCTCGGCGTACTTCGCCACCGACATGGAGCGTATGGAGGCGTCGCTCGACGACCCGTACATCCTGATCGTCAACTCGAAGATCAGCAACGTGAAGGACCTCCTTCCGCTGCTGGAGAAGGTCATGCAGTCCGGCAAGCCGCTGCTGATCATCGCCGAGGACGTCGAGGGCGAGGCCCTGTCGACCCTGGTCGTCAACAAGATCCGCGGCACCTTCAAGTCCGTCGCCGTCAAGGCCCCGGGCTTCGGCGACCGCCGCAAGGCCATGCTCGGCGACATCGCCATCCTCACCGGTGGCCAGGTCATCTCCGAGGAGGTCGGCCTCAAGCTGGAGAATGCCGGTCTCGACCTGCTCGGCCGCGCCCGCAAGGTCGTCATCACCAAGGACGAGACGACGATCGTCGACGGTGCCGGTGACAGCGACCAGGTCCAGGGTCGCGTCAACCAGATCCGCGCCGAGATCGAGAACTCCGACTCGGACTACGACCGCGAGAAGCTCCAGGAGCGCCTCGCGAAGCTGGCCGGCGGCGTGGCCGTCATCAAGGCCGGTGCCGCGACCGAGGTCGAGCTCAAGGAGCGCAAGCACCGCATCGAGGACGCGGTGCGCAACGCCAAGGCCGCCGTCGAGGAGGGCATCGTCGCCGGTGGTGGCGTGGCTCTGCTCCAGGCCTCGGCCGTCTTCGAGAAGCTGGAGCTCTCGGGTGACGAGGCGACCGGCGCCAACGCCGTGAAGCTCGCCCTGGAGGCCCCGCTCAAGCAGATCGCCGTCAACGGTGGCCTTGAGGGCGGCGTCGTCGTCGAGAAGGTGCGCAACCTGGCCGTCGGCCACGGTCTGAACGCCGCCACCGGCGAGTACGTCGACATGATCGCCGAGGGCATCCTCGACCCGGCGAAGGTCACGCGCTCCGCCCTGCAGAACGCCGCGTCCATCGCCGCGCTGTTCCTCACCACCGAGGCCGTCATCGCCGACAAGCCGGAGAAGGCCGCCGCGGCCGCTCCGGGCGGCATGCCGGGCGGTGACATGGACTTCTGATCCTGACGGATCGGCAGTTCTTTCCGCACGGCTTGTGAGCTCTGCGGGCGTTGGCCCCCGGGACCCTCTGGTCCCGGGGGCCAACGGCGTTCCGTGCCCTGTTGCGGACGACGGCTCTCGCTACGGAAGATGGCTGAGGAGCCAGGTGCAGAGCTCTCCGGTCACGAGCGCGTGCGGTTCGTTCCGGGAGGCGAGCCGGTAGGCGTCCAGCCCGCCGGTCCCGGCCGGAAGCGCGGAGATGTCCTTGTACAACTCGTCGTCCGTGTCCAGCTCGCCGATGTCCACCGCGCTGACGGACGGTACGAAGCAGTGCGACCGGATGCGCACGGCGGTCGTGAGACCGAGATCGGGGTGCAGGGCGTTGAGCCCGTCGGCGAGGATGCCGAAGCCCTCCAGCGAGCCGCCGGGGGCGCCGTCGATCGAGGGAAGCCCCGTGGTCCGTACCTCGTGAGTCTTCGCGGCCACCACCCGGAGCTTGGCCACTGGTTCGTCGGGGCCGGGCGCCTGGGTGTGGAGACGGGTGCCGACGACCGATCCGCCCGTGCCCTCCAGGGCCAGTTCGCCCGCCCGCACGTCGGTGCCGACCCCGTCGGCCGTGCCGTTGGCGACACCGATCAGCCGGGGACGGCGCGGCCACTCACCGACGGCCGCCATCTCGGCGAGGAACGTGGCGCGCGCCCCGTCCCGGTCCGGGGTGCCGTTCCACGTACCGATGTGCCGCCACAGCAGTTCCCGGGTGGCCGGGCTGTTGATCTGGTCGGAGAACCGGCCGTCGAGGTCCCTGACATAGTGCGCGAACGCCTGGAGCGCGACCGGGATCCAGGCGCCCCGGTGCGGGCTGTCGTAGGAGAAGTACAGCCCCGTCCCGTGGTCGAGGCCCTCGAATTCCATCCGGGCCAGCGCGTGCCGGGTGACCAGCCCGCCCGTGCTGAACCCGCCGACGACCAGCGGGGTGCCGCCCTGCCGTTCCACCAGGGCCCGGGTGATCGCGGCGCGCGCGGTGCGCGAGTTGTCCAGAATCGACGCACCGCGCTCGTGGTGGCCGAGCAGGATGACGTCACGGCCACGGCGGCGCAGCTCGCTGATGAGGGGATAGTCGCCGAACTCCAGGACCTGCCAGGAGGACTCCAGCTCACTGGGGCCCGTCCCGAAACCGTCGGCCAGGATCACGGGCCGTACGAGACCGGGGTTCCCCTCACCCCGGTACACCCAGGCGGTGCCGCCCGGCAGATCCCATACGGCGCTGGGCGACACCGGAAGCGAACCGGGCCGCTCGGCGTCCAGCCGGGTGCCGGGCGCCAGCGCGATGGCGGGCCTTTCGTGGAGCGCGGAGACGATCTGCTCGCGGGACGGCTCGGACATGGGTGGCGTTCCCCTTTGGGACGGTTGATATCGATGCGCGCCAAGGGGAGCACGCGCCGAAGCTCCCCAGCGGGAGATGCCCGGCCAAACCACCCCCAGGTGGGAGCCGCTTTCGGACACGTCCCACTGCCCCGCCCGCCACCCGCCTCAGTGGTGCCAGGCGGTCCCGCCCGTGTTGTGGATGAACCGCTGGAGCACCTTCAGCGTGGTCAGGTACTCCTCGTCGGAGATGCCGGCGTGCCGCTCCGCCCACAGCTCCGCCTGGAGGGCGGCGGCCTTCTCGTGCAACGCCCGGCCCTCGGCGGTGATGACGAGGAGCCCTTCGGCGTCCTCGGTGATCCAGCCCTGGGAGATGGTCCGGTCGATCTCCGCCTCCATGGCCTCCGGGCCGGTGTCGAGGTAGTTCCGCAGGAGCCGGGACACCTCGCCCCGCTCCCTGCCGCCCTCGGTTTGCGCGACCTGTGCGAGAACCCACCACTGCGGCTGGTTGGTACCGATCTCCGCGAGCGCGGCCCGGGTCCGGGAGACGACGGCGTTGTAGGCGGCCCAACTCCAGTAGCCGATAGGCTGTTTGATCAGTTCGGCGTCGTTGTGCGAGTAGTCCATGACTGCTTCCTCCACCGTTGCTCGGGTTGGTACGACGTGGTCGACAGGTTCGACATGGCGACGTGGTCGGTGAGGCCAACCGTAGAAACTCAACCGGACTTGAGGTCAAGGGTGTTCGGTGGGTTCGGGTGTGTGCGTGCGTTCCACGTGCGCCCGGAAGTCGCCCGATGCAGTGAACGTCACCGAGCGTGATGGCTTCAGCCGTGCCGTCGTGACTACTCTCTGTAGTCAATCGTTCCCGTGGGGCGGTCGGGCGGCCTCGTGCGTGTGTCCTTCGGCGGTAGCGGGTGGATGTCGACAGGGCCCGGTGTGAGTGCCTCGGGTCCGCTCTTCGAGGAGGTTCCCGTGAGCCGGGTCAGTGAGGCCGAGGTCCTGTCGGCCAGGGGTGTCGAGCTCTCGTACGGGAGCACGGTGGCGGTCAGGGGTGCTCGGATTTCTGTCGGGCGGGGGGAGGTCGTGGCCGTCACCGGGCAGAGTGGCTCGGGGAAGTCGTCCTTGTTGTACTGCCTCGCCGGGGTTCTGCCGGTCGGTCGGGGAGTCGTGCGTTTCGAGGGGCGGTCGCTGGGCGAGTTCGAGGACGCGGAACTGAGCGCGCTCCGGCGGGACCGCTTCGGGTTCGTCTTCCAGTACGGCGAGTTGTTGCCGGAGTTGACCATCGAGGAGAACACCGCGCTTCCACTGCGCCTCGCGGGGCAGCGCAAGGCGTGGGCGCATGCGGCGGCCGGTGAGGTGCTCGGGCGGCTGGGGCTGGGTGACCTGAAGCAGCGCAGGCCCTCGCAGGTGTCCGGTGGGCAGAGCCAACGGGTGGCAGTGGCGAGAGCGTTGGTCCATCGCCCGGCTGTCGTCTTCGCAGATGAGCCGACCGGGTCGCTGGACAGTGTCAATGCGGCGGCGGTGCTGGAGGAGTTTCTGACGCTGGCCCGGTCGCAGGGTACGGCGGTGGTGCTTGTCACCCATGATCCGGCGGTGGCGGCACGGGCCGACAGCCAGTACACGATGACGGACGGTGTGCTCGGCGCGCAGATGCCGGTATGACGGAAATCCTTCTGGGGTTCAGGCTGTTGCTCGGGTCCGAGCGTGGGAACCGGGTGCGGTTCCTGTTGATGGTGGTGGGCGGCTCGATCGGGGTGTGCTGTCTTGCCGCGGTCCTCACCATTCCCGCCGTTCTCGACGCACGGGACGGACGGGTCGCGGCGCGGGAGCCGCGAAGCCCGCACTCCTCCGTGGCTGGTGCCACCCGTCTGCTGGCCACGGCCGATGCCTATGGTTCACGGCCCCTGGGCCGGGTCTTCGTCGCGCGGGGCGAGAAGGTGCCCGACCCGCCGCCGGGGATTCCCGGGCTGCCGAATCCGGGCGAGGTGTTCGTGTCGCCCCGGCTCCATGATCTCCTGGGTGCGGAGCCCGGGGTGGGAAAGCTGCTGCCGGGCCGGGAGCGTGGGCTGATCGGCCCCGCCGGACTCGCCCACCCCGACGAGCTCTACGCGTACATCGGTATGCGCCCCGACCAGCTCCACGGCGGCTCGCCGGTGGCGGGGTTCGGGGTGCGATGGGCACCCAGCCCGGCCGTGGAGCCGTCCACACTCGACATCCTCCGGTTCACGCTGGCCGGCGTGGTGCTCCTGCCCCTGGCCGTCTTCCTCTCGGTGTGCGCCCGGCTCTCCGCGGCCACCCGGCTCCGCCGGCTCGCGGCACTGAGACTGCTCGGCCTGAGCGTCCAGGGCGTTGGGCGGGTCAATGCGGCCGAAACGGTCGTCGCCGCACTGTTCGGCGCGGTTCTCGGGCTTGCCGAGTACTGGGTGGTCAACCAGGTCATCGCCCGTATCGGGCTGCCCGGCCTGAAGTGGTACGTGGACGACGGTGATCTCACGGCGGCCACCGTGGCCGTATGCCTGGTCGGAGCTCCGGTGCTGGCCTGGTTCGCTGAGAGGGCCGGGGCCGCGAAGGCGGCGGCGAACCCCTTGGCCGTCCGGCGGAGCGGGGTGGCCGGAACGCCCCGGGCCTGGGGTGTGCCGCTGCTGGTCGCAGGTATGGGGATCGTCGTCGGCTACTGCGTGCTTGGTGTGCTGGACCGGCCGCCGCGCGACACCGGGCTGTCCTCGCTGCTGATGCCCGTCGCGGTGGTGATGGTCGGCGTCGGCCTGGTGCTCACCCTGCCGGTGCTCAGCCACCGGCTGTCGCGGCGGGTGGCGGGGGCAACGTCGTCCCTGCCGCTGGGGCTGGCCATGCGGCGGAACGAGGTCGAGCCGGGCAGTGCGCTCAGGGTCGCGTCCGGACTGGTACTGCTGGTCTTCGCCGCGTCCCTGGCGCAGGGTGTGCTGGTCGAGTTGGACCAGGTGTCCCGCCCGAACACCGTCCAGCAGGACTACCGTATCCCGCTCGACGGCGTCGGCGCGGCCGACGAGACGGCGCTGACGTTTCTGCCAGGGGTGAAGGGGAGCGTCACCGAGCAGCGGTCCTGGTTCGACGGGAACCTGGATGAGCCGCCCCCGGAGATCTCCGCCACGGTGGCGACCTGCGCGCAGCTGGCCAGGATGGCGACCGCCATCACCGGGTGCGTGGACGGGAAGGTCATGCGGCTCACCGACGAGCGGGTGCCCTCCGGTCCGGAGCGGATCGGTGAGGTGTTCCCCTTCCGGTTCTGGAGGGGATCCCACCCGACGACCATGAACGTAACGGTCCCGCAGGGGGAGGTCCGCTTCCGCGCACATGACTTGTCGGCGGTGGACTCGGACATCCTGGTCCCGCCTTCGATGGTGCCGAAGAAGGCCCGGCCGGACAACGCCACACTCCTCCTGACGAGCGGGCCGGACCCGGTGGTCGTGCGGGGTGTGCTGGACGGGATCGGTTCCGTCGCACCCACCGCCGCCGTCGACCTGGTGGGGACGAACGTCGAGGGAATGCAGCAGATCGCTGTCGTCAAGGCGCTGTTGGGGGTGGGGATGGTGCTGGGGCTGGTGATCGGTGTCGCGGCCTACCTGGTGTCGGTGACAGATCGGGCTGTGGAACGAAGAGCGCAGGTGACGGCGTTGTCCCTGCTGGGGGCGCGGCCCTGGACGCTGCGCATGGTGCAGTGTGTCCAGGTGGTGTCGCCGTTGGCGGTGGGGCTGTTGCTCGCGTTGGTGGCGGGGAAGCTCACCGAGTCCGGATACCTGATCACCGGGGGCGGTGCGGTGTTCTGGGACGGGGCGGGGGTTCCGCTGCTGCTGTTCTCGGCCGCCGGCGTCGTCGTGGTCGCCGCGATCGGTGCTCTGCCACTGGTGGGGAGACGGGTGAACCCCGAGCTGATCGGGCGGGACTGACGGACCCGGTGTGCTGGAGGGGGGTGGGCTCCGGCACACCGGGGTCGGCTGAGGCGGGGTGTCCCGTTCAGGCCTGGGCGGGACGGACCGGACCGGGACGGACCGGGATGGAATGGATCGGATCGGAGCAGGCCGGATCGGGACGGGCCGGGCTCGCGGCTCGCGTGCCGGGTCCTAATCCCTGATCCGGTCGCCGAGCCCGGCCCGGCTCGTCCAGGGGTCGGCCCGGCCAGGCTCGGGCGGGATGCTCTAGTCGCGGTGCGGGCCGATGACGGTGGTTCCGTCGTGCACCGTGATGGCCAGGGCGGGGCAGATGTCGGAGGCGTCCAGCACCCGTTCGTCCGGCTCGATCTCGCCGGTCCGCGCGCGGGCGCGCTCGCCGTCGAGTTCGAACACCTCGGGGACCGTGCCGGCGCACATGCCGGAGCCCTGGCAGAGCTGGGGATCGACGCGTACGTTCCAGGTCATGGCGGTCACCATTCCACCGGCATGACGCGTGGGCCGCGCACCAGCATCTCGGACTTCCAGGTGACGTCGGCCGCCAGGCGCAGTCCGGGGAAGCGGGTGATGAGGGCGGACAGCGCTTCCTGGAGCTCGAGCCGGGCCAGCGGGGCGCCCAGGCAGTGGTGGACGCCGTGGCCGAACCCGAGGTGCTGGTTGCCCTCGCGGGCGATGTCGAGGACGCCCGGGGCGGAGAACCGGAGGGCGTCGCGGTTGGCGGCGCCGACAGCGACCAGGACCGGACTGCCCGCGCGGACGAGCGTGCCACCGACCTCGATGTCCTCGGTGGCGTACCGGGCCTGCCCGGCTCCGCTACCCAGGGGGACGAAGCGGAGCAGTTCCTCCACCGCGTTCGGGACGAGCGAGGGCTCGGCCCTGAGGCGGGTGAGCTGGTCGGGGTGGTCCAGGAGGGTGAGGACGAAGTTGGGGATCTGGGACGCGGTGGTCTCGTGCCCGGCGACCAGGATGCCCACGCACAGATCGACGAGTTCGAGTTCGGAGAGCCGGTCGCCGCCGTCGCGGGCCTCGATGAGCGCCGTCATCAGGTCGTCCTGCGGGGCCTGGCGGTGCTGCTCGATCAACCCGGCCATGTAGGACCGCAGTTCCTCGCGGCTCGCCTCGAACTCCTCGGCCGTGAGGGAGCTGGTCGACAGCGCGTCGTCGCTCCACTTGCGGAAGAGCGGCCGGTCCTCGGTGGGCACGCCCAGCATGCGGCAGATCACGGCGACCGGCAGCGGCAGGGCGAAGAGGTCGACCAGGTCGGCGGGGGCCCCGGTGGCTTCCATCGCGTCCAGGAGTTCGCCGGTCAGCTCGCGGACCTGGGGGCGCAGCTTCTCGACCTGGCGGACGGTGAACGCCTTGGCGACGAGGGAGCGCAGCCGGGTGTGGTCGGGCGGGTCCATCCCGAGGATGCCGCCGTCCCGCTTTCCTTCGGACTGCCGGGGCTCGTCGTGCGAGGCGGCGGCGGCCCGGCTGAAGCGCTGGTCGCCGAGGACCAGCCGGGCGTCGGCGTAGCGGGTGACGAGCCAGGCCGGCTCGCCGTAGGGCATCTGGACCCTTAACAGGCCGGGCTGTTCGCGTACGCGTTCGTAGGCGTCCGCGAGCTGGAGCCCGTCGGGGGTGTTGAAGGGGTAGTCGAGGGGTGAGATGTCAGCGGTGGTCACTGCGTCCTCCCGGATGTAAGCAGCTGCTTACAACGGTAGGAGCCTCTGTCTCCGGCGGTCAACGACGCTTTACGGCCGTTATCCTGACGGGCCGTTCGAGAGGAGACCGCCATGGAACCCGGTTCCGTTCCGCCGCCCGAAGAGCGCCGCAGGGACGCGGCGGCCACTCGTCGGAGGCTGCTGGAGGCGGCCCGTGACCTGTTCGCGGAGCGGGGCTACGAGGGGGCGACGGTCCGGAGCATCGCGGCACGGGCCGGGGTCAACCAGGCATTGCTGTTCCGCTATTTCGGCTCGAAACGAGGTTTGCTCACGGAGGTCATGGCGCAGGGCGGTCTGGAGCAGGTGCGGGCGACGCCGCCGGAGGAGCTGTTCGAGGCCGCTCTGCGCTCGATGCTGACCCGCAGTGCGGAGGGGGCGGAGGACCGCTCGCTGGAGGTCTATCTGCGTTCGACGGGGCGCGGTGGTGAGTCGACCGGGACGCTGCGGGAGCTGGGGGAGGAGTACCAGAAGGCGCTGGCCGGGCTCTCCGATGCCCCCGACGCGGTGCTGCGGGCGGATCTCGCGATGGCCTGGCTGCTGGGCATCGGACTGATGCGGACGGTGGTCGCGCGCGAGCCGCTGGCCGGTGCGGAGCCGGACGAGGTCTGCCGTCTGGTGCTCGGCACGCTGGGCCACCTCTGGGCGGCGCAACCAGGTGATGCGGATGGGGCGGAGGAGGCGCCGGGTACGTAGCGGTGTGCCGGGTGGATGTGACATGACCGGGCCCGGAACGGGAAGTCCCGGGCCCGGAGCGAACGAGCGGCCGCCGGTCAGGCGTTGTTGCGCTCGAAGACGGCGAAGGCCGCCTCCTGACGCCACTCGGTCGCCGCCTTCGGGTTGGCGGCGAGGTAGCGGGCGCAGCGCGGGCCCGGGCGGTCGCTGCCCAGCCGGTCGGCCAGGCAGGCGGCGACCGGACGGTAGGCGGACGGGGCGGTGTTCCGGGCCCACAGGCTGCGGCCCTCGCGGAAGGCGTACTCCAGGGAGGCGCGGGCCAGGTCCTTCAGCTCGACGTAGCCGAGGTCGTAGGTCCTGGAGGCGTACTGGTACTCGTGGCTGATGTCGATCCGGGAGACGCCCGGGTCGTCGGTGGCCAGCACGATCGGGACGCCGTAGCGGCGGTACGCGTTGAACGGGTGGTCGTTGCCGGCGATGCCGAGGATCTGCTTGTTGCTGGAGAACGGCACCTCGACGGCAACGTTGCGCCGGGCCATCGTCCGGGCCAGCTGCCGCCAGTCGTCCTCGTGGACCAGGTCCACGCCGTGGCCGACGCGCTCGGTGCCCGCGACGAGTACGGCCTCGCGGATGTGGAAGGTCAGGTCCTCGGGCTTGACCAGGCCGGGGGCCAGCTCACCGGCGTGCAGGGTGAGGTGGGAGCCCGGGTACTGGCCGCGCAGGTACTTCAGCATCCGCATCTGGAGGCTGTAGTCGGCCAGCGCGGTCGCGCCGTCCTCGGGCTGTACGAGGTTGACCGCGACGAACCTCGGGTCGCGCTCGGCCAGCCGCATGCCGACCGCCATCTGCGTGAACACCCGGACCGGGGAACTGCCCCGGGACACCTGGGAGATCCAGCGGACCGGGAGCCGGCAGCCCGGGTCGGGGCGCGCGGTGTCGCAGTGCGCGGTCGCCCGGAACTGCACGTCGGTGTCGTCGGCCTCCTTGACGGCCTCGTCCACCACCCGGTCGAGCTGTCCGCCGGCCAGCAGCTTGCGGTGCAGGGCGGCGAGGTCGGAGTCGTATCCGACCTTGTCGGCGAGCGCCCTGCTGCTGTCCGACGCGGGGGTGACCAGGGTCTCCAGATAGAACTGGTTCTGCTCGGCCACGGTGTTGGCCACGTTGGCGAGCATCTTGCCCCTGGTGTACCAGGTGGCCATGGAGAACTTGCCGAACGTGTCGAAGAAGTGGTCGTGCCCGAGCTCGTTGGGCGGGAAGTCCTGCATCGACCAGGCCCGGACGATCTGCCGGCGGAACGCGGCGTCGTGCTGGGCGTCGGCCGCGGGGCGGGTGCCCGGACCGCACGGCGGCGCCACGGCCGTCATCGTCGCGTCGATGCAGAGCCCGTCCTCGGCCGCGAGCTTGATCAGGTATTCGGTGGTGACCGCACCCGAGAGGTGGTTGTGGAGGTCGCCGCCCTTGGGCAGTGCCTTGAAGAAGGCCTTCAGCCGCGCAGGGTTGTTCCGCAGCGACGAGAGGTGCGCGGAGGTCCTGGCCTCGGCGGGGGTGACGGCGCGGGGCAGGACGCGGGCGGTGGAGTGGGCGGCCGGGGCCTGCGCGGGGGCGGCGGCCGCCGCCGGGATCGCCGGGAGCAGGGTCAGTACGGCGAGCGCGCCGAGTCCGGCCGTACGCAGCGACGTGGGGCGGGGACGGGGACGGTGTGCCGTCCGGAGTGTTGAGATCACCGCCGCATGATTGCGTCCGGAGGGGGTATTCATCGTCCAAACCACATGTATGGCCTGAAACCTCCACCCAATCGAGGGATTTCGGTCTTTGTTCCCCGTTCTCCGGGCAGGCGGTGGTGACGCCGCTCAATGAGCGGGCGGGCGTGGTTTATCGGAGGGTGGTGAGGGGCTCTGTGGATGTCCGGGGGTACTACGGGGAGTGTCGGGCGGCGTGTCCGCGTCTGTTGGGTGCGCCGCAATCCGGAGGAGTGAATCGCTTGGGCGCAGCATGACAACTCCCTGTGACAGATGTGCGGTTGCGGGTTCTGCGCCTCTTCCGGGCGTGCGGCGCGTTGGACACGCTGGGTGTGCATTTTCGTTACTCAGCGTGGAAAGGAATGGCTCATGACGATCAAGGAACGGCGCGGGGCGGCGGAGGGCAGAGTGCGGGCTGCGGAGGACGCGGTGACGCGGTTGAAGGAGGGGTTCTCGAACGTCGGGATCACTCTGCCGTCGCTGCGGATCGACCCGGTGTCGTGCGCGGCGGACGACTCGGCGGCGCCGCTGGTGGACCTGGGGCGGTGCAACCTCGATACGGCGTTGCGGCTGAGCACGGTGCTGGAGGCGCAGAGGTCGGCCGGTCATGCGGAGTGAGGACCGCGAGCCGGGGGCGCCCGAGCCGGGATCGTTCGCGGTGGACATCCGGGACGGCCGGGTGGGGCGCGTGATGGGGACGATCGGTTCGTACGTGCAGTTGCGGGCGCCCGGCGGCGGGCCGGAATGGGAGTGTCCGCCGGAGTCGGTGCGCCCGGCACCGTTGCGGGAGGTTCTGCGGGCCAGGGTCCGGGAGGTCAACCGGGAGGGGAGGCTGCCATGAGGGTGCCGGGTCCGCCGCGTTGACCACGGGGGCGTGGGGCGTCGACGGGAACGGGAGCGGCGACGAGGCGTACCAGCGCCGTTGCGCCGTTCCCGTCGACGCCCCCCGCCCGCCCGTGATCGGGTGGCCCAGCAGTTCGTGGGAGGGGGCGCGGGTCAGACTCCGGCGGGTTCCTTCGTCGGGGAGTCGGGGCCGTTGCTCCCGGGGCCCGTGCTCGTACCCGTGACCGGGTTCGGGGACGCGGCGGGAGCCGGTTCCTGGGCGACGTCGAACTCCGCCAGCAGGTCCTTGCCGAAGCCGAAGAAGTATGTGGCGAGGAAGCCGGTGAGGTAGCCGACCAGCAGGCCGCCCGCGTAGATCGCGGCGGTGGTGCCCAGGCTGTGGTTGCCGTCGAGGAGCGGGAAGAGCGCCCAGCCGGACGGGCCGATGGCCGTGGAGCCGACCTTGTCGCCGAGCTGGTTGAACAGGCCGACGAAGCCGCCGCCGAACGCGCCGCCCACGCATGCCGTGATGAACGGGCGGCCGAGCGGGAGGCTGACGCCGTAGATCAGCGGTTCGCCGACGCCGAGCAGACCGGCCGGCAGCGCGGACTTGATGGTGCGGCGGATCGACCCGTTGCGGGGGAGGCGGAAGTAGACCGCGACGGCCGCGCCGACCTGGCCGGCGCCCGCCATCGCGAGGATCGGGAGCAGCACGGTGTAGCCCTGCTGCTCGATGAGGGTGGTGTGGATCGGGATCAGCGCCTGGTGCAGGCCCAGCATCACCAGGGGCAGGAAGAGGCCGCCGAGGACGAATCCCGCGCCCGCGCCGCCGTTGGAGAGCAGCCAGTCGGCGAAGGTGCCGATGGCGGTGGAGACCTCACCGGCCAGGTACATCAGGCCGAAGATCGTCACCAGGCCGGAGACCAGGACCGTCAGGGTCGGGGTGACCAGGACGTCCAGCGCCTCCGGGACCCGGCGGCGGCACCACTTCTCCACGTACACCGCGAGCACCGCGGCGCCGAGCGCGCCCAGGACGCCGCCCTGCCCCGGGGAGAGCTTCTGGCCGAACGCCTCGATGTTCGCGACGCCGGGGAAGACGATGATCGCGGCGACCGCGCCGCCCAGGATCGGCGTTCCGCCGAACTCCTTCGCCGTGTTGAAGCCGACGAACACGGCGATCAGCGCCATGAAACCGGACGCCATCGCGGCCAGCGCGGGGGTGACGGAGGGCAGCCAGCCCAGGTTCACCAGCAGGCCGTTGAGGCCGGCGATGATGCCGCAGCCGATGAGCGCGGGGATCAGCGGGACGAAGATGTTGGCGATCCGGCGCAGGAACAGCTTGAACGGGGTGGCGTTCTTCGCCTTCCGCGCCGCCTTCATCGCGGCTCCCTGCGCGGCCAGCCCGGCCGCGGAGGCGTCGGGTCCGGAGGGGGCCGACGCGGGGTCGGTGGTTCCGGCGGCGGCTCCGGGGGCGCTTTCCGGAGGGTGGTGTGCGCCGGGCTCCGCCGCCCGAGCCTTCTCGATCATTCGTTCGAATTCCGGGGTGACGCGGGCGACGGTCCCCGGGCCGAGGACGATCTGGTACGTATCGTCCTCGACCACGCCCATGACGGCGGGGACCGCCTTCAGGGCTTCGTCGTCGACGAGCGAGCGGTCGCGCAGACCCAGCCGGAGCCGGGTCATGCAGTGGGCGACGGAGTCGACGTTCGCGGCGCCGCCGACGAGCGGGAGGATCGCGGCGGCGGTGGCGCGGTTCTTGTCTTCTGGTGCCATGGTGCTGGGGGCCTTGCTGTGCGGGGGGTGCGGGTGGTGCAGGCAGTGCGGGGGTGCGGGTGGTACGAGGGGGGAAGTGGTGCGGATGGGGTGGTCGGGTCAGTTGGTTCCGGTCGTGCCGGTCGTGCCGGTCGTGGCGGCGAGGGCGGCGCGGAGGTGGCCGTCGGAGGCGGCCAACAGCGTGGCGGCGGTCTCCCCGTCGACCTGGCCGAGGATGGTGAGGATGGCGTTCTTCACCTCGCCGTCGGTCGCGGCGAGGGCGGCCTCGATCTCGGCGTCGGAGGCCCCGGTGGCGAGCGAGACGATCCGGCGGGAGCGGGCGCGCAGCTTCTCGTTGGAGGCGCGGACGTCGACCATCAGGTTCCCGTACGTCTTGCCGAGCCGGATCATCGTGATCGTCGAGATCATGTTGAGGACGAGCTTCTGGGCCGTGCCCGCCTTGAGCCGGGTGGAGCCGGTGAGCAGCTCCGGGCCCACGACGACCTCGATGCCGTGCTCCGCCGCGGCGCCCAGCGCGGAGTCCGCGTTGCAGGACAGGCCGATCGTCAGGGCGCCCCTGGCGCGGGCGTGCTCGACGGCGCCGATCGCGTACGGCGTGCGGCCGGAGGCGGAGATGCCGACCACGGTGTCGTCGGCGGTGAGGTTCAGCGCGTCCAGGTCGGCGGCGGCCAGCTCCTTGCTGTCCTCGGCGCCCTCGACGGCCTTGACCATGGCGCCGGGGCCGCCCGCGATCAGCCCGATGACCTCGGACGGGTCGGTGTTGAAGGTGGGCGGGCACTCGCTGGCGTCGAGCACGCCGAGCCGGCCGGCGGTGCCCGCGCCCGCGTAGATCAGCCGGCCGCCGCGGGCCATGCGCGCCGCGGTGCCGTCGATGGCGGCGGCTATCTCGGGGAGCCGGGCGGCGACGGCGGTCGGTACGGACTGGTCCTCGCCGTTCATGATGCGGGCGATGTCGAGCGTGCCGAGGCGGTCGATCTCGGCGAGCTCCGGCCGGAACGCCTCGGTGGTGAGCGTCGCCAGCTCGGCGCGCAGCTCGCCGTATCCGCCGGCGGCGTCGGGGGAAGTGGTGGAGGTCATGGGGGGCGGCTCAGCTTTCTCGGTCTTCGTCTCGGTCGGTTGCGTGCGGTTCGGGTACGTGCGGTTCGGGTGCGCGCGGGTCGGACGCGCGTGGTGCGGTTCTGGTCCGTACGGCTCTGCGGGCGCCCCGGCCCGTCGGGGCGGGCCCGGTCAGCGGGGGCGCGGGGTGTGGCGGTGGGCGAGTGCTTCGTAGGAGGCGGCGAGGGCCGGGGCGGCCGTCTCGTAGGTGCGCTGCGCGACACCTATGAACAGGCAGTCGACCACGAGCAGCTGGCTCGTGCGGCTCGACATGGCCGCGGGGCGCAGCTCGCTCTCCCGGGCGGTGGACGTGGTCAGTACGTGGTCGGCGTACTGCGTGACCGGGCCGTCGGGGCGGCCGGTGATCGCGACGGTCGTCGCACCCCGGTCGAAGGCGACCCGCAGCGGCTCGATCACGTCGCCCGTGGAGCCGGAGTGCGTGATCGCTATCGCCACGTCGCCCGAGCGCAGCTGGACGGCATTGGTCACCGCGAGGTGCGGGTCCGTGTGCGCGTGGGCGATCAGGCCGATCCGGGCGAGCTTCTGCGCCAGGTCCTGGCCGACGAGCGAGGAGGCGCCGACCCCGTAGATGTCGATGCGGCGGGCGGTGGCGGCGGCGGCCACGGCGGCGCCGAGCTGCACCGTGTCGAGCCCGGCGGCCGTGTCGGCGAGGGTCTGCTGCTCGTCGTAGGCCAGCTTGGCGACCACGTCCGCGATCGGGTCGTCGACCGCTATGTCGGCGGTGACGGAGGGGGCCCGGCCGGACTGCTGGTGCGCGGCGAGCCCGGCGAGGGCCAGGCGCAGATCGCGGTAGCCGGGGTAGCCGAGGAGGCGGGCGGTGCGGACCACGGTGGCCTCGCTGGTGCCGGTGAGCTCGGCGAGACCGGTGACCGTGAGGGCGGCGCAGCCGGCCGGATCCCCGGCTACGGCCTCGGCGACGCGCTGCATCGAACGGGTCATGGACGGCGCGAGCGTACGTACCTTGGCCGCGAGGGCCGCCGGGGCGGGCGGGGATTCGGCGCTGAAACTTTCCTTCAGGTCATGGGTCACATTTGAAAGATATTTTCAACCGGGTTGGCCGTCAACCCCCCTTTGGTCCCCGTTCCTTCGGCTGGTCGCCGGTCTGTCTGCTTCCGGCCGTTCGGGGCGGACCGTTCCCGGCCGTCCGGCCGTGCGGAGGGGCGGTGCCCGGCGGTCCGGGCCGTTCGGGCGGGAGACAATGGGGCCATGGAGATGAATCCCTTGGAACAGGCCCTGCACACGGCCCGTGCGCTGGTCATGGCCGATCTCGCCGCCGGGGGCGTCGCCGAGGCCGGGATCGTCTCGCTGGTCGAGGACGCGGTGACGCACCGCCGCTGGTGGGTCGAGCAGTGGCCCGATGGCGTCGAGTTCGTGGTCGGGCTGGTCGCCCAGGACGTGCAGGACGCCCTGCTCGAACGGTACGGGCGCTGGCCGCTCTGCCCGGTCTGCGACGCGGGCGACCCGCACGCCCTCGACGTCGAACCCGAGCTGGGGCCGGACCCGCACTGGGTGTGCGCCAAGGCCGCGGTGGCGGTGGCGCCGGTCGGTTCGCTGGCCGGGATACCGCGCCGGTGACCCTGTACATCGACCCGCCGCAGTGGCCGGGGCACGGCCGGCTCTGGTCGCACCTGGTCAGCGACGTGTCCTTCGAGGAGCTGCACGCCTTCGCGGCGTCCATCGGCTGCCCGCCCCGGGCCTTCGACCGGGACCACTACGACGTACCGGAGTCCCACTACGAGGAAGCGGTACGGGCCGGGGCCCGGCAGATCGGCTCGAAGGAGCTGGTCCGCCGGATCACGGAGGCGGGGCTGCGCCGCCCCAAACGACGACCGGCCCCCGGCGCCTGACGGCGGAGTCCGGGGACCGGCGTACGCGCGGTACGCGCGAGGAGCGCGGGATCAGGGGCGTACCTCCGCGGCCGCCTCCACCGGCTCCGACACCGCGGCCGGCGCTCCCGTCACCCGGCGCGAGCGGCCGCCGCCCTGGAGCCGCAGCGCGATCACCACGGCCACCAGCGCCACCACCGTCATCGCCGCCCCCGCCCACGCCGTCGACGTGAAGCCGAAGTCGGCGTCGATCACCGCACCGCCCAGCCAGGGGCCGCCCGTGTTGCCCAGGTTGAACGCGGCGGTCGTCGTCGCCCCCGCCAGCGTCGGGGCGGCGCCCGCGACGTTGAACATCCGGGCGTTCAGCGCCGGGGCCGTGTAGAACGCCGAGACCCCCAGCAGGAATGCGAGCCCGACCGCCGCGACCGGGCTCGACGCGAACAGCGCCAGCGCGACCAGGAAGACCGTCGAGGCCGCGATCCCGCTCATCAGCACCCCGAAGAGGTGCGCGTCCGCGACCCGGCCGCCGATCGTCGTACCGATCAGCGCGCCGACCCCGAAGAGCGCGAGCACGGTCGGCACCCAGCCCGAGTCCAGCCCGGCGACATCCGTCAGCAGCGGGGCCAGATAGCTGAACGCGCAGAAGACACCGCCCGCGGCGAGCGCCGTGATCACGATCGCCAGCCACACCTGCCGGTCCCGGTAGATGGCCATCTCCCGCTTCAGCCGGGGCTTCTGCTCCGGCAGCGGGATCCGCGGGATCAGCGTCGCCACCCCGACCAGTGCCACGGCGGAGGCCGCGCCGACCGCCCAGAACGCCGACCGCCAGCCGAGGTTCTCCCCGAGGAACGCGCCCAGCGGCACACCGAGCACATTGGCGATCGACAGACCGCCGATCATCACGGCCATCGCGCGGGCCCGCGCGTTCACCGGCACCATCGCGATGGCGACCGCCGCCCCCACCGCCCAGAACCCGGCACAGGCGAACGCGCTCACCACCCGGGACGCGAACAGCACCTCGTACGTCGGGGCCAGCGCGCCCGCGACCTGGCCGAGCCCGAAGACGGTGATCAGGGTGATCAGAGTGGTGCGGCGGGGCAGCCGGAGCGTGGCGACGGCGAGCAGCGGGGCACCGATCACCATGCCGATCGCGAAGGCGGATATGAGGAGTCCGGCGCGCGGGATGGACACGTTCATGTCGTCGGCGATGGGCGGCAGCAGACCGGAGAGCATGAACTCGCTGGTCCCCAGGGCGAAGACCGAGAGTCCCAGGATGTAGACGGCCAGGGGCATGCGGGAGCGTCGAGCGGCAGAGTCGGGCATGCCAGCAGACAACCGCCCCCGGCGCCGTCAGATTCCCGGCGCTTGTCGGATTTACGTAGTTGTCATCTTCCGGTCGCCCGGTCGCCCGGTCGCCCGCCCTGCGGTCGGCAGGGGCGACGGGCTCAGCCGTTCAGCAGCTCCAGCTCGGTCAGCAGGTTCCGCCGCGCCCGGGGCTCCCAGTGCTCCGCCCCGTACGGGGTACGGAACAGCCTCGGCAGCCCGAGCAGTTGGCGGAGCACCGCCGCCCGCCCCTCCCGGAACGCCTCGTCGGGCACGAACCCGTACTCCTCGCGCACCCGGGCCGCGTACGCCGCGTACTCCTCCGGGCCCGCCGCGAGCACCGCCAGGTCCGCGTCGCAGAGCACCTCGCCGTCGGCGTCGCCGTCCGCCGGGTCGTGGGTGACGGTCAGCCGGACGAGACGGGCGACCTCGGCCGTGACCCCGTCCGGCACCCCGGCCTCCGGGAGCGCGCGCTCGGCCAGCGCTGCGCTGCGCTCCTCGTTCTCGGACCGGTCGGGCCGGTACACCGCGTCGTGGAACCAGGCGGCGAGCCGCACCGTGTCCGCGTCGGCCGCGTACGGGGCGAGGGTGTCGATGTGGCCGAGCACGGCGGCCAGGTGCGCGGTGGTGTGGTACTTCCGCTGCGGCTCGGCCCAGCGGGCCAGCAGGTTGTCGGCGTACGGCGCCGGGTCGGGGCCGGGGGCGCCGCCCCGCGCACCGACGAGCGCCGTCCGCCAGCGCTCACGGAGGGAGTCGTCGCGCCCCGCGCCGGGGGCACCGTTCGCACGGGAGCTGTCGGTCATGGCACCGACCCTAAGGGCTCGCCCCGTGCTACGTCTTGAGCGAGGCGGCGACGGGACGGTGGTCGCTGCCGGTGGCGGGGAGGGTCCAGGCGTCGGTGGGGACGACGCCCCGGACGAGGATGTGGTCGACCCGGGCGATCGGGAAGGCCGCGGGCCAGCTGAAGCCGAAACCGCTGCCCGCCTCGTCCTCGACCGAGGCCAGCCGGGACATCAACGGGGCGAGGCGGCGGTCGGTGGTGGCGCCGTTGAGGTCGCCCAGCAGGAGGACCTTCTTCCGCCGCTCGTGGTCGAGCACGAGGTCGAGGGCGGCGAGGGCCGCGTCGCGCCGCCCGGTCGTGAAGCCGGCGGCGCCGACGCGTACCGAGGGCAGGTGGACCACGTAGACGGCGAGCGGGCCGGTCGGCGCCTGGACCCGGGCGCGCAGGGAGCGGCTCCAGCCGGGGTCGATGGTGATACGGCGGGTTTCGGCGAGGGGGTAGCGGCTCCACAGGGCGACGGTGCCGATGTGTACGGAGTGCGGGAGCCGACGGTCCAGTACCGCGCGGTAGGCGGGCAGGGCGTCGTCGGTGATCTCTTCCAGGGCGACCAGGTCGGGGTCGGCGGCCAGCAGCGCACGGGCGGTCGCGGTGGGGTCGGGGTTGGTGGCGCCGACGTTGTGGGTGACCACGGTCAGATCCGGCTTCGTGCCGCTCCCTCCGCCGAGGAGCAGGGGCCCGAACACCCCGACCCACACGGCCCCGAGCAGAAGGGCGGCGACGACGGCCGGTACCGACCTGCGGAGCAGGGCGGTCAGGAGCAGCGCCGGTACGACCAGGCCGGTCCAGGGCAGCAGGGTTTCGAGCAGGCTGCCGAGGTGGCCCGGCCGGTTGGGCACGAGCGGGTGGCCGACCATCAGGAGCGCCGCCCCCGCCGCGACGGCGCTCGCGGTCCGGCCCGTACGGAGCACCGGGCCGTACCGGCGCGGCGGGGCGGGCGGGGGATCGGCCATCGGTCCGGGGCGATCGGTGGGGCCGGAGGGATCAGCGAGGTCGGAGGGGTCGGTGGGACCGGAGAGACCAGAGGGGTCTGAGAATCCGCCTCCGATGTACACATCCGGATAGGGGTCCTCGCGCAGATCGGCCATGACATGTCCTTCGGAAGCTCGGAAGCAGGGAGGGGCGCGGCAAGGGCCCAGGGCTGGGAACGCGCGTCGCCGACCGGTGCCGGTCGCGGCGCCGGTCAGCCGGCGGCGTCGGTCCGCGGTGTCGGGCAGTGGCCGCCGGGGCTGGTCAGCAGCTCGAAATGCCACATCTCGTTGTTGTAGACCTGGCACAGGCCGTAGTCGGCGCCGTTGCGGATGAGCCAGTCGTCGGCGTCGGTGGGGCCGATGTCGACGGCCTTCCCGGACACGTGGGCCGACTTCTCCGGGGTGTTCACGAACTGCCGCGCCTTCTTCGCGCTCCCGTACCTCTGGACGGCCTCGTCCAGCAGGCGCTGCTGGTGTTCCTTGCTGCGCCACCCCGAGGTGATCCGGAATTCGATGCCGTCCTCGCGGGCGTCCCGGGCCGCCTTCCGCACGGCCTCCAGCAGGTCCTCGTCCAGCCGGTCGATGGCCGGGGACCGGGTGTCGAAGGGGGTGAGGTCGCGTTCCCGCGGGGTGTCGCCGCCGTCGGTGCTCTCCGGTGCGACCCCCGCCGCCGTGCTGCCCGGCCCAGGGTCCGCCGTCGCGACGGCCCGTGCGGCCGGTTCGCTCCGGGCCGTGGTGCCGCATGCCGCCGCGAGCGCCAGCACGGCGACCGCGCACACCCCTGCCGCCGCCCGGACGGGGAAGCGGCGCGCCGCCGTGGCGGAAGGGTTCGCTGCCGGGTCGTCGTGCATGGTGGCCTCCGGGAAACTCGGTCGGGGCGGGCGGCGGGTGCCGCGGGCCGATGCACCGAGTGAAGAGCGGACCGTGTTGTGGGGCCGTCTCGATTTCCCCATACGTTTTCGATAGGTCCGGAGCGCTACGTTTTCGATGGGCCCGGCATGGTTCAGGCGAGAGGTCCGGGTGCGAAGCAGAGCAGGAGAGGCCGTATGCGGGTGCTGATTGTCGAGGACGAGCTGTATCTCGCCGAGGCGGTGCAGGCGGGTCTGAGGCTCGAAGCCATCGCCTCCGACATTGCCGGGGACGGCGACGCCGCCCTGGAGCGCCTGGAAGTGAACGAGTACGACGTCGTCGTGCTCGACCGCGACATCCCGGGTACGCACGGGGACGACGTGTGCCGGGCCATCGTGGAACGGCGCCTGGGCTGCCGGGTGCTCATGCTGACCGCGGCGGGTCTCCTCGACCAGAAGGTCACCGGTTTCGAGATCGGTGCCGACGACTACCTGACGAAGCCCTTCGACCTGAAGGAGCTGGTCGTACGGCTGCGCTCACTGGCCCGCCGGCCCAAGGACAGCACGCCCCCGGTCGTCGAGTGCGCCGGAATCCGGCTGGACCCGTTCCGGCGCGAGGTCTTCCGCGACGGGCGGTACGTGGCGCTCACCCGGAAGCAGTTCGCCGTCCTGGAGGTCCTCATGACCGCGCGCGGCGGCGTCGTCAGCGCGGAGACGCTGCTGGAGCGGGCCTGGGACGAGAACGCCGACCCGTTCACCAACGCCGTCCGCATCACCATCTCCACCCTCCGCAAACGGCTCGGCGAACCCTCCGCCATCCAGACCGTGCCGGGCGTCGGCTACCGCATCGACGGGCCGACCGGGTCCGCGGGGTGAACCGCCGCACGGCACCCGGCCGGGAACCCCGGGACACGGAGCGGGGCGCGGTGCGGACCGCGCGGCCGCGGCGGCTGACCGCCCGGATGAAACTCACCCTGACCTACGCCCTGTTCGTCCTCGGCTCGGGGGCGCTCAGCCTGATCGTGGTCTACCTGGCCATGCGCTTCCTGCCCAACTACCCGCTGACCGCGGTGAACCCGCAGGCCGCGGCCCTGGCGGCCCGGCCGGACATCCTTCAGGCCCTGTTCGCGGCCGCCGGCGTCACCCTGCTGCTCCTGGCCCTGCTCGGGCTCGGTGGCGGCTGGATCATCGCGGGCCGCGTCCTGCGCCCCCTCCAGGAGATCACCCGGGCGGCCGGGCGGGCCGCCGACGGCTCCCTGGACCACCGCATCGGACTCACCGGCCCGCGCGACGAGTTCACCGAACTCTCCGACACCTTCGACGACATGCTCGCCCGCCTCCAGCGGTCCTTCGAGGCCCAGCAGCGTTTCGCCGCCAACGCCTCGCACGAGCTGCGCACCCCGCTCGCCGTCAGCCGCACCATGCTCGACGTGGCCGCGGCCGACCCCGAGGGCCAGGACTACCGGCAGCTCGTCTCCCGGCTCAGCGAGACCAACCGGCGCGGCATCGAGATCACCGACGCCCTGCTGGAACTCTCCGCGCTCGACCACAACCCGCCCGTCACCCGGCGCCTGGACCTCGCCGACACCGCCCGGGGAGCCGTCGACGCCGTCCGCGAGGAGGCGGGGGCGCGGGGTGTCACCCTGACCACCGACATCCGCCCGGCCCCGGCCACCGGCAACGACGTCCTGCTGCGTCAGCTCGTCGTGAACCTGCTCCACAACGCCGTACGGCACAACCTGCCCACGGACGGAACGCTCACCCTGACCACCGGCCCCGACCCGGCGCGTCCCGGCCACGCGCTCCTGACCGTCGCCAACGCCGGACCGCTGGTGGCCGGCACCGTCGACCGGCTCACCGAACCGTTCCTGCGGGGTGGGGGGCGGGTGGTCGGGCCGGAACCGGGGCGGCGCGGTCACGGCCTCGGACTGGCGATCGTCGCCAGCATCGTCCGCGCCCACCACGCGGACCTGGCGCTGGCCCCCAACCCCGGGGGAGGACTCACCGTCCGGGTGTCGCTGCCGGGCCCGCCGCCCGACGACGAGGGCCCGTCCGGTCGTGCTCGGCCGGACGGGCCCTGAGGTGTGCCGAGGCTGTCAGCCCTTCCGGGCCGCCGCCTTGAACCCCCGCAGCCGCAGCGAGTTGCCGACCACGAATACCGAGGAGAACGCCATCGCGGCGCCCGCGATCATCGGGTTGAGCAGCCCGGCCGCCGCGAGCGGCAGCGCGGCCACGTTGTAGGCGAAGGCCCAGAACAGGTTGGTGCGGATGGTGCCGAGCGTCCGGCGCGACAGCCGGATGGCGTCGGCGGCGGACCGCAGGTCGCCGCGGACCAGCGTCAGGTCGCCCGCCTCGATCGCGGCGTCCGTACCCGTCCCCATCGCGAGGCCCAGATCGGCCTGGGCGAGGGCGGCGGCGTCGTTGACCCCGTCCCCGACCATGGCGACCGAACGGCCCTCGGCCTGGAGCTTCTTGACGACGTCGACCTTGTCCTCCGGCATGACCTCCGCGTACACCTTCTCGATCCCGACCTCGGCCGCGACCGACTCGGCCACCGCCCGGTTGTCACCGGTCAGCAGGATCGGGGTGAGCCCCAGGCCCCGCAGCCGCTCGATGGCCTCGGCGCTGGTGTCCTTCACCGCGTCGGCGACTTCCAGGACGGCTCGTGCCTCGCCGTCCCAGGCGACCGCGATGGCGGTCCGGCCGGCGGCCTCGGCGGCCGCCTTGAGCCGGGCCAGCTCCACCGGGAGGTGGATCTCCCACTGGGCGAGGAGTTGTTCCCGGCCGACGAGGACGGCGTGGCCGTCGACGATGCCCTGGACGCCGAGTCCGGGGACGTTGGCGAAGTCCTCGGGGGTGGGGAGGGGGGTGCCGGTGCGGTCGGTGGCTCCGGTGGCGACGGCCTGGGCGATGGGGTGCTCCGAGGAGTGCTCCAGGGCTCCGGCGAGGCGGAGGGCCTCGTTCTCGGTGGTGGTGCCGGTGGTGTGGACGTCGAGGAGGGTCATGCGGCCGGTGGTGACGGTGCCGGTCTTGTCGAGGACGATGGTGTCGACGCGGCGGGTGGTCTCCAGGACTTCGGGTCCCTTGATGAGGATGCCGAGCTGGGCGCCGCGTCCGGTGCCGACCATGAGGGCGGTCGGGGTGGCGAGGCCCAGGGCGCAGGGGCAGGCGATGATCAGCACGGCCACGGCGGCCGTGAACGCGGCCGTCAGGCCCGCGCCGTTGCCCAGCCAGAAGCCGAGCGTGCCGAGCGCCAGCGCGATCACGACGGGGACGAAGACGGCGGAGATCCGGTCCGCGAGGCGCTGGGCCGCCGCCTTGCCGTTCTGGGCGTCCTCGACGAGCTTGGCCATCCGGGCGAGCTGCGTGTCGGCGCCGACCCGGGTCGCCTCGACGACGAGCCGGCCGCCCGCGTTGAGCGTGGCCCCGGTGACCGGGTCGCCGACACCGACCTCCACGGGTACGGACTCGCCGGTCAGCATGGAGGCGTCGACGGCCGAGGCGCCCTCGACGACGGTGCCGTCGGTGGCGATCTTCTCGCCGGGGCGGACCAGGAAGCGGTCGCCGACCTGGAGTTCGGCCGTCGGCACGGTCACCTCGCGGCCGCCGCGGATCACGGTGACCTCCTTGGCGCCGAGTTCGAGCAGCGCCTTGAGGGCCGCGCCGGCCTTCCGCTTGGAGCGGGCCTCGAAGTAGCGCCCGGCCAGGATGAACGCGGTGACCCCGGCGGCGGCCTCCAGGTAGATGTTCCCGGAGCCGTCGGTCCGGCCGATCGTCAGCTCGAACGGGTGCGTCATGCCGACCATGCCCGCCGTACCGAAGAACAGCGCCCACAGCGACCACAGGAACGCGGCCGACGTACCGACCGAGATCAGCGTGTCCATCGTGGCCGCGCCGTGCCGGGCATTGGTGAACGCGGCCTTGTGGAACGGCCAGGCGGCGTACGTGACGACCGGGGCGGTCAACGTCAGGGAGAGCCACTGCCAGTAGTCGAACTGGAGCGCCGGGATCATCGACATTGCGATCACCGGCACCGCGAGCGCGACGGCGGTCAGCAGCCGCTGGCGCAGCGGCCGCAGCTCGTCCGCCCCCTCGGTGCCGCCCTCGGCCGGGTCCGCCGCCGCGGTGGAGGCCGGGGGAGCGGGCTCGTGCGCGGTGTAGCCGGTCTTCTCGACGGTGGCGATGAGGTCCTCTACGGAGACGTCCTCGCCCCGGTAGCTGACCTTGGCCTTCTCGGTGGCGTAGTTGACGGTGGCGGTGACGCCGTCCATCCGGTTGAGCTTCTTCTCGATCCGGGCCGCGCAGGAGGCGCAGGTCATGCCGCCGATCGCGAGCTCGACCTCTGCGGCGGTGCCGGTGTCGGTGCCTGGTGTGGCGATGTGCGCGGACACGTTGTCCTCCCTGACCGTGACGTTGATACCCCCAGGGGGTATCCCCTGCTGACTCATGTATACCCCCCTCCCCTATAAAGCGCAAGGGTGGATATGCCGTGCGAGCCCGGAACGTGTGCGTTCGGTCACCGGATGTGCGGTCGACCTCACGTATCTTCACCTGGCATTGAGGCTGCGCCCCCGGTGTACCGGCCCGTAGGGTGGACATTGGACTAGACCTATTGCTGTCTCCTGGAGGATTGGGATCCCATGAGCAACCGTGCAGTCCTGGAGGTGATCGCTCTCGACGCGGAGGACGCGGTCGCGGCCCAGGCGGGTGGTGCGGACCGGCTTGAGCTGGTCACCGACATGGCGGCGGACGGCCTGACCCCGTCCTGTGCGACCTTCGCGGAGATCCGGGCAGCGGTGGACATCCCGCTGCGGGTGATGCTCAGGGTGGCGGACGGCTTCGCGGCCGGTGACATCGAGGTCCTCGTGGCCAAGGCGCACGAGCTGCGCGCGGCGGGCGCCGAGGAGTTCGTCTTCGGCTTCCTCGACGACCGGGGGCGCCCGGACCTGGTCGCCGTCGAGCGGCTCATCGCCGAGCTGGACGGCTGCCCCTGGACCTTCCACCGGGCGATCGACCGGGCCGCCGACCGGGACGCGCTGCGCAAGCGCCTCGCGGACATGCCCGGCCTGGACACGTACCTCACCGCCGGCTCGGCGAGGGGCGTCGACGAGGGCATCCCGACCCTGCTGGCCGAGGCGGCCCGCAAGGGGCAGCCCGGCTACGAGCCGCAGATCCTGGTGGGCGGCGGCCTGCGCCTGGAGCACCTGCCCGAGCTGCTGGCGGCCGGGATCGACGCCGTGCACATCGGCGGCGCCGCCCGCCCGCTCGGCTGGTCCGGCCCGGTGGACGCGGCAGCCGTACGCGAGTGGCGCACGGTGCTCGACGCGTAACGGGAACACGTGCGGGGGCGGGGGCCCGGCCTCCCCGCCCCCGCACGCTCAGAGCCTGTCGGGCGACCTCTGACCGGTCGAAGGTCACCCGAGGGGCTCTCAGCCGGCCGCGGGCGCCGACAGCTCCCCGGGCAGGTCCGCCGCGTGCACCACGGTCAGCCCCGACACCGCACGGGTCAGCGCCACGTACAGCCGGCGCAGCCCCGTCCGGGTGTCCGCCTCGCCGTCCACCACCGCGGCCGGCTCGTCCAGCACCACGTAGTCGTACTCCAGGCCCTTCGCCAGCGACGCGGGCACCAGCGTCAGCCGGGACGCGGCGGTCGTCTCCTCGCCCGGGGAGAGGTACGCGTGCCCCGCCGCCTCCAGTGCCCGCGCCAGCGCCGGAATCCGGGCGTCCGCCGCGATCAGGCCGATCGACCCCTCCTGGGCCAGCGACTCCTCGCACGCCGCGACCACCGCCGCGTCCAGCCCGTCCGCACCGTCCACCGCCCGCACCTCCAGCGAACCGGGCGACTCACGCACCGACTCCACCGCCGCCAGCCCGGGCGAGATCACCGGCAGCAGCCGGGAGGCGTACGCGATCACCTCGCGCGGCACACGGAACCCCGCCGTCAGCTCCTCCACCACCGCGTCCGACTTCCCCAGATGGTGCAGCGCCTGCGCCCAGCTCGCCGTCGACCACGGCGTCGTGCCCTGCGCCAGATCGCCCAGCACCGTCGCCGAACCGGTCGTGCAGCGCCGGCCCACCGCCCGGTACTGCATCGGCGACAGGTCCTGCGCCTCGTCGAGCACCACATGCCCCAGCGAGTGCGTCCGGGCCACCAGGTCGTTCGCCTCGTCGATCAGCACCGCGTCCGCCGCCGACCACTTCGCCGACTTCACGCTCCGCGCGGGCTTCGTCCACAGGATCGCCTTCTGCTCGTCCGCGTCGAGCAGCCCCTCGGCGTGCGTGGCCAGGAACTCCGCGTCGCCGAGCAGCCGCAGCACCAGCTTCGCCGGGTCCACGGCGGGCCAGACCGCCTTCACCGCGGCCTTCACCGCGGCGTTGCGGGCCACCGCGTTCTGCACCCGGTCGTCGGGGGCCTCGCCCGCCTCCTCCATCCGGACCAGCACGGCGTGCGCGATCCGCTGCGGCAGCGCCTCGTGGGCCGCCCCGTACCGCATGTCCCGGGCCAGCAGCTCCTCGACCATCTCGGCGACCTCGTACGCGGGCACCCGCCAGCGCCGCGAACCGCGCACCACCACGACCGGCTCCTCGGGCGGCGTCACATGCGAACGGATCGCCCGCCGCAGCACCTCCGCCATCCGGGCGTCGCCCTTGACGACCGCCGCCCCGGCCGAGTCCGTACCCCGCACCTCGATACCGGCGGGCACCACCAAGTCGTCCACCGTCGACTGCTCCACCGCCAGCTCGCCGAGGGCGGGCAGCACCTGCTCGATGTACTGGAGGAAGGACCGGTTCGGCCCGATCACCAGCGTCCCGGTACGGGCCAGGCGCTCCCGGTGCGCGTACAGCAGGTACGCCACCCGGTGCAGGCCCACGGCCGTCTTCCCGGTGCCCGGACCGCCCTGCACGCACACCGTCCCGCCGAGCCCGCTGCGGACGATCTCGTCCTGCTCGGGCTGGATCGTCGCGACGATGTCCCGCATCGGGCCCACGCGCGGACGCTCGATCTCCGCCTGGAGCAGGCGGCTGGTCTGCTCGGCCTCGGCCGGGTCGGTCAGGTGCTCGTCCTCGTACGCCGTCAGCTCGCCGCCGGTGTAGCCGAAGCGGCGGCGCTGCCCGACGTCCTGCGGGTCCTTCCGGGACGCCCGGTAGAAGGGCTGCGAGACGGGGGCGCGCCAGTCGATGACCATCGGGTCGCCGCCCGCGTCGTGGACATGGCGGCGGCCGATGTAGAACTGCTCGCCCTCCGCGCCTTCCGCCCGTTCTCCGCCGACCCGGTGCAGGTAGTCGAGCCGCCCGAAGAAGAGCGGGGTGTGGGCGAGGTCGGCGAGGGACTTGATCCGCTCGTCGATCTGGGCCTGGAGGACGGCCGCGTTGACCCAGTTCGCGGTCACGTCGCGGATGTCGAGGGCCTGGGCGTCCTCACGCATGGCGCGCAGCGCGGCGCGGGACGCGGTGAGATGGGCGCGCTCGCGGGCCAGCGGATCGGTGGTGCTGTCGTTCTCGAGTTCGTGCGCGGGCACGGTGTCGCCTCCGGCTTTTCAACGCAGGACGGCGGACCGTGCCGACCCGCTCACTGCGCGGGCCGTACGGTCCGCTGAGGGATCGATCACGGGTACGCGCGACGGGCGCGCGTCGGGGTGTCGACCGGTTTCCGTCCGGTCGGCGGCGCTCCCCCGGCTGCCGGCACGGACCCTCGCGGGCCGCCGGTACCACGGTGCGGGAGGCGGGCAGACCGGCGATTGTATCGACCGGTCCGGGCCGAGGCCAACGAATTCCGACCGGAGCCGCCACCGTCCCCCGCGGGCGCCCCGTCGGAGGCCGGCGCCCGGTCCCGAGGCCCGTGCCGACCGGGGCACGGACGGCGTAGGGTGATCGAACTGCCGCCCGGACGATCCCACCCGTGCGGGAGCGGCGCCGCGTGGCCGCCGCCCCGTGCCGTGGACGACACGGATCCCCGGCTGTCGCGGCTCGGATCGTGTGACGGAGGCGAATGTGCTGGTTACTGTCGCGGACGTGGAAGCCGCAGCCGAGCGGATCTCCGGGCATGTCGTACGGACCCCCACGGTGCCGAGCCCCGGTCTGTCCGCGTTCCTGGGCGCGGACGTCACCGTGAAACTGGAACTCCTCCAGCGCACCGGCTCGTTCAAGGCGCGTGGCGCGACGGCGAAGCTGCTCGCGCTCGGTGGGGCCGAACGCGCCGCCGGTGTCGTGGCGGTCAGCGGTGGCAACCACGGCATCGCGACCGCGGTCATGGCCGGAGCACTGGGCATCGAGGCGACCGTCGTCATGCCGCGGTCCGCTCCGGGCCGCGCCGTGGCCGTCGCGGAGGCCGCCGGGGCGAGCGTCGTCCTCGCCGACACCATGGACGAGGCGTTCGCCCTCCTGGACGATTTCCGGGCCAAGGGACTCACCGCGGTCCACCCCTTCGACGACCCCGTCGTCGTCGCCGCCCAGGGCACGGTCGGCCTGGAATTCGCGGAGGACGCCGGGGAACTCACCGACGTACTCGTCAGCATCGGCGGCGGGGGACTGATCTCCGGGGTCGCCGCCGCGCTGCACGCGCGCCGCCCCGGGGTACGGATCTGGGGCGTGGAGACCGAGGGCGCGCGAGCGATGTCGCAGGCCCTGGCATCCGGCGGGCCGGTGCCGGTCGAACTGTCCTCGATCGTTTCGACACTGAGCGCCCCCAGTGCCTCACAGCTCACCTACGAGCACGTCTCGGCGCTGGTCACGGACGTGCTCACGGTGACGGACGCCGAGGCCGTGCAGGGCACCCTCGACCTGGCCGACCACGCGAAGGTCTGGGGCGAGCCCGCCGCCGGATGCCTGCTGCCCGCGGCACGCCGGGTCCTGGAGCGCGTCGGTGAGGACGCCCGGCTCGGCCTGGTGGTGTGCGGAGGCAACGCGACGACCGCCGATGTGACCGGCTGGGCCGGGCGCTTCGGGCTGCGCTGAACACCACCCCCGGCACGCCGCTCCGTCGTCGCCGGAGTGCCGTGCCGGGGGCGCGTACCCCCCCTACGCTCCTACGTCCCGTAGGGGACGGGGTGGAGACGGGTGCAACCAGGGGCCTACCAGGGGCGCCGCCGAATTCCACCCCCGGACCGATACCCCCGCCGGTCCGGGCGCAGGACCATGGAACACATGAGCACCGTCATCCTGAACCCCCGCAGGACCGGCCCCGCGCACGGCGCGACCGCGGCCACCGGTCACCCCCGTACCCACCGCGTCGGCGACGCGGTACGCGCCGTCAAGGTCTTCGTCCGCGCCGCCTTCGACGTGGTCGTGCTCGGGGAGTACGCCGACGAGACGGACCCCCGGCACCACGGCAGAGAGACCGGCCGCCACCACCACGCCCGCTGAGCCGAGGGCTCAGCCCTCGGCCAGCAGCTCGTCCGCGTCGACGATCCGGTACGCGTACCCCTGCTCGGCCAGGAAGCGCTGGCGGTGTGCCGCGAAGTCCTGGTCGACGGTGTCGCGCGCGACCACCGAGTAGAACCGCGCCTCGTGCCCGTCCGCCTTCGGCCGCAGCACCCGGCCCAGCCGCTGCGCCTCCTCCTGGCGGGAGCCGAACGTACCGGAGACCTGGATGGCCACGGTCGCCTCCGGAAGGTCGATCGAGAAGTTCGCGACCTTCGACACCACCAGCACGCTGATCTCACCGGACCGGAACGCGTCGAAGAGCTTCTCGCGCTGGGCATTGCTCGTCTCGCCCTTGATCACCGGGGCGTCCAGATGCTCGCCCAGCTCGTCGAGCTGGTCGATGTACTGCCCGATGACCAGGGTCTGCTCGCCGCGGTGCCGCCGCACCAGCGCCTCGGTCACCTTCCGCTTCGTCGCCGTCGTCGCGCAGAACCGGTACTTCTCCTCGGTCTCGGCGGTCGCGTACGCGAGGCGCTCGGAGTCCGTCAGATTGACCCGCACCTCGACGCAGTCGGCCGGCGCGATGTAGCCCTGCGCCTCGATCTCCTTCCACGGGGCGTCGAACCGCTTCGGCCCGATCAGCGAGAACACGTCCGACTCGCGGCCGTCCTCGCGCACCAGCGTCGCGGTCAGGCCGAGCCGCCGCCGCGCCTGGAGGTCGGCGGTGAACTTGAAGACCGGAGCGGGCAGCAGATGCACCTCGTCGTAGATCACCAGCCCCCAGTCCCGGGAGTCGAACAGCTCCAGGTGCGGATAGATCCCCTTCCTGCGGGTCGTCAGCACCTGGTACGTGGCGATCGTGACCGGCCGGATCTCCTTGCGGGTCCCGCTGTACTCGCCGATCTCGTCCTCGGTCAGCGAGGTCCGCTTCACCAGCTCGTGCTTCCACTGCCGGGCCGAGACCGTGTTCGTCACCAGGATCAGCGTGGTCGCCTTGGCCTGCGCCATCGCACCCGCCCCGACCAGCGTCTTCCCCGCACCACAGGGCAGCACGACGACACCCGAGCCGCCGTGCCAGAAGCCCTCCACGGCCTGCCGCTGGTACGGCCGCAGCGACCAGCCGTCCTCGGCCAGCTCGATCGGGTGCGCCTCGCCGTCGACGTAACCGGCGAGGTCCTCGGCGGGCCAGCCCAGCTTCAGCAGCGTCTGCTTGATCTGCCCGCGCTCGGAGGGGTGCACCGCCACGGAGTCCGGGTCGATCCGCGCCCCCACCAGCGGCTGCACCTTCTTCGAGCGCAGCACCTCCTCCAGCACCGGCCGGTCGGTCGAGGTCAGCACCAGCCCGTGCACCGGGTGCTTGGAGAGGGTGAGGCGGCCGTACCGGGCCATCGTCTCGGCGATGTCGACGAGCAGCGCGTGCGGCACCGGGTAGCGCGAGTACTGCACGAGGGCGTCGACGACCTGCTCGGCGTCGTGCCCGGCGGCCCGCGCGTTCCACAGTCCGAGCGGGGTCAGCCGGTAGGTGTGGATGTGCTCCGGTGCCCGCTCCAGCTCGGCGAACGGGGCGATGGCCCGGCGGCAGGCGTCGGCCTGGTCGTGGTCGACTTCGAGGAGCAGCGTCTTGTCGCTCTGGACGATGAGGGGTCCGGTCACGCGCGTCGGCCCTTTCTACGGGGTGCGGCCAGGGATGAGGCCAAACGTCCAGTGTGCCGCATCGGAGCGGAAACCGGCCCGGCGTACGGTCCGGTGCACAGCCCGGGGCCGGTCCTCGAAGAAACTTCTGAAAGATGTCCGCGGGGATGTCGAGAACCCGGACCCGGCTCCGTCCCCGGGACGAACGCGACCGCACCGGCCGCACCGACGAGGAGAGACACCATGGCCAAGTACCTGATGCTGAAGCACTACCGGGGCGCCCCGGACGCGGTCAACTGCGTACCGATGGACCAGTGGACCCCGGAGGAGATCACGGCGCACGTCCAGTACATGAACGACTTCGCGGCCCGGCTGGAGAAGACCGGAGAGTTCGTCGAGGGCCTGGCGCTCGCCCCCGAGGGGGAGTGGGTCCGGTACGACGGGGAGGGGCGCCCGCCCGTCACCGACGGACCGTTCGCCGAGACCAAGGACCTGATCGCCGGCTGGATGGTCATCGACGTCGACAGCCACGAGCGCGCCGTCGAGCTGGCCGGGGAGCTGTCGGCCGCGCCCGGCGCGGGCGGCCGGCCGATCCACGAGTGGCTGGAACTGCGCCCGTTCCTGACCGAGCCGCCGACCATCACGGAGTGACCCCGCCCATGGACGAGGCACTGATCCGGGGCCTCACCCCGGGCGTGCTCGCGATCCTCGTCCGCCGCGGAGCCGACTTCGCGGCGGCCGAGGACGCCGTGCAGGACGCGCTGGTCGAGGCGGTCCGCGTCTGGCCCGAGGAACCGCCCCGCGACCCGAAGGGCTGGCTGGTCACCGTCGCCTGGCGCCGCTTCCTCGACGCGGTACGGGCGGACACCGCCCGCCGCAGGCGCGAGGACCTCGTCGACGAGGAACCGTCGGCCGGGCCCGCGCCCTCGGCCGACGACACCCTCCAGCTCTACTTCCTGTGCGCCCATCCGTCGCTGACGCCCTCGGCCGCGGCCGCGCTCACCCTGCGCGCCGTCGGCGGGCTCACCACCCGCCAGATCGCCCGCGCCTATCTGGTGCCCGAGGCGACGATGGCGCAGCGCATCAGCCGGGCCAAGCGCATCGTGTCCGGGGTGCGGTTCGACCGGCCCGGCGATGTCGCCACCGTGCTGCGCGTCCTCTACCTGGTCTTCAACGAGGGCTACTCCGGCGACATCGACCTGGCCGCCGAGGCCGTCCGGCTCACCCGGCAGCTCGCGGCCCGGGTCGACCACCCGGAGGCGGCGGGGCTGCTCGCCCTGATGCTGCTCCACCACGCCCGGCGCGCCGCCCGGACCGACCCCGACGGCAGTCTGGTGCCGCTGGCCGAGCAGGACCGGAGCCGGTGGGACACCGGGGCGATCGCCGAGGGCATCGCGATCCTCCAGGGCGCCCTCGCCCGCGACCGGCTGGGCGAGTACCAGGCCCAGGCCGCCGTCGCGGCCCTGCACGCCGACGCGCCGAGCGCCGGGGAGACCGACTGGCCGCAGATCGTCGAGTGGTACGACGAGCTCGCCCGACTGACCGGCAGCCCGGTCGTCCGGCTCAACCGGGCGGTGGCCGTCGGCGAGGCGGACGGGCCGCACGCCGGACTCGCCGCCCTCGCGGAACTCGACGCCGGCCTGCCCCGCCACACCGCCGCCGCGGCCTACCTCCACGAGCGCGCCGGCGACCGGGAGACCGCGGCCCGGCTGTACGCCGAGGCCGCCCACCGGGCGACCAACCTCGCCGAACGCGACCACCTGACCCGCCAGGCGGCCCGGCTCAACGCGCGCCGCCCTCGTTGACGCGACACGGCTGGGGGAATGCCGGAGGAACAGGGCGAGGGGAGAAGACGAAGGAGAAGGAGGAGCAAGAAGACCGAAGGAGATGACTGAAGGAAATGACTGAAGGAGAAGACGAAGTGAGTTACTCCGAGCAGAAGGAGTGACAACTCTATGCAATGTCGTTTGGCCAACAGTATGGTCGAATACTGACGGGAAAGCCTGTCTGACGACATCGTCCAATGCGGGGAGGAGTCGCCATGCTGCTTCGGTTCCAGGTCGCGAACCACGCTTCGCTCCGGGAGGAGCAGGAGCTGTCGCTCGTCGTGGGCGACCACCGCCCGGAGCGTGCCGAGGTGAGGTTGTCGGACGACGTGAGCGCGGTCCCCGTCGCCGCCGTGTACGGGACCAACGCCTCCGGCAAGTCGAATCTCCTCGACGCGCTGGGCTGGATGCGTTCGGCGGTGCTGTCGTCGTTCCGGCACTGGGATCCGAGCGGTGGGGTTCCGCGGCGGCCGTTCGCCCTGCGGCGGGACGCCTCCGCGCACCCCAGCTCCTTCGCCGTGGACTTCGTCGTGGCGGGGGTGCGTCACCAGTTCGGCTTCTCGGCCGACGACGACCGGGTGACCGAGGAGTGGCTCTACTACTACCCCGAGGGCCGGCAGCGGCGTCTCTACGAGCGTGACGCCGAGGGGCAGGTGGTCTTCGGGCGCTGGCTCACCGGGCGGCGCAAGCTGATCGCCGAGTTGCTGAGGCCCAACAGCCTCTACCTGTCGGTGGCGGCGGCCCAGGGGCACGAACAGCTGGGGGCGGTGTTCCGCTGGTTCGGGTCCGGTCTGCGGATGGCGACGGACCGGGACTTCCCGCAGCGCCTCGACCACACCGTGCGGCTGTGCCTCGCGGAGGACGGAGAACCGGCGGCGGAATCCGCGATGGCGCTGCTCCGCTTCGCGGACCTCGGCGTTTCCGGCCTGGAGATCAAGGAGTGGGACGAGGCGGCGCAGGAGGACCACAAGCGGATCACCCGGGCGATCAGGGACGTCCTGGGGGAGAAGGTCCGCATCCAGCAGGACCAGAAGCGGCGTGTGCGGGTGGATCACCGTACGACGGACGGGGTGTTCCCCCTCGACCTCGCCTACGAGTCGAGCGGGACGCGTACCTGGATCGGGCTGATCGGCCCGGTGATCACCACCTTGATGGGGGGCGGGGTCCTCTGCGTGGACGAACTCGACGCACGCCTGCACCCCTACCTCGTGGACGCCCTGGTGGGCATGTTCCAGTCGCCCGAGACCAATGTCACCGGAGCCCAGCTGGTGTTCAGTACGCACGAAGCGGCTCTGCTCGGGCGGAACGTCCGGACGAGGCTCTTCAGGGACCAGGTCTGGTTCACGGAGAAGGACCCCGAGACACTGGCGACACGGCTGTTCCCCCTGACCGAGTTCTCGGTGCGCGGCCAGGCCGACAATCTGGAGAAGCGGTATCTGGGCGGACGTTACGGGGCGGTGCCGCATCTGGACGACGATGTGCTGCGGGACATGACGGCGGCGTTGCGGTACGGGGGTGGACGTGAAGCGGGGGAAGCCGCTACGGCGGACGAAGGGCGTGCGCCCGGAGCAGCGTAGGTTCCTGATCTACTGCGAGGGGGAGTGCACGGAGGTCCAGTATTTCCGGGGGCTGAAAGCCGAACTGCGTACTCTCCCGCTGGCCATCTGCCTCGGCAAGGAGCACGGCGAGCCGAAATCACTCGTGCGCGCGGCCATCGAGCACAAGAAGCGGGCGCCCCACTCGCCGGACGACCGGTACACGGAGTACGACGAGGTCTGGTGCGTGATCGACGTCGAAGCACCCGTTCCGCACGACGGGCTCGCGGAAGCCCTGGACCTGGCCCGGCGCAACGGCGTCGAGGTGGCGCTCACCAATCCCTGCTTCGAGCTCTGGCTTCTGCTCCACTTCCAGGACGTGTCCGGATACCGCACGTCGGCCGACGCGCAGCGGGCGTTGGAGAAGCTCGGTACCTGTGGCTACGCGGCCGGTCGCAAGCATCTGGCGTACGAGAGTCTGAGCGGCAGGCACGAGGGAGCGGAGAGGCGCGCGGGGGCGCTGCGCCGGAGGGCGAAGGGGTACACGGACAACCCGTGGACGGACGTGGACCGGCTGGTGGGTCTGCTGAGGGCGGCGCGGCACGGTACCGGTCCACGGGGCTGACCCCGTCCGTCCGGGGGCGCCCCGGGACCGGGCCACGCCGTCACTCCGTCACGTCGTCCGCGAGTTCGGCGACGCCGGTGATGCGGTGGAGGGGGTAGGTGCGGATCTCGTCGGCGGTGTGGTCGTACGCGGTGACGAAGCCGCCCTCGACGCGGACCGGGGCGATGACCCGCTGGCTGGCGGCGCCGTCCGCGTTCACGTAGCCGATCCAGAGCGCCGAACCGGTCAGTACGGCGGCCTGGACGGTGGCGAGGGTCTCGGCGGAGGTGGTGCGGGGCAGGGCGCCGGGGGTGGTGGCGGGGGATTCCGGGGTGTCCTTGCGGGCGACCGTGGCGGCCGTGTCCCCGGCGCGGATGGCCCGGACCGCCGCGTCGAGCAGGGTGGCGTCCGGTACCGGCGGGCCCTCGGGCACCGGGGCCGGCGCGGTGCGGGGCGGGGTGCGGCGGGCACCTGCGCGGGTGATCAGGACGTCGCCGTCGGCGGACTCCGCGGCCGGGGCGTACCCCATCTCGCGCAGCCCGTCGAGCAGTGAGGCCGGGTCGGCCTGCGCGGCCAGGACCGTCGGGGCGAGGCGGCGCAGCCGCAGTGTGGCGGAGCGCTTGTCGGCGAGGATCTCGTTCAGCACGGCCTCGTCGTCGCAGCGCACGTACGAGGAGGCGGCGCCGATCCGCAGGTGGCCGTGGCGGCGGGCGATGTCGTCGATGAGGTAGCTGAGCGGCTGCGGTACGGGGGTACGGCTGTGGGCGGTGAGGAAGGCGTGCAGGTCGGCCGCGGACTGCCCGGCGTCCAGGGCGCGGCGCACCGAGCCGGGGGTGAAGCGGTAGACCGTCGCGCCGCCCTTCGACTCGATGTCGGCGAGGACGGAGAGCGCCTCGGCCAGCGGGCGTTCCAGCGGTCCGGGGGCGACGGCCGTCAGGTCGGCCTGGAGCAGGACGTGGTCGAGCGGTTCGGGCAGGAGCGGGGCGAGGCGTGCGGCGGCTTCGGCGGGCCGGTCGTCCAGCAGGGCCCGGGTGGGGGCGGCGAGGGCGCCCCGGCCGGTGATGCCGAGCAGCTCCGACTCGTCGAGCGTCCACAGGGCGACCCGGGACCGCAGGTCGGCGGTGCCGTCGTCGGCGGCGGCGGAGGCGGCGCCGCGCAGCGGGCGTTCCCAGCGGAGCCGGGCGAGGACGGTCTCCGGGGCGGGCGCGGTGCCGGGCTCCAGCCCGGCGAGGAGGGTGAGGACCCGGCGGCGTACCTCGGGCGCGGCGGAGCGGTCGAGCCCCGGCCCGAGCGCGGCCATCGTCCGCCCCTTGGCGTCCTGGCCGCCGACGAGTCCGGGGACGCGGGTGGCGGTCAGCCAGGCGGTGGCCAGTTCCGCCCAGCGTTCCTGGGCGGGCAGGGCGGCCCAGTCGTCGTACGCGGGCGTCGGCGCGTACCGTTCGTCGGCCTCGCCGTCGGAGGCCAACAGCCCTGCCCCATAGGCCAGTTCGGCCCAGAAGGCGGCGGTCCGCTCGGGGACGTCCAGGGTGGCGGCGGTCCGTTTCAGCTCGCGGACGCTGAGCCCGCCGGCCCGCAGTATCGGCGGTCCGCCGCCGTCCCAGCTCTTCACCAGCTCCTCGACGGTGCTCACCGCGAGGAACGCCTGGGCGGCCGCCGCGTTGTCCACAGCCTGTGGATCGCGGTGGGCGGCGGCCGTCACGACGGGCGGCTCAGGCTCCGGCACCCGGTGGGCGCGCCCGGCCCGCAGATGCAGGGCGGCCTCGCGGGGGAGCACCACCGTGCGGGCCGACACCGGCAGCAGCAGCCCCCGGTCGCGCAGCCAGGTCACCGGCGGGGCGGGGTTCGGGGTGACCTCCCCGTACGGCGGCCCCCACACCAGCCGGTCCAGTACGGCCAGGGACTCGGCCGGGGCGGTGTCGAGCAGCGCGCCCATCGCGGCCCGGTCGGTGAAGAGCCCGGTCAGGGACTGCACGGCGGAGACCGGATCGTGGGTGGCGGGCAGTCCGGCGGCGGCCAGGATCTCCTGGAGGCGGCCCGGGGACATGCCGGAGGTCGCCTCGGCGACGGTCGGCCCGAGACCGGTGGGGGAGGGGTGCTGCGGGGACGGGGCGAGGAGTTCGCGCGCCGTACGGACCAGCCGCAGCCGGTCGTCCTCGCCCCAGACCAGGGCCTGTTCGCGCAGGGTGGCCAGGGCGCGGGGCAGGGCGCCGGCGACGGCCCCGGCGGTGGCCCCGGCGTCCGGGGCGCGCTCAGCGGCCTGGTCCGGGTCGCCGTCCGGTCCGTCGCCGGTGAGCAGGGCGAGCAGGGTCGGGTACGGGACGGGTTCGGCGGCCACCGCGAGCGCCTCGGCGGTCTGGAGGGCGAACCGGTCCAGCCGTTCCAGCGCGCGGACGACGGAGGCGCGGGTACCGGCCCGGGTCGCGAGCTGGGTGATGTCGCCCGGCACCGGGTTGAGCAGGTCGGGGCGGGCCCGCAGCAGTGCGGCCAGCGACGCGTCGTCCCGGGCGCGGAGCGCTTCGGCGAGCGTCCGTGGTGGTGTGGTCGTCCCCATCCGCCCCACGGTAGCCGCTCCGGAGGGGCCCGAGGGCGCTACCTTCGGTGCAGGCTTCAGGAGGGGACGCGTACGTGGGCATCGAGAGCGACCAGCTGGTCTACGACTATCTGAGCCGGGTCGGGGACCTGGCTCACCAGCGCCAGATGTCCTCGGCGGACCGGATGAGGCTGGTGGCGGAGGTCCGGGGCGAGATCGACCGGCAGCGCGGGAAGGCGTCCGGGGACAGCCCGGCGACGGTCCGCCGCATCATCGGCCGCCTCGGCTCCCCGGACGAACTGGTGGCCGCCGCGGCCTCGGGCGGCGGCGCGTCCCCGGACGACAGCGGCGGGCCGGGACGTCCCGAGGCCCCAGCAGCCCCGGTGGTCCCGGAGCCCCGCCCCGCCGTGCCCCGCCCCCGCCGAGGGCTGCTCCGCAAGAGCGCCCCCGAGGACGCCCCCGCCCCGGCGGCGGACGCCGGAGTGCCGCCGGAGCCGATGGCCGACGAGGGCCCCCTGCCGCCGCACCGGGCCGGTACGGACGAGCTGGGGCCCTCCCGGGGCGAGCCCGACTGGTGGCGTGTCGATCCGGTGCCGTTCGGCCGGGGCGTCGACGTACCCGGGTTCAGCGGCGGGGTGGAGATCCCGGCCATGCTCCGCCGGCCGCTTCCGCCCTCCGAACCAGGTGAGGAAGAGGCGGAGCAGGACGCGGAGAACGCGGAGGACGCGGAGGAGCCGGGCGAGGAAGCGGGGGCCGGGGACGACGGGCGGCCCGCCGGGAAGCCGCGCCGCCTGCTGCGCCTCGTCCGCCGCGCCCCGCGCGAGGAGCGGGAGGGCGGCCGCCGGATCACCCATCCGCTGCTCTTCCTCGCGGCGGTGCTCCTGGTGGCGGGCGCCGTGACCGGTTCCTGGCTGGCCCTGGGCGGCGGCTGGCTCCTCGCGTACAGCTCGCGCACGCTCTCCCGCACGGAGGCGAAGTGGGCCGCGATGGGGCTGCCGGGCACGGTCGCGGCGGGTGCGCTGCTCTGGCTGTGGGGCCGGACCGAGGGCCGCTGGGGCGAGCCCGTCGCGGCCGGGCAGCTCAACGCCGCGATCGACGAGACCTGGCCGTGGGCGGTCCGGGGAGCGGCCGTCGCCTCCGCGCTCTACCTGATCTGGCGCGCGCGGAGGCCGCGGTCGTAGCGGCGGGAGGCGCGGGGCCTCAGCCGGCCGTCGCCATTTTCGCCTGGAACTCGTCGAGGATCCTGTCGGCCGCGGTGTAGCCGATGCCCGCGATCCAGAGCCGGTCGTCGACCTTGAAGACCTTGCCGTTCTTCGATGCCCGCAGGTTCTTCCACAGCCCGCTGTTCATCGTCCTGTCGGTGCCGGCCTTCGCCGGGTCGCCGTACGTCGACGTGAAGACGACGTCCGCGTCGGCCAGGTCGATCTTCTCCGGCGACACGTCGTAGGAGAAGCCGTCCTTGGCCTTGTCGGTGATCGCGGGGCGGCCCACCCCGAGGTCGGCGAGGATCGAGCCGATGTAGTTCTTCTTGCCGTAGATCCGGATGTCGGCGCCCTCGACGAAGCGGACGAAGTTCACCTCGGTCGCGGCGGCCTTCTTCTTCCCGCCGATCGCCTCGGTCACCTTCGCCACGTGGGCGTCGTAGGCGGCGACGGCCTCCTTGGCCTCGGCCTGCTTGCCGAGCGCCTCCGCGTGGAGCTGGAAGTTCTCCTTCCAGGCCGTGCCGGTGGACTCGGTCATCACGGTCGGGGCGATGGCGCGCAGCTGCTCGTAGCGGTCGCCGTCGCGGACCTTGCTGGTGAGGATCAGGTCCGGCTTCAGCGAGGCGACGGTCTCCAGGTTGGGGTTGGCGATCTCACCGACCTCCTTGATGCCCTTCGTGGCGCTCGCGGGCAGGTACGACGGGAAGCCGTCCTCCGACGCCGAGTGCGTCGCGCCGACCGGCCGCACCCCGAGGGTGAGCGCGGAGTCCAGCTCGCCGGTGTCCAGGACCACGACGCGCTTCGGGTGCGCGGGGACCTCGACGTCGCCCATGGCCGTCTTCACGGTGTGGGTTCCGGCCGCGTCGGACCCGGAGTCGCCGGAGCCGCTGGCGCTCCCGCCGGACTCCGAGAAACCGCAGGCGGAGAGGGTGAGCGCCCCGGCCAGCGAGAGCACGCCGAGCGCGAGGCCGCGACGGCGGGTGAGGGGGGTGGCGGTCATGGGCTGCCTGCTTTCTTGTCGTGCTTTCCTGTCGTGGGTTCGAACGGGTCGCTCGTCCGCGTGGCCGGCCCGGGGGCCGGTCGTCCACGGGGCCGACGCCGGGTTTCAGTCGCCCGATGTGCCGGGCTGCCAGGGCGCGCCCGGCACCACGAGCGGCGAACCGGTCACCGGGTCCGGGACGATCACCGCCTCCAGCCCGAAGACCTCGCGGACGAGCCCGGCCGTGACGACGTCCGCCGGGCGGCCCTCGGCGACGATCCGGCCCGCCTTCATGGCGACCAGGTGGTCCGCGTACCGGGCGGCCTGGTTGAGGTCGTGGAGCACGGTGACCACGGTCCGGCCCCGGCTGCCGTCCGCCGCCGGGGCGGTGAGCCGGCGCACCAGGTCCAGCACCTCCACCTGGTGCGCGATGTCCAGGTACGTGGTCGGCTCGTCGAGCAGCAGCAGATCGGTCTCCTGGGCGAGCGCCATCGCGATCCACACCCGCTGGCGCTGGCCGCCGGACAGCTCGTCCACGGACCGCTCGCCGAGCGCGGTGATGTCGGTTCGCTCCATCGCCTCCGTCACCGCCCGCTCGTCCTCGTCCGACCACTGCTGCCACCAGTGCTGGTGCGGCTGGCGCCCGCGCGCGACGAGATCGCTGACGGTGATCGCCTCCGGGGCCACCGGGGTCTGCGGCAGCAGCCCGATGGCCTGGGCGATCTTCCGGGTGGGGATGCTCGACAGCTCGGTGCCGTCGAGGAGGACCGCCCCGCCGCGCGGCTTGAGGAGTCGGCCGAGCGCGCGCAGGGTGGTCGACTTGCCGCAGGCGTTCGGCCCGACGATGACGGTGACCTGCCCGTCCGGCACGGTCAGGTCCAGCTCGTGGACGACGGTGCGCTCCTCGTACGAGAGCGTCAGCCCCCGTGCGGTGAGCCGCCCGCCCACCGGGTCCGGGGACGCGGACGGGTTCGTGGAAGGGTCCGGGGTCCCGGACACCGTACGGGTCGAAGTCATGCCGTTCCTCCACTGCGGCCGCGACCGCCACCCTGGCCTCGGATGATCAGCCAGATCAGATACGGGGCGCCGACCGCCGCCGTCAGTACGCCCACCGGAAGCTCGGTGGGCGAGAAGAGCCTGCGCGCCAGCAGGTCCGCGAACACCACGATGACCGCGCCGAGCAGCGCCGAGCAGAGCAGCGGGATCTGCGCGGTACGGGTCATCCGGCGGGCGATCTGCGGGGCGAGCAGCGCCACGAAGTCCACCGGCCCGGCCGTCCCGGTCGCCACCGACGCCAGGACGACGCCGAGCGCGACCAGCCCCAGCCGCACCCGCCCGAGCCGCACCCCGAGCGCGGTCGCGGTGTCGTCGTCCATGGAGACGGTGCGCTGGGCGCGGGCCGCCCACAGCACGGCGGGCAGCAGGACCAGCAGCGTCCACAGCAGCGGCGTGGCCTCGGCCCAGCCCCGGCCGTTGAGCGAGCCGGTCATCCAGATCTTGGCCTGCTGGGCGACCAGGTAGTCGCCCTTCGTCAGGAACAGGGTGGTGACCGAGCGCAGCGCGATCGCGAAGCCGATGCCGATGAGGACGAAGCGGGTGGCGTGCAGCCCGCCGCGCCAGGCGAAGACGTACACCAGCGCCGCCGCCACCACCCCGCCGAGCACGGAGAGGTACGGCAGCACGGTGTACGAGGTGATGCCGAAGGTCATCGCGCCGACCGTGAGCGCGCTCGCGCCCTGGCTGATCCCGATGATGTCGGGGCTGGCCAGCGGGTTGCGGGCGACGGTCTGGATCAGCGCCCCGGCGATCCCGAAGGCGACGCCGACCAGCAGCCCGGTCACCATCCGGGGCAGCCGCAGCGTGCCGACGACCAGCTCGTTCGAGGACGGCTGCCCCAGCAGCACCTTCAGCACCTCGCCGGGTGCCACGAAGTTCTCGCCGACGCAGAGGTAGGCGACGCAGACGACGGCGAGCGCCACCACGAGCGCGCCGGCGACCAGCGCGGCCCGCCGGTGCAGCAGGAACCGTCCCCGCGCCCCGATCCGTACGACGTGGTACCCGGCGGGCCGCACCCGTACCGGCGCCCCCGCCCGCGCCTCGGTTTCGACGCTCATGCGGGCACCGCCTTCCGGCGTACGAGGGTGACCAGGAACGGAACGCCGATCAGCGCCGTCATCACCCCCGCCGGGACCTCGCTCGGCGGGAAGACGACGCGGCCGATCACGTCGGCGACCAGCAGCATCACGGGACCGATCAGCGCGGCCATCGGCAGCACCCAGCGGTGGTCGGTGCCGACGACGGCGCGGGCGATGTGCGGGACGGCGAGGCCGATGAACGCGATCGGCCCGGCCGCCGCGACCCCGACCCCGGTCAGCACGGTGGCGCCGACGCCGCCGAGGATCCGGACCGTCGCGACGTTCTGCCCGAGCCCCTTGGCGACGTCCTCGCCGAGCGCCAGCGCGTCCAGACCGCGTGCGACGGACAGTACGAGCACCGTTCCGACCAGCAGGAACGGCCAGATCTGCCCCGCCACCACGGCCTCGCGCCCGCCGAGCGAGCCGACCTGCCAGAAGCGGAACTCGTCGAGCGCGGACGCCTTCGTCGTCAGCACCGCCGAGGTCACCGAGACCAGCAGCGCGTTGATCGCGGCCCCGCCGAGCGCGAGCTTCACCGGCGTGGCACCGCCGCGCCCGCTCGACGCGATGGCGTACACCGCGACGGAGGCGATCGCCGCGCCCGCGAAGGCGAACCACACGTACCCGGTCAGCGTGTGGACCCCGGCGAACGCGATGGCCAGCACCACCCCCACCGAGGCGCCCTGGCTGATCCCGAGGATGCCGGGGTCGGCGATGGGGTTGCGGGTGATGCCCTGGAGCACCGTCCCGGCGAGGGCCAGCCCGACCCCGACCATCAGGCCGATCAGGGTGCGCGGCACGCGCATGTTCCGTACGACTTCGGCGTTGTCGGAGTGCCCGCCGTGCAGCAGGGCGTCGAAGACCTCGGCCGGGGGTATGGAACGGGCCCCCACGGCCAGGCTGAGGAGGACCGCCACCAGCAGCGCCACGACGGCCGCCGCCGTCGCGAGAGCGCGTCTGGAGCGGCGTGGAGCGGCGGCTGACATCGGACCCAATCACGTGACGAGAATCGGAGGTGCGGGGCGAGGGGCGGAGTTGCGAGGGGCGGAGCTACGAGGAACGAAGTGGCAAGGAACAGACGGCTGAGAACATCGCGAAGGTAAGCCTTGGCTAAGTCTAAGCACCGCCGTTCCGGGGCCGAAGGCCCCCACCCGCCTCCCGTACCCCGCCTCCCGCTCCCGACGCCCGCGCCCGGCTCCCGCGCTCGGGAACAATGGACGTCATGTCCTCACACCCCACGTCCCCCTCCCACCCCCTCACGGTCGGGTTCGATCTCGACATGACCCTCATCGACTCCCGCCCCGGCATCAGGGCCACCTATCTGGCGCTCTCCGCCGAGACGGGCACGCCGATCGACGCCGATCTGGTGGTGAGCAGGCTGGGCCCGCCGGTCGAGGACGAGCTGCGGAACTGGTTCCCGGCCGGGGACGTGCCCGCCGTCGCCGACCGCTACCGGGCGCTCTACCCCACGTACGCGATAGCCCCGACCCGGGCGCTCCCGGGCGCCCGCGAGGCGGTCGACGCGATCCGCGCCCGGGGCGGCCGCGCGGTGGTCGTCACCGCCAAGAACGGCCCGAACGCGGAACTCCACCTGATCCACCTCGGCATCGAACCCGACGCGGTCATCGGCGGCCTGTGGGCCGAGGCCAAGGCCCGCGCCCTGCGCGAGCACGGCGCGCACATCTACGTCGGCGACCACACCGGCGACGTGCGCGGCGCCCGTACCGCCGGAGCCCTCTCGGTCGGCGTCCCCACGGGCCCCTGCGACGCCCGGGAGCTCCTGGCGGAGGGCGCGGACGTCATCCTCCCGTCCCTGACCGACTTCCCGGCCTGGCTGGACACGTACAAGCCCGGGGCGCCGGCGTAACGGACGGGCCCGGGGCTCAGGCGTACGCGGCGAGGAAGGCGCGGACGCCGGCGGCGGCCAGCCGGTCGATCTCGGCAGCGACCCCGGCACCGGCCCCGGCCCCAGCGGCCCCGCCGCTCAGGGCGGCGCCCTGGAACATGGCCCGGTTCACCGGGATCCACAGCAGCAGCCCGGCGAAGTGGTGGGCGGCCAGCATCGCGTCGTCGGCCTTGAGCAGCCCCTCGTCGGTGAGGTTGCGGAAGGTGGCCGCGAGGGTGGCCAGGACCCGCTCGAAGCCCTGCTCGTACCAGGCCGCGCCCAGCTCGGGGAAGGCGTCGGCGTTGGCGATGATCAGGCGCCGCAGCTGGATCACCCGGGGCTGGGTGAGGGTCGTCAGGAACTGACGGGCGAGACGCGTCAGGTTCTCGTCCAGCGCGTCGGCGTCGACGGGGATGTCGGCCACCAGGTCGACCATGGCGTCGACGCGATCGGTGGTGGCCAGCACGATCTCCGCGAACAGCTTCTCCTTGTCGGCGAAGTGCTTGTAGACGGTCTGCTTGGACACCGCCGCCAGTCTCGCGATGTCGTCCATGCTCGTCCCCGAGTACCCCTTGTCCAGGAACACGGTGGTCGCGGCGTCCAGGATCGCCTGGTGCTTGCGCGCTGACCGGCTGTCCATCGTCGGCTCCTTCTCTCGTTCGTCTCGTCGTTCCAGTCCGCCGTTCCCCGGAGGGTACTGGACCGACCAGTACCCGCGTGGGTACTGTACCGTCCAGTTCCGTGGTGCGGGGCGGGCTCCGCACCGCATGTCGATGGGGGTTGCGCAATGGATCAGGTGTTCTCGGCCGACGGCACGGCCATCGCCTTCGAGCGGCAGGGCTCGGGCCCCGCGGTGGTGCTCGTCGGCGGTGCCTTCATGACCCGCGCGGACTCGGCCGAGCTGGCCGCCCTGCTGGCCGGGCACTTCACGGTGATCACCTACGACCGCCGGGGCCGTGGCGACAGCGGGGACGGCGCGGCGTACGAGGTGCGGCGCGAGATCGAGGATCTGGACGCGCTGATCGAGGGGCCGGGCGGCGGGTCGGCCATGCTCTTCGGGATGTCCTCGGGCGGCGTCCTCGCCCTGGAGGCCACTGCTTCCGGCAGCGCCGTACCGCGCCTGGCGCTGTACGAGTCGCCGTTCATCACCGACGACAGCCGCCCGCCGCTGCCCGCCGACTACGTGGAGCACCTGACGGAGCTCGTGGCCCGCGAGGCGTACGGGGACGCCGCGGCCTACTTCATGACGGCGGCGATCAACCTGCCCGACGAGGCCGTCGCGGGCATGCGCCAGGCCCCCTTCTGGGCGGGAATGGCGGCGGTCGCCCGCACCCTCTCCTACGACGGCAGGGTCATGGGCGACACCATGTCCGGCCGCCCCCTCCCGCTCGACCGGTGGGCGTCGGTGACCGTCCCCGTCCTCGTCGGCAGCGGCGACGCGGGCGCCCCGCACATCCTCACCGGGGCCCGTGAACTCGCCGGTACGGGCGACAACTTCACCCTCCAGGTCTTCCCGGGCGAGGAGCACACCATCGCCCCGAAGGACCTGGCCCCGGCCCTCACCGCCTTCTTCACCGGCGGCCCTGAGGCATGAGCCCCGGGGCCGGCCCGGTACCGCCCGCCGGTGCCGGGCCCCGGCGCGAGCCGAAAGCTAGCGGCGCTTCGCGGGGCTGCCCGACGCCCGGAGGGTGCCGGGCGATACGTCACCGGGCAAGAGGGAGAAGAGAACCAGGTCGACTCGGCCTCCGTGCACGAAACCGGCGTTGCGAAGGGTGCCTTCGCGATGGAAACCGACCTTGAGGGCTACTGACTGGGACGCGGTGTTCGCGGTGGCGGCCCGCAGCTCCAGCCGTTGGAAGCGTTGGTCGGCCAGGAGCCAGAGTGCGAGCGCGCGGGTCGCCTCGGCCGCGATGCCGTGCCCGCGCGCCCAGGGCGACACCCAGTAGCCGACTTCGCTCGTCAGCGCCCGCCAGTCCGTTTTCTTCAAACCGACTTGGCCCACCAGGCGGTCGGTGCCGACATCGACGATGGCGAATTGGATGCCGTCGCCGCTTTCCCGCATCGCGTGTGCCGTCGTGGTGCACCAGGCTGTGGCATCGCCCAGCGTGTAGGGCCGGGGCAGCGGAAGCCACTGTTGAGTGAGGGAGTCCGAACAGCTCGCGTATGCGTCCGGGACGTCCCCGCTGTTGAAGGCGCGGAGGACCAACCGTCTGCTGCGCAGGGTCGTCTCGGGGAACATGTCCGCCTCCGTTCACAACCGATGGATGACAACAAGAACCGCCGGTCCGAGGACCGGCGGCCAGTCCGGCCATCAGCGTCCTGGTGTCCGGCATCCGCGACGTGAGGGCGATGACGTCCTGGGCACGTGTGCCTCCGCGAATCAAATTATCATTCGCGCCCTGAAAGATCCTGCAGCTCCTCCAGCGAGGAGAAGACTCTTCGAGTCTCTGGCAAAGCACTTCCGGAGTGGGCGCTGCCGGGCCAGGACCCGGACTCGGAAATCGCCTGACCAGGTGTCAGGTTGTGGTGCTTTGCCCTTCCGAGGTAGAGCAACCAGCTCTGTGCGGCATCGATGGCCTCGTCGCCCGCCGGGGTGCGGGGCTCGAACCCTGCTGCGAGTCCATCTTCCGCTGCCCAGAGATAGCCGAGGGTGCGACTGCCCTCGGCCACCTCCACGCAGGTGACCGGCTTATCGGTCTCTGCCTCGAAGAAAGGTGAACTCGGTGGAAGGTGAGATCTGAGCCAGGCTGTCCGGCGTGGGATCTCTGCCATGTACCAGGAATCCAAAGTGTCTGGATCATCATCCGGAAAATATTCGAACCCGTCTTCGGTAGGGATTCCGTAGGAGGTGAAACCTGAAGGGACGACTTCGGCTTCCAGAGCCTGTGTGATTGCCGTGATGGCGGCATTCAGACGGGGTGCATTCTCCCTCTGGATTCCTGATTGCCGATGTCCGCGCAGATCATGAGAAAGCCAGGCATCGCTGTATGTGTCGAGCGTTACAGTAGCCGCTCCATTTTCCCATCCTTCGACTGAGATCGTGAAGAATTTTTCGACCCGATGAGGCATCCCGGTGCGCATGCAGGTGCCTGGAACGGCCAGACTTACTTCCACGGAGCCGACTCCTTCTTTCGGGGCCGAACTCAGGGCTTCGAAGAAAGTGCTCTCATTCGTAGCCTCGGCAAGTGTTGTACGTACCCGCTTTCGGGTGAAGAGGATGGAAGGATTACTCCTGGCACGAGAGGTGACATCGGCCGTTGCGTAACTCTGAACGATTCCGATGGGCCGCATGGCCCGCCATGTGTGAAGGGCCATGCCGCCGCACCGTAGCGCCAGGTCCTGATCCGGGTCCCCCATCCTGGTTTCCCAGAACCAGCTGCCCACGGCGTTGGTCGTAATCACCGGACGCCCTTCGGGTCGGCCTTGGCGCGCGGGGTGATCCTGTACGGCCTGCTGATCGTGCCCGCGTTGAGCGCGGCGTCCTCCACGTTCTCGCCGTAGCCCTTGAAGCTCCTGCTTAGATCCTTGCCGGCTAGCTCCATCAACGAGAGCACGACTTCACTCCGCTCGGACTGATGCCCCATCCGGTCACGCCTACCCCTTGTGCGTCCAGTCCCCATCCCTGCCAACCTCAATGATTAAGGGGATTTGTGTGCCAGTGTGCTTGCTCAGAGGAACGGCCCTGAGGGTGATGACGTCCTGGGGCGCGCTGTACTCCGGGAATCGTTGGATGGTCTGGGACAGGGGCAGTTCCCGCGATGGTTCAGAGGTGATCGGTCACATCGAGTCCCAGACCGTTCCTGTCGGCGTCCGGAGTGGAGATGCCGTAGCCGACGGCATGGCCGAAGTACGTCGGTTCGCCCACTTCGGGCTTCACGCCCAGGGTCGAGGTAACCTCCCGCAACGCATCCGCCAGCCGTGGTGCGTTTCGGCTGTACACCTCGGGATGCGGATGGCCGGAGAAGTCGAACCAGCTCCAGATGTCGTGGTGAACAGAGAGTTCGGCAACCAGGCTGAAGGGTGAGGGGCTGACCGAGAGATCGATCAGACGAGCCTCCCGGCGCAGGTTTCCCTTGGCATCGGACCAGGCCCCGGAGCCAGTAAAGTGAAGAATTCCTACTTCGGCGTCCGGAAAAGCGGTGGGGCGACTTCCCCGTACTCTTTCGAGAAGTGAAGATTCATCCAGGGAATCAGCGATTATCAGACAGGTCCCCACTCCGGTAGGGCCTGATTTAGGAATGTGCCATTTATATTCAAGTGTCACTGGGGAGAACAGCTCGAAGCGATTCAGGATGCCGATGATTTTTGTTGCCGCAGTCAGTGCCGAATCGAATCCCGCGGGCATTGCTTCGTCGAGATCCCAGGACCAGGATCCGCAATGATGCGGAGCGCGCATCAGAAAGGCCATAGGGGCTCCTCAGGGGAAAGTCGGGACGCTGGGTGGGAGGGGGTCGCTGCGCCTTCGAAGCGAATCAGGAGAGCTGTCCCGTGAGGATTCGCAACCCGTTCGACTATACGATTTTCTCTTGAGGGTTGTTTCAGGGTTGGGTGTTCACCAGCTCCTCAATTCTGCTCACTCTCTCCCCATGGTGGATTGCGGGGTTTTCTTTTCCGCCACCACTTGGATTCGTTGAGATCGGTGAGGGAATTTGAAAGTCCCGATATGGATGCCCACTGGTCGTCCCGGACGGTGTGCTCTTTGAATCTCTCGTCGACCTTCCGGACGGAACTGTGCAAGAGAGATCGGCAACGGATTCGGAGAGCTGCCCGGAAATTGTCTCGATTAGGTCTCGCGAGAGCAGGGCCTCGGAGTAGAGGTCGATCGGATTTTTTCCGGTCGGATGCCAGCCCGACTCCATTCGGCCCACCATTCTTTCCCACTCGGCGAGGAGGGTTCGGGCGTTGTATGAGGGGGATCCCGGTCCGTCGGACAGCTCGAACTCCCTTGCCTCCTCCTTCGAATCTCGCAGGCGGGACATTTTTTGAATGAATTCCGAGGTGACAGGTGTGGAGACGGGTTGTTCGCGGGCGATTTCTGGAAGCTGCATGACGCGAACGTCGGGAAGTTGGGGGACCGTGGCCTCGACGGCATCGAGGGAGTGGCGGGGCTGGTCGTCGTCCGACTGAAGAAGGCGGGCTCGGGTTGTCGAACCGGTTGGGGTCACCAGCCAGTACGCGCTGGGGATGTTCTCTTCGGTGGGATAGAGGACCAAGGTTTGCGCGGCAGCGGCGAAGGACGAGGCGAACTCCGGCTCTGTCGGCCTGTGGGGGGCGGAATCCTGGACGAAGACATCCAGGGAGAGCGAAACGTCCCCGAGGGTGAGGGCGTAGTCGCAGAGGGCGAGAGCATCCCAGTTGCGACTCTCCTGATCTCCGTCGACATTGGCGACATCGACGGAGTGCGATTCCACCCGCAGACATGATGAGAGAGCAAGAGTGATCAGTGACGCGGGCAAAGAGTCGACCGTGAGCAGGTTGTATGTCATTGGCGGACTCCGTTGTGCAAGCCCAGCGCTTTCTGGATGGCTTGAAGGTTGCTGGCTAATCCGAGGTTCCGCGTCAACTGTGGTGCGGCGTCCTCCACGTTCTCGCCGTAGCCCTTGACGCTCTTGCTCAGGTCCTCGCCGGCCAGCCCCACCAGCGAGAGGACGGACTCCACGCCGCTCGGCTTGATGTCCCATCCAGTCATGCCTACCCCCTTGTGCGCCCAGCCCCCATCCCTATCAACGTGCTCGTAGCGATAGCAATGGGATTCGAGCCAACCTCTTCAATGATTAAGGGGATTTGGTGTGCCAATGTGTTTGCTCAGGGGAACAGCCCCGAGGGAGATGCGCGGCTGCTCGGCGGGGATCGGGCCGGTTGTCAGAGGTGCCTGCGATGCTCCGGGCATGGAGATGACCGTGCAGATGACGATCGACTGTTCCGATCCGCAGCGGATGGTGGCCTTCTGGACCGAGGCCCTGGGCTACGTTCCGGAGCCCCCGCCGGGTGGGCATGCCACGTGGCGGGCCTACTGGTCGGCGATGGGGGTGCCCGAGGAGGAGTTGCCGCCCGGGGCGGGGGACGTTCCGGAGTCGATCATCGACCCTGCGGGGCGTGGGCCGAGGGTGTGGTTCCAGAAGGTTCCGGAGCCGAAGACCATCAAGAACCGGTGGCACTTCGACCTGAAGGTCAGTGGCGGCCGTGACGTTGCGCTGGACGTCCGGAGGCAGCGGGTCGACGAGACGGTGGGGCGGCTGGTCGGAGCCGGTGCCACCGTGCTGCAGACCAAGGACGAGCCGGAGGCGGGGTTCTACGCCGTCGCCATGCAGGATCCCGAGGGCAACGAGTTCGACGTCCACTGAGCGCGGTGGCGCCGGTGCCGGTCGCAGCCCTCGATCACGGCTGCGACCGGTCCGGTCCGATCCGGTCGCCGTCAGCTCTTGCAGGCGGCCACGTTGTCGCTGGTGCCGGGCACGGCGGCGGACCGTGCGGCCTGGAAGTTGGCCTCGAAGGCGTCGAAGACCGCCGGTGTGGTGATGCGCAGCATGGCCTCGTCGTTGTTGCGCAGGGCGGGGCCGCTCCAGTTGTGGCTGCCGGTGAACATCACCTTCTGGACGGTGCCCGCGTACATGCCGTCGACCATCCAGTTCTTCGAGTGCACGATCCGGTTGGGCGTCGCGGGGTCGGCGTCGTCGTCGTGCTGGTAGCAGCGGTTCGTGATGCCGGAGACGCCGTGCAGGGCCGTCCAAGTACCGGAGTCGCTCTCGCTGTAGACCAGATCGACCAGGCAGCCCTGGCCCGCCAGCGCGCGCAGCTTGTCCGCGACGCCCTGCCGGGTGATCTTCAGCATCGCGGCGTGGACGGTGGTGCGGCGCGCGGTGCCCGTGGAGTCGGTCCAGCGGCAGGTGATGTTGTCCATCGCGTTGACCACGGTGTCCGTGGTCGAGTCGCTGCCCGCACGGGGGAAGAAGTAGTACTTGTAGTCGCCCGCGTTGCCGTATGTGTATGACCAGGCGGTGCGGTTCTGGGCCGGGAGCCGGGTGAAGTAGTCGACGTAACCGTCGTACAGGGCGGTGTTGCCGGCGACGGTCACCGAACTGTTCCAGTAGCGGCTGTAGTTGGACGGCGTCAGGTTCGACGTGAGCTGGACGACGACGTTCTTCTGGGTGCCGCCGCCGACACTGCTCGCGAGCAGGAACTTGTTGTGGTTGATGCCCGTCTGCTCCGTGCTGAGACATGAGCGGCCCTTGGCGCACAGGGTCACCCAGGAGGCGGCGGAGGTGCTGGTGCCGAGGCTGCTCGCCAGGAGGTCGTAGGAGGCCCGGTAGTCCAGGGTGCTCTCGTCGAGGACGACCTTGACGCTGACGCCCCGGGCCTTCGCGGCGCCGAGTTCCGTGGCGACCGTCTCGTCCCACAGGTGGTACATCGCGAGCCGCAGGACCGAGCCGCTGTCCGCGTTCGCGATCACGGCGCGGACCTGGGCGCGGATGGCCTGCTGCTCGGCCGTGGTGCCGGTCGGCTTGTTGAAGACCGGGCTGGTGGGGACGGTGGCCGCACCGGCGGTCTGCGCGGGTACGAGCAGCGCGGCCACGCAGGCGGCGACGGCGAGCAGCCCACCGGCCGCACGCCGCCCCGGAGCGGAGGGCCGTGCGGAGGAGCGCGCGGAGGCGGCCCACCGGGGCAGGGGCCATGAACGGGCCCTGGCGAGCGTGAGCGTCGGTATCATCGTCGGCTTTCCTCTTTCCTCGTGGTTCCTCGTGGTTCCGCGCGGACCGCGGTGCGCCGTACGGACCTCCCGGACCGTCAAACCGGTTCAGCAAAGCACGACTTCGGCATCAGGTCACCCGGTCCGGGCACCGTCTCCTCGCCGCCTCCACCAGCGCGCATGCGGCCCGGCGCACATCTTCGGCAGCGATGAATTCGGGCCTCGCCAGCGGTCATACAAGCGACCACGACAAAGCGAGGAAGGCCCACCATGACCGACACACTCACCGCGCCCCGCCACGTCTCCTCCGTCGCGCCCACGCCGCGTGCCGCCGCACGGTGGTCCGTGGCCGGTGCTGCGGTGGCGGGGCCGCTGTTCCTGGCGGCCGGGCTCGTCCAGGGGGCCGTGCGGGACGGCTTCGACTTCACCCGGAACGCGATCAGCCAGCTCGCCCTCGGCGGGGCGGGCTGGGTCCAGACGGCGAGCTTCCTGCTGACCGGTGCCCTCCTGGTCGCCGGGGCGGCCGGACTGGCACGGGCCCTGCGCGGTGGCCCCGGTGCGACGTGGGGACCGGCCCTGGTCGGTGTCTTCGGCGCCTCCTTCTGGGCGGCCGCGGCGTTCCCGGCGGACGCCGGGGCGGGCTTCCCCGTCGGGACGCCCGAGGCGACCGTGATGACCGGACACGGAACCGTCCACATGGCCTCCGGGATGATCGGCTACCTCGCCCTGTGCGCCGCGTTCTTCGTCCTGGCCCGTCCGCTGGCGGCCCGGGGCCTGCGGGGCTGGGCCGTCGCGTCCCGCGTCGTCCCGGTGGCGGTCCTCGCCGGTTTCATGGCCTCGGCCGCATCGGTCCTGGCGTTCACCGCAGGCGCCGGACTCGGTCTGCTGTGGCTGAGCGCGGTGACGGTCCGCCTGGCGAATGCGTCTTCCAACCAGTAGGCATGGCACGGAAGTTGGTCGACCTCGGGCTACCAGGGCGGGCGGGTGTCGCGGAGTGCTTCCGGGGTCTGCTCGGGCAGGGTCGTGCCTTGGTCGGTGCGCAGCAGCATGCCCGGGTCGGGTTCGAAGTCCTCATTGGGCGGTGCCGGCTGGTGGAATCGCTCGGTGCGCGGAATGGTGACTTCCACCAGTCGGCCCTCCTGGAACATCCATAGCCCGAAGCAGTCGTCGTCCTGGTCGCGAAGCAGAACTTGCACCGTATTCGGACGCGGCCACGGCAGCGACTCCAGGTGCTTGAGCAGGCCCTTGCGGGCGCGCACTTTCTCGAACTCAAGGGCCCACCCGAACTCGTAGCCCCAGTGCCCGGCTATCGGAACGAAGCGGCCTCGCCACGTACGTTCCGGATCTTCCCGGGTCAGCGGTTCCATGACCTCGTCCGAATGGCGGGCGAGCACGATGACCTCAGCATCTCTACTCATGCCGGAGTATCACCGGATCCGCCTGATGCGCCGCAACCGAATTCCTCAACCGGCCGACGAAGGCGACGTTCACGATCGTCATCACGACCCGCCGACGCCCGCTGGACGTGTCCCGCCGGCGCAACCACTGCCCGGCCCCCAGGCGGCGGGCGGGAGGGGCGCACCGGCTGCCTGCCGAGCGGTTCGGGGCAGGCGCTTCCGGCGGGGCGGGGCGCTGCCGCGTGGAAGCCCGGGTTCCCGGAGTGGAGTGGAGTGGGGTGGAGAGCCGGGGGCCGAGGCTTCGTGCGAGGGGACGTTCAGGCTGTTCGCAGTGTGGTCCGATGCGGGGCGCGCTTCAGGTTCCGCTCGCTCGACGGGGCACCTTGGCGGAGCAGATCGGTCCAGCAGCCGTGGCGGAGGAGGTGGAACTCCGATGCTCCCCCGAAGAGACGTCGACGCCGTGATACCCGCAGCTCGCGGGAGAGCTCCGTATCGACGAGGCCGACCATCTCCCCGAGGGAGGGAACCGCCGCGACAACAGTCGTCACGACCGGGTCCTCGCACAGTTCGCCGCCCCAGCCGACAGTGAGCGCCTCTCCCCTCAGCAGTACGCGCAGCGCGATCTCGCGGTCCCGGCCGGTCGTCAGAACGAGTTCGAGATTGTCCTCGCCCTCCAACGCCGAGCCCAGGTACCACAGGGACTCGTCACGAATGATCCCGATGGGATCGGTGGCGGCGAGTAGCCCGTCGACCGCGTAGACGAGAGCCCCTTCGCGCGTCGTCGGTTCATCCCGCGCGTTGAGATCCGGGTTGGTGGTCAAGTAGGTCATGGCGCCGGCCCTCCTTTCGCCTTGGTGCACGGTTTCGTGAGTGCATGAGTGATTCTGCTGGCGTGGTGCGAGTACGGGCGTCCCCGTCGGCGCCGACCGCTGGGCCGGGGCCTACGCCCCGGCTGCTTCCGCCAGGAGGCGGGCGAGTTCGCGGGGGCGGGTGGTCATGGGCCAGTGGCCCGAGTCGATGTCCGCGTAGGTGAGGCGGGTGGCGCGGGCGAGTTCGGGGCTCTCCCCGGTGGCGATCCATTTCTCGGCCTGTGCCGGGGTGAATTCGGGGCAGACGACCAGGACGGGGACGTCGAAGCGGCGCTCGTCGGTCAGTCGCACCACGCCTCGGGCGACCGCCTCGGGTACGGGGATCGCGGCGGACGCGAAGCGGTCCCGGGCCTCCTGGTCCAGGTCGGCGGCGTCCGGCCCCTCGAAGGGGGCCCAGCCGGGGAAGGGCAGGACGCCGTCCTCGATCGGCAGGAAGTCGGCGTAGGCCCGTCCGTCGGGGGCGGGGAAGCCGCCGATCAGGGCGACCCCGGCCACCTTCTCCGGTCGTGCGTCGGCGGCGAGCCAGGCCAGGGTGGAGGCTGCGGAGTGTCCCACCACCAGCGGTTTGCCGGGTGCCGCGTCGACGGCGGCGAGTACGGCCGCCACCTGGTCGTCGAGCGTCGCGGAATCGGCGCCGTCGCCCTGGCCCGGGAGGGCGACCGGGACGGGACGGTGCCCGAGCGCGGTGAGTCCGGGGACGACATCGTCCCAGGCGGATGCGTCGAGCCACAGGCCGGCGATGAGCAGGATGTCCACGGCGGTTCTCCCGGAGAGGCGTCGGAGCTGGCCGGGGCACGCTATCGGGAGCCTCTGACAACGCCGGTTCCGGACGTGCGATGGGCGTGAGACGTGACGCGTGGTGATCCGGCAGCCGGGTGAGCGGGGGTGATCCCGGTATCCGTGGCTCGTTGACCGGTCATGAACGGTGGGACCACGACCCCGAGCCCAAGGCCCGACGGAAGCCGTAGGAGCACCGGTGCGCGGCCTGTTCGGCGTACCGGCGGCCGCACGGCCGATGAGATCTTCGACGCGGGGGCAGGCTCATCGACCCGGCCGTCAGGAAGGTGGTGGAGCGCCTGCCCCCACCGCTGGTCGACGCCGTCCGCTACCACTACGGCTGGGCCGGTAAGGACGGCGGCCAGGCCGTCGGCGAGCCCGGCGGTGTCGGACGCAGAGGGCTGGTGCTTCCTCTGCTGTGCGCGGGAGTCGACGGCGGGCCGGTCGAGCGGGGCCTCGCCGCCACCGTCGTCGGCGATCTTCTGGTGAACGCCTCGGCCATCCACGACGACGTTCTCGACCGCGACCCGGTGCGCCGGGGCAGACCGGCCCTGTGGGCGGCCTACGGCACCGAGTGCGCCCTCATGGTCGGCGACGCGCTCACGGGGCTGGCCTTCTCCCTCCTGGGCGAGCAGGACCACCCTCGCACCCGTCAGGCGTTGCGGACGATGAGCGACGGTTGGAGCCACCTCTGCGCGGGCCAGGTGCGCGACACCGGCCAGGAGGGGCAGCCCCGGACGTCCCCGGAGCAGGCCGTCGCGGTGAACGAGGCCAAGACCGCCAGAAGTCTGCGCGGCGTGTTCTGCCTGCCCGTGCTGTTCACCGACGCCACCAGCGAGCAGGTGGCGGCCGTCGGCCGGTACGGGTTCCACTTCGGCATGGCCGCGCAGTACCACAACGACCTGACGGACGTGTGGCCGACGCTCGACAGGGGCCGGGCCACGGGCGGCGACATCCGCCGCCGCAAGATGACGCCCATGGTCACGGTCGCCCTCGCGTCCGGGCACCGTGACAGCGAACCGCTCGCCGCCTTCTACGGTGGCCGGGGCGAGGTGGGCGAGGCGGAGGTCGCCGTCGTCGCCGGCCTGATCGACCGGTGCGGCGGTCGCGCCTGGGCCATCGCCCGGAACCTCGAACACATGAGCCTGGCCGCCGAGCACCTCCGGGAGGCGGACCCGCCGCCCGCCCTCTACGACGACGTCCTCGCCACCGGCGCCCGCTACCTGGCATGAGGCAGGCCGAGACCGCGCCGTCACCGGCCTCGCCGCCCACCAGGCTGGACCACCCGGATCGTCCTGACACGCCTCTCCATTACCTGAAGTCATACTGAGATGCAGAAGTGTCCGGCTCATCTCCGCATTTTTGCGCCATTACCCGATCTATGATTTTGAACATCGGTCATAGCAAAGGGTGTTTCAGATGATCTACACCGTGGAGTGCGGCTTCGTTGAGTCGACGCGAGAGGGCGAGTGGAACGATTTCTATTCCGACCTCAAGCTGCCGGCACTCATATCCGTCACGGGGTTCCGCACCTCGCAGCGTTTCAAGGCGATCAGCGCCGGATGTCCCGCTTATCTCGCCGTTCACACCATCGATGGCCTTGAGGTGCTGAACGGGGACGAGTACCGGGAGAAGGGCGGTGGGAACTTCGCTCGCTGGCAGCCCGATATCACCGACTGGCGCCGCAACCTGTACGACGGGATCGACCGGGCGCCCGATGTGGTCGCAGGCGAGTACCTGGCGCTGAGCTCGACCGGCCCAGAGGCTCTGACGCGGCTGGGGCTGGCGCCGCACGCCATGCATGCCGTTGCGATGGGAAAGAACCCGGAGATGAGCCCGAAAACGAACCCGGAACAGCGCTGGCTGGCCACGGCAGAAAGTGCCGAATTCCCGCTCCTTTCGCAGGTGTCGAACGATATCTACGTCTACGTGCCGATGACTCCTCAGCTGAATGAGGAGAGGGGGGTAGGTCGGATTTTCGAGAGATCCTGAAGCAACACATTCACGCACGCAACCAACGCGCCCCGAAAGGGACTGAAAATGGCGGACGCCTCGTTCCCCACCAAGAAGATCGGCGACTACACGGTCACCGCCATCAGCGACGGGTACCTCACCGCGAGCCTGGACCTTCTCCTGAACATCGACCGCCACCACGCATCCGAGCTGCAACAGCGAGGCGGGTTGGACGATCAGTCGCCCATGCACATCAACAGCTACCTGGTACGCGGCTCCGGCCGCACCGCCCTCGTGGACGCCGGGGCGGGCGGCGTGAAGCACTGGGGTGGCCATCTGAAGGCCGGATTGCCGCTGGCAGGGGTGCAGCCTTCGGACATCGACACGGTTCTTCTCACGCACGCACACCCGGACCACATCGGCGGTCTCCTCGACGGGTCGGGAGAGATCGTCTTCCCCAACGCGGAACTGCTGATCCACCACCGCGAGGTGGCCTTCTGGCAGGACGACGGCAACCTCGCGCGCGCCAACGAACGCGCCCGCGGCAACTTCCAGATCGCCCGCAGGGCCCTCGACGCCTACGGCAGCAGGCTGCGCACGATCAAGGAGGGCGAGGTCCTGCCCGGCGTTTCGGCAATTCCGCTTCCCGGTCACACCAGTGGCCACACCGGCTACCTCATCAACTCCGAAGAGCAGAGTGCGCTTTTCTGGGGCGACACCGTTCACTTCCCGACGATCCAGCTGACGCGTCCCGATGCGTCGGTCACGCTGGACAACGATCCGGTCCGTGCCGCCGAGACACGCTCCAAGGTCTTCGAGATGGTCAGCTCCGAGCACATGCTTGTCGCCGGTGCGCATCTCAATGACCGGGGATTCGCGCGGGTCGCACGGTCGAGCAGCGGTTACTCGATCACGGACGAGGACTGAGGGGCGGCGGCCTCCGGCGCGTCGGGCGGGGTGTCCGGCTTCGCCTCCTCCACCAGCCAATCGGAGAACTCGTCGAGCAGTTCCATCCGGGAGTTCCGGGAGTTCCGGGAGTTGGCGACGAGGATGAAGTCCTTGCCCACCTGCCGCCCGGGCGGACCGAGGGAAACGAGTTCCCCGGTTCGCAGTTCGTCGGCGACGTAGAGATACGGAACGAGCGCCACGCCGAGACCGGCACGTGCCGCCTCGATCAGCATGGAGAACTGCTCGAAACAGCTTCCCGCCACCGCGTCCTGAAGGTCGATCCCGAACTCGCGTGAGTAGTCGCGCCAGCTCTCGGGTGTCGTGGTCTTGTGCAGCAACGGCACCAATGGCAGCAACGGCACCAACGGCGGCCCGGACAACACCGCGGAGTGTGCGCGCTGACCCGATGGCGCAAGGCCGGGTCGGCATACCGGGATCAGGGAACTTCGAAACAAGTGCCGTGATTCGGCTGTTGCCCACGCCGGATGGGCGAAGGTGATCGCGGCATCGAAACCGCTGCCGTTCAGCACGAACGGATCGTTGCGCGTGCTGAGGTTCACCACCACGTCCGGGTGATCCCGCAGGAACAACGGAAGCCGCGGGATCAGCCACTTGGTGGCGAAGGTTCCGATCGTCGCGAGTTCCAGCACCCGCCGCTGCGGCGGGGTGGTCATCACCTGAAGCGTCGACTGCTCCAATGACACGAGCAGCCGCCCCAGCTCCTCGGCGTACTGCGCCCCGTGCGCCGTCAGCTCGACACGGTTCCCATGGCGAAGGAACAGCGGCACCCCCAGGAGCGCTTCCAGTCGCGCGACCTGGCGGCTGATCGCCCCCTCGGTGACGACCAGTTCCTTGGCAGCGAGCGAGAAGCTGCCATGCCGCGCCGCAGCCTCGAACGCCAGCAACGTCGAGGTGCTGGGGATCTGCCTGGCCGGCACTGGCAGCCTCCTCACTCTCCACTAGGTTGATCTATGGTAAATCAATGACCCCAGAATATAGGACAAGTGAAGTCATTCTGGCCTCCTGGTCATGATTCATGATCAAGGTGGACGGAGGGGCGAACGGTCGGTGGTGGACCGTGCGGGCTCAGACCGCGAAGCCGCCGTCCACCGCCAGCTCCGCGCCCGTGACGTATCGGGCGCTCTCACCGGCCAGGTACGAGACGGCGTCCGCGACCTCCACCACCGTTCCGTAGCGGCCGATCGCGGTGAAGCCGCGCTGGAAGTCGGCGGAATCGCCGTCGCCCGGGTTCATGTCGGTGTCGATCGGGCCCGGGTGGACCAGGTTGACGGTGATCCCGCGCGGGCCGAGTTCCCGGGCCATGCTCTTGGTGAAGCCGATCAGGGCGGCCTTGCTGGTCGCGTAGAGCGTGCTTCCGGGGAAGGCCACACGCTGGGCGATGCAGCTGCCGATGCTCACGATCCGCCCGCCCTCGGCCATGTACTGCAGCGCCGCCTGGGCATAGAGGTAGGGCGCGCGCACGTTCACCGCCAGCACCTGGTCGATCTGGTCGAATGCCACCGCCTCGATGGGGCCGACGGCGCCGACACCCGCGTTGTTCACCAGGATGTCCAGCCGCGTGGACCGCTCGGCGACCGCGGCCACCGCACCGCGCACCGCCTCCGGGTCCGCGCTGTCCGCACGGACGGCCCAGCCGTTCCGCCCCATCGCGGTGATCTTGGCGACCACCTCCTCGGCCGGCCCGGCCGAGCCCTGGTACGTCAGCGCCACATCCGCGCCGTCCTCGGCCAGCCGCAGCGCGACCGCCGCCCCGATCCCCCGGCTGCCGCCGGTCACCAGCGCCACCTTGCCGTCGAGCGTCGTCGCACCGTTCATCGTCATCTCCGTAGAACTCCTTGCTCCGGTCTTGGACATGGCCAATCCAAGACCGGCACGACCTGCGGGTCCGGCGGTATTCAGACGTTAAGTTCAATCTTCAACGGTGTGTGCTGCTCGGCCGTTCCCGCACGTCAGCCGGTGAACCGCTCCCACAGGGCGGCCTCATCCGCGGCGAGTGGCGGCCCCCATACCAGCCGGCCGCCGATCAGCCCCGGCATGCGGCCGGTGGCCAGCTGCGGGTTCTCCAGAGTGTCGGCCGTCTCCTCCAGCAGCGTGCTCAACGTCTGATCCCCGACCGTGCGCACCGCCGTCTCGTCCCAGTGCCCGACCTCGCCCGTCCCGGCGTCGATGAACAGGCCGTAGCTGGTGTCGGTCACCGACCACGAGCAGAACGGAATCCATGACGGCTGCCAGACCATGGAGTCCTCGACACCCCACTCGGCCTCCAGCTCCCGCTGGTTCTCCCGATGCCACCGGTAGGACGTGGCCACCGCGCCCAGAGACATCAACGCCCAGCCGCGGTCGGGTATCACACCCGCCCCCGGGGTGTCCTTGCCGCCCGCGCACAGCAGCCACAACGCCCGCAGCTCCACGGGCACGCCCACCCCGAGTGCCTGCTCCAGCGCGGCGATCTCGTGTGGGGACGCGCCGGGCAGCAGCGCCGCACAGGTAGCGGGCGCGTGCCGCGCAAGCCAGTTGGTGATCCGCCGCCATGCCTCGGTCACCTGTCGTGCGGCGATCTGCCGCGTGTGAGGATCCGGCGCGGGGGCCTGCTCGTCGCCGACATCGGGCAGTGGCCCGGTCGCCTCGATGTCCCGGATCTCGATCAGGTCCACGTCCAGCAGGGGTGGACCCCAGGCGTAGCGCACGACCAGGGGAGGGCACGCGTCGAAGGCGTCACTGTCGATCGTCGCCGTGTACAGGCCGAGGCTGCCGGTGCGCTCGCCCAGGTGCGGATCGTCGGTCAGCTGCCGGACCAGGGTCTTGACCGCGTACAGGGCACCGTCACCGAGCTCGGTGCAGCGAGCGCGTACATGGTCGGGCAGGTCAACGCTGACGGTCATGGGGAACCATCCTCCTTGCGTAGGGCTCGGGAGTGCCGCCGGGTGCGTGGGGCCAGTGTCCGTCCGGCGGATGCCGGAGTGGCTCAGGCGATCGAGAACTGGGCGATGTACTCGGCGAACGGAGGGATCCCGACTTCGGCACGGAGCTCGTCCATGCGCTCGGGTTCCTCGCAGGGCCACGGGACCGGCGCGCCGTCCTTCACTCCGGCGATCTGCGTGCCGTAGATCTGCTTCCGCCCGTCGTTCACCAGCGTGCGATCGCGCAGGAAGGCCAGATCCCGGGGGCTGGCAGCGCCGTTGGACACCGCCTGTTCCATCAGCCGCAGCGCGCGCCGCTGGACGTCGAGCTGCCGGTCGGCGTGCTGCGCGATCAGCCACGCGGCCCGGGCCGCGTCCTCACCGACCAGTTCCGCGGTCGGCCACCCGTGCGCGTCCATGATCTCGCCGAGGCGGTCCGCGTGCTGTGCGGTCAAGCGGCGCCAGGCCAACTGCTCCGCCGGATCATCGCTGTTCGCCCGGTGGGCGGCCCGGTGATCTGCCGCGGCCATCCCGGTGAGCTCCGCAGCCACTGCGGCAATGTCGGATGCCATCTCTCCTCCATGTCGGATCGAATTCAGGTGAGGTTCGCGCCGGTGGTCACGCCGGAGAAGTGGATGACCCTCGGGCAGTAGGAAGCATGACCGGCCCGGAAGGCCGATCGTGGGGCAAGAGCACCTGGGACTCCTGGTATTACTGGGGTATGCAGGATGAGACCGCATGTTCCGCGATCGACACATTCATCTCCGCGTTCAACGCCTCGGACGACAGTTATGTGACCGACCTGCTCTCCCAGGCCCTGACCTCGGACGTGGTCTTCTGGGGGCCGTTGGGCCGCAGCGAAGGAATCGCGGCGGTCGAGCGGTTCGTGCTGGACATCCGGCGCCACCCGGCGGGGACCGGCACGATGGTGCGCTGTTCGGCGGTTGACATGCCGGACGAGTGGGCCCGGTACCAGTGGGTCTTCACCACGCCTGACGGAGGCCCCCGCCTCGCGGGAACGGACGTCGTCCATCTGCGGCGGAGCCTCATCGACCAGATCATCGTCTTCGCGGGCGAGATCGAGCCGTTCGCCTCCTGAGCCGTTCCTCTTGAGCCGGTCGGCCCGGAGCAGGGCGCGCGGCCCGGAGGCGCACGGTGGACAGGACCACGCCGCCGGTACTGATGCCGGAGACGACCGGAGTGGGGATGCCCGCGCCGCCTGCGGGTGGCGGGTCGCGGTGTCTCATGAGTGGCTGCGGGACGGTTCCGGCTCGTGGTGCGGCGTCCCGTCGTGCCGGGGGAGCAGGAGCGGTGTGGCCAGGATGAGCAGTCCCGCGACCGTGAGTGCGGTGCGTGGGCCGGTGACGTCGGCGAGCAGCCCGGCGAGTGCGGTGAGGACGGCGATGGACGCCTGCTGGCCGATCGACCAGGCCGTCAGGGTGCGGGCGACGAGGTGCTTGGGAGTGTGTTCGAGCCGGTAGGTGGCGAGCACCGGGCTGTACAGGCTCATGTTGATGATGATGGCCAGCTCGACGGCCATCACGGTGACGAGGCCCACGACGCCGGGACGGACGAAGGCCAGGCCGATCAGCCAGATGGCGCGCAGGGTGCCGACGGTCCGGAAGACCCAGTGCCGGCCGAAGCGCGCCACGACACGGCGGGCCAGCCGGGAGCCGATGAGTCCGCCGAGGCAGGGGACGGCGAAGGCGAGGGCGTACTGCCAGGGTGGGAATCCGAGCTGGCGAAGCAGGAGCACGGCCAGCAGCGGCTCGGTGGCCATGATCAGCCCGCCGACGAGTATCTGGTTGAGGTAGAGCGGCCGAAGACCGGGGTGGCCCATGATGTGTCGCCAGCCGTCGAGCAGTGCGCCCGCCCGGGCCGGGCTCCTGCCGGTCGTTCGCGGTGCTTCTTCCCGGCCGCGGATCGCGGTGATGCCCAGCGCGGAGAGCAGGTAGCTGAGGGCGTCGGCCACCACGGTGATCACAGGCCCGAACAGGCCGATCGCCGCCCCGCCCAGCGGTGGCCCCACGGCGATGGAGCTCCAGTTCGTGGACTCGAACCGCGCGTTGGCGACGAGCAGGTCATCCGGTCGGACGAGGGCCTTGAGGTAGGCGCCACTGGCCGCGCTGAACGCGATCTTGGCTGCGGCGGCCACGGCCGAGACCACGAGCAGCTGGACGAAACCGAGCCATCCGAAGGCGTAGGCGACGGGGATCGTCGCCATGGCCGCGAACCGGGCCAGGTCCATCGTGATCATGACCGGGCGCTTGCGCCGGAACTCCATCCACGGCGCGAGCGGCACCGCGATCAGCGCACCCACCGCAGGCCCCACCGCGGACAGCACGGACACCTCGGCAGGGCCGGAATGCAGCACCAGTACGGCGATCAGCGGCAACGCCCCGAACCCCAGCCCGGACCCGTACGCGCTCACCGCATAGGACGCCCACAGCCAGCCGAACTGCCGGCCCAACCGTCTCCTGCCCACCATGCTCAGCGCACTCCCCTTGAGGCCCACCCGCACAAACCGACGTTGACCGATGAGAGATAAGCGGGCAGGACAACGGCAGGTCAAACAACCGATCTGCCAGCAATCCACAACAGCCGGTTGTTCACTAAGGTGGGGTGGCGTGGACCTCGAAGCAGTACGCACCTTCGTCGCCGTCGCGGAAGCGGGCCAGTTCCAGAAGGCCGCCACCGACCTGTCGATCACCCAGCAGGCCGTCTCCAGGCGCATCGCCGTGCTGGAGCGCACCCTCGGTGTGCGACTGTTCACCCGTGCCCCGCGCGGCGCTGAGCTCACCATCGACGGGCAGGCGTTCCTGCCCCACGCGCGCGAGCTGCTCCGCGTCGTCGAGCGGGCAGGCGCGTCCGTGCGCCCCGGTCACCGTCCGCTGCGCGTCGACGTGATCGCCTCGCGCACCGCGCAGTCGAGCCTGATGCGCGGTTTCCACCGCGCACACCCCGAGATCGACCTCGACGTGGTGATGCTGTTCGACATCGAGACCGCCGTCACGGCCATTCGCTCCGGTGCGATCGACGCGTCCTTCCGCGCCGTCGCCGTGCCGGGGCGGCCCCTTCCCGAGGACATCGCCTCCGTCCGGGTGCTCGACGAGCCGCTCCAACTCCTCGTCGGCCCCGGCCACGCGCTGGCGGGCGCCCGGTCCGTGACCGTCGCCCAGCTCGTCGGGCACCGGATCTGGATGCCCGGCATCGCCCCCGGTACCGAGTGGGGCGCCTACTACGACGATCTCGTCGCCGAGTTCGGCCTCACCATCGAGGTGACCGGCCCCAACTTCGGCTCCGACGCGCTCCTCGACACCATCTCCGACACCCCGGCCCTGGCCACCTTCATGGGCGAGCACACCCGCCTCATCTGGCCCGCCGGCCACGGCCTGCGCCGCATCCCGGTGACCGACCCGACACCCGTCTACCCGCACTCGCTCCTCTGGCGCCGCGACAACCCCCACCCGGCGCTGGCCACCCTCCGTACCCACCTCGCCGCCACCACGGCCGGCCACGGCGCCGCCGGGACCTGGGTACCGCGCTGGGTGGTTCCGCACTGAACGCCCCCGCCCGCACGGGCAGGCGAATGCCCTCCGGAGGGCGCGCTCCTCCGGAGGGGCACCCACCCGCCGCGCGGTGCCGGTTCAGCCGGTCAGCACTCCCCGCCCCAGTTGGCGTAGTTCAGCGTCATCTTGCCGCTGGAGAAGGTCATGGTGTTGGGGTCCGACGGGTAGTGGAGGCAGCCCGACATGTACTGGCCGTCTGCCCAGGTGACCTTGTAGCGGATGTGGTCCGCGCCGGGGTAGGACACGCCGTTATTCATGATGGACAGGCCGTTGGACGACGTGAGGTTCGACAGGTTGTTCTTCGACTTCCACGTCGGGGCGCCGGAGAAGCTGGAGTTGTTCCACACGCACACGTACTCGCGCGGGCACTGGCTGGTCGAGGCCGACGCGGACGGTGCGAGCGTGAGGCCCACCGCCGCCAAGCTCAGAGATGCCGCAGCCGCAGCCGCGATCCTCCGCAGGTTCCTTGTGATGACTTTCCCCTTCCCTGCTGATGTCCTTCGTGCTTGCTCAAGCAGCATGCGGGGGTACGGGCGATCGGTGCGCGACCATTTGTCCTGAACCAAAACGTTCTGTCCGTGCGCCAGGCTCAGGCGCACTCGCGGCAGCGGCCTGGGGTGGGGGCGCGGAAGGCGCGGTCGCAGGTGTCGCAGTTCTGGAGCGGGTCGACCAGCCTGACCTGCGTAGGCGGGGACGGCAGCAGGACGGTGAGGCGGTGGCGCAGGAGCTTCGCCGGGTACTTGAGGGGGTGCGGCAGGTCGGCGGTGAGGGCCTGGCGCAGGGCGCTCGGCGTCGAGCCGTTCTCGAACCAGGTGGCCGCGATGGGGGCGAGCTGGGTGATGTCGTTCTGGGTGAGGGTGACTTGGGGTGCGTGGTGGTGGAGGTCGGAGAGGAGGGCGGCGGCCGCGTGGGCGTACTTGGGGCGGGGTTCACGGGGCGCGTGGGGCGCGTGGGGCTCGCGGGGGTGGGGGAGCGTGGCCACGGGGACGGCCTTGGCCGCAGGCGCAGGCGCGGGTACGGGCACGGGTACAGGTACGGGGGCGGCCTCGGCCGCAGGCGCGGGGGACGGCTTCTGCGGCCGGGGCTGGTTGTAGGAGCGGGTGCGGGTGACGACCCTGCCGTTGGGGAGGCGGTCGCGGGTGCGGCTGAGGTAGCCGTGGGCTTCGAGTTCGCGTAATGCGGCGGCGATGCGGGTTTCGCCTTCGGGGAAGCGTTCGGCGAGGTGCTTGATGGTGATGCGGGCGCCGTTGGGCAGGGACTGGATGTGGGTGGCCAGCCCGATCGCGAGGAGGGAGAGCTCGCGGTGCTGGGCGAGGTGGTTGCCGATGACGGTGAACCGGCTGGTGTGCCGGGTGTTGACGTGTTCGACGCCGCGTACGGCGGACACGGGGCGCGCGGGCGCGCTAGCCTGCTGGGTACCCATTGGGGAAGCTCTTTTCTTCCTTGGTGGTCAGGCCCTCGGTTGGGAGTGCTAGTCCCGGTCGGGGGCCGACGTATGTGTGGGGTGTTGTTGGCGCGAGCATATGCCCGCAAGCCGCACCAAAATCCAGCTCAGTTGGCCAAAGTCACCCAAGCGGGTGACACAGGGGCCCGCAGGTTACAGACGGGGTGGGTTGGGTTTTTTCAACGTCCTCAAGACAAAGGACTTAAAAGCTTTTAACGCCCTGCGCCGCCGGGCCCCGGTCCACCGCGACCCGGTCCACCGCGACCCGGTGGGCAACGACCCGGTAGGTATGCACAGCCTGTGGATGGAGAGGGAGCGCACATGTGGGACGGCCCCTTCTACCGCTTCGAGCGGGACGGGTACGAGATCGTCTTCGTACCGGGAGCCGGGGAGGAACTGGACGAGGTCTGCGACGTGGACATGTGGGTCGTCCGCGACGACGGCGAGCGCTGGTCCGGAACGGTGGTCACGCTCGACCAGGTCCGTCGACTGATGGACCGGCACCGCGAAGCGGGCGAGCCGGAGGGCGACTACTGGTGGTACTGGGACGGCCTGATCGTCCGCGAACCGGGACTGGCGTCGATGGCGAAGGTCATCGACGGCCTCGTCGCCACCGGCGACTACGAGACGGTCCTGCGCCACGTCGGCCCCGCAGACCCCGAAGAGGACGAGTAGGCGCCTCAGGCGTGGTCGTCCAGCCGCAGGCCGAGCCGGTGACGTAGACGGGCCGAGGCTCCACGGAGGCTTCCGAGCCTCCGCACCTCGTCCGCGTCGAGCTCCGGCCGGTCGGCGAGCGCGAGTGCGGCGGCGTAGGGCCGCTCGCCCGCGTCCAGCTTGGCCGCGACGGCTTCGAGGACGGCCCGGAGAACGGCCTGGTCGGCACGGGGATGGTCGGCCAGCAGGCGCAGAAGCCGGTTGTCGTTCCAGACGCTGTCGCGGGCCGCGCTCAGTTGCTGGAGGGCTTCGGGTGGCGTGTGGGGATTGGCGGCCAGGGCCTGCCAGACGAACGGGTACGGAGACGTGGCGAGGCGCCGCAGGGTTGGGCCGTCGCTCTCGTCGCGTGCCTGCGCGAGGTGGTCGGCGGGCGTGGGCACGGGGCGGCCTTTCCTGAGGGTCGAAGCCACCACCGGGCGGTGTGGTCCTGGCGGCGTCGCGCGCACCGGGTCGTGGCCGTCACGACCCGGTACGGGCCTGCCCGTTCAGCTCTTCCGGGCGTACGAGACGAAGGCTTCCCAGGCGGCGGGGGCGACGTCGAGGCGGGGGCCCGGGATGTTCTTCGAGTCGCGTACGTGGACGGCGGCGTCGCAGCTCGCGACCTCGACGCACTGACCGCCGCCGCCGCTGCTGTAGCTGCTCTTGTGCCAGTCGTAGGCGACCTCGACACAGTTGCCGCCCTCGCCGCTGCTGTAGCTGCTCTTGAACCAGTCCAGTTGCCCGGTATTCATAGTTCTCTCCGCATCTTCTCAATCATGATCGCGGACTCCCCAGGCGTGAGAGCCACCGATTGCATAATTCCATAGCGGGCGGCCAGCACCCGGACCTCCTCGGGGGCGACAACGAGCTTCGGATTCCCGTGAATCTCCAGGTAGCCGAGCTGCTGCTTCCCCGGTTGAGTCAGCAGGGTGAACGGACCGTCGATGCTGGGCTGTTCGATCCGATCCAGCGGCATCACCTGAAGGTTCACCGTCCGCAGTCGGCCGATCTCCAGCAGCCTCCCCAACTGCTCCCGGTGCACGTCCCGGCCCCCGATGGGGCGCATCAGCACGCTCTCGTCCAGGATGAAGTGGACTTCGGGGGAGGGCCAGCGCTCGAAGACCCGCTGTCGATCCAGCCGGTCGGCGATCCGCTTCTCGATGATCGCCTCACTGAGCAGCGGGCGCCGCTGGGAGAAGATCGCCCGCGCGTACGCCTCGGTCTGGAGCAGTCCGGGGATCGCCTGGTTGTTGTAGTCGTTGATCTGGGCGGCGGCGCGTTCCAGTGCCGCGTAGCCGCGATACCAGTCCGGATGCCGCGTCCGGGCCTTCGCCAGCGCCTCCCGTACCTCCTCGATCGACGCGCGCAGGACGTTCTGCGCGCCCAGCACGTCGTCCGCGAGGTCGAGGAAGTCGGGCTGCGGTGTCCGGACCCCCCGTTCCATCGAGGAGATCAGGTCCTCGCTGACGTGGGTGTCGGCGGCCAGCTGACGCTGGCTCATCTTCAGGTTCTCCCGCATCTGCTTGATCATTTTGCCGAGCGCCTTGAAGAGGTGTGCCGTTCCGTCCTCTTCGGCCGGTCGCTCGGGCCGTGCTTCCTCGTCCATGTCCCGCACCGTTCTCTGGTCCACCACCGGTGACGGCCGAACCGCCGTACGCCGGAGCCGACAGGTCCGGACCGTCACAGCGAGTCGTCATGTCATTGCGGATCAGCGTAGGAGTCGGCGGCGGGGCCGATCTGGAGAAACGTGTAAATCACCCGTGCGGGAATCGAGTTCGTCCGGCCCCGTGGCGTCACCCGTCAGAGGGCCGGGTTGCGCAGGGTTACGGCCGTGGACCCGTACAACGGGCCGACCGGACCCGGACAACAATGCCGAGTCGGGGTGTCGGCGCTGTTCAGGGCGGGTTCGGGCGGACACGCTGAGTCACATGAATGCGGAAATCACCCTCTCGGGCAACGAGTTCGTCCAGCGCTTCAGCGCCACCCGCCGGGGGGCCAGGCTCGCCCGCCGCCTGGCCTCACAACAGCTCGCGACCTGGGGCGTGCCGTTCGGGACGGGGCTCTCCGACGATGTGGCCCTGGTCGTCTCCGAACTGACGGCCAACGCGGTGCTGCACGGGAACGTGTCCGGACGGGACTTCGAGCTGAGGCTCCTCGCGCTGCCGGACTCGGTCCGGGTCGAGGTCTCCGACTCCCGGGGCGAACGTCTCCCGGAACTCGGTCTTCCCGACGCGGAGGCCGGTTCGGGGTACGGGCTCCATCTGGTGGCGGCGCTCTCCCGGGTGTGGGGCGTCCGGCCCCGGATCGTCGGCAAGACGGTGTGGGCGGAGGTCGTGGGGGCGGCGGGCAGTGCGGAGGCCGCCCCTGAATCGGGTCCTGCGGTCAGTAACCTGACGACATGAGTGATCAGTTGGCCCCCACCGGGCCCGGCGGCGGTCCGGCCGGAGGAACCGCCGGGTACGCCGAGGCGGCGGACGCGCTGGCCGTCCAGTACGAGGAAGTCACCTTCGACGAGGTCCACCGCGACGTGCTGCACCTGGTCCCCGCCGGGCCCGGCCGCATCCTGGACGTGGGCGCGGGGACCGGGCGCGACGCCGCCGCGCTGGCGGCCCGTGGGCACGGCGTCGTGGCTGTCGAGCCGACGAAGGAACTGCGTGCGCACGGAGAGCGGATCCATGTGCACAGCGGTGTGGAGTGGGTCGACGACCTTCTTCCGGACCTGCGGCTGAGCCGTCACCCGGGCCGGTTCGACGCGGTCTTCGTCACCGCCGTGTGGATGCACCTGGACGCCGGGGAGCGTCGCCGCGCGATGGCCAGGATCGCCGCGTTGCTGGTGCCCGGCGGCCGGTTCTTCGTCAATCTGCGCCACGGTCCCGTGCCGGACGGCCGGCGCATGTTCGCCGTTTCCGCCGACGAGACGGTCGAGTTGGGCGCGGCGTACGGGCTGAGGGTGGTCCACCGCAGCGAGCGCGCCGACCTCCACGGCCGGGGAGGCGTCCGGTGGAGCTCTCTGGTGTTCCGGGCCGACGACGTCACCGGCCCGGCGGCGGACGGGCGGGCATAGCCCGGCGGCGGCGCGGTCGTGGAAGATGGGGCGATGACAGCGGTGGAAGCGGGCGGGATCGTTCTGAGCAAGCAGGACCTCCGTGAGGTCACCGCGTTCGCCGCGGCGTGCGCGGAGGGCGTGCTCGCGGTGTTCGAGGCCGACCGGCCGGACGACTCGCGGCCCCGGGAGGCCGTCGACGCGGCGTGGGAGTTCGCCCGGGGCGGCGAACGCGGGAAGGCCCTGCGCGTCACGGCAGCGGCGGCGCTCAAGGCGGCCAAGGACGCGTACGGCGCGGCGGCACGCGAGGCGGCGTGGTCGGCGATGTCCGCGGCGGGCGCCGCCTACCTGCACCCCCTGGCCAAGGCCACCCAGGTCAAACACATCCTCGGCGCCGCCGCCTACGCCGCCCACGCGACCGAACTCGCCGCCGCCGAAAGGGGCGTGGGCGACCGGGACGTCGACCGGGGCGTGGGCGACCGGCACCTCGCGGGACTGGTGGGGCGCGCGACGCCCGCCGTCGTCGACGTACTGCGCCGCTTCCCGGCGGCCCCGGACGGCGGCGGCCGGGTCGGCGAGCTGATCCGCGTACTCGACGCCGCGCTGCGCGCCCTCACCTTCGCCGAGCGCGCGGTGACCGACGCCCCCGACGATCGCGGCGGAAATCATCCCGCCGGGTGACGTACGCTGGCATTCCATGGCAATGAGCACCATTGGTACCGCGCTGTGGTCCTTCGCCCTCGTCGTAGGGCTCCTCACTCTCACCCCCGGGCTCGACACCGCGCTGATCCTGCGGACGTCGGCGGTCGGCCGACGCAGACGGGCCTGGGGCGTCGTCCTCGGCATCCAGACCGGCACGCTGCTGTGGGGCGCGCTCACCTCGCTCGGGGTGACGGCGCTCCTCACCGCCTCGCACCTCGCGTACACGGCTCTCCGCTGGGCGGGTGCGGTGTACCTGGTGTGGATGGGGGTGCGGATGCTGCGGGACACGTTCGCCCCCGGCGGGCAGGGGCGGTCCGGGGCGGAGGCCGCCGAGTCGGCGCTGCTCTCCGGTGCGGACACGGTCGGCGGCGGATGGCGGCAGGGCACGCTGACCAACCTCCTGAACCCCAAGATGGGGGCCTTCTACGTGGCCGTCCTGCCGCAGTTCATCCCGGCCGGGGTCAGCCACTTCACCATGGGGCTCCTGCTCACCACCGTGCACATCCTCCTCGGCCTGGTGTGGTCGGCGGTCCTCATCGGGTTCGCCCGGGTCCTGCGCGACTGGCTCCGCAAGCCCCGGGCACGCCGACTGCTGGACCGGATCACCGGCACCGTCATCGCCGGGTTCGGCATCCGGCTGGCCCTCGGCGACTGAGCGCGGCGGGGCGCCCGTCGGACCGGAGCGGGAGCGTCATGGGGCGGGCGCGGGCCCGTACCCGGGGGCGTCCACCCGTGATGAGGTCGACATCTGGCCGGTGGGCGCCCCGGGCGCCTTCGGTTCGGGCAGGGCGCGGAAGAGCAGCCAGCTCAGGACGGGCATGGCGATCAGCGGTGTGAGCGCCGTCCGCAGCGAGGTGGCGTCGGCCAGGCGGCCCAGCAGCGGGCTGGCCAGGCCGCCGATGCTGACGGTCAGGCCGAGGGTCACGCCGCTGGCGGTGCCGATCCTGGACGGGAGGTAGTCCTGGCCGAGGGTGACCTGGAGGGAGAAGGGGACGTACAGCCCCGCCGAGGTCAGGGCCACGAAGAGGAACATCGCCGGGCCCGGTACGTAGACCACCCCGGCGACGGCGGCCACCGAGACCAGGTACGACCAGGCGGAGACCCGGACGCGGTCGTACCGGTTCGCCAGCGCGCCGCCCAGCAGCGAGCCGACCGCGCCGCCCAGGAACAGCAGGAAGAGGGCGAGCGTTCCGGCCGAGGTGCCGTGGACGCGCTGTTGTGCGTAGAGGGAGATGAAGGTGCTCAGGCCGGTGAAGACGATGGAGCGGAAGACCACCGCGAGCGACAGCCTCAGGAACGAGGCGAGGTCGTCGGTGCCCGTCGCCGTCCCCGTCCCCGTGGCGGCCTTGTCGGCCTCGCTCCGGGCCAGCATGCGGAGCACCGGGACGCACAGGGCGGCCCCCGCGAGCGCCGGCAGCACCAGCACCGGCGTCCACCGCAGCGACCCCTGCCCGACCGACACCGCGACCAGGAGCGGGGCGAGCGCGAAGCCCACGTTGCCGCCGAGGGAGAACCAGCTCATCGCCGTGTGACTGCCCCCGCTCGCCAGCCGGGCCACCCGGGCGGATTCGGGGTGGTACGCGGCGACCCCGACCCCGGAGACCGCGACGAAGACCAGGGTCAGCCCGTACGAACCGCCCAGGCCGCTCAGCGCGATGCCCACCCCGCTCGTCACCGTGCTGACCGGCAGCAGCCACGGCATCGCCCACCGGTCGGTCAGCGCGCCGAACACCGGTTGGGCCACCGACGACAGCAACGACGCGGCCAGCACGATGCCGGAGGCCACCGCGTAGCCGTAGGCGCGCTCGGACACGAAGTACGGGACCAGCGCCGCGACGGCGCCCTGATAGACGTCGACACAGGCATGCCCCACGGAGAGCAGGGATATCGATGCATTTCTTCGCATCGCTCCATGCTGGTGGGCCCGGCCGGTGTCCCGCTTTCGATAAATTGCCAGGTGATGCGGGAAACCCGCCAACCCTCGGAGGGGTGCCGTATGCCGGAAGTCCGCCGTGCCTCAGGGAGCCGTCCTGCGGCGGGAGTTCGTACCGCTCCGGTTGTCCGTACCGCTCCGGGAGCCCGTACCGCTCCGGGGGGTCGTCCCGTTCCCGGCGTTCGTTCGGGGCCGGGGATACGCCACACACCCGAGGCGCCGACCACGATCGCGCGGCTCGTGTCCGGCGGCGAGATCGACGCCCACCGCCACGACGACCACCAGATCGCCTACGCGGGCCGGGGAGCCATCGCCGTCACCACCGACGCCGGGTCCTGGGTGGCGCCCGCGACCCGGGCGATCTGGATCCCCGCCGGTACCGTCCACCACCACCAGGCCCACGGCGAGCTCGACCTCCACCTCGTGGGGCTGCCCGCCGCGGAGAACCCCCTCGGCCTCGACCGGCCGGCCGTGCTCGCCGTGTCCCCGCTCCTGCGCGAGCTGATCGTCGCGTACACGAACGCCCCGGAGGACGACAGCCCGCCCCGGCTGCGACTGCGCGCCGTGCTCCTCGACCAGCTCCCGGGCGCGCTCTCCCCGGAACTGCCGCTCCACCTGCCGACGCCCACCGACCCGCTGCTCCGCGAGCTGCACGCCATCCTGCTCGCCGACCCGGCGGACAACCGCACCCTCGACGAACTCGGCCGCCTGATCGGCGCCGGAGCCCGTACGCTCTCCCGCCGCCTCCACGACGACCTGGGCCTGGGCTACCCGCAGTGGCGCACCCAGATCCGGCTCCACCACGCGCTGGTCCTGCTGGCCGAGCACACCCCGGTCACGGTGGTCGCCCACCGCTGCGGCTGGTCGTCCGCGAGCACCTTCATCGAGGTGTTCCGCCGCGTCTTCGGCCACACCCCGGGCTCCCGGACCGTGTGACGGCCCGTCGGCGCGCGGCGGGCGGTGGGGGCTCCTGCCGGAGATCCCACCGCCCGTCCGGCCCTGATCCGGGTCTACCTCGGTGCCGGGACCGGGGTGAACCCGCCCGTCACGTTGCCGACGTGATCGGGCTCCTTCGCCACGTCCAGCCGGAGCTCCGGCCGGCCCTTGGAGAAGTCAAGCTGCGACAGCTCGACCCACACCACGTTCGGGCTCGTCGTGGACTCGTAGAAGTACCGCCCCTCGGTGAGGTCGGCGACGGTGCGCCAACGGGTGGTGGAGATGTTCGGCCGGACCTCGTCCGCCGTGCCGAACGGGGCGGAGGCGTTGCGGATCACGCTGAACATGTACGCCGTCGCCTCGCGCGTGTCCGAGGTCGCCGGGAGCCGCGCGGAGTAGTACGCGGCGCGGGCGAAGCGGTCCGGCGAGTCGACACCGCCCGGCAGCGGCTGGTCGCCGCCGAGCCCCTCGTACCGCTTCTGGAGCTCCAACTGCTCGTCGAACCAGGGCGAGTTCGCCATCACGGTGTACTTCTTGTCGTGGTGCACGACCGCCTTGCCGTCCCGGAACTCGACGATCGCGGAGTCGCCGTGCCTGTCGGCGAACGCCAGGTGCCCGGTCCCCGGCTTCCCGCCGAGGTCCGCCGCGATGAGCTGTACGTTCCGGTCCGTGATCTCCGCTACCGCCTCGTCGACGGTGCCGAAGCAGTCGAGCATCCACTGGATCGCCCAGTACAGGTCGATCCCGGGGCGGGAGGGGTCGCGCTCGCCGTACTCCGACTCGGAGAGATAGAGCCCGCTGACCTGGAACCCGGCCTCGTTGATCCCGTCGACCGCGGCCTCGCGGTACATGAGCGCGACGACGCTGCCGTGCTCCGAGGTCCAGGTGAAGCTGCCGGGGTCCTCGGGGTTGCTGGGCGTGCTCCGACGCTCCTCCCCGCGCGGACGCACGGCCAGGACCGTGTCCGTGTCCTGGTACCAGTCCATGCTCCGGCCGACCAGTACGTTGCCTTTGTCGGTGCCGCCTTGGGCCGTACGGGGGGAGCCCAGCGACGACCACAGAATGCGTGTACACATGGTTCGCATTGTGGATATTCCGGGTGGTGTTGTGATGGGCGACCGGGCGGGCGTTCACCTGATCGGTGAGCCCCTCCGCTCAGCGGTGGCCCGACTGGCGGCCGGTGCGGTGACCTGTGCGGTGGCCGACCGTGTCGAGCAGCCGGAGTTCGTCCTCCGACAGCCGGAGCGTCCTCGCCGCCACGTTGTCCGCGAGGTGTTCCGGGTCGCCCGTTCCCGGGATGACCAGCACATGAGGTCCCTGGTGCAGCGCCCACGCCAGGCGGACCCGCGCGGGTGAGACGCCGTGCGCACGGGCCACGGCGCGCACCTCGTCGTGCTCCGCCCCGACGGCCCCGGCCTCGCGCCCCTCCCCGGCGACGGAGAAGAACGGCACGAACGCGATGCCCCGCACCGCGCAGATCCGGAGCATCTCCTCCCCGCCGCGCGCGTCGACGCCGTAGCGGTTCTGGACGCAGACCACCGGTGCGATCTCCTGCGCCTGGGCCAGGTGCTCCGGGCGTGCGCCGGAGAGCCCGAGGTGGCGGACGAGCCCCGCCTCGCGCAGCTCGGCCAGGGCGCCGAAGTGCTCGCTGACGGAGTCCTGGCCCATGAGGCGCAGGTTGACCAGGTCGAGGTGGTCCCGGCCCAGTTGGCGGAGGTTCTCCTCCACCTGGCCGCGCAACTGGTCCGGCCGGGCCGGTGTGGCCCACTCGCCGTCGACGTCCCGGGCCGGGCCGACCTTCGTCGCGACGACCAGCCCGTCCGGATACGGAGCCAGTGCCGAGTTGATCAGCTCGTTGGCCGAGCGCAGCGGGGAGAAGTAGAAGGCCGCGGTGTCGATGTGGTCGACGCCGAGTTCGACCGCGCGACGCAGCAGCCGGATCGCCCGGCCCCGGTCGCTGTGCGAGCCCCGGTCGAAGGCGGTCCTGCCGGTCAGGCGCATGGCGCCGAACCCGACACGGTCCACCCGCAGATCACCGAGTGCCCATGTCGTCCCCGGCCTCTCCTCTTTCCGCTCTTCCCGCCGCGTGGGTTCCGGCATCTCCCCGACTCCTCTCCGCCCGGCCGGTTCCCCGGCCGTCCGCCGCGGACGGTTCGGGATGCGGCGGCCCTGGAGTATGCGCAGGTGGGGGCCGTCGCGGGAAGGCGCGGAGGGGGAGGGGAACGTCACCGTGGATCCGGGAATCCCGGCGGCTCGGGGCGAGTTGAAGGAGAGGTGGGAAACGGGCGTGCGGGCGCCGCGTAACAGCGGATCGTCACCGTCTGGCCCGGGCTCCACCGCTGTTCGACGGTGTCCAGCAGCTCCCAGCCCAGCCGCTCGTACAGGGCGGCCGCCGCCGTGTCGGACGCGACGACGTCGAGCACCGGATGCAGCCCGTGCCGGTCCGCCTCCGCCACGGCCCGGCCGATCAGCAGCGCGCCGATCCGTCGCCCCCGCGCCCACGGGGCGACGAACAGCCGCCCTACCACGGCGGCCCTGCCGCGCTCCGCCCCGCTCCGCCCGCTCCACACCACCGGGGCCACATCGCCGCCGCCTTCCCGCGACAGGCTGATGTGACCGGCGAGGCGGCCGTCGAGTTCGGCGACCCAGGTGCCCAGCACGGGCCCGTCCGACAGCCACGCGCCCGGCCGCTCGGGCCAGTTCACCGGGTAGCCGTCACGGTGATGGACCTCCGCGAGGACACGTACGCATGCGTCGAGGTCGCCGTCCGTCCTGCGCCGGACGAGCGGTTCCGGGCTGTCGGCGGGCAGGGGGAAGCTCTCGCTGTTCGTTCCGGTCATTCCGGCAGGGAAACACAACACGCGCGGCCGCGCCCGCTCATTCGCCGCCCGTACGCACCGGCCGCCACGGCGCACCGCCGCCAACTGCGGTTATCCTCCCCGGGCCTTGACCACTCACGCTGGAGGACCGAATGAGCCTGGACCGGGTACCCGTCGACCGTGAGCCCGCCGCCGGGGCCGTCCTCCTGACCGGCATACCCGGGAGCGGGAAGTCGACCGTGGCCGCGGCCCTGGCCGGACGGCTCCGGATGTCGGCCCACATCGAGGTGGACGGCCTCCAGCAACTGATCGTCAACGGCGGCCAGTGGCCCTCCCCGGCCGCGAACCCGGAGGCCGACCGGCAGATCCTCCTGCGGGCCCGCCACGCGTGTCTGCTGGCCGACAGCTTCGTACGGGCCGGATTCCTGCCGGTGCTCGACGACGTCGTGGTCCGCCGCTCCCACCTCGACTTCTACCGCGCGACGATGCGGACCACACCGTTCCATGTCGTCGTCCTGGCTCCTGGCCCCGCAGTGGCCCGGCAGCGCAACCAGGCCCGGGAGAAGGCCCTGGCCACGGACTGGTCGCCCCTGGACGAGGCGATGCGCACCGAGCTGGACCGGGAGGGCATCTGGATCGACAACGCGGCGCTGACCGTCGAGGAGACGGTCGGTGCGATCCTCTCCGCGACCGGTCTGGCCGGCGCCTGAACCGTCCGGCCGGCCGTCCTTGAGCGGACAGCCGGACGGTCGGTTGCTGGTCAGTACGACCGTGCCAGAGGTAGGTGAGAGACTCGGCGCCCATGGAGCTTCAAGAGCACGATTCGGGCACTCCGTACTCCGCCGTCAACGAGCTGATCCGTGCGCGCTTGGACGCTGCAGCAGCTGACCTCCTCACCGGCCTGGTGAGGCCGTCTGTAGGGTTTGTTGTCGGGATGGTCGGGCGTGAGACCGGATGCTCGATCGGCGGTCGGCCTCGGAGCACCGACGAATTCGACTGGCCTTGCTATCGCGGACGCCCGATGGTTCTTCTCGCGCAGCTGGACTGTAGCCAGGTCGGGCCGCTTCTCGGGGAGGAGTGGGTGCTGCCCAGGGACGGGCACTTGCTTTTCTTCCACGACGATGAGTTCGTCGCCGAGTTCAGCTTCGATCTCGGAGACGATGGCTGTCGAGTCGTGCATGTGCCGGCCGAGCACCTTAGGCATCGGCTCGGAGACGATCTCGCGCATGTCGTCCCTGCCCTGCCCCTGGAGCCGCTTGCCCTCCCGTCAGTGCCCACCCTGGCGGACCGGGAGGTTGATCCGGCGGCTGATCGCGACGTCATGGGCATGCTCGACTTCTATGAAGCTCTGTCCACTCGCTGTCCCGCTCCGCGTCACCGTCTGCTCGGCTGGTGCGACAGCACGGACACCCCCAGGCCCAAAGGCCATCGTCCCCTGCTCCAGTTGGAGGCCGAAGCCGTCAACAACTGGGGAGAGATCGTCAACATCTCCTTCTGGATTCGCGATGAGGACCTGCGTGCAGGGAATCTCAGCAAGGTCCGCCGATCCTACGAAGTCGCCTGACCAGTCCGCGTGCACCGCCTCGCGAGTCGGTCGGGGGCCGTGGCAAAGCGGACGTCCCGCGCAACACCATCACCCGCCGAATCGGTCAGCCGGACTCTCGTGAAGCCCACCGGGGCTGACTGGACGACGGTCACGGTCACCGCCGCCGCCCAGAAGCCTCCCGATTCCCAGGGCCTGGGCCTGGGCCGATTCTTCCGCACCGCCGTGAGCAGTAGACGGCGTTCGAACGCCGATCCACGCCAGCCACCCAGGACTCCCCGCACTCGGGGCACTCGGCCCGGCCGGCACCGCTTGGCTCGGCCGCCACCCGCTTGCGCAACCGGCGGCCCCGGCGCCACTGCCTGGAACGGCATACCGCAGAGCAGTGCACGGCGGCGGGCCGTGCGTCCGGCCGAAGCCGTCCACCACAGCCCCCGCACACCCGCCCCTCAGCCTCCTCGGACACCCAGCCGGCTTAGGACCCAAAGCTACTCAAAACCGGGGACCGAAAACGGGTACTCAGCCGGTTGCCGGTCGGTCGGTCGGGTCGGCGGTGAGGAGCGCGGTGATCTCCTGGGCGAGCTCCGTGCCGAGTTCGCCCCAGCCGTTCTTGTAGCCGTAGACGCTCGCCAGCGTGCGGGCCTCGTAGTCGCCGTTCATGATCTCGATGTCGTCGGCGGTGATGAGCGACGGGTGGGCGACGCCGACCGCCCCCGACACCTTCAGCAGTTCCTTGCGCAGGGTGCGCAGGTAGACGGCGGCCCGGGTGGACTTCGAGGGGGCGTCCACACCGCGCACCAGCCACGGGTTCTGGGTGGCGATGCCGGTGGGGCACTTGTCGGTGTGGCACTTCTGCGCCTGGATGCAGCCGATGGACAGCATCGCCTCGCGGCCGACGTTGATCATGTCGACGCCCAGCGCGAAGGCCACGGCCGCGTTCTCCGGCAGACCGAGCTTGCCGGAGCCGATGAAGGTCAGCCGGTCGGTCAGCCCGTGCTCGGCGAACGTGCCGTAGACCCGGGAGAAGCCCATCCGGAACGGCAGCGACACCGAGTCGCTGAAGATCAGCGGCGCCGCCCCGGTGCCGCCCTCGCCGCCGTCGATCGTGACGAAGTCGACCCCGCGGTCGCCGGGCGCCATCAGCGTGGCCAGCTCCTGCCAGAACCCCATCTCGCCCACCGCGCTCTTGATCCCGACCGGCAGACCGGTCTCGGTGGCGAGCAGCTCCACGAAGTCGAGCATCGAGTCGACGTCGTGGAACGCCGTGTGCCGCGAGGGCGAGGCGCAGTCCTGCCCGGCCGGGATACCGCGGATCGCGGCGATCTCGGGGGTCACCTTCGCGCCCGGCAGCATCCCGCCGAGCCCCGGCTTCGCACCCTGGGAGAGCTTGATCTCGATCGCCCGGACCGGGGCCCCGGCGACGACCTCCTTCAGCTTGTCCAGGTTGAAGGTGCCGTCCTCGTTGCGGCAGCCGAAGTACGAGGTCCCGATCTGGAGGACGAGGTCGCCACCGCTGCGGTGGTACGGGGAGAGGCCGCCCTCGCCCGTGTTGTGCATCGTCCCGGCCAGCGCCGCGCCCTTGTTCAGCGCCGTGATGGCCGCACCCGACAGCGAACCGAAGCTCATCGCCGATATGTTCACGACGCTCGCCGGGCGGAACGCCTTGGCGCGCCCGCGCGGACCGCCCAGGACCTTGGCCGAGGGCAGCGGGGACTGCGGGTCGTGCAGATCGGGCAGCGCGCCCGCGAACGTGCGCTGCTTGATGTACGCGTGCCCCTGCACGTGCTCGACGTCCACGTCCGTACCGAAGCCGAAGTAGTTGTTCTCCTCCTTCGCCGACGCGTAGATCCAGGTGCGCTGGTCACGGCTGAACGGGCGCTCCTCCTCGTTGGAGGTCACGACGTACTGCCGCAGCTCCGGCCCGATCGTCTCCAGCAGGTAGCGGGCGTGCCCGACGACGGGGAAGTTTCTGAGGAGTGCGTGCTTCTTCTGGACGAGGTCGCGGGCCGCGACCACCGCCAGTGCCGTCGCGGCCGCCGCACCGATGCTCCGAGCGCGCATGAAACGTTCCTCTCCTCCGGCTGTTCGACCCCCCGTCCCTCGCGGGACGGAGAAGGCCGTGGGCGCTGTCCCGCCGGACCGGACCCGACCTGGCGGGGTCGACCGTCCGACGGCGAAACGACACACCATAGCCCCGAAGCCCTCGGCGCGAACGAACGGGGCGGACCCGCTCACCGGGTCCGCGCCGCCGATAGCGCTGCGCAACCATTAGGCTCCGCCGGGTGACCAAAGTGGTGAATGCTGTGCAGCGGTGGCTGCTGGGACTGATGCTGCTCTGCTACGTGATGGCCGGTGTGATGCCGGCCCCCGGCGAGTGGCTGCGCGAGCTGACGCTGCCGATCCCCGTGGGCGCGAGCACGCTGACGTTCTCGATGGTGCTGCTGGCGGTGATGCTGTTCAACGCCGGTCTGGGGGTGCGCGTCGCCGATCTGCGCGGGGTGATGTCCCGGCCGGTGCGCCTGGCGCTGGGCATCGGCGCCAACGCCCTGCTCCCCCTGCTCGTGCTCCCGGTCATCGCCCTCGGCCTGCGTGTCTGGCCCGATCCGGCGGAGGCGGAGGGGCTGGTGGTCGGGCTGATGCTGGTACTGGCGATGCCGATCGCGGGCGGTGCCGCTTCCTGGGGGCAGAACGCGGGCGCCAATGTCCCGCTGGTCGTCGCCATGGTGATGGGGTCCACGCTGCTCAGCCCGCTCACGGTGCCCCTCGGGATGGGCGTGGCGGGCGAACTCGTCGGTCCCGACGGCGCCGGAGCCCTGGACGACACGACCACGGTCGACGCCATCGCCCGGACCGGGGCCGGGGCCTTCGCGCTGGTGTCGGTGGTGCTGCCGTGCCTCGTCGGGATCGTCGTACGGGTCGTGCTCGGCGAGGACCGCACCGCCCGGGGCCTGCCCGTCGTCAAGTGCGTCAATCTGGTGAACATCCTGCTGCTCTGTTACATCAACGCGTCCGGCGCGCTCGGACAGGCCCTCGCCCACCCGGACCCGGACCTGCTGGTGCTGGCGCTCTGCCTGTCCGGCGCGGTGTGCTGCCTCGCCTTCTGCTGCGGGCGATGGATGTCGGGCTGGACGCACTGCGACCAGCCGGACGGGGTCTCCCTCACCTTCGCCACCGGCATGAACAACAGCAGCGCGGCGGCCGTGCTGGCCACCTGCTGGTTCCCCCACCGGGTCGCGGTGCTGCTGCCGATCCTCGCCTACAGCCTTCTCCAGAAGATCGTCGCAGGAGCGGCGGCAAAGCCGCCCCGCCCTGGAAGAAGGGGAAGCGGCGAACGCCCGCCCCTCGCCGCAGGGGAACACCCGCACCGCCGGGACCCCATGGGTGTGGAACAAACGTGACATCTGCCCCCTCCACTGTCACCTTTCGCCGCCGGTACGCGGCATACGCGGCCGGCAGGCGATCCGAGGACCCGGACTCAGTGGTCCACGGCGGCGACGGCGCGTGGCGGAGCGCGGCCCGGCGCGCCCGGCGGGTCAGGCAGGCCCGGTTCGAGAAGGGTGAAGCGGGCGAGTAGAACCCCTGTCGGGGAGCGTTCCGGAAGTCCCGTCAGCCCGCCGGGTCCACGGCGCCACCGTCACCTACGCCGCCGTCGCCCCCTGCGACACCACCGCCGCCCACGACGCCGTCGCCCCCCATGGCAGCGCCACCACCGACAACGCCGTTCTCGACGCACGGCAGCCCGTTCCGCCCCGGCGAGGTGGCCCCGACCGCCACAGAGGCCCTGGTCCGGGGCACGCGCTCCGCTCGTATGCTCGGGACCATGACGGATCAGCAGCACGGACGCCCGACCACCAACGCCATGCGGCGCGCCCTCAAGCGGGCCCGCGACGGTGTCGCCCTCGACGTGACCGAGGCCGCCGTGCTGCTCCAAGCGCGGGGCGACGACCTGACGGATCTCGCGGCCTCCGCCGCCCGGGTCCGGGACGCCGGTCTCGAAGCGGCGGGTCGGCCGGGCGTCATCACGTACTCCCGCAAGGTCTTCATCCCGCTCACCCGGCTCTGCCGCGACAAGTGCCACTACTGCACCTTCGTCACCGTCCCCGGCAAGCTCCGCCGCGCCGGGCACGGCATGTTCCTGTCGCCCGACGAAGTGCTGGCCATCGCCCGCGAGGGCGCGGCCATGGGCTGCAAGGAAGCGCTGTTCACGCTCGGGGACCGGCCCGAGGACCGCTGGCCCGAGGCGCGGGAATGGCTGGAGGCCGAAGGGTACGACGACACCCTCGCCTACGTACGCGCCATGGCCATCCGGGTCCTGGAGGAGACCGGCCTGCTGCCGCACCTCAACCCCGGCGTGCTGACCTGGACCGACCTCCAGCGGCTCAAGCCCGTCGCCCCCTCCATGGGGATGATGCTGGAGACGACGGCGACCCGGCTCTGGTCCGAGCCCGGCGGCCCGCACCACGGCTCCCCGGACAAGGAACCGGCCGTACGGCTGCGGGTGCTGGAGGACGCCGGACGGTCCAACGTGCCGTTCACCACCGGCATCCTGATCGGCATCGGGGAGACGTACGAGGAGCGCGCCGACTCGCTCTTCGAGCTCCGCCGCACCGCCCGCGCCTACCACGGCATCCAGGAAGTCATCGTGCAGAACTTCCGGGCCAAGCCGGACACCGCGATGCGCGGCATGCCCGACGCCGAGCTGGAGGAGCTGGCCGCCGCGATCGCCGTGGCCCGGCACATCCTCGGCCCGTCCGCCCGCATCCAGGCCCCGCCCAACCTCGTCGACGCCGAGTACGCGCTCCTCATCGGCGCGGGCATCGACGACTGGGGCGGCGTGTCACCGCTCACCCCCGACCACGTCAACCCCGAGCGCCCCTGGCCGCACATCGACGAACTCGCCGCCAGGACGGCCGAGTCCGGCTTCGAGCTCCGCGAACGCCTCACCATCTACCCGGAGTTCATCCAGCGAGGCGAACCCTGGCTCGACCCCCGGCTGCTGCCGCACGTACGCGCGCTCGCCGACCCGGAGACCGGGCTCGCCCGCGAGGACGCGACACCGGCCGGGCTGCCCTGGCAGGAGCCCGACGAGCAGTTCGGCGCGTCCGGCCGCACCGACCTCCACCGCACCATCGACACCGAGGGCCGCACCGGCGACCGCCGCGAGGACTTCGACGAGGTGTACGGCGACTGGGAGGCGCTGCGCGAGGCCGCCGCCCCCGGCATGGTGCCCTCCCGCATCGACACCGACGTACGCCACGCGCTGAGCCAGGCCGCCGACGACCCGACGAAGCTCACCGACGAACAGGCCCTCGCCCTGCTCCACGCGGACGGCCCGGCCCTCGACGAACTCTGCCGGATCGCGGACACCCTCCGCCGCGACGTGGTCGGCGACGACGTCACGTACATCGTCACCAGGAACATCAACTTCACCAACGTCTGCTACACCGGCTGCCGGTTCTGCGCCTTCGCGCAGCGCCGCACCGACGCCGACGCGTACACCCTCTCCCTGGACCAGGTCGCCGACCGGGCCGCGCAGGCGTGGGACGTCGGCGCGGTCGAGGTCTGCATGCAGGGCGGCATCCACCCGGACCTGCCCGGCACCGCCTACTTCGACATCGCGCGGGCGGTACGGGAGCGGGTGCCCGGCATCCATGTGCACGCCTTCTCACCGATGGAGGTCGTCAACGGGGCGACCCGCACCGGCATGTCCGTACGGGACTGGCTCACCGCCGCCAAGGAGGCCGGGCTCGGCTCCATCCCCGGCACGGCGGCCGAGATCCTGGACGACGAGGTCCGCTGGGTCCTCACCAAGGGCAAACTGCCCACCGCCACCTGGCTGGAGGTCGTCCGGACCGCCCACGAGGTCGGCCTGCGCTCCTCCTCCACGATGATGTACGGCCACGTCGACCAGCCCCGCCACTGGCTCGGCCACCTGCGGACCCTGGCCCGGCTCCAGCAGGAGACCGGCGGGTTCACCGAGTTCGTGACCCTGCCGTTCATCCACACCAACGCACCGGTCTACCTCGCGGGCATCGCCCGGCCCGGCCCGACCGACCGGGACAACCGGGCGGTCACCGCGATGGCCCGGCTGCTGCTGCACCCGCACATCACCAACATCCAGACCAGCTGGGTCAAGCTCGGTACCGAGGGCGCCGCCGAAATGCTCCGCTCCGGCGCCAACGACCTGGGCGGCACCCTGATGGAGGAGACCATCTCCCGGATGGCGGGCTCCGGCTACGGCTCGTACCGCTCGGTCCGGGACCTGGTCGCCATCGCCGAACTCGCGGGCCGCCCGGCGAAGCCGCGCACCACGCTGTACGGGGAGGTCCCCGAGGAGCGGGTGGCGGCGGCCGCCGCGTCCGACGGGCACCTTCCGGAACTCCTGCCCGTCCTGCCCGACTGACTGACTGACGACGGAACAGCGACGGGGCGCCCGGTCTTCGTACGACCGGGCGCCCCGTCCTGCCTCCCGCAGCCCTACAGCCCCAGTGCCTCCGCGGCCAGCGCGGTGCCCTCGACCCGGGCGCGGATCTTGGCGAACGCGGTCTCCCGCGAGGTCGACCGGTCGTCGGCGAACGGCGCGAACCCGGCGTCGTCGCAGGTCCCGAGCCGGTCCGCCGGAAGGTGCCGGGCGGCGGTCAGGACCCGGTCGCGGACCTCCTCGGCCGTCTCCACCCGGGGGTCGAGCGGATCGGTCACACCGACGAAGACCCGGGCCTCGGGGGGCAGGTGCTCGGCGACGATGCTCAGGACCTTCTCCGGGTCGGCCTCGCTCGCCAACTGGAGGTAGAAGCTGCCCGCGTTGAGCCTGAACAGCTCGGGCAGAAGCCCGGCGTAGTCCACGTCGAGGCTGTGGGTGGAGTCCTGGTCGGCGCCGGGGCCGGTGTAGACGCCGATCCTGGCCCGCTCCTCCCCGGTGAAGCGGTCCAGCAGCCTGTTGTCCAGCTCCACGAAGTCCCGCAGCACGCCACCGCTGGGGTCCAGCTTCAACGACAGACGGGCCTCCTCGAAGTCCAGCTGGACCACGTGCGCCCCCGCGTCCAGGCAGCCGCGGACGTCCTGCTCCGCCTCGTCCACCAGGTCGTCGAGGAACTGCTCGCGGGAGTAGCCGTCGATTCCGGCCGGCGGGTAGAGCAGGCTCAGCGCCGAAGGCGCGACGACCGCCTGCTTCACCGGCACGCCGGCCTGCCGCTGCGCGGCCCGCAGATACTCCGCCGCGTACGTCCGGTACCGGAACGGCCCCGAGGTGAGCACGGGGAGCTGCCGCTGATGGCCGTCGGCGAAGGGGAGGACCACGCCGTCGGGGGAGAGGCCCGGGAGCCCGTCGACCGGGTAGGTGAGGAAACCGGGCTTGGTCTGCTCGCCGTCGGTCACGACGGGCGAGCCCGCCTCCTCCAGGCTCCGCACGGTATCCGCGACGGCGCGGGACCGGACGTCCGCGAACGCGGCCTCGTCGAGCTCCCCGGAGCGGAAGGCGGCGAGAGCGTCGAGCAGTTCGGGGGAGCGGGGGATGCTGCCGATGGGTTCGGTGGGGATTGCCATGGCGGCAGCGTAGGAGGACCGGCCGGGCGAATCACCGTGTATGGGGGGAGATGCCTGATACTTCGGCCTCTTTCCGGGCATGGGTGCCGCCGCGGTTGACGCCGTGCTCCGGTCGCCCCGCAGGGCCAAAAACGACCTGCCGGACGACCGTTGCCATACCCACGCGTACCCGCTTCCGCGGCTCTCTACCGACGGTTCCTGTTCGATTACAGTGCTGCGCAGTCGCAGGCGGGCCGGAACACGGCCCGGCGGGGGAGGGCACGGTGAGTGCAGGAACCACGGCCGTGTGGGGCCGTGCCGAGCAGCAGGACTTCCGCAGCCGGGTGCGCGGCGCGCTGCTCGGCGGGGCCATCGGGGACACCCTCGGGGCGGCCGTCGACCGGCTCGCCCTGGAGGAGATCCGGGAGGCCCACGGCACCGACGGCGTCACCGACCTCCTGCCCGTGCACGGAACCAGGGGCACCGTCACCGCCGTCACCCAGCTCGGCCTCTTCACCGTCGACGGACTGATACGCGCCCAGGTGCGCCGCGACATCGGAGCCTGGCACCCGCCCACCGACATCCACCGCGCCCACCTGCGATGGGCGGCCACCCAGCACGACTGGGGGCCCGACGAGCGCCGCGAGGACAACGGCTGGCTCGGCCGCCAGGAATGGCTCTACGCCCGCCGCGACCCCACCCGGGAATGCCTGATGGGCCTCGGTGACACCACCATGGGCACCCTCGACAGGCCCAAGAACCCCGACGCGCGGGACGCCGCCCCCCTCACCCGCTCCGTCCCCTTCGGGCTCCTCGTCGGCTGGGAGCCGCAACTCGTCCTCCAGCTCGCGGTCGAGTGCGCCGCCCAGACCCACGGCCACCCCACCACCCTGCTCGCGGCCGGCGCCCTCGCCGTACTCGTCCACGGGCTGACCCGGGGCGAGACCCTCGACGGAGCCGTCCAGCACACCCTGGCCCTGCTCGCCGAACGCCCCGGCCACGAACCGGTCACCGAAGCCCTGAAGCAGGCCCTCGGCACGGTGCGCCAGGGCATTCCCGGGCCCGCCCTGATCGAGTCGCTGGGGGCCACCGACACGGCGGAGGAGGCCCTCGCGGTCGCCGTGTACTGCGCGCTGGTCGGCGAGGACGTCCGGCACGGCCTCCGGCTGGCCGTCAACCACGGCGGACCGTCCGCCACCACCGGGGCCCTGTGCGGCGCGCTGCTCGGAGCCCTGCACGGCGAGACCGCCCTGCCGCCCGCCTGGCTCGCCGAACTGGAGGGCCGGGCCACGGTGCTGGAGCTCGCCGACGACTTCGCCATGGAGATGACGCAGGGGCCCGCCCTGCACGGCCCGGCCGCCGCGGCCCCGGGCTGGCTGACCCGCTACCCGCGCGCCTGAGCGGCCACCCCCGAACCGGGGCCGCCGCACCCGGCTACCGCATCAGCTCCCCCGCGTTGACCAGCAGCGACTGCCCGGTGATCGCCCGCGCCCGGTCCGAGGCCAGAAACGCGACGGCCTCCGCGACATCGCCGTCCGTGGCCGGCTCCGGAAGCGCCATGCGCTCGGTCAGCCTGCCCAGCACCTCCGCCTCGGGCACCCCCTCGCGCCGCGCCGTCGCCCGTACGAACCCCTGCACCGGCGGCCCCCACATCCAGCCCGGCAGTACCGTGTTCACCCGGATCCGGTGCGGCCCCAGCTCCTGGGCCAGGGAGTACATGGCCGAGGTCAGCGCCCCCTTCGAGGCCGCGTACGCCGCCTGCCTGACCTGCGTCGGCGCGGCCACCGCGGACTGCGTACCGATGATCACCACCGCCCCGCCCCGCTCCTTGAGCGCGGGCAGACAGGCCAGGGTCATCCGCAGCGTGCCGAGCAGATTGACGTCCAGCACCGACCGCCAGGCGTCGAGATCGGCGTCCTCGATCCCGCCGAAGTGGCTGTCCAGCGCCGCGACATGGACCACCGCGTCGATCCGCCCGAACCGTTCCACCGCCAGTGCGGCGAGCGCCCCGCACCGCTCCTCGTCGGTGATGTCGGTGGGCAGCCGGGCCGTGTGCCGGCCGTCCGGGTCGATCTCCGCGGCCGACCGGTCGAGATTCGCCGCGGTACGCGCCCCCAGCACCGCGTTGCCGCCGTCCCGCACCACGGCCGCCGCGACCTGGTGCCCGAGCCCCGGCCCCACTCCCGACACCACGACGGTCTTCCCCGCGAGCAACATCGACGGCCTCCCGACACACCCTGGCAGTTCTTCTGACGATGCGTCAGAGTAGAGCGCCGCCACGGAGTACGGAAGGGCAGGAGTGAACGTCATGAGCGAGGAGACACCGGCCGGGGGCACCCGGAGCGAGACCTACGCCGAACTGGCCGCGCTGGGCCCGTACGGCGTCCGTCCCGGCCATGCGCTGATCACCATGGTCGAACCGCACCCGGGCCAGGAGTACGCGTACAACCGCTGGTACGAGGACGATCACTACTACGCGGGCGCGATGGCCATGCCCTGGATCTTCGCGGGGCGGCGCTGGGTGGCGCCCCGGGCGCTCCAGGAACTGCGCTACCCGGAGACCTCGGCGGTGGCGCGGCCGGTCACGGCGGGCTGCTACCTGTCGACGTACTGGGTGACCGAGGGGCGCTACGACGACCACATGCGGTGGACCGTCGGCATCAACCGGAGGCTGAACCAGGACGGCCGGGTCCACCAGGCCCGTACGCACGTCTTCACCGCGTTCCAGGACCACGAGGCGACGGTCTACCGGGACGGGGCGGCGGGCCCCCGGGACTTCCACGCCCTCGACCACCCGTACGCGGGGCTGGTCCTCGAAGTCGTCGACGCGGAGGGGCCCGAGCGGCGGGCCGAACTGCTGGAATGGCTGCGCACCCGGCACCTGCCGAAACGGCTGGCCGGCTCACCGGCGGCGATGGTGACGGTCTTCCGCCCGACACCGCTGCCCGGCGACCGGATGAGCTATGTGAAGCAGGTGGAGGGCGTCGACACCCGGCTGACCCTGCTGTGGTTCCTCCAGCGGGAGCCGGGGGAGTGCTGGGCGGAACACTTCACCGGACTCGACGCGGAGGTCGCGGAATCCGGACTGGGGAGGGTGGAGTTGGTGGCGCCGTTCATCCCGACCGTGCCGGGCACCGATCTCCACGTCGACCGGCTGCGCCGCACCTGAGCGGCGAACTCCGTCCGCACACACGCACGTCGACCCTCTCGGCCAGGACGGCGGACCGGTCGAGAGGGCCGACGGCGACACCCCGGGTGATGCCGCGACGCGAACGGGGGCGCATCGGTCAGGCGTCGACGCCGCCCTCGGCGACATCCCGCACGAAGCAGTTCCACGCGGCGGGAACGAAGGTGATCGAGGGACCCTCGGGAGCCTTCGAGTCACGCACGGAAATCGCCCGCACCAAGGGGGACCTGACTTCGACGCAGGCGCCGTTGCCCCCGGAATACGAGGACTTCGTCCACTGGTCCGTAGCACCCTGACGAATGGCCATGTTCACTCCGGTTCTGAAGAGTCGCGCGATGTCCGGAATCACTGTTCCGGCTGGTCTGATCGACGCTACTCGCCAAGACTCTGGCGCAAAGGAGGCGTTCACTCGACCGAGTGGTGTGTACCAATAAGATCTTCCGTCCGGGAGGGGTGGCGGTGTACCTTACGGCCACCCCTCCCGTAGCATTATTTCATTGTCGGCAATCCGGACAATCGGTCACGGAATCAGCCGTGGAATCAGCCGTCGAGATCCGTGTACTCCTTCGCGATCCCGGCGATGAAGTGCCGGGTCTGCTCGACATTCAGCGACTGGGCCCGAAGGTGCTCGTACATGACGCTGTAGAGCTGGACGTCGTTGCCCTTCTCCAGGTAGAGATCGCTGGTGACGCCCTCGATATAGACGACGCTGGAATCCGCGGCGTCCGGGAATTCCAGAATGGCGTACTGCCCGTTGATGCCGGGGTGCGCGCCCATGTCGAACGGGAGCACCTGCACGGTCACGTGCGGCAGGTGGGAGAGCTCGATGAGCTGCTCCAACTGCTCGATCATCACCTGCTTGTTGCCGACCGTCCGGCGCAGCGCGGACTCGTCGATCACCGCCCACAGCCGCAGCGGGCTCTCCGGGTCGGTGATCCGGTCCTGACGGCGGGCCCGGACGCTGACGCGCTTGTCGATCTCGCTCTGCGGGGCCTCCGGGAGCGCGCCGTTGATCAGCGCCTCGGCGTAACTCCGGGTCTGCAGAAGGCCGGGGACCACCTGGGGCTCGTACACCCGCAGCGATTCCGCGTCGGTCTCCAGGCCGATGTAGACGCTGTACGGAATATCCCCGAACGCGTGCCACCAGCCCTGCTGCCGCGAATCCTTGGCCATCTGCATGAGCGAGTCGACGATCCGCTGGTCCTCGACCTCGTAGACGCCGCAGAGGTCGCGTACGTCGCGCTGGCTGATGGAGCGGCGGCCGTTCTCCAGGCGGCTGATCTTCGACTGGGAGACCAGCAGGCGCTCCGCCACCTCTTCGGCCGTCATGCCCTTGAGTTCGCGCAGGCGGCGCAATTCCTGGCCCAACCGGCGTCGTCTGACGGTGGGATTGACGTTGGACGGCACGGAAACGGCACCTCCGGCTATGTAGCTGTGCGTATCTACTGCTGAGCAGATTGCCACCCGTCCGCCCCGCGGCGCTGGGAAATGGCCATACGAATGTGCGCGGGGCAACCGTTGTTGACGATTGCCCCGCGCTCGGTGCGGCTCCCGAACCGGGTCTGTGACGGCGGCGCGGCGGTATTCGGTTGTGTGCTGGTGCTGGTGCTGGTGCTGGTGCTGGTGCTGCGGGCCTGGGCTCTGTCTTCAAAGTGCCGTCGTCCGGCCGGAGGCCGGGCCGTGCGGTGTCCGGTGCGTGCGATCGCAAGGCGGAGGATCGTCCCCGTACTGGGCGTACGGGGACGACTCCGACAACACGGCGAGCGTGCGTGCCGGGCGCCGCACGGCAGACGGCAGTTTGAAGACAGGGCCTAGTGGGCGGCGGCGCGCGCCATGGTGGTGCGGCGTGATCGCGACGGCGCTTGCGGCTGCAACGGAACTCCGGCCGCCTGACTGCGGCGTGGTTGTGCGGCCGCCCCGTTCTGGACGTCCATCACGGCGTGCGCCACGAGTCCGCCCATGGGGTCGTGCCTGATCAGGTCCCGGAGCCTGGAGCGCGACGAGCGCCCCTCGTTCCCGGGGTAGAGATGCTTGCCGAGACCGACCGAGTGGGCCAGCGCGGCGAGCGCCGCGGTCCGCGGGTCCGGCGGTACGCCGGTGCGGATCGCACTGTCCAGCCTGGTCCTGATGTCCCGGCTGATCGCCGTGTCCGTCGCCTGGTAGCGAGTTGTCGGCAGCACTCCGCACATCTGGCCCGCCACGGCATGCACCATGCCGCACCGCTCCAGGTGCGCGAGGTAGATCTGACGCAGCCCCAGCCGGGGCCCGCCGATCCAGTGGACCGCCCGGACCGGACTGCCGCGTCGGCGCAGCAGTTCCAGTGCGGAGTCCAGAGTTGGATCTCCTGTCGGCCGTGGCATCACCACGGCGATACGATCCCCGTCAGGGGCTATCCGTCCTGCCAGAGCCAGCTCTACTAGCTGGGCTCCGGCGAGGCCGAGGTCGAGCGACTGCGGCTGCGCTGTGGTACCCGTGGCCGGGTCCAGAGCGAGCAGCAGAAGCTCCTCCGGAATTGTTCTGCGGCTCCTGCCCATCCATGCCTCCCCGCGTGGATGAATGACAGGGTGACCCCTCTCACATTGGTCTGTCGAGAGTGCCAGGGTGCTTTGCGTGGGAACCAGTAGGTATGTCGTTCTCGTCTAGCAGCCGGGCCAGTGGTTCACCACGGGACACTGGTAGATGGTTCGGACAGCGCGGGGGGTTCCCGCGCCGTATGGAGGAGGCATCGGTGGCGGGCGAGTCCCCCGACAAGTCGGAGCAGCAGAAGTCGTCGGGAACGGCTCGGAGCGAGAGCGATCCGCGACTTGCCGTCTTCCGTGAGGAACCCGCCGAGCGGGCGGAGTCCGAAGACGCGGGGTCCGGCGAAGGGGCATCCGGGAAGCCGGACACGGCCACGGCCGTCTTCCGTACGAAGCCGAAGGCCGGCGAGAGCAAGGCGGACACGGCCACGGCCGTCTTCGGTACGAAGCCGGCGGCTGACGAGGGCAAGGCGGACACGGCGACGGCCGTCTTCGGTACGAAGTCGGTGAAGGACGCCTCCGAGGACGCGGAGGACGTGTCCGGGGGCGGCGAGGACGTCTCCGAGGGCGCTGCGGACTCCGAGGGCGCCGAGGGGGCCGCCGAGGTGTCGGACGCCGGAACGGGCGCCAAGGGGCCGGAAGCGGCTCCTGAAGCCTCTGAGGGCGTTGCGGGGCGCGCGGACGCGGCAGAGGACGAGGCGTCCTCCGACGCTTCCGACGATGCCGAGGCCGCTTCCCGTGAGGAGGGGCCCGAGGCGGAGGTCGAGGCGGAGGCGGAGGTCGACTCCGACGACAAGCCCGTGGCGAAGGCCGAGGACGAGAAGTCCGAGGGCGGGCAGGCCGAGGAGCCTGAGCAGCCCGAGGCCAAGGCCGCTGCGAAGCCCGAGAAGGACGACACCAAGGCCGCTGCGAAGCCCGAGGACAAGACGGACTCCAAGGCGGATGCCAAGGCCGACTCCAAGGCCGAAGAGGAAGAGAGCGCCGCCGAGGACAAGCCCGAGCCCGAGCCCGAGCCCAAGCCCGAGGACAAGGGCAAGGACAAGGGCAAGGACAAGGGCAAGGACAAGGCCGGAGACGACGCCGACGCCGCTGATGACAAGCGCGCCGACACGGACGCCGACACCGACACCGGCACGGACGCCGACGACAAGCGTGGCGTCGACCAGCCGACCGCGATCTTCCGGGCGCCCGCCCCCCGGGTCGACCAGCCGACGACCGCGCTCAAGATCCCCCCGTCGGAGTCGAAGGCCGCGAGGAAGTCCGGAACGAAGCCGGACGCGAAGCCGGACGCGGAGTCCGCGTCGAAGCCGGAGGGCGCCCCCGAGCGCACCAGCAAGTTCGTCCCCCTGCGTGGCGACGACGTACCCCAGGCCAAGACGCCCGCGCCCGTGTCCGCGTCCGTGGCCGCGCCGGGTCGGCCGGAAGCGCCCGCCGGGTCCACCATGGCGGAGCCCGCCTCGCTGGCCCCGGCCGAGCGGACCACGCAGCAGCCGATGCCGCCCAAGGCGCCGCTCGACCTGCTGGCCGAGCTGACGAACACGCCTCCGCCGCCGGAGACGCCGGTCCGTACCGCCGTCCGCAGGGTCAAGATCTGGACGCCGCTGGTCCTGCTCCTGCTGGTCGTCTTTGCGATCGTGCAGATGGTGCGCCCGCTGCCGACGCCCGAACCGAAGCTGTCGGTCGACCCGGCCTACACCTTCGGCGGCGGCCGGCTGAACCTCACCTGGCCCGAGCAGGGACAGTCGGCGGTGACCGTGGACGGCGTCGGCTCGATGGGCAGCGCGGGGGCGCAGAAGCCCGCGCCCATCGCCAGCGTCGCCAAGGTCATGACGGCGTACGTGGTCCTCAAGGACCACCCCCTCAAGGGCAAGGAGGAGGGCGAGAAGATCACCGTCGACCAGCAGGCCGAGGACGAGTCCAAGCGCGAGGACGAGTCGACGGCGCCGATCAGGAAGGGGCAGCAGTTCACGCAGAAGCAGCTCCTCCAGCTGCTGATGATCCCTTCCGGGAACAACGCGGCACGGCTCTTCGCCCGCTGGGACGCCCCGTCCGAGAAGGAGTTCGTGGCGAAGATGAACGCCGCGGCCAAGGACCTCGGCATGACGAACACGACGTACACGGACCCCAGCGGTCTGGACAAGAAGACCGTCTCCACCGCCGAGGACCAGCTCAAGCTGGCGCGTGCGGTCATGCAGAACGACGTGTTCCAGGGGATCGTCGACACCCCGCAGATCAACATCCCGGGGATCGACCAGACGATCTACAACAACAACACCATCCTGCTGGAGCCCGGGGTGAGCGGCATCAAGACCGGTTCGTCCACCCCGGCGGGCGGCAACCTGCTCTGGTCCGCGAACACCGTGGTCGACGGCAAGAAGCTGTGGATCTACGGCGCCGTCATGGGCCAGCAGGCGGGCACCGGCCAGCCGTACGACAGCCTGAAGATGTCCCTGGACAACAGCCTCAAGCTGATCAAGGACGCGCAGAAGGCCGTCACCTCCGCCCGGGTCGTGAAGAAGGGCGACGTCGTCGGGTACGTGGACGACGGGCTCGGCGGCCACACCCCGCTGGTCGCGACCCGCGACCTGAAGGCCAAGGGCTGGCCGGGGCTCAAGGTCGAGCTGTCGGTGTCGGACAACGGCAAGGAGATCCCGCACGAGGCGGCCGCGGGCACCGAGGTGGGCGTCGTCACGGTCGGGACCGGACCCGGCATGGTCAGCGCACCGGTGGCCCTCCAGAGCGCCCTGAAGGCCCCCGGCCTCAGCCAGAAACTGACCCGCATCAGCTGACCCGGATCGGCTGACCCACATCAGCCGACCCGGACGGGCCGGGTTCCCGGCCCCGTATCACCCGTGCCCCGCAGCGCCCGCCGCGCTGTGGGGCACGGCTGTGAGGTCCACCCGGTCATTTCCGGGCAAGCCAATTCCAGACGGCTGTTTTCGGCCAGTAAAACGGTGCGTGCTAGCGTCCCGGAGACAACGTGTGGATGCTGGGGCGCGTCTTCCGGCAGACAAGGCCCGCGCGGTACGCCGTCGGCTCCGATCATGGTCCGGACAAGGACGGGGAGATGCGCAGTGACCACTGCTGAGCCGAGACGGGCGGAGCCCGGCGAGGACGCGAAAAGCGCTGCGGACGCAAAGCGCACCGAGGGCGCGAGGCACCCCGGCGACCGCACCCCGCCGTCCCCCTCCACCGGATTCACGCACTGGTGCCGCAGCCACCCGGTCCTGCTGACGACGATCGTCGCGGCCGTCGCGCACGTGCTCTGGTTCTTCCTCGGCGCCAACAGCGGCGGCGACCTCGCGGCCCAGGACGCCTGGGCCGAATTCGTCGGGCGGCACCCCGGCACCGCGTACAACCTCGCCTGGTACGGGGGCATGCACCCCGTCTCGTACAGCGTGGTCTCGCCGTACGTGATGTCCGTGCTCGGCGTGCGGACCACGATGATGATCGCCGGGACGGTGTCGGCGGCGCTGACCGCGCTGATCCTGGTCCGGGTCCGGGCCGTCCGCAACCCGCTGGCCTGCTCGTTCGCCGGGGTCTTCGCGTACCTGTGCAACGCGCTCTCCGGGCGGGTCACCTTCGGGCTCGGCATGATGTTCGCGGTCGGCGCCACGGCCGCGGTGTTCTGCTGGCCGTACCGCTGGCGGTACAAGCGGTGGGCCAAGGCGGCCGTCGCCGCGCCGCTCGCCGGGCTGGCGACCGCGAGCAGCCCGGTGGCCGGGCTCTTCCTGGGCGTGGTCGCCGCCGCGCTCTTCCTGCACAAGCGGCGCCCCGGCGCGTACGCCATCGGGCTGGCCCCGGTCGCGGTGGTGGCGCTGTCGGCGCTGCTGTTCCCGTTCTCCGGCACGCAGCCGATGTCGATCGCGACGCTCTCGCTGCCGTTCCTCTTCTCCGCGCTCGTCTTCGTCCTGGTGCCGCGCGACTGGCGGACGGTGCGCACCGCCGCCGCCGTGTACGGGATCGGGACGCTGCTCACGTACGTCATCGACTCGCAGATCGGCTCGAACATCACGCGGATGGCGATGCTGTACGCCGGAGTGGTGCTGCTGGCCGCGCTGCCCTACACCGTGCCGCGCTCCCGGCGCTGGTACGCGCTGATCATCGCGTTCGCCGGGCTGAACTTCTGGATCGGCTTCAAGGGCGTCGACGACATCGTCCGCACCGCCCCCACCGCCTCCTGGGCGCGCGAGCTGGCCCCCCTCGTCCACCAGCTGCAACAGGTCGGCGCGGAGAAGGGCCGGGTCGAGGTCGTCCCCGCGAGCAGCCACCGCGAGGCGTCCGCACTCGCCCCGTACGTCAACCTGGCCCGCGGCTGGAACCGGCAGGCCGACATGGAGCGCAACCCGCTCTTCTACGACGACACCCTGAACTCCGCCAACTACCGCCAGTGGCTCGACCGCTGGGCCGTGCACTACGTGGTGCTGCCCAAGGGCAGGCCCGACTCCAGCGGCGCGGTGCGGGAGGCGGAGCTCGTCGACGGAGGGCTGCCGTACCTGAAACCGGTGTGGTCCGACAGCAACTGGCGGCTCTACGCGGTGGAGCGCCCGGTGCCGCTGGCCGACCCGCCGGCCACGGTGGACCGCGCGGGCGCGGGCGAACTGACCATCCACGTGAAGAAGCCGGGCCGGGTCCTGATCCGCGTCCCGTACTCGCGCTGGCTCGCCCTCATCGACGCCGAGGGCCGGAGCGTGGAGCGGCCGCAGGAGACCGAGGAGTCCAAGCGGCGCACGGACAACGGCACCCCGCGCACCTTCGTCAACACCAACGGCTGCCTCCTCAAGGTCGAGGAGGACGCGGACGGCGACGAGTGGACGGAACTCCTCGCCCCCCGCGCCGGCGTCTACCGCCTGGGCGCCCCGTACCAGATCTCCCCCGGCACCCCCTGCCCGGAAGAACTGCGCTGACGACCCAGGGCCGGGGCGCACCCGTATCGACAGCGGCAGCCGCGTCGACGCAGGTCGCTTCGACAGGCGGCGACGTTCGCGGTCGTTGACGCCAGGTGCGGATGTCAGACGGACCTGGGAGTGATGCTGACCGCGCGGTAGTCGTACCCGTCCTGCTTGAACCCGGGTGCTTCCCAGACGAGATCCACCTGTTGCCCCGGTGTCAGCGTGCGGAATCCGGGTGCCTGAATGTCGGCGTAGTGGCCGAAGCACCCTCCCGGAGTCTCGGGCGAGTCGAGTACACCCCACCCCTCCTCGTCGCGCCACTCCCGCACCGTCGCGGCCACGGCTGCGGTGACCTTACGGGTCACCTTGCGGCGGCTCATCTGCCTCTCCCCTCAGCCGACCCACAAGATCATAAAGGCCTGACCGGTCAGGCCGACGGTTCACGACGCCCCCATGGCACGCCCCCGCCACTCATGACCGGAGTGGCGCCCCGGGTGGTGATGGAGATCCTTGGCCACTCGCAGATCAGCATCACCATGGACGTTCACTGAGGAGGCGCCTCGCTCGGCAGCCACCGGCGCCGTTGCGTCAGGTCTGGACCCCTTCTGAACTGATGCCCCCGGCGGGATTCGAACCTGCGGCACCCGCTTTAGGAGCGAGGTGGGGCGAGTTGGGGCCTGATCTGCGGGGCGTGGACTTCGGCGCCTGCTGGCTGTGATCGCCGTCGGCAACCGGGGTTCCCCGTGAGTCCCCGCTCGATCTGGCGCGGTTGTGGCACGGCGAAGCTTCTGATCTGTAGCTCTAGCCGGATCGGTCAGCAGTGGCCATTCCGGCCGCTACGGGTCCTCAGAGGTATGCCACTGGACGGGAGCGGTTACTGGGGTTGCGGTACGGATCTGCTGTACCGCCATGGAGACCTTGCCAATCGTCCATTGGATGCAAGATCGTACGTTCATGCCCGAGGCCCCTGATGCTGAGACCGCGTGGACCTGGCTGTTGGAGCGTCGGCCAATGACCCGCGGCTGCTTCGACGATTCGTTGCCGCCCATCGCGGCTGCCGCATACGCGGAACCCGTGCTACGCGCCCTCTTCCCATTTCACACCCACAGCACGCTCAAGTTCATCCGCGATGCTCCCCCGTGGCCTGAGCCTCCGACTGATGATCTGTCGTTTGTCGTGCTGGGGGAGCCGCCATACCGCGTCCACACGGCCGGTTACGCGACCCTCGGAGAGGTCGCGACGGCTGAGGATGCCATCAGTTTGTTGGTGGCTCACCTGCCTGCGGATCTGGGCACCGATGCAGCCGGCCAGCATCCTTGAAAACCGTCGTAGCGCAAGTCAGCCAGATGCACTCCAGCCCGCCACCGGGGCCCAGCGCGCTCCGCAGCAAGAAGAAGGTGGTATGCCCGGGGAGCCTTCAAGGGCCTTCGAACGGACGGGAAGGCCACCCCTGGTGATGGTGGTCGCATGGATGGCCGACCCCCAAGTAGAAACCCGCCCCCAAAGTGCTGTGATCAGGCTTTCCACAGCCGAGATGATCACTCGAAGGGATAGCCTCCACCGCTCCGAATTGAGAGGCTGAGCCGGTGACTGACGATGAGGTTGTCGAGGCGTTGCGAACCGTGGCCGAGACGGGGACCTTCCCGCCGCCCGCAGCGCCTAAGGATGTCGTCGAGGCGGAAAAGGTCATCGGTTTTCCTCTGCCTCCGCTGTTGCGGCGCCTGTATATCGAAGTGGCCAACGGCGGATTCGGCCCCGACGAGGGAATCCTGGGTGTGCGCGGGGGGCCCGCACAAGGCAACCTCGCGGACATCGCCGAGCTGTACGAGGACGGCCCCGACCCGTCCGGCCGCATCCCTGCCGGCCTGGTGCCGATCTACGACTGGGGCTGCACGATCTGGTCGCTGGTCGACTTCCGCGATCCTGCGGGCCCCATGTGGTGCACCCATGAAGGAGAGCACTGGCCCCAGGGCATTAGCCTCTCGCAATGGCTGACCGGCACGTTGACGGGTACGGTCACGGTCGACACGCTGCTAGAGAGTCAACCCCCGTCGCAGATCAGCTGACGGGATCGGAGCCCACGGCGCTCGCCACGATTCGGCCGGCACTCGCGTACGGCGCCCCGTCCATCCTGGAGTCTGCCCGCGCCGCACTGATCCACCAGCACATGACGGCTGACCGGGACCGTGCCATCGCTGATCGACTGGGAGCCATGATCCGCCAGCGCCAGGGGGGACGTGGACTCCTGGCGGACTTTGCGGCACGTGCGTGGCACGGCCGCGATCACGACAAAGGGCCAGTTCGAGAGGGTCAAGCCTCTGAACTGGCCCTTAGTGCTGTGCCCCCGGCAGGATTCGAACCTGCGACACCCGCTTTAGGAGAGCGGTGCTCTATCCCCTGAGCTACGGAGGCGGGGATGCGCCGGAAGTGTGTCCGAAAGCCTGTGCGGAGAGCAAGGGGATTCGGGTCGACTGCCGACAAGGTTGTGGCGGGCGGGTCGATCAAGGCCCGGGCCACCGCCGATAGTGTAGCGGTTGGGTGGAAGCGGCGCCGGTGCGCGATCGCGGCTTCCGCGGCGTGGTGGCCCGGGGTGGAGGCGGGGGCCCGCGTTCGGGTCAGTGTGCGGTGTCGGCCTCGGCCTCGGCCTTGACGCCGGCCAGGGTGGACTCGATGCCGGTGCGGAGCAGGCCGATGCGGCCCCCGACGATCTCCTCCTCGCGGTCCGGGTGCTTCTCCACGTACGCGTTCAGCGGGCCCTGGGCCGGGCCGAGGGTCATGCCGTGGCGCAGGCGGGTGGCGGTGCCGTCGGCGAGGGGCTCCAGGGTGTACGTCCAGATGGAGAGCGGGTCGCCGCCGGGGGTGTCCCCGTAGACGACCGCCCATGCGAAGGTGTTCTGCTCGGAGAGTTCCGTGATGCGGCTGACGGTGCGCCAGTCGCCCAGCATCTCGTTGTGGTTGCGGCCGGCGAAACAGGCGCCGATCGCCGGGCCCTCGGCGCCGTCGATCCACTCGACCTCCTGGAGCTCCGGGCTGTACCGGGTGGAGGTGGTGATGTCCGAGACCAGTTCCCACACTCGCTGCGGCGGGGCGGCGATGTCGGTCACGCACTCCACACGGGCATCGGCGAGACGCATGTTCATCCTCCAGTGGACGGATCGGACGCGCCGCCGTCGGCGGTCCTGCCCGGCGGCGCGCGGTACGGGAACGGCCCGGATCGCGGGTCGTGTTCACCGTACCGGGGCGCCCTCCGCCGGGTCGCGGCGGGCGGGCCCGGCGACCGGCCGGGCAAGGGGGTGGTAGCGGGCGGAAGTTGGGGTGGGCGTACGGTTCTGAGTGCCCAACGGAAACGTTCGGTACGGGGGGTTCGGTACGGGCTGTCCGGACCCGTCCGTTTCTTCAGCACGCACGGGGAACCCCCGGCCCGGACGTCGGGTGGCGCCTGACCGACGCCGCCCCCAAGGACCCCCATGAAACTCCTGAAACGCCCCATCGTCCCCCTGCTCGCCGCCCTCGCCTGCGTCGGAGCCCTGATCGCGGCGATCACGGCCGGCGGAAGCCCCGGGACGCCCAAGGGCTACCACCGCGGCGACAACGGCACGCTGACGATCGAGAACGCGTACCGGCCCGGCGCACCGGACTACACCGGCATCGGGCTCGACGGCCGCCCGGTGCGGCTGTCCGACTTCGACGGGAAGATCGTCGTGATCACCGCCTGGGCCTCCTCGTGCGATCCCTGTGTCGAGCAGGCCGAGGTCCTGGCCCGGTTCCAGCGGAAGGCGGCGGAGCGGGGCGACGCCGCCGTCGTGGGGCTGAGCCGGGACAGTTCCTCCGAGATGGCCCGCGTCTTCACCGAGAAGCACGACATGCCGTACCCGAACGTCCTCGACCCGAGCGGCAAGCGCCTTCTCAACCTGCCCAAGGGGGTGCTGGCCACCCACGGGGTGCCCGTCACGCTGATCGTGGACCCGCGCGGGCGGATCGCCGCGACGGCCTCCGAGCCCGTCACCGAGAGCCGCCTGGAACGCCTGGTCGCGACCGCCCACTGACGCCCGCCCACTGACGCCCGGCCACTGATGACCCTCCACTGACGCCCGCCCGCCGATGCGGGCCCGCTGGCGACCGCCCTCCGGCGCCCCGGCCCGTCGCCGGAGGGTTCACGGGCGGGATATCCGGACCCGGTAGTTCCCGTCCTCGTCCTTGTCGACCACGGCTATCCGGATGCCGTGCTTCTTGTCGGTGAAGGTCTGGCCCGGCAGGAAGGCGGCGTCGGAGAGCTCGGCGTGCACATTGGGCAGCCGGGTGCATCCGGCGCTGCCCTTGGTGCTGTCCATGACGGAGACCGGCCCCTGGCCGGTGTCGACGTCCGAGCTCACCTTGTAGATCAGCACCCCCGGGCGGCAGATCGCCCGGTCGTTGCCGCCCGGGGCGCGCACCTCCACCGCGTAGCCGGTCGTGTCGCTCAGCGGGACGAACGCCAGCTTGGTGCCGCCCCTGGCGGCCAGCGGGCGGAGCAGGTGGTCGGTGACGCCGGGGCGGGCGGCGCAGCTGATCTGCTTGTTGTCGAGCCAGCCGAGCTTCCACTTGTGCCAGCCCAGCAGATCGTTGTTGGCCCCCCAGTCCTCGGACATGATGTCCCAGTGCCCGACCGCGCCGCCGCCGGTGGGCGTGTACAGGTCGGGGAGGCCGAAGACGTGGCCGTTCTCGTGCGGCAGTACGCGGTAGCCGTCCCGGGCGAACGAGCCGGAGCCGTCGTCCTGGCGGCTGTAGATGAACGAGGTGTTGGCGAGCGGGACGCCGTCCGCCCGGGGGGCCTCGTTGTTGCCGGAGAAGGTCACGGACAGCACGGTGTCCAGTGCGGAGGGGCCGGCGTTCGGCGTGACCAACACGTTGACCAGGTCGTACTTGGCGAAGTCGACCTTCGGGTCGGCGACGGAGACGAGGTCCTTGACGAGCTTGCGGTAGCCCGGCTCGTACGGTGATCCCCGGTCTATCCCGTACGCGGAGAACGGCCGGGGCATCCGCAGCCAGGTCTTCAGCGGGGCGTCGGGGCGGTAGTCGAGCCGCCCGTACGAGGCGGTCCGGAACCACTGGGTGGTCTGCGGGAAGAATTCCGCGTACCGGCTCATCGCCGGACCGGAGCCCGGTGCGTCCGGGAAGTCGATCATCAGGTTGAGGGCGCGTATCCGGCCCGTCGAGCGGGCGTATCCCGTCGGTGTCGGCATCCCCTCCGACATCTGTACGCCCATGGTCGCCGGTATTCGGCACGGGGATATGCCCGCGGCGCTGGTGGTGGAGACCGGTCCCGCCGAGGCCCGGTCGGAGTCCGGGAGGATGCTGCTGGCCGTGGCCAGGGAGGCTATGACCAGGGCTGTCGTGGAGGCGAGCACGAGCGGGCGGCGGTGGTCGCGTATCCGGCGGCGGGGATTCTCCATGCAGGCGCCTCGGGGTCCGCGGCAGTCGGCCGACCCTGACTGCGCTCTGCGGTTCAGCCTGTTGCGGGTGGTGCGCGGGCGCTCGCTGGGTGCGCCGTTCGGCTGGTTCTCCGCCGCGAAGGTGTGACGCGGGTCACGGCGGGGGTGGGAAATAACCGGGGAGTGCTTCCCCGTTTGCACCCGTGCCCCCGCGAAACGGGGAAGCACTCCCCGGTTGTGCCGGGGCGTACGAGGGAGAACGAGGCCACCCCCGGGTGGTCCCACGGAACAGGGAAGGGGACGGTCGTCATGGACACCGCCAGCAGCACCACGGCCGGAGCCGCCCCGTCCCGTCCGGGCCCCTCCCGGCAGGCCGCGTCCCGGCCGGCCCGCCCGAGGGCCGACGCCCTGCGCAACCGCGAGCGGATCGTGACGGCCGCGCGCGAGATGTTCGTCGAGTTCGGCCCCGAGGTCCCGCTCGACGAGGTCGCCCGGCGCGCGGGCGTCGGCAACGCCACGCTCTACCGGAACTTCCCCGACCGGGCCGCCCTGGTGCACGAGGTCGTGCTCTCGGTCACCTCCCGTACCACCGAACGGGCGCGGGAGGCGGCGGCCGAGGAGGCCGACGCCTTCGCCGCGCTCAGCCGCTTCGTGCACGCGGCGGCCGACGAGCGGATCGGGGCCCTGTGCCCGATGCTCTCCGGCGGCTTCGACAAGGACCACCCCGACCTGCTCGCCGAGCGCCGGCACCTCGAAGAGGCCGTCGACGGGCTCGTGACGCGCGCCATGGACGAGGGGCGGCTGCGCACCGACATCGCCGTCGGAGACGTGATCGTCGCCCTCTCCCAGCTCACCCGGCCGCTGCCCGGCACCGGTTGCCCGGACATCGACCGCTTCGCCCACCGCCATCTGCAGCTGTTCCTGGACGGACTCCGGGCCCCGGCCCGGTCCGAACTCCCGGGCACGGCAGCGACCTTGGAGGATCTGCGGCACCGGCCCTGATCCCCGACCCGACCTCCACCCCCGGCAGCCGAGGCGCCGCGGGGCAGCCCTCCCACGCCCGCCCGCATTCGTAGCCCGTACTCCCGACTCCCGTTACCGGCCGCCGACTTCACCGGTGCCGCCGGTCCATGACGACTCCTCGCACGCATAACCCCACGTACACGTCCCACGCACACGACCCACGTACACGACTTACGTAACTCGACTCACGTACACGACGTACACGCGCGTTCCTAGGTGGATACCCCCATGTCGAAAACAGCCGACCTCCGACTCCCGGACCCCAGCCGCTGGAAGGCCCTGGCGTTCATAGCCCTGGCACAACTGATGGTGGTGCTCGACGCCACGATCGTGAACATCGCGCTGCCGCACGCGCAGACCGCCCTGCACATCTCCGACGCCAACAAGCAGTGGGTCATCACGGCGTACGCCCTCGCCTTCGGCGGGCTGCTGCTCTTCGGCGGCCGGATCGCCGACCTCTGGGGCCGCAAGCGGACCTTCGTCGTCGGTCTGGTCGGCTTCGCGCTGGCCTCCGCGCTGGGCGGCGCCGCGCAGAACCAGGCCATGCTCTTCGGCTCCCGCGCACTCCAGGGCGTGTTCGGGGCGCTGCTCGCCCCGGCCGCGCTCTCGCTCCTGGCCGTGATGTTCACCGACGCCCGGGAGCGCGCCAAGGCGTTCGGCATCTACGGTGCGATCGCCGGGGGCGGCGGCGCCGTCGGACTGATCCTCGGCGGCTTCCTGACCCAGGCGCTGAACTGGCGCTGGACCTTCTTCGTCAACATCCCGTTCGCCGTCGTCGCGGCGGCGGGCGCCTACTTCGTGATCCGTGAGCCGGCCGGCAGCCGCAACCGCTCCGCGCTGGACATCCCGGGCGTCGTGCTCTCCGCGCTGGGCCTGGTCTCGCTGGTGTACGGGTTCACCCGCGCCGAGTCCGCGGGCTGGTCGGACGGGCTGACCATCGGCATGTTCGTCGCCGCCGCCGTGCTGCTGCTGGCCTTCGTGCTGACCGAGTCCAAGGTCGCGTCGCCGCTGCTGCCGCTGCGCGTGGTGCTGGACCGCAACCGGGGCGGTGTCTACCTCTCGCTGGGGCTCGCCGTAATCGCGATGTTCGGGCTGTTCCTCTTCCTGACGTACTACCTGCAGGTCGTGCGGGGCTACTCGCCGATCCGGACCGGCTTCGCCTTCCTCCCGATGATCGCGGGCATGATCACCGGCTCGACGCAGATCGGCGCCCGGCTGATGACCCGGGTCCCGGCCCGCAAGCTGATGGGCCCCGGCTTCCTGGTCGCCGCCGTCGGCATGCTGCTGCTGACCCGGCTGGACATCGACTCCTCGTACGCCGCGGTCGTCCTGCCCGGACAGCTGCTGCTGGGTCTCGGCATGGGTACGGCGTTCATGCCGGCCATGTCCCTGGCCACGCACGGTGTCGAGCCCCGGGACTCCGGGGTGGCCTCCGCGATGGTCAACACCTCGCAGCAGGTGGGCGGCGCGATCGGTACGGCGCTGCTGAACACCATCGCCGCCTCGGCCGCGACCGCGTACGCCTCCTCGCACGCCGCGCTCGGCGCCCGGGACCCGGAGCTGCTGAAGCTCCAGGCGATGGTGCACGGCTTCACCGGTGCCATCTGGTGGGCGGTGGGCATCCTGGTGGCCGCCTCCGCGATCGCGGTGACCTTCATCGACGCGGGCCGTCCCGGGTCGGGCCCGGCGTCCGGAGGCCCGGGGGCGGGCGCCGACGGTGTCGAGGACGAGGTGCGGGTGCCGGTCGTCGCCCACTGACCCGCCGGGTGAACGCGCGCCGCGCCCCGGTCCCCGTGCACGCGGGGGCCGGGGCGCGGTCGTACGCACGGAGGTCCGGGTCACGGCCGTACGCGGGCCGGGTCGCTTTCGTGCGCGGCGGTCAGCGGAGCCAGGGCAGGTCCGCGTCCGTGCCCTCCGGCTCCAGGCCGGCGGCGATGACCCGCATGATCTCGCCCAGCGAGTCCGCCTGCTCGGGGGTGAGCCGGTCGAAGATCGCCTGGCGGACGGCGTCCACGTGGCCCGGGGCCGAGCGGCGCAGCATCTCGAAACCGTCATCGGTGAGGACCGCGTTCTGGCCGCGCTTGTCGGACGGGCACTCCTCGCGGCGCACCCATCCGTTCTTCTCCAGCCGGGCGACGGCGTGCGAGAGCCGCGAACGGGTGATCTTGGCGTCCTTGGCCAGCTCCGTCATCCGCTTCTGGCGGCGGGGGGCCTGGGAGAGCTGGACGAGCAGGCCGTAGTAGATGTGCGGCATACCGGCATCGCGCTGCAACTGGCGGTCGAGGTGATCCTCCATGAGGGTGGTGGCATGGAGGTAGGCGCGCCAGACGTGCTGCTCGTCGGCGGAGAGCCAGCGGGGCTCACCGGTGGATGCCGTGGTCATGTGCTCCACTCTACGACCTTTTCTTGAATGTTGAACTAGATAGGGCTAAGGTCTCCGACGAAGGAAGCTTGAAGATTAAAGAATGCTTCCTTCTCAAAAACCCGCCAGTAGAAGACTTACCCGGATCGGCGACGGATGGGGAGTGCCATGACAGTCACCGCGGAGCGCATGCCCGCCCTCTACCTCTCGCACGGCGCCCCGCCGCTGGCCGACGACCCGGTCTGGCCCGGCGAGCTGGCCGCCTGGTCGGCCGAGCTGCCCCGCCCGCGCGCGATCCTGATGGTCTCCGCCCACTGGGAGGAGGCCCCGCTGGCGCTCGGCGCCACGGAGCGGGTCCCGCTCGTCTACGACTTCTGGGGTTTCCCCGAGCACTACTACCGCGTCCAGTACGCCGCCCCGGGCGCCCCGGAGCTGGCGGAGAGCGTCCGCAAACTGCTCCGCGGCGCCGGTACGCCGGTCCAGGACATCCCGGACCGCGGGCTCGACCACGGCGCGTACGTCCCGCTCGTCGAGATGTTCCCGGACGCCGACGTCCCCGTACTCCAGATCTCCCTGCCGACGCTGGACCCGCAGCGGCTCATGGAGATCGGGCGGAAGCTCGCGCCGCTGCGCGACGAGGGCGTGCTGATCGTCGGCAGCGGCTTCTTCACCCACAACCTGGCCGCCCTGCGCCACACCGGCGGCGGTGTCCCCGGCTGGTCGGCGGAGTTCGACGACTGGGGGAACCGGGCGCTCCAGGCGCAGGACGTCGACGCGCTGCTGGACTTCGAGCACAAGTCCCCGGCCGGCCGCCTGGCCCACCCGCGCACCGAGCACTTCGCGCCGCTCTTCGTGACGCTCGGTGCCTCGGAGGGCGAGCTGGACCAGGGGCGCAGCGTCATCGACGGCTTCTGGATGGGGCTCGCGAAGCGCTCGGTGCAGTTCGGCTGAGCCGTCCCGTCGGCTCTGTCCGGCCGGCGGGCCCCTCCCGCGCTACCCGACCGGCGGGTTCAGCTCGATCGAGCGGAGCGCGGCGGCGAGGGCCGTCGCGTCGCCGACGTCCAGCGCGGTGTCGGTGAACTTGATGGTGTGGTCGTCGCCGTGCGCCGCCGCCCGCGCGAACAGCTCCTCGGCGGAGGCGCCCGCCGGCCGGTACGGGGCGGCCTCGGCCGGGCCGTACGCGGCGGTGACCGCGGCGCTCGCGGCCCAGGCCGCAGCCGTGCTCGGCGCCCACAGCGCGCGGGGGAGCGCGGGCAGGGCGCGCAGCACCGCGTTGGGCGCGGTCGCCGCGTGCACCAGCATGACCGGCTCCCCGTGACCGTGCGTGGCGTACCGGTGCGTGGCGGCCGTGACCAGCTCCGTCAGCCGGGCCCGCGCCTCGTCCGGGTCGCCGGTGACCTCGCCGGGCCAGACCGGGAACGCGGTGAGCTGCGCCAGCCGGTCCCGGATGCCGCCGTTCTGGTCCGGAACGGGAGGCACCGCGTCCAGCGCCGCCGCCGCGGACCGGGCGGGTGCCAACGGGGTCAGCGCGGGCAGCGGCTGATGGCGGGCGGCCCAGTAACCGAGCCCGTGCGCCAGCTCCGCGACCCGGGGCGCGGTCTCCTCCCCGGCGAGCAGGGTGCGTACGGAGTGGCCGACCCGGATCACCGGGTGGGTGGCGCCCGCCGCGATGCCGGGCAGCAGCCGGGGCCACCACTCGGCCAGCACCTCCCGCCAGGGGCGCTCCCCGGTCTCCCGTACGAAGTACTCCGTCCAGTCGGCGACCCGGCGGGGGTCGCCGAGCGCCTCGCGCCAGTTGCCGGCGGTCACCCGGGCCGAGGTGTCCGGCATGTCCTCCAGCTTGTGCCGGTAGCCGTCGAGCCAGTGGTGGACGGCCGGTGCCTGACCGTGCCTGACCAGGGCCTCGACGGCCATCGGGGCGTGGTTGCTGAGCCAGCCGCCGTGTTCGGGCCCGGAGGCGTGCAGCCGTTCCAGCGCCTCGTCCAGCGTGCCGGTGCGGTCGCTCGATGTGTGGTCGCTCGATGTGTTCTCCATACGGAAACACGCTAGGTACGGGCCGGACGCGGTGTAACGGGCCACGGTCCCGGGTCGCCCCGTGCTCAGGGCTTAGGGCTGTGGCCCGGTGTCCTGCGACCCGGGTCCCGGGGCCGTACGAGCAACCCGGGAGTGGGCCGGGCCGTCTCTCCTGGCGGGAACGCGAGTGGGGCGTCCGCCGTTCAGGAGGCGAGGGGGCCTGGATGTGTGAGCGCGGTCTCATGTGACGGTGGGCGGCGAGCGTTCCGGGGGGCCGTCGGAACGCTCGCGAAGCCCCGCCTGACCTGCGGTTCCGCAGGGCATTTCCGCATGCGCGCCGTCATGTCGCGGCGCAGGATACTGCATGATCGAGAAAATGAATGCCAGGCGTGGGAATTCTGTCCGGATTCCAGTCGTTGTTTCCATCGGATGCAGGGCACCCGGGAGGGTGTCGCGACCTACTCAGCAAGGGAGCACGCATGGCAACCCGTGCCGTCGCCCGTCGTTCGTCCGCCACCTCTGGGACCAGCCGGGCGAGCAGTGTTCGCGCCTCGGGCGGAGAGATCGCCGATCGCGACCTGGTCGGCATGTACTTGGACGAGATCGCGCGAACGCCCCTGCTCGACGCAGCGAAGGAAGTCGAGCTGTCACAGGCCGTCGAGGCGGGCGTCTACGCCCAACGGATACTCGACGGCGAGGTGGACAGCGAGGCGGGCGGGGCCACGCGTGAGGAGCTGGAGGCGCTGGTCGCCGACGGCGAGCGCGCCAAGGACGTATTCATCCGCTCCAACCTGAGGCTCGTCGTCGCCGTGGCCCGCCGCTACCCGCGGGCCGGGCTGCCCCTGCTCGACCTGATCCAGGAGGGCAACGCGGGCCTGGTCCGCGCGGTCGAGAAGTTCGACTACGCCAAGGGCTTCAAGTTCTCCACGTACGCCACCTGGTGGATCCGTCAGGCGATCACCCGTTCCATAGCCGACCAGTCCCGCACGATCCGGCTCCCCGTCCACCTGGTGGAGGAGCTCGGCCGGATACGCCGGGTGCAGCGCGAGTTCAACCGTGAGCACGGCCGCGAGCCGGAGCACGCGGAGATCGCGGCCGAGCTGGACTCCACGCCGGAGCGCGTGGGCGACGTGCTGGACTGGGCCCGTGATCCGGTCAGCCTCAACATGTCCGTGGACGACGAGGGCGAGACGCAGTTCGGCGACCTGCTGGAGGACACCTCCGCGGTCTCGCCCGAGCAGTCCGTGCTGACGCTGCTGCGCAGCGAGGAGCTGGAGGACCTGATCGGCAAGCTCGACCACCGCACGGCGTCGATCATCCGCATGCGGTACGGCATCGAGGACGGCCGCGAGCGGACGCTCACCGAGGTCGGCAAGCAGCACGGCCTCACCCGCGAGCGGATCCGCCAGATCGAGAAGCACGCGTTGCTGGAGCTGAAGCGAATGGCCCACGACACGGGCTTTGACGCTGCGGCCTGACCGATTCATCCAGTAACATATGAAATGGGTCGCTTCGAGTGACCCGCCCCGAGCTGAGTCCCGGCGCCCACCCCCCCCCTGGCGCCGGGGCTCATTTCTTTGGTCCGGGCTGATTCCTCCGCGGGCCGGACAGGCGTACGGGGGCCGCCGCCGAGGTCCCTTCAGCGGTTCGCCGCGCGGGTCAGGCGGGCGCCCAGCCGGGCCAGGTGGTCCACCAGCTGCGGCGGCTCGTGCACGGTGAACTCGCAGTCCACCAGTGCCAGCCGGAGCGCCACCCACTCCAGCGAGTCCGCGAGCACCGCCCGCAGCCGGCAGCCGTCCTCCCCGGTCCGCTCCAGCGGCCTCATCGACCCCGGCAGCCGCGCGGCGACGAACTCGGCCGGAGCCGCGAAGCTCACGTCCACCGCCAGCTCCGGCTGCCGCCGGGTGATGGACCCGGCGAGGAACTCCGCCGCGTCCCCGGTGGGCAGCTCGCGCGGCGTGAAGCGGGCCCCGGTCGCGAACGGCTCGCTGACCCGGTCGACCCGGAACGTGCGCCAGTCCTCGCGCCCGAGGTCGTACGCGACGAGATACCACCGCCACCCCGTGCTGACCAGCCGGTACGGCTCGGCCTCCCGCTTCGTCCCCGTACCGTCGCCCGCCCGGTAGGAGAACCGCAGCCGCTCCTTCCCGGTGACCGCCGCCGCCATCACCGTCAGTGTCCGCGGATCGACGGTCGAGCCGTCGCCCCTGGCCAGCGGCATCGTCGCGTTCTGCAGGACCGAGACCCGGTGCCGCAGTCGGGACGGCAGCACCTGCTCCAGCTTGGCCAGCGCCCGTACGGACGCCTCGTCCACCCCCTCGATGGCGTGCCCCGCCCCCGCCCGCAGCCCCACCGCGATGGCCACCGCCTCCTCGTCGTCGAGGACCAGCGGCGGCATCGCGGCGCCCGCGACGAGCCGGTAGCCGCCGACCGAGCCCCGGGTGGCCTCGACCGGATAGCCCAGCTCGCGCAGCCGGTCGATGTCGCGGCGGATGGTGCGCGGACTGACGTCGAGCCGCTCGGCCAGCTCGCTGCCCGGCCACTCGCGGGGCGTCTGGAGGAGCGACAGCAGGTTCAGCAGTCGTGCCGGAGTGTCGGTCATGGCTGGCCTTCCGCCGGTGTTCGGGCACCCAGGGACGGGTCGCCCGGTGTGTCGGGCGTCCCATCAGGATGATGGCCCATTGGGTCATTCCCTGACCTAATGGCTGTCTAGGTTGTCCCCATGACTTCCTCCTCATCTCTGTCGTCCGCTCCATCCGGACCCGCGGCGTCCCCGGACCCGTCGGACCGGCGGCGCTGGTTCGCGCTCGCCATCGTGATGACCGCGGCCTTCATGGACCTGGTCGACGTCACGATCGTCAACATCGCGATACCGAGCATCCGGGAGGACACCGGAGCCTCGTTCACCTCGATCCAGTGGATCACCGCCGGATACGCCCTGGCCTTCGCCGCCGGTCTGATCACCGGTGGCCGCCTGGGTGACATCTACGGCCGCAAGCGGCTGTTCCTCATCGGCATCGGCGGCTTCACCCTGGCCTCCGCGCTCTGCGGCTTCGCCGTCAACCCGGAGATGCTGGTGGCCTCCCGCATCCTCCAGGGCGGCACCGCCGCGCTGATGGTCCCGCAGGTGCTGTCGATCGTGCACGCCACCTTCCCGGCGCACGAGCGCGGCAAGGTCTTCGGCCTCTTCGGCGCGATCGTCGGCCTCGGCGCGGTCTCCGGACCGCTGCTGGGCGCGCTGCTCACCGAGTGGAACATCGCCGGTCTCGAATGGCGGCCGATCTTCCTGATCAACCTGCCCGTGGGCATCGCCGGCCTGCTCCTCGGCCGGAAGTTCATCACCGAGTCCAAGGCCCCGAAGGCGCTCCGGCTCGACCTGGTCGGCGTCTTCCTGGTCACCCTCGGGATGCTGATGCTGATCTACCCGCTGACCCGTGGCCACGAGCTGGGCTGGCCGCTCTGGGGCCACCTCTCGATGGCCGGCAGCCTGCTGGTCTTCCTCGCCCTGGTGCTGTTCGAGCGGGCCAAGAAGCGGCGGAGCGGATCGCCGCTGATCGAGCTGGACCTGTTCCGGGTCAAGAGCTTCGCCGCGGGCATCGCCGTCCAGCTGACCTTCGGCGTCGGGCTCGGCATCTTCTTCCTGGTCTGGACGCTGTACATGCAGATGGGGCTCGGCTGGAGCGCGCTGCGGGCCGGTCTGACCGGTGTGCCGTTCTCGGTCGCCGTCTCGGTCGCCGCCGGGATCTCCGTGCAGAAGCTGGTGCCCCGGTTCGGCCGCAAGGTCCTCCAGGCCGGTGCGCTGCTGATGGTCACGGGCCTGCTGATCTACATCTGGGAGTCCGACCACTACGGCATGGCGATCACGCCCTGGCAGATGATCCTGCCGCTGGTCGTCATGGGACTCGGCATGGGCCTGATCGTGGCGCCGCTGACCGACGCGGTCCTGTCCGAGGTGCCGAAGGAGCACGCCGGCTCGGCCTCCGGACTGATCAACACCGTGCAGCAGATGGGCAACGCGCTCGGGCTCGGACTGGTCTCCGTCGTCTTCCTCGGCGCGATCGGCGACCGGCTGATGCCGCAGGAGGTGGGCCCGGCGTTCGCCGAGGCGTTCCGCCACTCGCTGTGGTGGGTGGCCGGTGTGCTCGCGGTGATCTTCCTGGTGATGTTCGCGCTGCCCGCGCGGCCGCGCCAGCACCTGGAGGGCGGCGACGGGCCCGACACGGGCGCCGCCGGCATCGCCCCCGACACCGCCGGGGCGGCGACGGACGGCGTCGAGGACGCCAGGAAGCCCGCGCTCACCCCCTGACGACCGGCCTCCACGCCGGAACACGGTGCCCGCGCCCCGCTCCGGGGCGCGGGCACCGGCATGTCCGCGTCGACCGGATCGCGGACCGCGACCCCGGTCAGCAGATGTGGGTGCGGTTCTCCATCACGCCGCGCGCGGTGTCCTCGTCCCCGTACACCTCGCACATGTGGCGGCCGTCCGGGGTGGCCGTGTGCTCGACCTCCCACAGGCTCGTCTCGCTGCCGTCGAGCAGCAGGAAGGCGTGCTCGTACAGGGTGAACCCGGCGTCCCGCCCCTCCACCTGGCAGTGGCGGCCGCAGACCTGGGTGATGTGGTGGGCGAAGGCGGCACGCAGCAGCCGGGCGGTCTCCTCGCCGGGACCGTCGTTGTTCTCGGCGCGGCGCAGGACGCGGCGGGCGTGGTCGGCGGAGTTGTCCGGCGCGTACTCCCGGGGGAGCGGGGCCGGGGGAGCCGCCATCAGGAACGAGAGCGTCTCCAGGTCGGCCTGGACCGCGTCGTCCGCGAAGACCGGGACGTCGCCGAGGCTGCCAGCCAGCCGGGCCGCGGCCACCTGGGCGTCGCCCTCGTCGTCGTACAGCTCGTGGTGCGTGAGGCCGGGCTCCGTGCGCGCCTGCGGGTCGGCCGTGCTCCGCGGCCCGCCGTGCACCAGCTCCCACAGGCTGAACGCCGTGCCGTCCGACAGGAGGTACGTGTGGCGGTAGGTCTCGCGGTGGAGCACGGAACTGTGGTGCGAGGAGTGCAGGGAACTGCTGTGGGCGAGCGCGGTACCGAGTCTCTCGACCGTGCTGTCGGGCAGGTCGAAAGAGTTGAGTGCCCGTCGCAGGAGTCGGTCGAGGTGCTGCTCGGTTGTCTCGTACGGATCGCTCAAGGTGCTGTCTCCAGGCCGTTGCCGCGTGTTACTTGCTGCGTGCTTAACGTAGTCCCTGGGGCCGACATCGTGGCCGGGGTTCGGGAAAACGTATGGCGCGCAAAGATGGTTCCTGATGGTTCGTCCGAACGTCCGAACTTCCCTACCCGGCGGGCAAGTCGGGAGTCGGCGGCCCGTCCTCCGGCGCGGGCGAGGCGCGCGCCCGTATGCCGTACAGATCGCTGTACGAGGGGTAACAGCCGCCGCCGGGGCGGGCGTCGACGCCGTGGGCCGCGCGGACCGCTTTCACGATGGCCCGCGCCAGCACCTCCGCCCCGGCCGCCAGCAGCTCGTTGAACGCCGCCGGACCGCCCGGGGCGAGCGACCGGGCGCCCGTGGCCAGTGCGAAGACGGTGTCCCCGTCGGTGAGCAGATGCACCGGGCGCACGGCGCGCGCGAGCCCGTCGTGCGCCGTGCCCGCGAGTTTCTGCGCCTGTGCCCGGGTGAGGTCGGCGTCCGTGGCGACCACGGCCAGTGTGGTGTTGAGCGGCGGCCGGGCGTTGGCCTCCCGCAGCCCGGCCAGGCGCTCCTCCGCCGCACGCACGGTTTCGGGCGCCGGGTGGTGCGCCGGTGCTCCGGCGGCGCCGTACTCCCCGTACAGCACGCCGGTGCGCGGATCGACGACCGAACCCGCCGCGTTCACCGCCGCGAGCGCGGCCACCGTGATCCCGGAGGGCAGCCGGAGGCTCGCGGTGCCCACGCCGCCCTTGAGCGAACCGGCCACCGCCCCCGTACCGGCCCCCACGCATCCCTCGGGGACCGGCGCCCCCGGCCCCGTGCCCGCCGCGTCCTCCACCGCGGCGCGGCCCGTCCCGGCGTCCGGGCGGGCCCGCCAGTCACCGCCCCGCCCCAGGTCGAAGAGGCAGGCGGCGGGGACCACCGGCACCACCTGCGCCGGATCGGGGCCGACCCGCACCCCGCGCCCCCGCTCCTCCAGCCAGGCCATCACGCCGGACGCCGCGTCCAGCCCGTACGCGCTGCCGCCGGTCAGCACCACGGCGTCGATCCGCTGCACCAGGTTGCGCGGATCGAGCGCGTCCGTCTCCCGGGTGCCGGGGCCGCCACCGCGTACGTCGACGGCGGCGACCACGCCGCCCTCGGGGGCCAGGACCACGGTCGTCCCGCTCAGGGCGCCCTCGCCGGGCACCCGGGCATGACCGACGCACAGCCCCGCCACATCGGTCAGCGCGTCCAGCGGCCCGGCACCGGGCGGTCCGGAGTCCTGCGGTCCGGCAGCGGGCGGTCCGGTGCGCTCCGCCGGTCCCCGGGGTGCTTCCGTCATCCGCAGCTCCTCACCACGCCGCCCTGCCCGCACACCGCGCTCAGCCGGCCGCCGGCACGGACCGCCGGGACAGCAGCACCCCGGCGGCCACCGCCGCCGCGGCCACCAGACCGGCCGCGAGCACCGCCCACCCGCCGACGAACGTGCAGGCCAGGATGGCCGCCGCGGCCACGGGGAGCGGCAACTGCTCCGCGAGGTCGCGCTTGAAGTGGCGGGCGTGCAGCGCCCATACCGTCAACAGGAAGAGCGCGGAGGGGAGGGTCACCGCGGCGGCGGCCACCGTGGTCGGGACGTGGGCCTTGCCCACGGCCTCCTCCACCGAGACCTCGATGCCCGCGCCGATGGCCGCCGCGGAACCGAGGATCAGATAGTGCCCGTACCCCCAGAGGAACGCTTCCCTGCTTCCGCGCAGGTAGTCATGGATCGGCACGGCGAAATAGATCCACCAGGCGGAGAAGACGATCAGCAGCCCGCCCGCGGCGATCGGGAGCAGTTCGCCGAGCGCGTCGTGCTCGTCCAGTGCCTCCTGCACCGCGACCGTGGCCGACGCGATCGACTCGCCCAGCACGATGATCGTGAACAGCCCGTACCGCTCCCCGATGTGATGCGGGTGCCAGCTCGTCGGCCGGTCGCGCTCGGCGACCGCCGGAACGGTGATCTCCGCGAGCACGAGGACGACGAACACGGCGGCGCGGACCCCGGCGGAGGCGTTGCCGGGCAGGAACAGCATGGCGATCCAGCCCAGCTGCACCAGCGTGATCCCGGCGGCGTACCGCTGCGCGACCCGCCGCTCGGCGCCTTGGGTGCAGTGCGCGGCGCGCAGCCACTGACTGGTCAGCGCGAGCCGCATCACCACGTACCCGGCGACGACGACCGTCCAGTCGCCCGCGTCGAAGGCGCGCGGCACCCCGGCGGCGAGGACGAGCACCCCGGTGATCTGGACCAGCGTCACGACGCGGTACAGCGCGTCGTCGGTGTCGTACGCCGAGGCGAACCAGCTGAAGTTGACCCACGCCCACCAGATCGCGAAGAAGACGGCCGCGTAGCCGCCGATCCCGGCCAGGGCGTGGTCCCCGGCGACGGCGTGGACCAGCCGCGCGCCCGCCTGGGACACCGCGACCACGAAACAGAGGTCGAAGAAGAGCTCCAGCGGCGTCGACGCGCGGTGCTTCTCGGTACGGCTGCGAGCCGTCATGACAGGCATGGCAGCCAGCACACCAGACGCGCGCCACCCCGCCGGAGGGGGCACACCCCCGGACGGCGCAACGATTCACCCACCCGATCTGCAAAACGGGATGAATCGCCATGTACGGGCCTACGTTGGCGGGGTGACCGAGCCGCCAGACGCCCCCGAACCCGTCCCCGCACAGACCGACGGGCCCCGGGCCGACGCCCCGGGCACCGGCGGCACGCGCACCGCCGCCGCTTCCCGTTCCGTCGCCGCCCGCGCGACCGCGGCCGGGACCGCCGTCTCCGTCCTGCTGATCCTGGCCATCGTGTTCGGCAGCCGGCTCCTGGAGAACTTCGACTCCGCCCTCCTCCCGTACGCCGTCGCCACCGTCTTCCTCGCCTTCGGCGTCGCCCACCGCTACACGGTCTGGGTCTCCGCCCCCGGCGCCCGGCGGCTGTTCAGGCAGGGCTGGCGGAGCTTCTTCTCGGTGGCCAACTTCCGCAAGGCGCCCACCGCGCTGCCCCGGATGATCGCCACCTACCTCGGCTTCCAGAAGTTCCTCGGCGCCCGCTCGCACGCCCGCTGGGCCGCCCACCAGCTGATCTTCTGGGGCTGCGTCCTGGCCGCGCTGATCACCTTCCCGCTGACCTGGGGCTGGTTCACCTTCACCTCCGGCAGCGGCTCGGGCCCCGGCTACGAGATGCGGATCTGGGGGTTCAAGATCCTCGGCTTCGACTCCCTCTCCGTCCTGGGCTGGCTGATGTTCCACGGCCTGGACATCGCCGCCGTGCTCGTCATCCCCGGCGCCTCGTACTTCCTGTGGCGCCGGATGAAGGACCGCGGCGCCATCACCGGGCAGCGCTTCGGCTACGACCTGGTGCCGCTGATCGCGCTCGTCGTCATCTCGGTGACCGGTCTGCTGCTCACCTTCTCCTCGATCTTCCTGCACGGCGGCGGCTACCAGTTCCTGGCCGTCCTCCACATGGTGGCGGTGGTGTTCACCCTCATCTACATCCCGTTCGGGAAGTTCTTCCACATCGTCCAGCGCCCGGCCGCGGTCGGCATGCAGCTGTTCAAGTACACCGCCCGGCAGGACGAGGAGGTCCAGGGCTGCCGCCGCTGCGAGGAGCCCATCGACACCGGGCCGTACGTCGAGAACCTGCGCGGCACCATGCGCGATCTCGACCTCGGCTTCGACGAGTGGGCCGAGTACTGCCCGCGCTGCAAGCGGGTACTGCGCGGCAGCGCCTATCTCTCCCAGGTGAAGAAGGGCTTCAAGTGACCGCGGACCCGCGTCCGGCCGACCCCGGCGCCACCGCCCCCCGTACCGGCTCCGGTCCCCGTACCGGCTCCGGTCCCCGTACGGCCGTACCGCTCGACCCGTCGCTCGCCCCGCCCGGCACCCGGGCCTTCCGCGATGCCGGAGGCATCCCCGCCGACCAATGGCGCGCCGACCAGGAGGGCGAGACGCTCGTCCCCACCCACTGCTGCTTCTGCGGGGTGCAGTGCGGGATGTACCTCCGCGTCGACCACGGCGGCAAGGTCTTCGGCGTCGAACCCCGCAACCACGACATCAACCGGATGCGGCTCTGCCCCAAGGGCATCAACGCGTACCAGCAGGTCAACCACCCCGACCGGCTCACCGCCCCGCTGCTGCGCCGCTCCCGCGACGAAGCGTTCCGCGAGGTCTCCTGGGACGAGGCGCTCGACTTCACCGTCTCCGAGATCAGGCGCATCCAGCACAGCTACGGGAACGACGCCTTCGGGCTCCTCGGCGGCGCCAGCCTCTTCTCCGAGAAGACCTATCTGGTCGGCAAGTTCGCCCGGGTCGCCCTCAAGTCCCGGCACGTCGACTACAACGGGCGGCTCTGCATGGTCAGCGCCGCCGGTGCCAACAAGCTGGCCTTCGGCATCGACCGGGCCGGGAACCCCTTCTCCGACATCCTGCTCACCGACTGCCTGCTGATCGCGGGCTCCAACGTCGGCGAGTGCTTCCCCGTGATGACCCAGTACGTGTGGGGAGCCCGGGACCGCGGCGCGAGCCTGATCGTGGTCGACCCGCGGGAGACCGCGATCGCCCGCACCGCCGACATCCATGTCGCGCTCAAGCCCGGCACCGACTCGGCGTTCTTCAACTCCGTGCTCCACGTCGTCGTCGAGGAGGGCCTCACCGACGAGGCCTATCTCGCCGCCCACGCCACCGGCTGGGCGGAGGTGAAGGCCAAGGTCGCCGAGTACCCGCCGGCCCGCGCCGCCGGGATCTGCGGCATCCCCGCCGAACAGATCGTCCAGGTCGCCCGCGCCTTCGCCCGCGCGCCCAGGGCGATGGCCTGGCACGCCCGGGGCATCGAGCACCACTCGCAGGGCGTCGAGAACTGCCTCAGCGTGATCAACCTCTGCGCCGCCACCGGCCAGATCGGCAGGCCCGGCGCCGGGTACGGCACCATCACCGGCCAGGGCAACGGCCAGGGCGGCCGGGAACACGGGCAGAAGGCCGACCTCCTCCCCGGCGGCCGCTCGATCATGAACGAGGAGCACCGCCGGCAGATCTGCGAGATCTGGGGCATCGAGGAGTCCGAACTCCCGCCCGCCGGAACCTCGATGATGGAGATGGTCTGGCAGATGCAGCGCGGCGAGATCCGCGGACTGATCGGCATCTGCAACAACCCCTTCGTCTCCCTCCCCAACTACCGGGTGGTCAAGGACGGGTACGACACCACCGAGTTCCACGCCCAGTTCGACTTCTTCCTCTCCGAGACCGCCGCCAACGCCCACGTCGTCTTCCCCGTCACCACCTGGGCCGAGGACGAAGGGGTGATGGCCAACGCCGAGGCCCGGGTCGTCAAGCACAACAAGGCCCAGGACCCGCCGCCCGGCGTACGCACCGACACCTGGGTGATGTGCGAACTCGCCAGGCGGCTCGGCGCGGGCGACAAGTTCGCCTTCGCCGGCTCCCGCGAGGTCTTCGACGAACTGCGGATCGCCTCCGCCGGCACCGTCAACGACTACTACGGCATCACCTACGAACGCCTGGAGGAGACCGGCGGAATCGCCTGGCCCTGCCCCACCACCGACCACCCCGGCACCCCCCGGCTCTTCGAGGACGGGAAGACCTACCACCCCGACGGCAGGATCCATCTCCAGGTCGTCGAGTGGCACGCCCCGATGGACCCGTACGACGACGAGTACCCCATGAGCCTCACCACCGGGCGGACCGTCGCGCACTTCCTCTCCGGCAACCAGACCCGGCGCCTGGGCGCCCTCGTCGAACAGACCCCGCGCCCCTGGGCCGAGCTCCACCCCTCCCACGGCTTCCGCAACGGCGAACCGGTCCGGGTCACCACCCGGCGCGGCAGCGAGGTGTTCCCCGCGCTGGTCACCGAGGCCATCCGCCCCGACACCGTCTTCGTCCCGTACCACTGGCCCGTCCCCACCTCGGCCAACGCGCTCACCATCGACGCCCTCGACCCCCGCTCCAAGATCCCCGAGTACAAGGTGTGCGCCTGCCGCATCGAGCACGCCGAGACGATCGACGAGGTCCCCGCACCCCCCGTCGCACCCGGCCACGTCGCCTATCCGGAGACCCAGGTCTCCCGCACCGACCCGCTGCCGCCCACCTCCCCGCAGGGGCGCGGCACCTCGGAGAGGAGCTGAACGCCCATGATGGGCCGAACGATCTTCATCGACCCCGGGCGCTGCATCGGCTGCCAGGCCTGCGTCTCCGCCTGCCGGGAGTGCGACTCGCACCGCGGCAAATCGATGATCCACCTCGACTACACCGACGAGGGCCATTCCGTGGCCTCCCTTCCCACGGTCTGCATGCACTGCGAGGACCCCGTCGCCCCCTGCGCCGAGGTCTGCCCCGCCGACGCGATCCTGGTGACCGCCGACGGCGTGGTCCAGCAGGCCGACACCACCCGCTGCATCGGCTGCGCCAACTGCGTCAACGCCTGCCCCTTCGGCGTACCGAAGATCGACCTCCGGGCGAAGCTCCAGATGAAGTGCAACCTCTGCTACGACCGCACCGCCTACGGCCTCGCCCCCATGTGCGCGACGGTCTGCCCGACCGGCGCCCTGTTCTACGGGACCGTCGAGGAACTCCAGGCCGAGCGCCCCGGCGTCCAGGTCGCCGACACCTTCACCTTCGGCCGGAGCGAGGTGCGCACCGGCGTGGCCATGGTCGTGCCCGCCGACCGGGTCCAGTGGCCGGTGCCCGGCGGCCTCCCCGTCGTCGAGATCAACGGGAAGGACGTCCGCCGATGAGCGTCACCGACCAGCCGCCCACCGGAGACCCGCGCGAAGCCCTGCACGACCGGATCGCCGCGGACTCCCTCACCACCCGGCGCGACTACCTCCGGATCGTGACGACCGTCTCCGGCGGGCTCGCCGTCGGCGGCCTCGGCGTGGCCGCCGGAATCCTGCCGCGCCACGGTGAACCCGAGGACGCCGAGGCGCCCGCACCGAAGCGGATCGCCGCCCAGCTCCTGCCCGGGGAGTCCCTCGCCTTCCGCTATCCGGAGGAGGAGGACCGGGCGGTCGCCGTACGGCTGGACGACGGCACCCTCGTCGGCTACTCCGCGATCTGCACCCATCTCGCCTGCGCCGTGCTGTGGCGCAAGGACCGGGGGGCCGAGGGCGAGCTGTACTGCCCCTGCCACGAGGGGATCTTCGACGCCCGGACCGGCGAGGTCACCGCCGGTCCGCCGCCCCGCCCGCTGCCCAAGGTGGTGCTCGCCGAACAGCCCGACGGCAGCATCTGGGCGGTCGGCACGACGCGCTCGGGCGAGAGCGTCCAGCACGCCCTGTGCCGTCAGCTCGGCGAGAACCGCCCGGACCTCGCCTCCCGGATCGGCTGCCCGAACGTCAAGGACGGCGGCGCGGAGGCCCCCGACACCGGCACCGCCGCCGGTCACCCGGGCAGGCCGTCATGACCGGCACCCCGCAGCCCGGCGGCGACCGGCCCGTGGACCCGAGCGCCGGCGGCCAGCGGTACCCGGAGTACCACCCCGGCAGCGCCCGCCCCGAGCTGAACCGGCCCGTCCACGAGCGCTACCCGCAGATCCGGGCCACCAGCGGCTACGGCGACCCCCGGATCCGCCACACCGGACCCGGCCCGGGGGCCGGCACCGACCAGGAGCCCGAGCGGTCCTCGAAGCTGACGGCCCGGCTGACCCTCGCCATGACGGTGGTCATCGGCCAGCTCTGGGGTCTGACCGTCGTCATCGACTCCTGGATGGAGGGCCGCACCGGAACCGCCTGGTGGGGCGCGGGCTTCCTCTGCCTGTCGTTCCTCGTCGTCCTCGGGCTGTGGCTGATCGACCCGAAGGACCGCTGACCGCCGCCGTACCCTTGACGTATGAGTACCGCCCCCGCCCCCGGCCCGCGTGATCCGGAGCAGCAGCCGGCTCCGAGACCGAGACCGGCCCTGGTCTTCGACGATCCGCTGGACCAGCAGTCCTCGGACGATACGGACCAGGGGTGGGGCGAGCGGGCCCCGGCCGGTGGCAGCGCCGCCGATCTGGCGCGCTTCCTCGACGAGAAGCCGCCCCACCACATCTGACGTTCCGCGCCGTGGTGGTCGGGTGGCGCCGCCACCCGCTCCCACGGCGCCGGGGTCACCCCGTCGGGCCGCCCCGTTGGGCGACCAGGACGTCGCGGATCTCCTTCAGCACCTCCAGCTCGCTCACCTCCAGCGTCTCCTGGACGCCGTCCTTCGCCGCCTGCATCGCCGCCCGCCTGGCGAGGTACTTCGACATCGGCAGGACCAGCAGGAAGTAGACGACCGCGGCCGTGATCACGAAGCTGAGCGCGGCACTGAGCACCGAACCCCACAGGATGCGGATGCCCTCCGTCGCCTCGCCCGTCTTCGGGTCCGTGACGCACGGGCCCTTGAGGCAGGAGCTGTAGCTCTCCAGGTCCTTGGTGCCGAACGCACCGACCAGCGGGTTGATGACGCCCTTGACGAACGCGTTCACGATCTGGGTGAACGCGGCGCCGATGACGACCGCGACCGCGAGATCGACGACATTGCCGCGGGTCAGGAAGGCTTTGAACCCCTCCAGCAGACTGACCTTCTTCTCCTTCACGGATGAGCCTTCCTTCGCATGTGCCGTGGACCGAGCAAACTCGGGTGAAATGTACGGCAGTAAGCGGAGAAAACACCCCATTCCAGTGCGCGGCAAGGTGAAGTGATCGTTCGCCAGTACGAATAAAGGTCAGCACAGGGTCACCGCCAGCGGGGACGAGATGGCCGCGCCCGCCAGTGCGGTGGCCGTGGACCGGGGGACGGACAGCACGATCAGCGCGCCGTCCCGGCCGGCGTCCTCGACCGGGGGCGGCGGCACCTCCGCGACCAGCGCCCCCTTCGCCAGCACCCGCACCCCGTCCCCGGCGCCGCTTCCGGGCCCGTCCCGCCCCGACGCGACCACGTCCACCCGGTCGCCGGGACGCAGGAGGCGCACCGCCCCCGCATCCGCGATCCGGACCGGCGCGGAGACCCGCCGCGCCGGTGGCCGGGCCCGCTCCGGCACCTCCCCGGCCCCCGCCCCGTACGCGGCCCTGGCGCCCGGCGCCGTACCGTCCCCGCCCGGCACGGTGACGCCGAGCACGGCGGCCGTCACGGCCAGCCCGGCGGCCAGCGCCCGGCGCTGCCGCCACAGGGCCTGCCGCGACCGACGCCCTCCGCCTCCGCGTACCCGTAGCGGCTCGAAGGCGGGCACCTCACGCGTGGGCGGTACCGAGGAAGGAGCGGGCCGCGCGAAGGAGGACGCGGCCGGAGGCGCGGACGGAGCGGATGGCGGCAACGGGGCGGTGGGAGAGAGGGAAGGAAACACGGTGGGCACCACCTGTCGTGAGGGGATCCGGGCGGACTCCCCTCACGATCCACCGTCCGCGCGATCCCCGCCGGAGGCTGTGGACGCCCCCGGGATTGTGGACAACTCCGTCACCCACTCACGCCCCGGCAGCCACCCGGCCCACCCGGATCACGGCAGCTCGAACCCCGGCTCCATGCCGTCCAGCGCGTGCGAGCACGGGCAGTCCCGGTCCGCCTCCGCGGGCAGCGCGGCGACCACGTCGAAGAGCACCGAACGCAGCCGGTCCACATTGGCCGCGAACACCTCCAGCACCTCCGCGTGCGAGACCCCCTCACCGGCCTCCGCGCCCGCGTCCAGGTCCGTCACCAGGGTCGTCGTCGTGTAGCAGAGGCCCAGCTCGCGGGCGAGGACGGCCTCCGGGTGACCGGTCATCCCGACCACCGACCACCCCATCGCCGCATGCCAGCGCGACTCCGCCCGGGTCGAGAAGCGCGGGCCCTCGACGACCACCAGCGTCCCGCCGTCCACCGCCTCCCAGCCCTTCGCCCGCGCCGCCGCCAGCGCGGCCCGCCGCCCCTCGGGGCAGTACGGGTCGGCGAAGCCCAGGTGCAGCACGTTCGGCCGCACGCCGTCGGCGCGGGGCTCCCCGTCGTAGAAGGTCTGCGTCCGGCTCTTCGTGCGGTCCACCATCTGGTCCGGGACGAGCAGCGTGCCCGGTCCGTACTCCGGGCGCAGGCCGCCCACCGCGCACGGGCCGAGCACCTGGCGCACCCCGACGGAGCGCAGCGCCCACAGGTTGGCCCGGTAGTTGATCCGGTGCGGCGGCAGATGGTGGCCGCGGCCGTGGCGGGGGAGGAAGGCGACCCGGCGGCCGCCGACCTCGCCGAGGAAGAGGGAGTCGCTCGGTTGCCCGTACGGGGTGTCCACCCGGACCTCCGTCACGTCCTCCAGGAAGGAGTACAGGCCCGAACCACCAATGACACCGATCTCTGCGTTCGCCATGCGATCACAGTATCGGCGCCGGAAACGCGGGAAGCCCCGGCCGGACGAACCGGCGGGGCTTCCCGGGAAAGAGTGTGGAGCGTGCGGCTCAGGCGGCCGACGTACCGCTCGTCGACGACGACGAGGACGCGGTGGACGTCGACGCCGTGGAAGAGGACGAGGCGGACGAGGAGGACGACGAACCGGAGTCGGACGAAGCCGAACCGGAGCCGGACGTCTTCGTCGACGACGAGGCCGGCGTGCTGCTCGACGAGGAGCCGCGGCTGTCGTTCCGGTAGAAACCGGAACCCTTGAAGACGATGCCGACCGCCGAGAACACCTTCTTCAGGCGTCCCTCGCAGTTCGGGCACACGGTGAGCGCGTCATCGGTGAACTTCTGCACCGCCTCGAGGCCCTCGCCACATTCGGTGCACTGGTACTGATAGGTCGGCACTTGCTCCTCCTGGCACTCTGACTCAATGAGTGCTAACGACGCTCCATACTGACGTATTCCGCTGCATCAGTCCACCGTGACCGGCTCCCGGTGACCGACGCCACGTGCCACGGTCCGCTCCTTCCCGGCCGGTGTCAGCCGGGAACGCAGCCCCACCAGGGTGAACAGCGCCAGGACCGTACCGACCAGCGGCACCAGGAATCCGGTGCTCGCCCCGTGGGCGTCCGCGAGCCGCCCGGCCACCGTCACCGCGGCCGCCTGGCCGAGCGCCACCGAGCCCGTGAGCCAGGTGAACGCCTCGGTCCGGGCGGACCCCGGCACCAGCGACTCGACCAGCGTGTACCCGCTGATCAGGGCCGGGGCGATGGAGAGCCCCACCAGCAGGCCGAGACCGGCCAGCAGCGGCACCGAGTGCACCGCCCACAGCCCGGACGCGGTCAGGGCCAGTGCCGTGTACCCGGCGATCAGCCGGCGGCGCGGCCCGCTCTTCCAGGCGATGGCGCCGCAGGCGATCCCGGCGAGCATGTTGCCCGCCGCGAAGACCCCGTACAGCAGCCCGTTGGCCCCCGGGCGGCCGATCTCCTCGGCGAAGGCGGTCAGCGAGACCTGCATCCCGCCGAAGACCGCGCCGATACCGAGGAAGGCCACCGCGAGCACCCGTACGCCCGGCACGGACAGGGCGGAGGCGTGCCGCTCGGCGGGGCCGCCGGTGGTGGCGCGCACCGCCGGCTGGGTGCGGTGCTGCGCGGCGAAGAACAGCCCGCCCAGCAGGGTCAGCGCGGCCTCGGTGACCAGCCCGGCCGCCGGGTGCACCCCGGTGCACAGCGCGGTGGCCAGCACCGGGCCGATGACGAAGGTGAACTCGTCCGTCACCGACTCGAAGGCCGCCGCCGTGGGCAGCAGCGGCGAGGCGGCGCGCCCCGGTGCCGCCCCCAGCAGCGCCGCCCAGCGGGCCCGCACCATGGGCCCGACCTGCGGGACGGACGCGCCCGTGGGCACGGCCGCCAGGAACAGCGCCCACAGCGGCGCGCCCGCCAGCGCCAGCGCCGTCAGCGCCGACACCGACGCCGCGTGCGCCACGACACCGGGCAGCAGCACGGCGCGCTGCCCGAACCGGTCGGCGAGCTTGCCGGTCTGCGGCGCGAACAGCGCCATGGAGACACCGGTGACGGCGGCGACGGCGCCCGCGCTGCCGTACGAGCCGGTGGTGTGCTGGACGAGGAGCACGATGCCGATGGTCAGCATCGCGAAGGGCTGCCGTGCGGCGAAGCCGGGGAGAAGGAAGGTCCACGCACCGGGGGTGCGCAGCAACTGCCCGTATCCGGGGCGGTCGGTGACCGTGGACGCCACGGTCCATGCCTTTCTGCCGCCTGGTGGCCGGGCACCCGCGGGTCGTCGGCACGGGGCGCCGACGGGCTCGTACGGGTGCTGCCGAGAGCTGTCCTCTTCGCGCGGAACTGCGGTAGATGCCGGGCGCTCAGCAGAGGCGGAGGACGCCACGACCGCCATACGGTCGCGCCAGCTCTGCGTCAGGCAGAGTTGGTCGTTCGGGTTGGTCGATCGGGCCGGCCGGCCCCGTACCGGGGACGGACAGCTTCCTTCATCGTACAGGCAGGGGCCCTTGTGAACCTGTGAATGTGCGTGTGGACCCCTGCCCGGACCGAGGACTCAGGCGCCTCGCTGGTGTGCCTTCGGGGGCCCGCCGGTTCCCAGCCAGCCCGCGAGCTTGCCGCCCTCGCCGACCGCGCGCAGCCGTTCCTCCGCCGCGTCGCGCACCGGGTCGGTGGCGACCACCAGCAGCTCGTCGCCGTGGCGCAGGACCGTGGACGGGGCGGGCACGAAGCTCTTCCCGTCCCGCACGACCAGGGTGACGGCGGCCCCGGACGGCAGCCGCAGCTCGCCGACCTCGACGCCGTGCATCTTCGACCGGCCGGGGATCGCCACGGAGAGCAGATGGCCGCGCAGCCGCTCCAGCGGTGCCGACTCGATGCCCAGGTCGGCGGTCTCGCCCGGATCGTCGGCGATCTTCAGGGCCTTCGCCAGCCAGGGCAGGGTCGGTCCCTGGATGAGGGTGTAGACGATGACGAGGACGAAGACGATGTTGAAGATCCGGGTGGAGCCCTCGACGCCGGAGACCATCGGAATGGTCGCCAGGATGATCGGCACGGCGCCGCGCAGCCCCGCCCAGGACATCAGCGCCTTCTCCTGCCAGGGCAGCTTGAACGGCGCCAGCGAGACGAAGACCTCCAGCGGGCGCGCGACCACGGTCAGCACCAGGCCCACGATGACCGCGGGCCAGAAGTCGTCGAGCAGGTCGTGCGGGGTGACCAGGAGGCCGAGCAGGACGAACATCCCGATCTGGGCCAGCCAGCCGAGCCCGTCGGCGAAGCCCCGGGTGGCCGGCCAGTGCGGCAGCTTGGCGTTGCCGAGGATCATCGAGGCCAGGTAGACGGCGAGGAAGCCGCTGCCGTGGACCATCGCGCCCGCCGCGTACGCGGAGACCGCGATGGCCATCACGGCGATCGGGTAGAGACCGGAGGCGGGGAGCGCCACATGGCGCAGCCCGTACGAGCCGAGCCAGCCGACGGCGATGCCCACGGCCGCGCCGATGGCGAGCTCCAGGGCTATCTCGCCGATCAGGACGTACCAGCTGTCCACCGGGCCCCGGGTGGAGAAGGCGACGACCAGGATGACGACGGGGGCGTCGTTGAAGCCGGACTCCGCCTCCAGGACGCCGGTGACCCGGGCGGGCAGCGGCACCTTGCGGAGCACGGAGAAGACCGCCGCCGCGTCCGTCGACGAGACGACCGCGCCGATGATCAGCGCCTGCCGCCACTCCAGGCCGACCAGGTAGTGGGCCGCGGCCGCCGTGACGCCGACGCTGATCGCGACGCCGACCAGGGAGAGCATCGCCGCGGCGGGCAGCGCCGGGCGGATCTCCTTCCACTTCGTGCCCAGGCCGCCCTCGGCGAGGATCACGACCAGTGCGGCGTAGCCGATGACCTGGGTCAGCTCCGCGTTGTTGAACGAGACGTCGAAGAAGCCGTCCTGCCCCAGCGCGATCCCGATGCCCAGGTAGAGCAGCAGGCTGGGGAGCCCGCTGCGGGACGAGACGCGTACCGCCGCCACCGCGACGAGCAGGACGAGCGAGCAGACGAGCAGGAGTTCGTTGAGCGTGTGGACAGACAGTGGCCGTTCCTTCCCCGCGTGCGCCTGCCGAGTCGGTCGATCCCTCGGTATCGATCTTCGGCATCGGCCATCTGCGGCCGGTACTTCGTTACCTTACCTAATCTTTAACGCTTTCTTGACGGGTTCAGGCATCCGTACGATCGCTCCGTCGTACGAGTCATCCGCATACCGCGTCGGAGCCGCCCCGGTGCTGCGCCTATGGTTGCTCCTGCACTCCCAGGACCACCTGCCCCTCGAAGGACAGCGATGCCCGCCAATACCACCGCCCCTTCCGACGCCCCCGGCGCTGCCGGTGCGAAGACCGGCCGGAAGAAGGGGCGACGTGCCCGCCTGATCGTCATCGTTCTGGTGCTGGCGCTTGTCGCGGGTATCGGATACGGGGCGTTCTGGTCCGTATCGACCGTGCGGGCCTCGTACCCGCAGACGACCGGCTCGGTCAAGCTCGACGGCCTCGACGCCAATGTCGACGTCAAGCGCGACAGTTACGGCATCCCGCAGCTGTACGCGGACACCGACGCCGACCTCTTCCGCGCCCAGGGCTACGTCCAGGCGCAGGACCGCTTCTGGGAGATGGACGTCCGCCGCCACATGACGGCCGGGCGGCTCTCCGAGATGTTCGGCTCCGGACAGGTCGAGACCGATGCCTTCCTGCGCACGCTGGGGTGGCGCAAGGTCGCGCAGGAGGAGTACGACAAGGTCCTGTCCGAGGAGACCAAGAAGAACCTCCAGGCGTACGCGGAGGGCGTGAACGCCTACCTCAAGGGGCGTGACGGCAAGGACATCTCCGTCGAGTACGCGGCCCTCGGCTTCACCAACGACTACAAGCCCTCCGAGTGGACCCCGGTCGACTCGGTCGCCTGGCTCAAGGCCATGGCCTGGGACCTGCGCGGCAACATGCAGGACGAGATCGACCGCTCGCTGATGACCAGCAGGCTCGACGCGAAGCAGATCAAGTCCCTGTACCCGGAGTACCCGTACAAGGAGCACCGGCCGATCGTCGAGCAGGGCGCCGTCTCCCCGGTCACCGGGAAGTTCGACCCGGAGGCGAAGCCGTCCGACGCCCTCGGCACCGGCACGGGCACCGTGCAGGGCGCCACCGAGGCGCTCAACACCCAGCTCGCCTCGCTCTCCGACACCCTCGACCAGGTCCCGGCGCTGCTCGGCCCGAACGGCAACGGCATCGGCTCCAACTCCTGGGTGGTCTCCGGCAAGTACACGACCACCGACAAGCCGCTGCTGGCCAACGACCCGCACCTGGCGCCGCAACTGCCCTCGCTCTGGTACCAGATGGGCCTGCACTGCCGCGAGATCTCGGCGAAGTGCCAGTACGACACCGCGGGCTACACCTTCTCCGGCATGCCCGGCGTGATCATCGGCCACAACCAGGACATCGCCTGGGGCTTCACCAACCTCGGCGCCGACGTCACCGACCTCTTCCTGGAGAAGGTCTCCGGCAAGGGCTACCTCTACGACGGCAGGACCAAGCCCTTCACCACCCGTGAGGAGACCATCAAGGTCGCGGGCGGCAAGGACCGGACGATCACCGTCCGCGAGACCAACAACGGCCCGCTGGTCTCCGACCGCAGCGGCGAGCTGGAGACGGTCGGCCAGAAGGCCCCCGTCACCGACGGGGCCCCGGACCGCGCCGAGGGCTACGCGATCGCCCTGAAGTGGACCGCGCTCCAGCCCGGCCACTCCATGGACGCCGTCTTCGAGCTCAACCGGGCCAAGGACTTCACCACCTTCCGCAAGGCGGCCGCGCACTTCGAGGTCCCCTCGCAGAACCTGATCTACGCCGACACCAAGGGCAACATCGGCTACCAGGCGCCCGGCACGATCCCGGTCCGCCTCAAGGGCGACGGCACGATGCCCAGCCCCGGCTGGTCCTCGGAGTACGGCTGGGAGAAGGACCCGATCCCGTTCGAAGAGCTGCCCTACGAGTACAACCCGGAGCGCGGCTACATCGTCACGGCCAACCAGGCCGTCATCGACGAGAAGAACTACTCCCCCCTGCTGACCAAGGACTGGGGCTACGGCACCCGCAGCCAGCGGATCAACGACCTGATCGAGTCGAAGATCAAGGACGGCGGGAAGATCTCCACCGAGGACATGCAGAAGATGCAGATGGACAACAACAGCGCGATCGCCGCGCTGCTGGTGCCCGAGCTGCTGAAGATCAACATCTCGGACAAGAGCGTCCGCGAGGCGCAGAAGCTCCTGGAGGGCTGGGACTACACCCAGGAGCCGGACTCGGCGGCGGCCGCGTACTTCAACGCGGTCTGGCGCAACGTCCTCAAGCTGGCCTTCGGCAACAAGCTGCCCAAGGAGCTGCGGGTCAAGGGCGAGTGCCTCAACGTGCGCCGGGCCGACGCCTCCGGCCCCGTCGACGAGCAGAACAAGCTGGTGCGCGAGTGCGGCATGCGCGACGCCGACTCGGCCCAGCCCGACGGCGGCGACCGCTGGTACCAGGTGGTCACCGAGCTGATGGACGACCAGGACAACGACTGGTGGAAGACGGCGGGCAACCGCCGCGACGAGCCGACCGAGAACCGCGACCAGCTCTTCGCCCGCGCCATGAAGGACGCCCGCTGGGAGCTGACGGCCAAGCTCGGCAAGGACATCACCACCTGGAACTGGGGCCGGCTGCACCAGCTGACGCTGAAGAACCAGACCCTCGGCACCGCCGGCCCCGACCTGCTCCAGCGGGCCCTCAACCGCGGCCCGTGGAACCTGGGCGGCGGCGAGGCTGCGGTGAACGCCACCGGCTGGAACGCGGCGGGCGGCTACGAGGTCGTCTGGGTGCCGTCGATGCGGATGGTGGTCAACGTCGGCGACTGGGACAAGTCCCGCTGGATCAACCTGACCGGCGCCTCCGGGCACGCGTTCAACGCGCACTACACCGACCAGACCGACAAATGGGTCAACGGCGAACTGCTCGACTGGTCCTTCGGCACCAACGCAGTCGCCCGGACGACGACCGACACGCTGACCCTCAAGCCATGATCCGCTGAGGTCAGGGGCCCGTCCGACGGGCCGCGGCCGGTGTCACCACCACATCGACGGGGTGGTCGTGCGGTTCCTCCGGGACCCGCGCGACCACCTCGTTCTCGTACAGCAGGACGATCAGGGCGGGGTGCGCCCCGGCCGCCGCGAGGCGGGCCAGCACCCGGTCGTAGCTGCCGCCGCCCCGGCCCAGCCGCATGCCGCGCGCGTCGGCGGCCAGTCCGGGCAGCAGCACCGCGTCGGCCTCCAGCACCGCCCCGGGCCCGAGGCGGGGGCCGTCCGGCTCCAGCAGCCCCCGGCCCGCCCGGACGAGCCGGCCGGCCCCCTCGTACGGGGCCCAGTCCAGGTCGTTGTCGGGGAGGAGGACCGGCAGCAGCACCCGTACGCCGTGCTCGCGCAGCGCGTCCAGCAGCACCCGGGTGCCCGGCTCGGTGCCCACCGAGACGTACGCGGCGACGGTACGGGCCCCGGACAGCTCCGGCAGCGCCCGTGCCCGCCGGGACAGAACCGCCGCGGCGTTCTCCACGTCTTCCCCGGTCAGAAGGCGTCGCGCGGCCAGCAGTTCACGCCGCAACCGGGCTTTTCGGTCCATCTCGGTGTTCAAGCGGCACCCCTGATCTCCCCATGTGCATATAGGCGTACAAAGTTAACCGAAACCTCATCTTCCTCACATACGCACCGGTTATCGTTCTGCGCATGACTCAGTCGCACCCCAGGATCAGCAAGGCGGTCATCCCGGCCGCGGGGCTCGGGACGCGCTTCCTGCCCGCCACCAAGGCCACTCCTAAGGAGATGCTGCCTGTGGTCGACAAGCCCGCGATCCAGTACGTCGTCGAGGAGGCCGTGACCGCCGGTCTCTCCGACGTGCTGATGATCACCGGGCGCAACAAGCGTCCGCTGGAGGACCACTTCGACCGCAACTACGAGCTGGAGTCCGCGCTCACCCGGAAGGGAGACGCCGAACGGCTCAAGAAGGTCCAGGAGTCGAGCGACCTGGCCACCATGCACTACGTCCGCCAGGGCGACCCGCGCGGTCTCGGCCACGCCGTGCTCTGCGCCGAGCCGCACGTGGGGGACCAGCCGTTCGCGGTCCTCCTCGGTGACGACCTGATCGACCCGCGCGACCCGCTGCTCTCCCGCATGGTCGAGATCCAGGAGCGCGAGGGCGGCAGCGTCATCGCCCTGATGGAGGTCGCGCCGGAGCAGATCCACCAGTACGGCTGCGCGGCGGTCGAACCCACCGCCGAGGGCGATGTGGTGCGGATCACCGGACTGGTCGAGAAGCCCGAGCCCGCCGAGGCGCCCAGCAACCTCGCCATCATCGGCCGCTACGTCCTGGACCCGGCCGTCTTCGGGATACTGCGCAGGACCGGACCGGGCCGCGGCGGCGAGATCCAGCTGACCGACGCGCTCCAGCTCCTGGCCGAGGACGAGTCGGCCGGCGGCCCCGTGCACGGCGTCGTCTTCAAGGGCCGCCGCTATGACACCGGCGACCGTAGCGATTACCTCCGTGCCATTGTCAGACTCGCGTGCGAACGTGAAGACCTGGGTCCGGACTTCCGGACCTGGCTCCGCAGTTACGTCACCGAGGAGATGTAGCACCTTGAGCAGCACGATGTGGTCGGTGGAAGAGCACCTGAAAGACATTCTCGAAGCGGTGCGCCCGCTCGAACCCATCGAGCTGCAACTGCACGACGCCCAGGGCTGCGTCCTCGTCGAGGACGTCATGGTGGAGATCGCCCTGCCCCCCTTCGACAACAGCTCGATGGACGGGTACGCGGTCCGCGCCGCCGACGTCGCGGGCGCCGACGAGGAGTTCCCCGCGGTGCTCACCGTCGTAGGGGACGTCGCGGCGGGCAGCGAGGGGCTGGCCGACGGGCGGGAGGTCGGCCCGGGGGAGGCCGCCCGGATCATGACCGGCGCCCCGCTCCCGGCCGGTGCCGACGCGGTGGTCCCCGTCGAGTGGACCGACGGCGGTACGGGGGAGGGCCCCGCCACCACGATGCGGGCCCACAGCGAGGACCCGGAGGCGTCGGGCGGCGAGGTGCGGGTGCACCGGCCGGCCGAGGCCGGCGCCCACGTCCGTCGCCGGGGCAGCGACGTGAAGCCGGGTGATCCGGCGCTGGCCGAGGGGTCGGTGCTCGGCCCGCCGCAGATCGGCCTGCTCGCCGCGATCGGCCGCTCGACGGTGAAGGTGCTGCCCCGGCCCAGGGTCGTCGTCGTCTCCACCGGCAGTGAGCTGGTGCAGCCCGGCGAGGAGCTGACCGGCGGCCGGATCTACGACTCGAACAGCTTCGCGCTCACCGCCGCCGCCAAGGACGCCGGGGCGCTCGCGTACCGGGTCGGAGCCGTCACCGACGACGCCGAGACGCTCCGCGCCACCATCGAGGACCAGCTGATCCGCGCCGACGTCGTCGTCACCACCGGCGGCGTCAGCGTCGGCGCCTACGACGTCGTCAAGGAGGCCCTCGCCTCGGTCGGCGACGAGGACGAGGAAGGCAGCGGAATCGACTTCCGCACCCTCGCCATGCAGCCCGGCAAGCCGCAGGGCTTCGGCTCGATCGGCCCGGAGCACACCCCGCTGCTCGCGCTGCCCGGCAACCCGGTCTCCGCGTACATCTCCTTCGAGCTGTTCGTCCGGCCCGTGATCCGTACGCTGATGGGCCTGCCCGACGTCCACCGCCCCACCGTCCGGGCCGGGCTGGCGAGCGGGAAGGCGCTCACCTCGCCGTCCGGCAGGCGCCAGTTCCTGCGCGGGACGTACGACGCGGAGGCCGGCACGGTCACCCCCGTCGGCGGCTCCGGATCGCATCTGGTCGCCGCGCTCGCCCGCGCCGACGCGCTGATCGTGCTCCCCGAGGACACCACCTCCGCCGAGCCCGGTACGGACGTCGAGGTGATCCTGCTCCGCTGATTCCCGGGCGGTGGCGGTACGGTGTCTGCCGCTGTGCCGTCCCGGGGACACCCCCGGGCCCCGCAGACCCGCGCCCCGGCGCGGGCCGCGCGGGAACCGGCGCCCTACCGCGAGGCGGAGTGAGTTGAGTACGCAGAACAGCCTGACGCACATCGACGACGCGGGCGCGGCCCGGATGGTCGACGTGTCGGAGAAGGCCGTCACGGCACGGGTCGCCCGCGCGAGCGGACGGGTCCTCGTCTCGCCGCGCGTCGTCGAGCTGCTCCGCGGCGAGGGCGTCCCCAAGGGCGACGCGCTCGCCACCGCCCGGATCGCCGGGATCATGGGCGCCAAGCGCACCCCCGACCTGATCCCGCTCTGCCACCCACTGGCCGTCTCCGGGGTCACCGTCGACCTCTCCGTGGCCGACGACGCGGTGGAGATCACGGCCACCGTGAGGACCACCGACCGCACCGGCGTCGAGATGGAGGCCCTGACCGCGGTCTCGGTCGCCGCGCTCACCGTGATCGACATGGTCAAGGCGGTCGACAAGGCCGCGGTGATCACCGACGTACGGGTCGAGTCGAAGTCGGGCGGCAAGTCCGGCGACTACCACCGCGCCGGGACCGCCGGGGCCGCCGGGGCGGACGCGTGACCGGCGACGGCGGCGCCCCCGCCGCCCCGTACACCGCCCTGGTCGTCACCGCCTCCAACCGCGCCTCGGCCGGGGTCTACGAGGACCGGGGCGGCCCGCTGATCGCCGAGGCGCTCACCGCGCTCGGCCTCGCCGTCGACGGCCCCCGGGTCGTCCCGGACGGCGACCCCGTCGAACAGGCCCTGCGCGAGGGCGTCACCGCCGGCTACGACGTCATCGTCACCACCGGCGGCACGGGCATCTCGCCCACCGACCGCACCCCCGAGGCCACCCGCCGCGTCCTGGACCGCGAGATCCCCGGCATCCCCGAGGCGATCCGCGCCGAGGGCCGCGACAAGGTCCCCACCGCCGCGCTCTCCCGGGGCCTCGCCGGCACCGCGGACCGCACCCTCATCGTGAACCTGCCGGGCTCCACCGGCGGGGTGCGCGACGGTCTCGCCGTCCTCACCCGTCTCCTGGTGCACGCCGTCGACCAACTGCGCGGCGGCGACCACCCCCGACCGGGGAGCTCGATCTGAACGTCTCGACCTGGCCGGTCGTCCTCAGCGACGGAGACATCGTGCTCCGGCCGATCAAACTGCGTGACCAGCGCGTATGGCGCGAGGTCAACCGGCGCAACCGCGACTGGCTGCGCCCCTGGGAGGCGACCGTGCCGCCGCCGGCCCCGGGCGGCCCGCTGATCCAGCGGCCCACGTACCGTCAGATGGTCCGCCATCTGCGGAGCGAGGCCAACGCCGGCCGGATGCTGCCCTTCGCCATCGAGTACCGGGGCCGGCTCGTCGGCCAGCTGACGGTCGCCGGGATCACCTGGGGCTCGATGTGCTCGGGCCACGTCGGCTACTGGGTCGACCAGGACGTGGCCGGCCGCGGGGTGATGCCGACCGCAGTAGCCCTCGCCGTCGACCACTGCTTCCGCACGGTCGGACTGCACCGCGTCGAGGTGTGCATCCGGCCGGAGAACGGGCCGAGCAGAAGAGTCGTGGAGAAACTGGGATTCCGCTCGGAGGGGCTGCGCCCGCGCTATCTCCACATCGACGGCGACTGGCGCGACCACCTCATCTACGCGCTCACCGCGGAGGAAGTGCCGGACGGGATGCTCCGGCGCTGGCACCGGACCCGACCTGCGGCTCCGCAAACACCGCGCGAAATCAAATAGGTGTTCGATATTTCTCCTTCGTTCGAGCGACACCGCAGGGGCAAACGTCCAGGAATGATCTGAACAAACACAAAAAACGTTTGTGATATCACCCGGATCGTGCGACACACCGGCCCAATTGGCGGATCCCCCCGCGCAAACCCCTCTACGGTGTGAGACGTGAGCAGCAGCGGCCTCATTTACGCAGTCATCGTCGGGGCCTGGGCCGCCTACTTGGTGCCGATGTGGCTCCGCAGGCAGGACGAGCTCAACGAAGCCCGTCCGACGGAACGCTTCAGCACGGCCATCCGGCTGCTGTCCGGACGGGCGGCGATGGAGCGCCGGTACGCCAAGGACCTGCGGGGACGCACGGCCGAGGAGCCCGGGCCCGACGAAGCCGACCCGGACGTCGCCACGGACCGACTGGATTCCGTGGACGTCCGGGCCTTCGCCGCGCCCGAGACGCGCACCGGTGACCGGGCGCACGATCCGGCCCAGGCACCGGTCCCGGCCCAGGCATCGGCCCAGCAGCCCCGGGCGCAGGCCCCCGTGCGGCCTGCCCGTCCCCGGCCGGGCGGCGGCACGGAGGCCGAGCGCGCCCGCCGCGCCCAGCGCCTCCAGGTCCTCGCGCGGCGTCGGCGGACCACCGTCGTCCTCTTCCTGGCCTTCACCCTCGGCGCGGTCGTCGCGGCGGTCGGCGGCATCCACTTCCTGTGGGCCCCCGCGGTCCCGGCGGTGCTGCTGAGCTCGTACATCGTGCATCTGCGGGCCCAGGAGCGGCACCGGTTCGCCTTCACCATGGACCGGCGCCGGGCCGAGGTGGCCGCGCAGCACCTGCGCGAGAACCGCACCCGCAGGCACCAGCCGGCCGGCCCGTCCGCGGTCGAGCCGGAGGAGGAGCCCGAGGTGCGCCGCCCCGAGCCGGAGCCCGTGCCCGAGGTCTCCCCGCAGGAGGCCGGCCGCCGCGCCCTGGTCGAGCAGACGGACCACGCGGAGTGGGTCGACCAGCAGCGCCAGCGCGGCCCGGCCCAGGGCGACAGCTGGGAGCCGGTCCCGGTCCCACTGCCGACGTACGTCACCGCCCCGGTCGCCCCGCGCGCCACCGGCGGCGTCGAGGTCGGCAACCCGGAGACCTGGAGCGCCGCCCGCTCCAGCTCCGCCGAGCCGAGCCAGACGGGCACCTCGCACCCCGTGGAGCCCCCCGCCGACCAGGCCCCCCGCCGCCGCCCGGCCCAGTCCCGCCGCACCCGCGACCGGGGCCGGACCCCGCTCTTCGACCAGTACGAGGACGGCGAACGCCCACGGGCCGCCAACGAGTGAGTCGCCTCGGCTGACCAGCGCGGACCGGATTTTTGTACATCGCGCAGGGGGTGCTAGAGTTTCACTCGTTGCAAGGGCCTGTGGCGCAGTCTGGTAGCGCACCTCGTTCGCATCGAGGGGGTCTGGGGTTCAAATCCCCACAGGTCCACCGCACATACGGATATCCCGTCCGATCGAAAGATCGGGCGGGATTTTCGTTGTTATGGAAGGCGGCGGTCCGGCCGCCGGGCATGGCGGGTGGACGGTTCCACGGGTATCGGCGTTCTGCTCGAATTCGAGAAAGTGGGACAGTCGCTCGGCGGCCACGGGCTTCAGCTCGGCTCAGGGTGTCTGCCCGCGGTTCAGCCCCGCCTCACACGGCCGTCGGCGGGACGGGGAGGATCCTCGCTCAGCCTTCCGCCGCAGGATCGGACGCCGCAGGGAAGCCCAAGCGATCCAGAAGCGTGCCGAAGAGCTCCTCCGCGAAATCCTCGTGAGACCGCAGGACTTCCTCGATCGTGGTCACGTCCACACCCTGGCCGACCCCTGCGGCCTGGGCCCAGGCGAGGGCACGACTGGCGTCGCCTGGCACGTAGGCGTCCATCTCGGACAGCGGACGGTCCGACATCTCTGCGGCGATCGTCAGATTCAGCCACGCGTCCCACTGGTCACCTCCGGGGGTCAGGCCCCGGACCAGCGCGACGCTGCTGTCCTGCACGGACGCCACGCACGCTGGAGCTCCGGTCCACTCGACCACGGCTCGCAGGATCTCCTCCGGCTCGGCCGGTGAGGCCTCGTGGTGGAACTGCGACGTCTGCCACCCACCGGGCCTCGGCCACCAGGCGGTTGTGCCGCCCGCGCCGTCCGCCTGCGCTCCGCCGAAGACCGGGGCTTCGAGCAGGGGACGCTCGCTGCGACCGAAGACCAACTCACCCGAGAATCCCATCGTTGCCCCTCTCCAGGGCTGCTTCCCGCACTGCTTCTTGCACTGCTTCCCGCACGATAGAAGCGGCCTCTGACAGTCGGTGCGAGTCGTCGCACGCGGTTGCCGGGCAGCGGCGTCGGTGCCGTTGTGGGCGGCGATGGTCCCGCGCACCGGAGTGCCGAACCGGGCGGCCAGCGGGTCCATCGCCGGCCTGAGCGTCTGCTTCTACCTGGCCATGGCCCGGATGACGCCGATCGAGGCCGCGACGACCGCGGCCAGACCCGCGACCTGGGCCGGGGAGAGGGTCTCCCGCAGCACGGCGAGGGCGACCAGGGCGCCGATGGCCGGTTCGAGGCTGAGCAGCACCCCGAAGACCGTGGCGGAGACCCGGCGCAGGGTCTCCATCTCGCAGGTGTACGGGACGAGCGAGGACAGCATCGCCACGCCGAAGCCGAAGGCCAGGACCTCGGGCCGGGCGAGTGAGCCGGCGCCCTCGGCCAGACCGGCCGGCAGGGAGCACAGCGTGCCGAAGGCCATGGCGAGCGCGAGCCCGCCGCCGCCCGGCAGCACCGCCCCGACCCGGGCCGACAGCGGTACGTACGAGCCCCAGAAGACGGCGCAGGCCAGCGCGATCAGCAGGCCGGTGAGGCCCGCCGCGCCGCCCTGCCAGCCGAGGAGCGCGATGCCGAGGGCCGCGAGCACGATCCACAGCCGGTCCGCCGCCCGGCGCGAGGACAGGCCGGCGACCGCGAGCGGGCCCGCCATGCCGATGGTCAGTGCCACCCCGACCGGCATCCGGGCCATGGCCAGGTAGAAGCAGATGTTCATGCCCGCGATGGCCACGCCGAGCGCCGCCACGGCGCCCGCCGTACGCCGGTCCAGACGGACGGAGGGGCGCCACCACAGCAGCAGTACGAGGGCCGCGAAGCCGAGCCGCATCAGCGTGATCGTCGCCGGGCCGACGGTGCCGAAGAGCTGCTTGGCGAAGGCCGCGCCCAGCTGGGTGCTGACCATGCCGACGAGCATGAGCGCCGGGGCCGGGACCACGCCGATGCCCTTCCGGCCCGTGGCGGCGGCCGCCCCGGCGTCCTTGCCGGGGCGTGCCGGCGCACCCGTTCGGATGTCGGTACTCATGGCGTCGGCGGCGTCTTGACGATGGTGCCCCGGCCTTCGAACGGCTCGTGCGCCCGTGATGCCCGGGACGGCGGAAGCAGCGTCCGAGGATCCGGCCCGACGGGCCCTGTCCGGGCGACGTCGTACGGCGGCCCCTCCGGGTGCACCGCCGCGAGCCGGCCGCCCGGCTCGTCCGGCGCGTCGACCGCCGTGGTTCCGATGGGTCCGGCGGGTCCGGTGGATCCGGCCGGGGAGGTCATGCCGTACCCGCTTCCGTGCGCCGCTCGGCCGCGCGTGCCTCGCGCAGGCCGAGGACCTCGTGGAGGAAGCCGTTGACCGGGGTCGGGACGGAGTGGACGGCGCCGAGGCGGACCACCGCGCCCGTCCACGCCTCCAGTTCGGAGGGGAGGCCCGCGGCGATGTCGCGTTGCAGCGACGAGGTGCCCTCGGCGGGCTGCCGGTCGACGAAGTCGAGGGTGGTCGCGACGATGTCCTCGGGCAGGACGGTGCCGGTGGCCCGCGCCACCTGCTGGACCTCGGTCATCGCGTCCGCGAGCAGGCGCCGGGTGCCCGGCCGGGACCGGAGCGCGCCGATCGGCGCGTCGGTCACCGCGCCGAGGCCGCCGAGCGGGGCCACGAACAGGAATTTGGCCCAGAGCTCGGCCCAGATGTCCTCCGGTACCACCGCCGTCGCCCCGGCTCCGTCCAGTGCCTGGCGCAGCGCCTCGACCCGCTCCGAGGGGCGGTTGTCCCACTCGCCGAAGGTCAGGGAACCGGGCCCGCCGACGTGGCGGATCCGGCCGGGCCCCTCCAGGTACGCGATGATCTTCGCGCTGCCCGGCAGCACCGCGTCCCTGCCGACGGCCCCGGCGACCTCGGCGGGCGCCTCGACCCCGTTCTGCGTGGTGAGGACTGCCGTGCCGTCCTTCATCAGAGGCTTCAGCAGGGGGAGCGCGGACGGGAGTTGCCAGGTCTTGACGCCGAGGAGTACGACGTCGGCCGGTCCGGCCCCGGCGGGGTCGGCGGTCGCGCGCAGCGCCTTCGCCGGAACGGAGAAGCCTCCGGGGAGGCCGCCGGAGGAGTCTGCGGACGCGCCGCCCGCCGGGCCCGCAGGGGTCGCCGGACCCTCGACGGTGAGTCCGTCGCGTCGGAGGGCCTCCAGGTGGCGTCCCCGGGCGATGAACCGGACGTCATGTCCGGCCGCGGCGAGACGGCCACCGAAGTAGCCGCCGATGCCGCCGGCTCCAACCACCGCTACTTTCACGGACTTCCCCGTTTCTCTGCAATGCGGCGGGCGGCGCCCGATGGGCGCGCCCCGGAGGCCGGATCACTTCCAGCGCCGGGAACAGTACAGAACATTCGCTTTGTTTTTCCAGTGATTCTCTGGTGTCGACTGGAGGGAGGCGGGTTGCTCGGAAGGGTAAATGTTCTTGTTTCGCGTGGATTTGTCGGTGGTCCCGCGAGATGGCTCCTGCTGGAGCCTGTCGCCTCGTTCAGGCTTGGCGGCACTGCTCGCCTTGCCTAACATAGTGAATGTTCTGTTTCTTTCAGGAGGTACGTACCGTGGCGCAGCGACCGAAGCAGGAGAGAGCCGTCCAGACCCGCAAGGAGATCCTCCGGGCCGCGGCGGTCGTCTTCGACCAGTCGGGTTTCGCCGGTGCGAGCATCAACCGCATCCTCGCGGAGGCCGGTCTCACGGCCGGTGCGCTGTACTTCCACTTCAAGTCGAAGGAAGACCTCGCGCGTGCCGTCATGAACGCGCAGCCGGAGTCGATAGTCCCGCAGCTCTCGTCCGAGGGTCTTCAGCGCCTGGTCGACATCACTCTCGTCTGGGCCCACCGGCTCCGGACGGACGTCCTTCTGCGGGCCGGTGTCCGGCTCACCGGCGAGCAGGGCGCGTTCGGCCTGCGCGACAGCACGCCGTACCAGGACTGGAGCCGCATCATGGCCGACTGCCTGGAGGTGGCGGTGGAGAAGGGGGAGCTCCTGTCGGGCATCGAACCGGCGGAGCTGGCCGAGTTCGTGGTGGAGTCCTGTACGGGGATGCAGACCTACTCGGCCGTCGCGAGCGAGGGGCGCGCGGACCTGGCAGACCGCGTGGTCCGCATGTGGCGCCTGCTGCTGCCGGGGATCGCGGTCCCCACCGTCATCGCCCGTACCGAGGTCGATCCGGCCCGGGGCGCGGGCGCGCTCCGGAACGCGACCTCGTAGGCGACGGGACCGCGTGGGCCGCGGGGACGCCCCGGGCCCGCGCGGTGTCCGTCACCCGGCCCGGGGAGGCCCGGGTGACGGACGTCCCGGGGCACCGGCCTGGGACGCCGGTACCCCGAGGTGCGCTGTGACGTCTCGTCAGCAGCCGCTGGTGTGGATGTTGCAGGCGGTGATCAGCGCGGCGGCGTGCTCCTCGCCCCGGCTGTCCTCGGCACGCAGGTCCTCGGGGAGGAGCTGCAGGGCGTCGATGTCGTGCTCCATCATGTCGGTCTCCTTCGATCGGTGGGGCCGGGTCCGTGGGGACCCGATGCCGGTGGCCGGGTGGCCGCCGGACGACTCAGGGGGTGGCGCGGTCTCCCTCGGGGAGCCAGGCGCGGGGTCCGCCGTACCGCAGGCGCAGCAGCAGCGAGAGGCTTCCGGCGAGGCCGGTGGCGTACTCGGCGAGGACGGTGCGGCGGTTCTCGTCGGGCACCAGGAGGCGGCCGTCGCGCAGGACGGCCTGGGCGGCCAGGTGCTCGACGAGCAGTTCGGCGTCGGCGCGGTACCGCTCCTCACCGGTCAGCCCGGCCATGTCCAGGAGGAGTTCGGCGTTGCCGGTCAGCCCGTGGCAGGTGGCGGGGGAGTCGGTCACCCGGCCCGCCAGGACCGCCTCGGCCGCGCCCTCGGCCAGGGAGCGCAGGGTGGCGTCCCGGCCGTCCCCGGCCGCCCAGAGCCGGACCAGGAAGGTTCCCGCGCCGGACGAGCCGCTGCACCAGTGCCGGGCGAGGTCCGGCGAGTCGGAGAGGTGCCGGGCGCGGTCGACGGGCCAGAGCGTCCCGGCCGGACCGCCGCGGGCGGCCGTCGCCAGGGTCCGGCCGGCCTCCGCGGCCACGGTGCGGAATCGCTCGTCGCCGGTGGCCCCGGCCGCCCGGAGCAGGAAGGTGCCGACCCCGGCCACGCCGTGCGCGAAGCCGTAGTGCCAGGAGCCCGCCAGCGCCGTGCCGTAGTCCTCGGGCACCGGCCAGAAGACGCCCTCGGGGGTGCGCCGCGCCGCGTCGAGCAGTCCGTCCGCGATCCGGGCGGCCCGGTCGAGGAAGCGCTCGTCCCCGGTGGTGTGCCAGAAGTGCAGCTGGGCCAGGCCCGCCCCCGCCGCTCCGTGCGTCACATCCGGGCTCGGCCACCGTACGGGCAGCTCCAGGGCCGTCTTCACGGCGCGTTCGGCGAGGTCGCCGTCGTCCAGCGCCCGGGCGGCGTCGAGCAGCGCCCAGGCCGTGCCGGACCGGCCGAAGTGCAGGCCGGGCAGGTCGCCGGGGAGCGCGTCCTGCCGGTCCGCGGTCCAGTGCGCGGCGGTGCGCAGACCCTCGCGCAGCGCCGCCGGATCGGATCCGGCGCCGTGCCGCAGCGCCCGGGCGAGGACCGCCACCCCGCCCGCCGAGCCGTGCTGGAGGGCGACCGGGTCGCAGGTCTCGCCGAAGCGGTCCGAGGGCCAGAGCCGTTCGGGGTCGTCGGGGCGCATGGTGGCCAGGAGGTGGGCGAGGCCGTCGTGCAGGAGGCGTTCGCGGACGTCCTCGGGCCGGTCCGTACGGTCCGCTGCGCCGGCGGGGGCGCTCTCCGGCGGGGCCGGGCGGAAGGCGCGGGCCCGCTCCAGGGTCCAGCGGCCGACGGGATCGTCCCGGGTCAGCCCGAGGACCAGCGGGGCGTACGCGCGCACCACCGGCCGGTCGCGGCCGAGGAGTTCGACGAGCCGGGCCATGCGCTCCTCGCCGGGGCGGGCCGCCGCCCGGGGCCGGTCCGGGGCGAACAGCGGATCGGCGCCGCTCAGCGCGTGCAGCACGGTCGCGCCCAGGGCGAACAGGTCGACGGACGGCCCCAGCGCGGGCGCCACCTGCCCGGCGGCCCGCAGCTCCGGGGCGGCGTAGCCCGGGGTCGAGCCGAGGATCCAGCGCTCGCCCTCCGGCGCCGCCATCTCCAGGTCGATCAGGAGCAGCCGCCCCTGGGGGGTGACCATGATGTTGTTGGGGTTGAAGTCGTGCAGGGTGACGCCCAGTCCGTGGGCGGCGGCGACCAGCCCGACGAGCTGCCCGACCAGGGACGCGGCCGTCTCCATGTCCGGGCAGGCGGCGCCGCCCCCGACGAGCCGTTGGGCGACGGTGCGGCGCAGCGTGGCGCCCGGTACCGACTCCACCGCCATCAGGACACTGCCCTGCTGCTCGAACACCTCGACGACGCGGGGCGCCGGAGGGAGCTCCGGGGCCGGGGAAGCAGTCCGGTCCGGGGTCTGGTCGGGGGCCGGGGCGGCTTCGGAGAAACGTTCCAGCAGTGCCGCTTCCCGGCGCAGCAGGTCCCGTACGTCGAGACCCTCCACCCCGGCGCCCACATGGGCGCGGGCCTGCTTGACGACGACCTGCTCCCCGGTCCGGGTGTCCTCCGCCCGGAACACCCCGCCCTTGTTGGAGTGCTGGATCGCGCCCCGTACGAGGTAACGCCCGTTCAGCAGCACGGGCTTCGCCGTGGCGGTGGTGCGGACCGGGGCGGCCGGGCGGTCGGGGAACGGGTCGCCCGCCCAGGCCGGCGGGCTGTACCAGGCGTTGCGCTCGTCGGCCACCGGCCGCCCCTCGGGGTCGGTGAGGAGCGGGACGTACGTGCCGTCGGGGGCGAGCCGTCGGGGGGCGGAGAACACCCCGTACCGGTAGAAGACCTGGCTGTCGGGGCGGTAGCGCCGGTCGGAGAGGACGGCGGGGCCGGGCAGGCCGACGGTGGCCCGGTGCAGTTCCTCGGCCAGCAGCCGGAACTGCTCGTCGTCCGCCGGGTAGACGGTGATGAACTTGCCGGACCCGCCGCGCGCGAAGCGCCCCGAGACCAGCTCGGTGACCCGGGCCGGGCTCCCCGCGAACTTGAACCGGCACCGGTGGGCGACCAGCACCTCGGCGGCCCTGGCCAGCGTCAGCGGCGCGGCGAGCGGGGTGGCCGAGACGTGCAGCTTCCAGCCCTGCTCGCGCGGGGCCGGGCCCTCGGGGACCGCGTGGCACCAGAACGCGGCCTGGTCGAGGCGCCATTCGTGCTCCGCCCCCGGCGCGTGCCGGGCGATGGCGGCGCGTACCAGACCGGGGAGGAGCGCGAGGTCCTCCGGTCGTTCGGGGCGGGGACCTTCCCGGTGGGAACCTTCCCGGTCCGGCGGTCCGGCGGCCTCGGGCAGTGCTGACACGCGGATCGACCTCGCAAGTCGTGGACGGGCGGAAGGAAGGGCGCGGGGTCTACTGCCGGGGCGGGGTGTAGCCGTCGCCCCAGCTGGTGTCGGCGAGGGACGCCGCGACCGTGCCGGCCGGGTCCGCGCCGTGCCCGTGGTCCGCGGGACCGGCCACCACGGCGGCGACGCCGGCGGCGAACAGCGCCGTGAGAACGAGAAGACTGCGGACGGCTGAGGACATGGGCGCGGCTCCTGGATCGGGAGTGTGGTGGCGGCGAGCACCGCGTGGGACGGGTTCGCCGCCGGTTGTCGCAGCTGAAGGGGGCTTCGGCCGGACGTCAGAAGTTCATCCTCCGACGCCCTCCCGGTCCAGCGATCCCGGCTGGCAATACCCTGCATGGCACGGAAGTAGCAGGGCCGCATTGCGGGGAAGAACATGACTACAGGGACAAATTTCGGCGAACTGCCGCGCCTCGACCCGGCGACCGTCGCGGTCTTCGAGCACGCGCTGTCGCTGGGCGGTGTCGAGCGGCGGAGCCCCGACGTGCCGCCGGGGCTCGGCCTGGCCCCGGAGGAGGTCGAGCGGGCCTGCCGCTCCCTGCTGGCCCTGCGCCTGCTCAGACCGGCCCCGGGCAACCCCGACCAGCTGATCCCGGTCAGCCCGGACACCGCGGCGGCCGAGGTGGTCGGCCCCCGGGAGGCGGAACTGGCGCGGGCGGCGGCGCACGTCCAGGCGGTACGCGACGAACTGCGCTCGCTGATGCCGCAGTACCGGGCCGCCCGGCGGGCCCGGCGCGGCGAGGAGGGCGTCACCGTACTGCCCGACCTGGCGGCCGCCTCGGCGATGCTCACGGAGGAGTCGGCACGTTGCTGGGACGAGGTGTTCACCATCCAGCCCGGCGGCGGCCGCTCGCCCCGCCACCTCGGCGGCGCCATCGACCGGGACCTGGCGATGCTCGACCGGGGCGTGCGGATGCGCACCCTCTACCAGCACTCGGCCCGCACCAGCCTGGCCACCCAGGGGTACGTGGAACGGCTCACCGCCGCCGGTGCCGAGTACCGTACGGCCGCCGAACTGCCGGACCGGGCCGTGGTGTTCGACCGGGCCGTGGCCTTCCTGCCGATGCGGTCGAACGGGGGCTCGGGCGAGGGCGCGGTGCTGGTGCGGGACCCCGACGTGGTGGCCTACCTCTGCCGCTCCTTCGAGCAGCACTGGTCCGGGGCGACGCCCTTCCGGGGCACCAGCGGGGCCGCGTACAAGGAGGTCGGCGACAGCCTGCGGCGCGCCCTGGTGGGGCTGCTGGCCGAAGGTGCCAAGGACGAGGTGATCGCCCGGCGGATGGGCATGTCGCTGCGCACCTGCCGACGGCACATCGCGGAGTTGCTGGAGGAGCTGGGCGCCACGAGCCGCTTCCAGGGCGGCGCCCTCGCCGAACGCGCGGGACTCACGGCGCCCGCCGCGCCGGAGGTGGCGGACGGGGTCGAGGTCTCCTGATCCATGAGGATCCGCCGGGCAGGCCCTAACGCCGGGGAGAAGGGGCGTTAGCCGGTGGTCAGCGAAGCGTTGGCGGCCGCTGCGACAATCCCGTCCACCATGCGGCCCGTCGGGCCGCGCGACCGCCGGAGGCCGGGAGAACCCGATGCGCGCCTACGTACCGATCCAGTCCGCGCCCGGCACGGGGCCGGCGCGGCTGGTCCAGGTCTCCGGGGGACGACCGGCCCGCACGCGAGCCGCCATTCCGTTACGGCCGTCGCCCTGACGCCGGCCGCCCCGGCCGTGTCCATGGCGTACACGTAGACCACGTCCATGGGGTCGGCCCGCGTCCACGGCACCGCTCGCGGCCCGACGGGCCGAGGACGGGCGCCCACGCCCGAGACGGACCATCCGGAGAGGAAGAATCCATGCCCGAACGCACCACGCTTCCGGCCTCATCCGATCTCCCCCCGCTCGGCCACGAAGCCGTGGCCCTCTACCAGCACGCCCTGGAGTACGGCCTGTCCGACCGGACCCCGGCCGCCGGGCTCTCCCCGGACCTGCACGCCGCCTCCCTGGCCACCCTGCGGGCCTGGCACCTCCTGCGCCCCGGGGCCGACGACGGGGTCTGGGAGGCGGTCACCCCGCACCACGCCATCGCCACCCTGCTCGGCCCCCAGGAGGCCGGACTGCGCGAGGCCCAGGCCGAACTACGGCTGTGCGAGGGCCGGGTCGCGGCCCGGCGCGCCGCCCTCGAAGGACTCCCGCTGCCCCAGGCCCACCAACGGCCCGCCGCCGCCGAGGTGCTGGAGATCCTGCCGGACGTGCACGCGGCCCGCGGCGCGATCAGCGCCTCCGTGGCGCAGTGCCGGACCGAGGTGGTGTCCTTCCAGCCCGGCGGCGGACGGCCCGCGGAGATCCTGGCCGACGCCCTGCCCCGGGACCTGGCCCTGCTGGAGCGCGGCATCCGCGTCCGGTGCGTCTACCAGCACCCGGCCCGCTTCCACCAGCCCACCCAGGACTACGTCCGTGCCGCCAGCGCGGCCGGGTCGCAGATCCGCACCCTCGACGAACTCTTCGGCCAGATGATCATCGTGGACCAGTGTGTCGCGTTCATCCCCGACCGCACCAGCCCGCGGGGGGCCGTGGTGATCCGCCAGCCCTCCGCGGTGGCCTTCCTGTACGACGCCTTCGAGCAGTCCTGGAGCCGCGCGACCCCGTACCTCAGCGGGCCAGCGGCCGCCCGCGCGGTCACCGAGGACATCAAGCGCACCCTGGCCGTCCTGCTCGCGGACGGCCTCAAGGACGAGGTGATCGCCCGCCGCCTGGGCCTCTCCCTGCGCACCTGCCGTCGCCACATCTCCGAACTCATGGAGCAACTGGGCGCCCGCAGCCGGACCCAGGCCGGGGTCCTCATCCATGCCCACGGGCTCCACCTCGGAGCGGGGGCGTCCGCCGTACCGGCGGTCACTCCGTGACGGTGACCGGCCCCAGTTCCCGCAACGGCCGGTGGATCAGTGAGGCGTCCCCGACCGCGACGGTGACCAGCCGCCCGGCCGGCAGCGCGGTGCCCAGCGCCCGGGTGGCGTCGTGCGCGGTCACGGCGTCCAGACGGTCGTGCAGCGTCGGGAGGTACGTGTCGGGCAGCCGTTCCGCCACCGTGTCGGCCAGGACGCGCGCGGTGGTGGCGGAAGTGAGGAACTGCGCGGGCGTGATCCCCTTCAGGCCGAGCCGGGCGGCCGTGTGCTCCTCCTCGGTGAGACCGCGGGAGGCGTCCTGGACGGTGGCGGCGATCCGGGCGACGGCGTCGGCGGTGACCCCGGTCTCGACCGATCCGCTGATGGCGATCAGTGCGCCGGAGCGCAGCGGGGCCGCGAAGGCGCTGATGCCGTAGGTGTAGCCCTTCTCCTCGCGCAGACTCCGGTCGAGCCGCGAGGTGAGGGGCCCGCCGAGGCAGTGCAGCGCCACGGACTGGGCGGGCCACCGGGGCGAGTGCCGGTCGACGCCGACGCGGCCGATCAGCAGATGGGTCTGGACCGATCCGGGCCGGTCGACCAGCACGATTCCGGGGCGGTCGGTCAGCAGCGGGGCCGGGGGGCGGCTGGGCGGGGCGGGGGGACGGTCCCAGCGGCCGAGGGTGTCTCCGACGAGCCGGGGCACGTCGAACCCGGTGAAGTCGCCGACCAGCACGACGGCGGCGGTGGCGGGCCGGGCGTGGGCGTCGTGGAAGGCGCGTACGGCGCGGCTGTCGATGCCCGGCACGGTGGCGGCGCTGCCCTTGGGCGGGCGGGAGGCGCGGTGCCGGGCGAGGAAGAGGCGCCGGTAGAGGGTGAGGGCGGCGAGCCGGGCGGGTCCGGCGTGCTCGTGGCGGATCTCGTCGAGCCGTTGACGGACCAGCCGGTCGATCTCGTACGGGGTGAAGGCGGGTTCGCGGAGGGTCTCGGTGAGCAGGTCCAGGAGGCGGGGCAGGGCGGGGGCCGGGACCTGGCAGGCGAGCCGGATGCCGTCGGCGGTGGCGTGCGCCTGGAGGGTGGCGCCGCAGGACTCGACCCGGGCCGCGAAGGTCCGGCTGTCGGTGGCGGCGGGTCCCCGGCACAGGGCGCGGGCGGTCAGGGTGGCGACCCCCTCCACGTCGCGGGGCTCGGCCTCCAGCGGGGCGTCCAGCAGGATCTCGAGGGCGATCACCTGCTGTCCGGGCCGGTGCAGGTGGACCACCCGCAGGCCGTTGGGCAGGACGTCGGTGCGGGCCGCGGGCGGCCGCCAGCGCGGTGCCGGGGGCGGCACCGGGCGCGGGTGGAAGGTCATCCGGGGCGGCGGCGGTGCCGGAGCGGTGGCGGGGATCATCGGTCGGCCGTCCTTCCGGTCGGTGCGGTGGCGGGAGAGGGATCCGGGGCCGGTTCCGGGCGCGGGCCCGCGCCCGGTGTGTGGTTCCTGGGCGGGGGTTCGTAGAGGAGTACGGAGCGGTTGGCGGGGTCCAGGTGCGCGGCGGCGGCCCGTGCCTCGGCGGCGGTGACGTCCAGCAGCCGGGGCAGGGAACCGGCCGCCCCGGCGGCGGTCCCGAAGAAGGTGGCGTACCGGCACAGCAGGTCGGCCCGGCCGCCGACGGTGGCGGAGGCGTCCAGGTGCTTGCGGCTCAAGTGGGCCCGGGCCCGGTCGAGTTCGTCCTTGGTGGGGCCCTCGGCGGCGAACCGGGCGATCTCCTCGTCCAGTGCCGCCTCGACGGCGGGCAGGTCGCCCCGGCCGGACGCCTTGATGTCCAGCCAGCCGAGCGAGGGCGCGTGCGCGAACCGCATCAGCCCCATGGACACCTTCAGGGCGTTCTGGTCGTCCAGGACGAGCCGGGTGGCGAGCCGGCTGGACTCGCCCGCGCCGAGCACCGCCAGCGCGACCTCGGCCGCGTCGGCCTCCCGGGTGCCGTCCACGGGCATCCGGTACGCGCACATCAGCGCGGCCGACGGGACGGGGTGGCGCAGCACGGCCCGCCGCTCCCCGGGGACCGGATCGGGCAGCGGCCCGCGTACGGCGGTTTCGGTGCCGCCGCCGGCGGTGGGGCAGTCCGGCAGCGAACCGAAGTACTTCTCCACCCAGGCCCGGGTCCGCACCGGGTCGATGTCGCCGACCACCGCGAGCACCGCGTTGGACGGGGCGTAGTGGGTGCGGAAGAAGGCGCGGGCGTCGTCGAGGGTGGCCGCGTCCAGATCGGCCATGGAACCGATCGGCATGTGGTGGTACGGGTGCGTCGGCGGGTGGAGCATCGCCATCAGGTGCTCCCACACCGTGCCGTAGGGGACGTTGTCGTACCGCTGGCGGCGCTCGTTCTTCACCACGGCGCGCTGGTTGTCCAGGGCCTGTTCGGTCAGGGCGTCCAGGAGGCTGCCCATCCGGTCGGCCTCCAGCCACAGGGTGAGTTCCAACTGGTGGGCGGGGACCGTCTCGAAGTAGTTGGTGCGCTCGAAACCGGTGGTCCCGTTGGGCTGGCCACCGCCCGCCTGTACGGCCTCGAAGTGGCCGTTGCCGGGGACCTGGGCGGACCCCTGGAACATCAGGTGCTCGAAGAGGTGGGCCAGCCCGGTGCGGCCGGGCCGCTCGTCGCGGGAGCCCACGTGGTACCAGACGCACACGGCGGCCACCGGATTGAGGTGGTCCTCGGACAGGACGACGTGCAGCCCGTTGGGGAGCCGGAACTCGTGGTCCGGGACGAGGAGCGGGGAACGGTCCATCACGGCACCTGCTGGGGTACGCGGTCGTCCGTGGCGGAGCCGGACGGCTCCTCGGCGGTGGGACGGCGCAGATCGGGGATGAGGTGCAGGCCGCGGCTGACGGTGCTGAAGCAGGCCAGGACGAGAAGCGCCCCGCCGAACAGCAGCAGGGCGGTGGGGGCCGAGAGCCGGTCGGTCAGCAGACCGGCGACGACCGGGCCGAGCGGGGACACCACGGCGGGCAGCAGCGCGCCGGTCGACTGCACGCGCCCCTGGAGGTGGTGGGGGATCGTGTGGGCTGCCGCCGCGGACAGGGCGATGTTCGCCGCCGGGGTGGCCACGCTCGCCCCGCCGATCAGCAGCAGCGTCCACCAGATCGCGTCGTCGGCGGCCATCGCGGGGACGAGTACGGCGGTGCTCCAGCTCACCGCCAGCACCAGGCGACGGGGGCTGAGGAGCTGGTTCAGACGTGGGGCGAGGGCGGCGCCGAGCAGATTGCCCGCACCGGAGACCGCGACGAGCAGGCCGGTGCTCATGGGGGTGGACCCGGCACCGGAGTGGACGGCGATCAGGACGACCACCACCGCGGAGAGCGCGAAGTTCATCAAGGTGCCGTTGACCAGGGTGTAGCGCAGGAAGGGGCTGGCACGGATGAAGCGCAGTCCGGTGGTGAGGTCGCTCCGCCACCGGGGGAACGGAGCGTCGGCCCGGTCCGCGGCGGGGCTCGGGCGCTCGGGCGGGCGCAGGCCCAGCACGCAGGCGGCGGAGGCCAGATAGCTGACCGCGTCGACCAGGAAGGGAAGCGTGGGGGAGACCCCGTAGAGCGCGGCTCCGATCAGCGGGCCCGCGAGCACGATGGCGGAGTTGCGGGCCTGGTTGATCGCGTACGCGGAGACCAGTTGCCCGGGCGGCACGACGGAACGCAGCATCGCGCTCGCGGCCGGGCCGAAGGGGCTGGACGAGATCCCGGTCAGGGTGCCCGCGGCGATGATCAGCGTGAGCGACACCCGGTCGGTGACCATCGCGACCACGAACACGGCGCTGATCAGGGCGCGCAGACCGTCGCAGACCAGCATCACCTTCCTGCGGTCGACCCGGTCCACCACGATGCCGGCGGGAAGGCCCGCCGCCACCGAGACGACGGACTCGACGAACAGGACGAGACCGAAGTCGGTGACCGACCCGGTGAGTGACAGGACCAGGAGCGGCAGCGCGATGAAGGCGGCCTGCGAACCCAGGGTGGAGAGCGCGTTCGCGCTCCACAGCAGCCGGAAATTCCGGTTCTTCGAAAGAGGTACGGGATGCGACATGGAATTCCTCCTTTCTGGAGAGGTGGCGATGGATTTCCGGGAGAACGGACGAGGGGAAGAACGGCGGGTGGGGGCGGACCGATCGGTCCGCCCCCACCCGGCCTCCGGCCGGATCGGCTCCGGCTCTCTCGATGACGTGGAGGGTTCTCCGTCGTCAGTCGATCGTGGAGGTGCACCGGTTCGTCATGCTGAGCGCGCTGGTGATCTGCGAGGTGATGTTGGTCTCCCCCTCATCGGGGCCGTTCTGGGGAGCCAGGTCCTGCAGGGCCAGGATCTTGTTCACTTCCGGTCTCCTTCCGGATTCCTGATCGGTCGGACGGCGAGGTATCAGTCGATTCCGCCGGTGCCGCAGATGTTGATTCCGCTGATGGAGCTGGTGCCGGGGAACGCCTCTTCGTCGGACGGGCCGTTCTGGGGGGTGACGTTCTGCAGAGCGAGGATCTTGTTCATTTCCGGTCTCCTTCTGGATGCTTGATCGGGCGGTCCCTACAGCTCCGCGCTGGTGGTGGGGCAGCTGATCGTGCTCAAGATGCTGCGGGGGAAAGCGTCGTCGTCGGACGGGCCGTCCTGAGGGGTGACGTTCTGCAGAGCGAGGATCCTGTTCATCTGCGGTCTCCTTCCGGACGTTCGATCGGGCGGGGCTTTCTAGACCTCTGTGGTGGTGCGGCAGGCGATCAGCAGGCTCATGGTGCTGACGAGGGCGTCGCCGTCGGACGGGCCGTCCTGGGGGGTGACGTTCTGCAGGGCGAGGATCTTGTCCATGTCCGTTCTCCTTCTGGGGGTTCGATCGGTCAGGGATTTCTCAGATCTCGTGGGTCAGGCACATCCAGTGGGCGCTGATGGCGCTGAGGGCGGAAGAACAGGCCCCGGCCTCGTATCCCTCGGACATGCCGTTCCGAGGCGTCATGTCCTGCAGAGCGAGGATGTCGTTCATGATTTCTCCCTGGTCGGTGGCTGGCGGCTCGGCTGTGTTTCTCAGACGTCGGTGGCGGTTCCGCCGCCCCCGCCGGTGCAGAAGGCCAGGCTGATCGAGCTGAGGCCGTCGGCCACGCCGTCCTCGTTCGGGCCCTCGGGGAGTTCGAGGTTCTGGAGCTCAAGGATCGCGTTCATGGTTTTCTCCTTCGTGGTCGGTTGATTTCTTCGGTGGGGTGGTTCGGTGCGCCGGGTTTTCGGCCTACTCGTAGGCGCTGGTGCAGAAGGCGACGCTGAGGGAGCTGTAGCCGTCGGCCACGCCGTCCTTCTGCGGGCCCTCGGGGAGTTCGAGGTTCTGGAGCTTGAGGACCTTGTCCATGGTTTTCTCCTTTGTTTTCTTTCGGCTATTCGTCGGTGTTGTCGGAGGCGCAGTTGAAGCTCATGGAGCTGTGTACGGCGGTGAGTTCGAGCGGGCCTCCGCCACCGCCCGGGGGGTCATGGGCGGCGAATCCCTGCAGGGCGAGGACGGTGTTCATCCGTCTTCCGTCTCCTTCGGTGGGGTCGGTCGGTGGGGCTTCGGTGGTACGGGTCAGGAGGATGCTTCAGTGCCGTCGCAGGCCCAGACGCTGTGCGGGTCCTCGGTGGGCGTGGTGCCGTGCGGGGCACTGCCGTGCGGGGCCGCGGCGGACACGGTGGCCCGTGGTGCGGGGGCCGGGGCGCCGGGCCGGTCCAGGAGGGGCAGGGCCGGGAGCCGGCCGGACACGGTGTGCAGGGTGTGCAGGATGCCCGCGGTGCCGGTGGCCAGGTCCACGGACAGGCGCATGTTCTGGTCGCCGGTGGTGGCGATGCCGCCCTCGTGGTCCAGTGCGTGCCAGGCGAGGTCGCGGACGTGCCCGGTGAGGGCCGCCGCGAGCCCCGGATCGTCCTCGGCGGCGCGGTTGTGGGCCAGCGCGGCGGCCAGCCCGGCCCTTCCGGCGAACAGCCCGCTCTGGACGGTGAAGCTCAACTCCGTCGCGGTGTGCAGGGATTCGAGCGTGGTGGCGAGCTGCTCGTCGGGCCGGTGGCGCAGGTAGGAGCTGAGCGCGAGGGCGATTCCGGCACTGCCCTGCCCGAGGTACGGCAGGAGCCGCGTGCCGTCGTTGAGGTTGAGCGCCGAGTCGGTCTCGTGGCAGTGGTCCAGGTCGAGTTGGAGGGCCTGGCGGGCCAGGCCGAGATAGCGCTCCTCGCCGGTGTCCTCGTACAGGCTGACGAAGAACAGGGCGGGGCCGCTCCAGCCGCGCAGCAGTCCGGCGCTGCGGGCGGGGGTGCGGGTGATGGTGGCGAGGCGGGCAGCGAGGCGGTCGCCGGTGCCCAGGACGTGGGCGTGCAGGCCGGGTTCGTCCAGGGCGCGGGCGAAGTACCTCAGGTTGAGGCCGATTCCGGCCAGTCCGTCGTGCAGGCCGACCGGGGTGGCGTCGCCGGTGAGGTCGATGGCCCGGTCGAGCACCTCCAGGGCTTGCCCGGTGCGGCCGACCAGATGCAGGGCGTGGGCCGCGCCGTGCAGCCCGTCGTACAGGCCGGGGCGTGGGTCGGCGGCGCGATGGGTGGCCTGCCAGAGCCACTCGTGGTGCTCGGGGTCGGTGGGGTGGCCGGTGGCGGCCAGGGCGTAGAGGACGCCGGCGGCGCCATGCGCCAGGGTGTAGCCGCCGTCGTGCAGCGCGGCGGGGTCGCCGGGGAAGAGCCGGTCGGTGCGTTCGGGGGTGGCGGCCGACCGGATCGCGGTGACCAGGCGTTTCTCCAGCTCGCGGGCGGGCTCCGAGGCGGGGTCGGCGGCGGTGGCGGCGAAGAGCTCCGCGATCGAGCGGTCGGTGCGGGCGGTGACGCCCGGTGGGGTGAGGCCGGTGCGTATCCGGTCCGTCAACGTCTGTGGCAGGTCGAAGAGCCGGGTGGCCGCCTCGGCGAGCTGTCCGGCGCGGGCCGGGTCCAGTTCCAGGGTCATGGTGAGCGGCATGAACAGCGAGAGCCGCAGGCAGTCCAGGGCGTAGCGGTCGCGGTCGAAGCCGGTGGCGTGCTTGGCGACGTACCCGGGGGTGCCGATGCTGGGCACGGCCTCGCCGGCGTCGGGGCGGTAGGAGATCTCGAAGTCGACCAGTGCGACGCGCCCGTCGGGGCGGATCATCACGTTGTTGGGGCTCAGGTCGCCGAATACGGTTCCGGTGGCGTGGACGGCTTCCAGGATGTGTTCCAGCTGGTCGAGGACGTCCCGTACCCGGTCCGCGTACTCCTTGCGCTGTTCGGCGTCGGTGTGCGGCCTGATCAGCGGGTTGGTGGTGGAGGTGAAGCGCTGGAGGGTCTGGCCCTCGATGTACTCCTGGACCAGGAAGTGGTGCTCCCAGGCGGTGAACGTGCCGAGCAGTTCGGGCACGCAGTCCAGGTGGGCGAGACGGCTCAGGGTGGCGGCCTCGCGGTGCAGCCGGGTGACCGCGTCGTCCCCCGCGCCGTCCAGCCCGGCGAGCGGCCGGGCCTCGCGCAGCACCACCTGGCGGCCGGTCCTGTCGTCGGTGGCGAGGTAGACGCCCCCGCCGTTGGAGTAGTGCAGGGCCCGTTCCACCGTGTACGGGAAGGACGGTTCGTCCTGGGCCGCGGCGCGGGCGTCGATCTGAGCGGCGACGAAGTCGGGCACCGGTGCCCAGTCGGGGACCTGGAAGACCGGGGTGCGTTCGTCAGGCACCAGTACCCCGTCCGGGCGGCAGACGGCGGGGCTCCGGTCCCCGTTCTCGGTCAGGCACTCGCGGCGGGCGAATCCGCCGTAGCGCAGGTAGAGGGGGCCCTCCCGCCAGCGCAGGTCGCTGAGGATGTACGGTCCGGGGCGCCCGGCGAGCAGCTGGTCGAGGTCGTCGAGGGTGCGCTTCAGCTCTGCCTCGTCGGCCGGGTAGAGGGTGATGAGCTTGCCGCTGCTGCCCCGGGGGGCGTACTTCGCGTTCATGGCGCGGTGCACCTGCGGGTGCGGCAGGAACTTGAAGGACAGCGAGCGGGGCACGCAGTAGTCCCAGACCGTGTCGATGACCTCGGCGGCGTCGGAGGCCGTGGCGGAGACGTGGATCTTCCACCCCTGGGCGGGCAGTTGCACGTGCTCGGGGTGCACGTAGAGCCAGACGCTGCTTTCGGCGCGGCGCCAGCCGGGCGGTGCGGGGCGCTCGGTGGCGGGGAACGGCGAACCGGTGCGGGCGGTGTCGTTGCTCTCGTAGAACGGCTCGTCCGCCCGGCAGTAGGCGAGGTGGTTGATTCTCTCCACGGGATTCTCCTCGGAGTGCGCCGGGGCGCGGCGGCGTGACGGGACCACCGGTCGGCCGGGGCGTGGCGGGGCGGACAGGGCGGGGTGCGGAAGGAAGGGGCGCGGCGGGGTGCTGGAGCGGGCTGCCCGGACAGGCGGGGGACTCGCCGCGTGAGGAGCCGCGGGGGGCCGTGAGAAGTCACGGGGGGTCCGCGGGGACCGTGAGGCGTCACGGAGTCCGCGAAAGACCGTGAGGCGTCACGAAGACGAAGGGACGCGAGGGCTCGCGTGAGGGCCGCAGCGGACCGCGAAGGCGCGGGAGACCGCGAAGCGCGACGCGGATCGGCGGGCCGGGAAGCCGTCGGCCGGCTGCCGGATCAGGGGGCCGCGGGGCGAAGGGGCCGGACCGGTCGGGGGGACGGGCGGTTCACGGAAGCGCGGGGGCGGGTGCCGTGCCGGTCACAGCACCACGACCTGCTCCGGTCCCATGTCGGGCCAGGGAAGGGCGCCGTCGGCGGCCGGACCGCCCTCCTCGTCCTGACGGGGGTCGTAGAAGCGGTCGAAGAACGGGTCGTGGGCGGAGCTCGAAAACGCGTGCACGAGGATCATCTCCCTGAGGTATGGGCTCGAACGGGGTTCTTCCAGGCGTACGGGCGGTGCCGGGTACGGGCCGTGAGGGCGGGCCGCGCGGGTCACTGGCCGCGGTGGGTTCGGACCTCGCCGGGTGCGGACCGTGGTGCGTTCGGGCCGCGGGCCCGGGACTACCGGACCGGGGCTACTGGACCGGGCAACCGGCCGGCAGGGGCCGGACGGTGCAGCTCTGCTCGCCCCAGCCGGTCTCGTCACCCTCGGGCGAGGCCGGCGAGGTGACCGAGAGCGGGGAGACCGAGAGGGTCGAGACCGGGGCGGCCCTCGTCGCCGCGCCCTCCGCCGCGTAGGAGGCGCTCGCGCCGCCCAGGACGAAAGCCGTCGCCGCAGCCACTGCCACCACTCGGATCACGTTGCGCATGTCGTGTCTCCCCACATCTCGATCGGCTCCGGTCCCGGTCGGTCCGGATCGTTTCGGTTCGGGTTCCTCCGGGATTCTCCGGTGGCCCCTTCCTTCTGATGAAGAGACTGCCGTCCCGGCGGCACCGGGACCATACGGTCGATCCGTCCTGAACGTGCAGCCCGGTTGAGAGGGGGTGGCAAACCAGGACCAACCCCCGCCGAATAACCCGCCGGAGGTCCTCCGGGAACCCGTCCACAAGCTGCAGGCCCATTCGGTCAGGGAGACAAAACGGACCGGTTGTCGCCACCGGGCCGCGTCTGCGGGGCCACCGTCCCCTTCAGGCGGGCGAGTTGGTACCTGGCCCGGTTCACCCCCTCCTGGAACCCCTGCCGGGTGGCTTCCGCGAGCGCCTGGCGCACGCACCGCTCCGCCGCCTCCCGCTCGCCGAGCGCGAGCAGCGCCTCGCCCCGGCTCAGCCGCAGGGTGGCCCGGCGCATCACGCCCAGCCCGGTCGTCACCCCCTGGTCGTCGAGCGCCAGCGCGTACGCCGTGCAGCTCTCCGCCGCCGCGACGTCCCCCCGGGTCAGGAGCTGGTACGTGCGGTGCTGGAGCGCCAGGAGTTCGGTGAGTACGTCGTCGGCCTCGCGGGCGAGGCGGACCGCCCGGGTGACATGGCGCAGGGAGGTGTCGGTGATCCCGTCCGTGTCCAGGGCGACCGCCAGGTTGATCAGGGCGATCGCCTCGCTCGACGGATCGTGCGCGCGGGCCGCGAGGGCGGGCGCCGCCTCCAGATGGGCCAGCGCCTCGGAGAGCCGCCCCTCCCGGGTCAGCACCCACCCCAGCAGCGCCCGGACCCGGGACTCCGCGTCCGGGTCGCCGACCCGACTGCTCGCCGCCAGGGCCTGTTCGAGCAGCGGTACCCAGCCGTCCCGGACGCTCCACACCACGTAGGGCCACTGGAGCACGGCCAGCCGCCAGGCCCGGTCCTCGTGGCCCGCCGCCCGTGCGGCGGTGACCGCGGCGGCCAGGTTGTCGCACTCTGCCGCGTACCAGCGCAGGGCCGCGTCCCGGTCCGCGAACCTCCGTACCGGGAGGTCCGCCACGGCCGTCGCGGGCAGGGCGCAGCAGGGTTTGTCGCCCGGCTCGGCGGCGAGGGACGCGGCGAGAGCGGTCGCCGCGTAGCCGTCCAGCAGCCGCAGCAGCGCCCCGTCATCGGCGGTCAGGCCGCGTGCGTACAGCCGGACCAGGTCGGGCGGGGAGTAGCGGCCGGGGGCGTGCTCGGTCACCAGATGGGCCCCCGCGAGCCGGTCCAGCGCCTCGGCGGCCACGGCGGCCGGCCGGCCGAGCAGCGCGGCGGCGGCGTACCGGTCCAGATCGGGGCCGGGCACCACCCCGAGCAGGGCGAAGAGCCGCACCGCCTCGGGCGCCAGCCCCCGCACCGTGCTCCGGAGCACCGCCGCGACCCCCGACTCCTGCGCGTCGTCCAGCGAGAGCAGGGCCAACCGCCGCTGCTCGTCCGCGAGTTCGGCGGCCAGATCGGCGAGCTGCCAGTGCGGTCTGGCCGCGAGCTGGGCCGCCGCGATGCGCAGCGCGAGCGGCAGCCCGTCGCAGAGCCGGGCGAGCCGCTCCGCCGCCCCGGGCTCGGCTGCCACCCGGTCCTCGCCGACCGCCGCCGCGAGCAGGTCGGCGGCGGGCGCCGGGGCGAGGGCGTCGACCCGCACCGGCCGGGCCAGTTCCTCGACGGCCAGCCCGCCGAGCCGGAGGCGCGAGGTGACCAGGACGGCCGAGCCGGTCCCGGCGGGCAGCAGCGGGCGGACCTGGTCGGAGCCGCGCGCGTCGTCCAGCACGACCAGGAGCGCGCGCCGCCCGGTCAGCTCCCGGTACAGGGCGGCGGCGCAGGCGGCGGACTCGGGCAGCCCGTGCGCGGGCACCCCCAGCGCGAGCAGGAACTCCCGTACGACCTGAGCCGGTTCGGCCGGAACGCCGCCGAAGCCGCGGAGATCGGCGTAGAGGGTGCCGCCCGGGTAGCGGGACTGCGCGTGGTGCGCCCAGTGGAGCGCGAGCGCGCTCTTGCCGACCCCCGGGGCGCCCGTGACCAGCGCGGGGACCCCGGCCCCGGCGGCCCGGTCCAGCTCGGCCAGCTCCGCGTCCCGGCCGAGGAACCCCCGTATCCCGCGTGGCAGCAGCCGGGGCACCGCGCCGCCCTCCCCGGGCGCGACCGGCTCCGCCGCTCCGGAACGCCGCCTCTCGACCGCCTTCCCCGACGCGCGCAGGACCGTTTCGTGCTCCCTGCGCAGCCCGGCGCCCGGGTCGACGCCCAGCTCGGCGGCGAGCAGACGGCGGGTGCGGTGGTAGTGGTCGAGCGCGTCCGACCGGCGCCCCGCCCGGTGCAGCGCCCCGACCAGCGCCCCGGCCAGCGATTCGCGCAGCGGGTGCGCCTCCGCCTCCGCCTGGAGCACCGCCACGGCGCCCGCCGCGTCCCCGAGCCGGCCGTAGCCCTCCGCCAGGGTCTCCACGGCCGCCAGCCGGTCCTCCTCCAGGGCCTGCGCGGCGGCCCGCAGCGTGCTGCTGGGGGCGGTGCCGTCGAGCGCCGGACCGTGCCACAGGGCCAGCGCCTCGGTGAGGTCGGCCACCGTGTCGGCGGGCCGCAGCCGGGACCTGCCGCGCCGGACCAGCCGTTCGAAGCGGTACGTGTCGAGCAGCGTCTCCGGCACCTCGAACACGTACGACGGGCCCCGGGTCAGCAGGCGCACCCCGTGCTCCCCGGCCCCGGCCGCGTTCAACAGGGCCCGCAGCCGCGAGACATGGCCCTGGACGACCGTACGGGCGTGGACGGGTGGCGCCGTGTCCCAGAGGGTGCCGATCAACCGGTCGACGGACACGGGGGAGTTGGCCTTGAGGAGCAGTGCGGCGAGCACGCCGCGCCGTTTGGCGGGCCCCGGCTGGAGCTCTCCCGCCCCGCTGATGACTCCCACCCTGCCGAGCAACCGGAATTCCATCGCGCCTCCTCAACGGTCCGGAGGCCGCGCCCTGGAGGCGAGATGCCGGACAGATGATCATACGAACCCTGCCGTATTCCGGCGGAATCGCGTCACCTACGCTGGGCGCGTTCGCACGAGTGAGCAAGCCCAAAGGAGGCGCCCCGTGCCGGTCGACATGCCCGAGCCCCGGATCGACACCAGCAAGCCCCACCCCGCCCGCGTCTACGACTGGCTGCTGGGCGGCAAGGACAACTACCCCGTCGACCAGGAGGTGGCCGAGAAGCTGCCCGAGGAGGCGCGCGGCAACGCGGCGCGCAACCGGGCCTTCATGCACCGGGCCTCCGCCTGGCTGGCCCGCAACGGCGTCGACCAGTTCCTCGACATCGGCACCGGCATCCCCACCGAGCCCAATCTCCACCAGGTCGTCCAGGCGATCACACCCACCGCCCGGATCGTCTACGCGGACAACGACCCGATCGTGCTGCGCCACGCGGAGGCGCTGCTGATCAGCACGCCGGAGGGCGTCACCGACTACATCCACGCCGATGTGCGCCGGCCGGAGACGATCCTCGAACACGCCCGCGCGCTGCTCGACTTCGACCGGCCGATCGCCCTCTCGCTCATCGCGCTGATGCACTTCCTGCCGGACGACCAGGACCCCTACGGCCTCGCCCGCACCCTCGTCGACGCCCTGCCCCGGGGCAGTTACCTGGTGCTCTCGCACGGCACGGCCGACCAGCACCCGGAGCTGAGGGCGGCCACCGAGGAGGCGTACCGGAAGGGGGAGATCTCGCTGCGGATGCGGACCCGGAGCGAGGTCGAGCCGTTCTTCGAGGGGCTGGAACTGGTCGAGCCCGGCCTGGTCTTCGCCACGGAGTGGTACCGGGAGGAGCCCGCGCCGGTCCAGGAGCGCAGCGGCTTCTACGCGGGCGTGGGCCGGGTCCGCTGACCGGAGTGCCGGGCCCGGACCGATGAGTCCGGGCCGGTGTGGCGGTCCACCTTCCGGACGCGACAACGGGAAGGTGGACCGATGAACGATCTGCGCGCGCTCCTGACGAGGACGACCGGCCCCGGACACGCGAACGGGGCGGCCCCCGGCGCCGTTGGCCTGGTGGCCCGGGGCGACCGGGTCGAGGTGGCGGCGGTCGGCACCGCCACGGCGGGCGGGGAGGGCGGCGAGGACGGCACGGGCACGGCCCCGGTCCCGATGGCCCGGGACACCCTCTTCCGGATCGCCTCCCTCACCAAGCCCGTGACCGCCGCGGCCGCCCTGCTGCTGATCGAGGAGGGCCGGATCGCCCTGGAGGAGCCGGTACGCCAGTGGCTGCCGGAGCTGGCCGAACCACGGGTGGTCCGCACACCGGCCTCCCCGCTCGACGACGTGGTGCCCGCCGACCGGGCCATCACCGTGGCCGACGTACTCGCCTCCCGGGCCGGGTACGGCTTCGCACCGGACTTCTCGCTCCCCGCCGTCCGGGCGCTCCTCGACGAGCTGCGGCAGGGCCCGCCGCAACCGGGGCACGTCCCGGACCCGGACACCTGGATGGCCGCGCTCTCCCGCCTCCCGCTGCTCCGCCAGCCGGGCGAGGCATGGCTCTACAACACCTGCTCCGACATCCTCGGCGTGCTGATCGCCCGGGTCGCGGGCCGGCCGCTGCCGGAATTCCTGGCGGAGCGGCTGTTCGCCCCGCTGGGCATGGCCGACACCGGTTTCTCCGTACCGCCCGGGAAGCTGGACCGGTTCACCGGCCACTACGCCCCCGACCCGGACGCCGACGGCGGCCTCCGGCTGCTCGACGCCCCCGACGGCCAGTGGAGCACCCCGCCCGCGTTCCCCTCCGGCGCGGCCGGGCTGGTCTCGACGGCCGACGACTGGCACGCCTTCGCCCGGATGCTGCTCGCCCGGGGGCACGCGGAGAAGGCCGGGCGCCGGCTGCTGTCCGCCGAGTCGGTGCGGCTGATGACCACCGACCACCTCACCGCCGCCCAGCGCGAGGCCGCCGCGCCGTTCCTGGAGGGCCAGGGCTGGGGCTACGGCGGCTCGGTCGACGTACGCCCCATCGAGCCCTGGAACGTACCGGGTCGCTACGGCTGGGTCGGCGGCACGGGCACGACGGCCCACCTCACCCCCGCCACCGGCACGGTCGCCGTCCTGCTGACCCAGCTCGCGATGACCGACCCGGCCCCGCCCGCCCCGATGCGCGCCTTCTGGCGCTACGCGTCCGGCGTCTGAGGTCCGGCGGCAGCGGTCAGCCGCGGTCGGAGTGGGAGGTGGCGGTGTAACCGTCGTGCCAGGCGGCCTTGGCGCCGGAGTCGCCGATCCGGTACACCTGCACGCCCGCGCCGACTCCGACGGCGAGGGCGAGCACCGTGGCGGCGACGCGCAGCGGAACACCCGCCGTGCCCGCCGGTCCGGCCGCGTCGGGGGTCCGGTGGGCGGCGCGGCGGTGGAACCACCACACCGCCGCGGACATCAGGAAGAGCCCGACGGCCCACGGCAGCAGCCCGTCGCCGAGCTCGGCGTGCCGGCGGACCAGCGGGTCACCGTCCACGTGCCGCTCCAGCCACTCGCCGGCGTCCGTCGTCAGCGGGACGGCGGCCAGGGACATCAGGGCGAGGACGGGCAGCGCCGCCCCGAAACGGCGCATGACCGACGGGAGCGCGGCGCACAGGATCAGGGCGAGGGCGGTGAGGGGTACCAGGACCACGACGACGTGCACGAGCAGCACGTGTGCCGGGACGCCGTTGATCAGATCGAGTCCCACAGGGCTCCTTCGAGGTTGGCGTCCGACGCGGGGCGGGCCACGCGGTGATGGCGAACGCGCTGGTCATGGGGGTTGCGGGCGGGGCGTGCCCCGGCAACGGTGGCCACTCTCACAGCCGGACCTCTGTGAATGCTCTGAACCCGGTCCCCCGGGCCCGAGGGGCCCCGGGGCCCGGGGGAACTCAGAGGGAACCCAGAAGTACGGCCCACCCCGCCGGGGCCCGCGCCGAGGCATGCTGGCGGGACCATGGACGAGCCGCGTACGACATCACTTCTGCACCGCCCCGACGGAGAACCCGTGCGGGTCCTCGTCGTCGACGACGAACCCGACGTCACCGACGTCCTGGCCGGGGCGATGGCCGGCGAGGGCTGGCAGGTCCGTACCGCCGCCGACGGCGCGACCGCGCTCGCCGCCGCCCGTGACTTCCGCCCCGATGCGGTGGTCCTGGACCGGATGCTGCCGGACCTGAACGGGCTGCAGGTCCTGCGGGCCCTGCGCCGCGAGGAGCCGGGCGTGTGCGTGCTCTTCCTGACCGCTCGCGACGCCGTCGAGGACCGGGTCGCGGGCATCACGGCGGGCGGCGACGACTACGTCACCAAGCCCTACAGCCTCGAAGAGGTCCTCGCCCGGCTCCGCGGACTCCTGCGGCGTGCCGGTATGGCCGCCGAGCGGGGAACGAACCAGCTCACCGTCGGGGACCTCACGATGGACGAGGACGCCAGGGAGGTCAGACGCGGCGAGTCCGTCGTCGAGCTGTCCCGCACCGAGTTCGAACTGCTCCGTTTCCTCATGCGCAACCCGCGCAGGGTCCTGTCCAAGGCGCAGATCCTCGACCGGGTCTGGGCCTACGACTTCGGCGGCCGCGCCCATGTCGTCGAGCTCTACATCAGCTATCTGCGCAAGAAGATCGACGCCGGACGCACTCCGATGATCCACACGGTGCGTGGTGTCGGTTACGTCCTCAAGCCGGACGCTCCGTGAGGCGCCTGCTGCCCCGTACCCTGCGCGGCCAGCTCACCGCGGGGCTCGTCGCCCTGCTCGGTCTGGCCTGCCTCGCCGTCGGCGTCACCACCGCCCTGGCGCTGCGAGGTTTTCTCGTGGGGCGTCTGGACGACCAGCTCGCCGCTTCCGACGGCCGGTTCGCCGCCAGTCTGGAACACGAGGCCAGGCCCGACGCCGACAACCGCCCCGACATCCGCGGCCAGGCCGAATCGACCTTCGGCGCCCGCCTCCTGGACGGGACCGTCACCCGCGCCGCGGTCGTCGACGGCGCCACCGACCGTCCCGCCCGGCTCACCTCCCGGGACCGCCGTGCCCTGGCGGGCATCCCGGTCGACGGGAACGGGCACAGCGTCCGGCTCTCCACCCGGGGGGCCTACCGTGTCACCGCCGTCCGGGGCGACGACCGGGACGTTCTCGTCACCGGGCTGCCCCTGCGTCCGGTCGAGGAGACCGTCCACCGCCTCGAAGCGGTGGAGGCCGCCCTGTTCGGCGCCGCGCTCGTGGCCACCGGCCTCGCCGGGGCGCTCTGGGTGCGGATCTCCCTGCGCCCCCTCCAGAACGTCACCGCCCGCGCGGTGGAAGTGGCCGGGCTGCCGCTCGCCGGGGGCGAGGTCGCCATGCCCGGACCGCTCTCCGACACCGACCCGCGCACCGAGGTGGGGCGGGTCGGCACCGCCTTCAACCACATGCTCGGCCATGTCGAGGACGCCCTCGTCCGCCGCCAGGCCGGTGAGGAACGGCTTCGGCACTTCGCCGCCGACGCCAGCCACGAACTGCGCACCCCCGTCGCCAACATCCGTGGCCACGCGGAGCTCGCCCTGCGCCACCACTCCGCCGTCCCCGGGGAGGTCCGCCACGCCCTGGAGCGCATCGACGGCGAGTCGCGGCGGATGACCAGGCTCGTCGACGACCTGTTGTTGCTGGCTCGCCTGGACGCCGGACGCCCTCTTGAGCACGAGCCCGTCGACCTGACCCTGCTGATCCTCGACGCGACGGACGACGCCCGCGCCGCCGGTCCCGGCCACCGCTGGTTCCTGGACCTCCCGGAGGAACCCGTCACCGTGACCGGTGACGCCCACCGCCTCCAGCAGGCCATCGGCAACCTCCTCGCCAACGCCCGCACCCACACCCCGCCCGGCACCGGCGTGACCGTCGCCCTCGCCACGGGCGGCGAGCACGTCCGCGTGACCGTCAGCGACAACGGGCCGGGCATCCCCGAAGAGGTCCAGCCCGAGGTGTTCGGACGGTTCGTCCGGGCCGACCACACCCGCTCCCGGAGCACCGGAAGCACCGGTCTGGGCCTCGCCATCGTGCACGCCGTCCTCACCGCCCACGGCGGAACCGCCACTGTCACCAGCCGTCCCGGGCACACCGCCTTCCGTCTCGTCCTGCCCGCCTGACGCCCCGCGCCCATGCGCGCCCTGTGGCGTTACGCGTCCGATGCCCGGCTTCGGTATCGTCGGGTGAATGCTCACTGTGTCCACTGCCAATGTGAACGGGCTCCGCGCCGCCGCGAAGAAGGGCTTCGTCGAGTGGCTGGCCCGGACCGAGGCCGATGTGATCTGCCTCCAGGAGGTGCGGGCCGAGCCGCACCAGCTGCCCGAGGAGGTACGGGACCCGGAGGGCTGGCACACCGTCCACGCACCGGCCGCCGCGAAGGGCCGGGCCGGGGTCTCCCTCTACACCCGGCGTGCGCCGGAGCGGGTGCAGATCGGGTTCGGCGGCTTCGGGATCGACGGGAGTGACGAGTTCGACACCAGCGGTCGCTACGCCGAGATCGACCTGCCGGGCGTGACGGTCGCCAGCCTGTACCTGCCGTCCGGCGAGGTGGGCACGGAGAAGCAGGAGGAGAAGGAGCGGTTCATGGCCGCGTTCCTCCCGTACCTGGTGGGCCTGAAGGAGCGGGCGGCGGCCGATGGCCGCGAGGTGCTGGTCTGCGGCGACTGGAACATCGCCCACCAGGAGGCCGACCTGAAGAACTGGCGCGGCAACAAGAAGAACTCCGGCTTCCTCCCCGAGGAGCGCGCCTGGCTGACCCGCGTCTTCGACGAGGCCGCCTACGTCGACGTCGTACGCGCCCTCCACCCCGACCAGGAGGGCCCGTACTCCTGGTGGTCCTACCGGGGCCGGGCCTTCGACAACGACACCGGCTGGCGGATCGACTACCAGGTGGCGACGCCGGGCCTGGCCGGGCGGTGCGTGAAGGCGTACGTCGAGCGCGCCGCGACCCACGCCGAGCGCTGGAGCGACCACGCGCCGGTGACGGCGGTCTACGAGAAGTAGCCGACGGCGGCCGGCGGCCCCGTCCGGCCGCGCTGCCGGGTGCTGCACGCATCGCACCTCGCGGGGCGGGGCGCTTCGACGCCGTGTGGGAAACGGCCCGTCCCGTGGAACGGTGAGGGGCATGGCCCGAACCGCGTACGACGACGACCCGAACGCGCGTACGGCGACGGAGAGGTGCGCCGGCAGTTCAACGCCTGCTTTGTCGCACGGGTCGTCGGCGGCGTCCTGGGCATCTCGGGGGAGAGCGCGGAACTGCGATTCGTGGCGCCCGGGGAGATCGACCCGCTCCCCACGCACCACACGCAACGGCTGCGCATCCGGCACTTCCTGGAACGCCGCACCGTGGACCCACGACGTCGAAGCGCTCTGATCCACCGTTCCCCGCCGCCTCGTACGGTGGGGCGGTCGAACGGGAGATCGTGCGAACGGGAGGGCGTACCGGGCGGTTCGGGGCGGGCAGCATTCCGGCGTGCGATCGCGGAAGACCTCGGCCCGGGCCATGTGCCGCCGACCGTCAGGCGGGCTCCCCGGGCCCCCCGGACGGTTCGTCCGGCTTCCGCGGCGGCTCCTTGCGCAGGCGGCGGTCGAGGGCCATGGACAGTTCGGCGTCCACCACCGCGCGGGCCAGCGGGCGGAGCTGGGGCGGCTCGGGGTCGTCGGTGTGCTCCCGCAGGACGTTCACGAAGAGTTCCGCGAGCGCGTCCGCGTGCGCGCGGACCCGGCGCCCGGCCGCCAGCACCGTGGCCAGCGGGACGCCCTCCCGTACCAGCTCGGACGACACGTCCAGCAGGCGGCGGCTGATGTGGACGATCTCGTCGCCGTCGGTGGCGAGGTAGCCGAGGTCGAGCGCGGTGGCCAGGTTCTCGGTGGTGGTCTCGCCCTCGAAGTAGTCCGCGAGCTGCTCGGGCGTGAGGCGGACCGGGGTCTCCTCGGTGGGCTCGCCCAGCCCCAGCACCTCGGCGACGTCCCGGCCGCTCTCGAAGGTGCGGGCCAGATCGGCGATCCCGGTGAGGGTGTGGCCGCGCTCCAGCAGGCCCGTGATCGTGCGGAGCCGGGCCAGGTGCCGGTCGTCGTACCAGGCGATGCGCCCCTCGCGGCGGGGCGGCGAGATCAGCCCGCGCTCCCGGTAGAAGCGCACGGTCCGCACGGGGATCCCGGCCTTCTCGGCCAGCTCCGCCATGCGGTACTCACGCTGCTCGTCGCGCCTCTCGCGTCCTTCGGCCACACCCGCACCCTATGTTGTACCGCCGGTAACTTTCCCCCGTCGTACCCCTACCCATCGGTACGGAGCTGCTCTACGCTCCCGATATTGCCAGTGATTGCTGGCAGAGTCGTGTGACGTACCGCAGGAGGCGGCAGCATGGCCCAGCACGAGCACGTACGGGTGGCGGTGATCGGATCCGGATTCGGGGGTTTGGGGGCCGCGGTCCGGCTGCGCCGCGAAGGCATCACGGACTTCGTCGTCCTGGAACGCGCCGATTCGGTCGGCGGCACCTGGCGCGACAACAGCTATCCGGGCTGCGCCTGCGACGTCCCGTCCCACCTCTACTCGTTCTCCTTCGCGCCCAACCCCGACTGGCCGCGCACCTTCTCCGGGCAGCGGCACATCCGCGCGTACCTGGAGCACGTCGCGGACACCTTCGGGCTGCGCCCGCACATCCGGCTCGGCCACGAGGTCACCGTCATGCGCTGGGACGGTACGGAACTGCGCTGGGTCATCGAGACGGCCAACGGGACCACCCTCACCGCCGACCTCGTGGTCTCCGCCTGCGGACCGCTCTCCGACCCGAAGATGCCGGACATACCAGGCCTCGCTGACTTCCCCGGCAAGGTCTTCCACTCGGCCCGCTGGGACCACGGAACCGATCTGACCGGCAAGCGCGTCGCCGTCGTCGGCACCGGCGCCTCCGCCATCCAGATCGTCCCCGCGATCCAGCCGAAGGTCGGCCGCCTCACCCTCTTCCAGCGCACCCCGCCCTGGGTCATGCCGCGCATGGACCGGAGGATCAGCGGCGTCGAGCGCTGGCTGCACCGCACCCTGCCGGTCACCGGCACCGCCCGCCGCGGACTGCTCTGGGGCATCCGGGAGTTGCAGGTCGGAGCCTTCACCAAGCACCCGAACGAGCTGGGCCTGGTCGAGAGGATAGCCAAGGGCAACATGGCGCGGGCGATCAAGGACCCGGCGCTGCGGGCCAAGCTCACCCCCTCGTACCGCATCGGCTGCAAGCGCATCCTGCTCTCCAACACGTACTATCCGGCGCTCGCGCAACCCAACGCGGACGTGGTCGCCGCCGGCCTCACCGAGGTGCGCGGTTCCACCCTCGTCGCCTCCGACGGCACGGAGACCGAGGCCGACGTCATCATCTTCGGCACCGGCTTCCACGTCACGGACATGCCGATCGCCGAGCGCGTGGTGGGCGCCGAGGGCATCACCCTCGCCGAGCACTGGAAGGACGGGGTGCAGTCGCTGCGCGGCGCGACCGTCTCCGGCTTCCCCAACTGGCTCTCGATCATCGGCCCGAACACCGGGCTCGGGAACTCCTCGATGATCCTGATGATCGAGTCCCAGCTCAACTATCTCGCCGACTACGTACGCCAGTTGGACGTGCTCGGCGGCCGGGTCGCCCTCGACGCCCGCCCCTCCGCGCTCGGCGCCTGGAACCGCCGGGTGCAGGACCGGATGCGGCGCACCGTCTGGAACACCGGCGGCTGCGACAGCTGGTACCTGGACGCCAACGGCCGCAACACCACCGTCTGGCCCGGCACCACCGCCGACTTCCGCCGCGCCACCCGCACGGTCGACCTCGCGGAGTACCAGGTCGTACGCCCCCCGAAGCAGGAGCCCGCCGCCGGTACGGAGGAGGCCCCGCGCGCCGAGGAGGTCGTGGGATGAGCCGGCTGCTGCGACGCGTCGGCGCCCCGCCCGTACCGGAGCGCGAGCTGACCGTGCGCTCCGCCGACGGCGCCCGCCTCCACGTCGAGGTGCACGGGCCGCAGGACGCCCCCACCGTGGTCCTCGCGCACGGCTGGACGTGCAGCACCCGCTTCTGGGACGCGCAGATCAGGGCCCTCGCGCCGGACCACCGGGTCGTCGCCTACGACCAGCGCGGCCACGGCGGCTCCCCGGCCGCCGCCCCCGGCGGATACAGCACCGACGCCCTTGCCGACGACCTCGAAGCCGTGCTCGCCGCCACCCTCGGACCGGGGCGCAAGGCGGTGATCGCCGGGCACTCCATGGGCGGCATGACAATCATGGCCGCCGCCCGCCGGGACGGGCTGCGCGAGCACGCCGCCGCCGTACTCCTGTGCAGCACCGGCAGCTCACGGCTGCCCGACGCGTCGACCGTGCTGCCGCTCCCGGCCGGCAGGGCCCGGACCGCCGGCACCCGGGCGATCCTCGCGGCCGCCGCCCCGCTCGGCCCGGTCACTCCGATTACCCGCCGGGTCCTCAAGTACGCCACGATGGGAGCGGGAGCGGCCCCGGAGCGCGTCGCCCTCTGCGCCCGGATCGTGCACGCCTGCCCGAGGGCGGCCAGATCCGCCTGGGGCAAGGTCCTCGCCGACCTCGATCTCGACGCGGGCGTACGGGAGTTGAGGGTGCCCACGGCCGTGGTCGCGGGCACCGCGGACCGGCTGACGCCGATCGGGCACGCCCGCGCCATCGCGGCGGCGCTCCCCGACGGCCTGGGCCTCACCGAACTGACGGGCCTGGGCCACATGACCCCCGTGGAGGCGCCGGAGGCGGTCACCGCGAAGATCCGGGAACTGGCCGCCGCGTACCTCCCGGCAGGCATCCCCGGCACGGGCACGAACAGTACGGACAGTACGGACGGCACGGCCGAGAAGGAGGAGGTCGCATGAGCGGCAGGCGGAATCTCGAAGGACAGGTCGTCGTCGTCACCGGCGCGGCACGGGGCGTGGGGGAGCTGCTGGCCCGCAAGCTCTCGGCGCGCGGCGCCAAGGTCGCCTTGGTCGGCCTGGAGCCGGACGAGCTGAAGAAGGTCTCCGAGCGGCTCCACACGGAGAGTGACCACTGGTTCGCCGACGTCACCGACCACGAGGCGATGGCGCGCGTCGCCCAGGAGGTCAAGGAGCGGTTCGGGAAGGTCGACGTCGTCGTCGCCAACGCCGGGGTCGCGGCGGGCGGACCGTTCGTCGACTCGGACCCGGACGCCTGGCGGCGGGTCATCGAGGTCAACCTGATCGGCGGCGCGGTGACCGGGCGGGCCTTCCTGCCGGTGCTCATGGAGAGCCGGGGCTACTTCCTCCAGATCGCCTCGCTGGCCGCGATGACCCCGGCCCCGATGATGACGGCGTACTGCGCGTCGAAGTCGGGCGTGGAGGCGTTCGCGCACTGCCTGCGCGCCGAGGTCGGCTACCGGGGCGTGAAGGTGGGGGTCGGCTACCTGTCCTGGACCGACACGGACATGGTGCGCGGCGCCGACCAGGACGACGTGATGCGGGAGTTGCGCCAGCGGCTGCCCTTCCCGGCGAACCGCACGTACCCGCTGGGGCCCGCCGTCGACCGGATCGTGGCGGGCATCGAGCGCCGCGCCCCGCACGTGTACGCGCAGTGGTGGCTGCGCGGGATGCAGTCGGTACGCGGCTACCTGCCCACGCTGATAGGGGTCGTCGGACAGCGGGAGGTACGGAAGTTCGCCCCCCGGCTGGAGGGCATCAGCAAGGGGCTGGTGGGCGCCGGAGGCGCCGCCGACCAGGACGCGCGGGCGGCGGACACGCAGCGTAAGTGATCGACATGCGGTGCCCGGCGGGGGCTGCGAGGCTGAACGCGGTCCTCATGGACCGTCCCCCACGCACCCACGAGGAGTGACCCCGCATGGGTATCGCAGACCAGTTCAAGGACAAGGCGCAGCAGCTCGCCGAGGAGGCCAAGAAGCGGGCCGGGCAGAGCGGTCAGGGCAACGACAAGGGCCAGGGCCGCACGAGCGACGAGGCCAAGGAGCGGATGAAGGACGCGTCCGACCAGGCCTCGGACACCATGGGGCAGGGCCGCGACCGGGCGACCGACGCGATGGACGACCTCCGCGACCGCCGCGACCGCCGCGACGACCGCTAGGGCGCGCCTGGCGGGTCTGTCGGTGAGGGGCGCGCCCGGGGTGACCGGGCGCGCCCCTTCCGCATGCCCCGGCCGGCCCGCCGTCCCACCGCGCCCTCACCGCATCCCCCGTCCCCGCAGGTCGGAGGGTGGGATGTCCCATGATCGCGTCAGTCTCCCGGCGACCGTGGCGGCCCGCCCGCCCCGCCCCGCAATCTTGTTCCCGAGCCGGCCGGGGGGCCGGTTCCGTATCAAGGGGAGGGAACAAGACATGCGCAGGATGACGCGGATGTTCGTCACCATGACCACGGCGGTCGCGATCGCCGGGGGCGGCGTGGCCGCGGCGGGCACCAGCTACGCGGCGACCGGGCACCAGGCGCAGGCGAAGGTGAGCACCACGGCCGTCTCCACGCTCGCGGTGAACAACATGGGCCTCAACAGTTCGGCGGCCGCCGCGGTCCAGATGTGGCTGCGGAACTTCTGGGGCTACACGGGTGCCATCGACGGCCAGCTCGGCAACGGAAGCTGGCAGGCGATGCAGCGCTTCCTCAAGGCGAACTACGGCTACACGGACGCGATCGACGGCGACCCCGGCCCCAACACCATCCGGGCGATGCAGAACTGGCTGAAGGGCTACTGGGGTTACACGGGCGCCATCGACGGGGTCGCCGGTTCCGGTACCCAGGCCGCGTTCGCCCGGTTCGCCGTCTACCTCATGTCCACCTGAGCACCTGAACGGGTCACCGCTCCCGAACACCGGGAGCGGTGACCGACGGAAGGCACACCGGCACATGGGTACGCCGGTACGTCGGGGCTTCGGGCCCGGCGTACCGGCGGGCGGTCCGTCCGCTCAGCCGGTGAAGCACTCGGGGCGGCCACCCGGCACGGTGAGGCAGATCCGGGTGCCGGCCCCGCTGTCACCGGCGGCCATCGGGGTCGACAGGTACTGCCCGGAGTCGCGCGCGCCCACGGCGGTGACCTGCTGGGAGCGTCCGGCCGGCAGCGACAGTTCGACCTTGTCGCCCGGCCGCAGCCCGGTGGTACGCACCCACACGGCATGGCAGAGGGCGGCGTGACGGAGCTCCAGACGGCGGCCGCCGACCGCGGTGTGGGTGGCCAGGGTGGTGACCATCCCGGCCCCGCCGCAGCCCATCGCGACCGGGTTGCTGCCCTCGCAACTCTCGCCCCGGCAGCCCGGGTTGCGGACGGCCTGTTCCGTGGCAGCCACGGTCCGGCCGGACCGGCCCGGCTCCTCGGAGGACCCACCGGCGAGGGCCCCCGCTGCCGCGCCCACGGCCACCACTCCGACGACCGCCACCGCGACCGCCCACCACAGCACACCCGACCGGGCGGCAGGCGCCTCCTCCGGCCGGTCCTCCGATTCTTCGGGCCGGTCCTCCGGCCGGACCCGTGCTTCGTCCGCCTCCTCCTCCGGCTTCTCCGGCCGGTCTTCCGGGCTGCTCGCGGGCGCTGGGGCGTTCCTCGGCGCGGCGACCGGACGGGCCCGGCCGCTCCACTCCGCGTCGGCCAGCTCCCAGAGCGCCAGCATCCTGCCGGGCGGCGTCCGGGTGAGTGCGCACAGCGCCTCGACCGCCTGCCGGGGCGCGGGCTTCTTCCCGTTGAGGTACCGCTCCCAGGACGATTTGCTGTACGGGGTACGGGCCGCCAGCGCGGCCAGGCTCAGCCCGGCCCGCGCCCTGATCGCACGGAGTTCCTCCGCCAACTGCCCGCTCGCCGTGGAGACGGTCATCGGCGCAGCTCTCTCCAGGTGTCCGGGCCGATGATCCCGTCGACGACCAGGTGGCGGGCCTGCTGGAACTTCTTGGCCGCGCCCTTGGCCCGTTCGTCGTACAGCCCGTCGGTGGCGCCGGGGTCGAAGCCCTTCTCGCGCAGCAGGCACTGCGCCTCCACCACGTCGAAGCCGGTGCTGTTGATGTCGAGCAGCATCTCGCGGGTGCCGCTGTGCCCCGCCCGCAGCTCGCCGTGCTCACGCCGGACCTCGCACGGGTACGTCTGGCCGCGCAGGTACCCCGCACCGGCCGCCACGGTGCTGCCGGGGCGGGCCTCCCGCGCCCCGGTCCCGCTCCGGGCGCCGCCCGCCAGCATCCCGGCCCCGAACGCCACCGCGACGGCCACGACCGCCGCGCCGATCGCCCGGCCCAGCGGGACCGTACGGCCCTCCCGACGCGGGCTTCCCGCCCGCAACGGTTCCACGACCGGCTCCACGACCGGCTCCATGACCGGTTCCGTAACCGGCTCCGTGGACTGGGCCTCTTCCCGCTCCGCGTCCCCGCCCTCGGGGCCCTCCGGCTCCTGGACCTCGTCCGCCCGCCCCGCCTCCTTGGCGCGGGCCCGCTCGGCCACGTCGTACAGCACGACGAGCCGCGTCGGGTCCGTACCGCAGACCTGGGCCAACTCCTCGACGGCCTTGCGCGGTACGGGCTTCTTCCCGTTCAGGTACCGCTCCCACGAGGAACGGCTGTAGCTGGTACGACCCGCGAGGGCCGCGAGGCTGAGGTCGCTGTGGTCCTTCAACCTGCGCAGTTGGACCAGGAGCTGATGCTCACTGGTGGTCAGTTCGGCAGGCAGCTCTTTCCAGCGCGGCATTCGGATCCCCCCGATACATTCCAGCCATTGCCCGTAAATAGTGCGGCATCGCTGCCACATGGACGAAGCCATGGCGTGTCGGCCGGCGGGGACCGTCCCACGATCGCACCCTGAGACAGAACGTCCCAGCAGGTCAGGATGGGTATCGTCCCACATCGCACCTGATCCGCGAGCGGGGTTGGCAGCGGAGGATCCGGTGCGTCAGAGTCGCTGTCGGCCCTGGTCCGGACTCGTTCCGGACCAGGGCCGCGGGTCGCCACCGGCGGTCCGTGCGAAGAAGGACGGGGGTCTGCTTCGCACCGGCCGCCGGGGCCGTTTCCCGGGGAGCGCTTTAGAAGGCCGCTGTCCGGTCTTCGCTGCGCGGGTCGCTCACCTGGTGTTCGGCATAGATGCCCGCGCGCGCCTCACGACGCCAGGGGCGTGCGTAGGTCACCGATTCGGCGGCGGCCTCGGAACTGTCGTCGAGGGTCACCACCGCCACCGACGGCTCGTCGCCCGAGGGGCACCGCGCGATCCAGTCGCCGTTGGGGGCGGCGATCCCGGACGGTGCGGTGGCGCTGCCCCGTACCGGTACCGACAGGCTGACCCAGTAGCTGTTGGCCGACGCGTGGCCCTGGGCCTGCGCGGCGGTGCCGCCCAGGGTGCCGCTCGTGGAGAACAGCACGCAGTCGACGTTCAGCCGCTCGTACTCCGCGAACAGCTCCGGGTAGTGGATCTCCATGCCGAGCAGGCAGCCGAAGCGCACACCGTCGATCTCGAAGGTCACCGGCGACGTACCCGGTGAGTACATGTACGAGACCTTCGTCCTCGACAGCAGGCGCTCGTCGTAGCGCGTGACCACCCTGCCGCGATCGGAAATGACGTAGAGGCTGTTGTGCGGACGGTTCGGGCCGGTCAAGCGGTGCGCGGAGGCGATCACCGTCCACAGCCGCAACTCACCGGCCAGTTCGGCGACAGCGGCCAGCTCCGCCCGAAGCACCGACCACTGGCACCGGTCCCAGTCCGCCGGACCGACCGCGTCCGGGCCGTCGACGGACATGACGAGCTTGTCGGGGAAGCAGAGTGCTCCTTCCGGGAAATGCACGATCCTCGCGCCCTGGACGCCGGCCTCGCGCATCAGCGCACGGACCGTACGCCCGCTTTCGCGCAGCGCATCGATATCGCGGGGGTCGTCGTGCACGGGGGTCTGCGCCACGGCGAGCCGCACGCTCCTGGTCCCCTCCTCGTCCGGCCCGACGTCACCCGGGTGGGCCGGACGGATGTGCTGGAGGGCGGAGGTGTAGGACTCGCCGGTCTTCGCGGCGCGGGCGCGCACCAGGCGCTTGAAGTTGCTACGGGCTGTCATCGCTGCCTTCCACGCCTTGGGCGACAGCTCCCCGGCAACCACGCCCGAGGCGATCGGGCTGCAACAACGGCCTGAGACGCTGGTCCCTTTGCCTCCGATGGGAGACCGTGCCGGGGACGGTCGCGGGAGGTTCGGCGTAGGCCACGCAGTCGGTCATCCTGCCGCCGACGACAGCCTCCGTCAACACCCGCCCGTACATCCGGGCGCGTTGCCGAGCAGCGGTGACATCCCGGGGCATGAGCTTCGGGCGGCCGCTGGGCGTTGCACCTGCCGGCTGAGCACAAGGAGCCGGGCGGTCTCACAGACAGTTGCAGTTCGTGGCGTAGAACAGCAGGAAGAGGGCCGTTGCGGCGGTCGCGGTGAAGCCGAAGGCGGTCAGGGCGGCGAGGCCCCGACGGCGGCCCTTCGGGGGAGTGCGGAAGGTCTGCCAGGCACCGTGGGCGAGGACGAGGCTGAGCAGCCCGGCCCCCGCGATGGTCAAGCGTGGACTGAAGGACCAGCTCAGGTAGGCGATGAGAGCCAGACAGCCGAGGAGGGCGCAGGCGAGCAGATTGAGGACCAGCTCGGCGATGACTTCTCCCACTGTGTCGGTCAGGAAGTCGCTGATGCCTTTCGCTGCCCTACGGTCTCTGAGAGGCACTGCTTGTCCCTTCGTTAGAACGGTGGGGCTTCGGAGCAGCAGCCTGTGTGACCGTGCGCCTACCAGGATCGTGTTCCGCTCTGCGTCAGGCGTAGCACTCCCGGGCTGTGACGTCGTCCGCGTTCTCCAGGCCACCGATGTCGTGCCCCCATGCCTTCATGACGTCCAGGACGCGGTCATGGTTGTGGCGGTCGGTGCCGGTGGCCGTCCGACCGCGGGGGTGGTCGGCGGGATCGGCCCGGCGCGCAGTGGGGCCGGAGCGTTCCGAGCCCTCTTCCACGGCTCGTACTGTCGGCGCAGCGGCACTGAACACCGTTCATTTTCAGGCGACTTCGCGTACGGTCCTGAGTCGCTCAGCCGACACTCATCGTCGTCAGAAGCGCGAAGCGGCAAGGTCACCACCCTCTTGAAGAAAGATGTGACAAAAGCGAGGCAGGGGGTGCGGGGTGGTGGGTCAATCGATTCCGAGGGGGCCGACGCCCAGGTCCTCGCGCATCAGGTGACGCATGCGCGCCATGGCCGTGCGTCGCCGCTCCAGCAGGAGTGCGGCGTCGGAGGAACCGACAGCCACTCCACGGGCGTAGGCGTCGCGGATCGCGCGCAGGCAGTGGAACGCCTCGTTCCCCGCTGCCACGACCTGCGGCGGCCCCACGAGCCACAGACGTTCGCTCACCGTGTAGATGCCGGTGCCGCGGACCGCCTCCCGCACCGCCGCATCGCGCGCCGACTCGGACATGTGGTCGCCGAGGGCGACCGCACGTATCTCCTCACCCGCGGCTTTGAGGGCGGAGACGTACTCCGTGTAGACCTCCCGCCGCACGTCCAGAGCCCGTCTGGCCTCCTCGCGCCGCCACCGGTTCCGGTCGGCGAGCAGGGTGGCCGCGATACCGATGACGGCACCGGTCAGTGTGGAGAGCAGAGGCATCAGGTCCATGCGCCGCAGCTTGTCCAAAGCCGGTGTGCCGGCGCCAGTGGAGGACCAGCGGAAAACCACGAAGAAGCCACCGGGAAGCCACGGGGAACACCGGCACGGACCGGCGCCGTGAGGCACCGGCCCGTACCGGGAGAATCATTCGTCGGACTGTCCGCGGCCCCTCAGCAGGAGAGGTTGCCGCCCGGGTCGGTGCCCAGCACGGAGGCGAACTGCTTGTACAGGTTGATCCGGTCGTCGCGCTGGCCCGGGTTGTTGCCGTTGCACTCCAGGGCGCCGTTGATGCTGCGGATGGTCTCGCCGAAGCCCTTGTCGTTCACGATGGCGTCGTGCGCGGTCATCGTTCCGGCGCCGGACTGCGTGTTCCAGAACCAGAGCCCGGTCTTCCAGGCGACCGCCGGGTCCTTCTCCACCTTGTACGGGTCGTTCAGCAGGTCGATACCGAGGGCGTCCCCGGCGGCCTTGTAGTTGAAGTTCCAGCTCAACTGGAGCGGCCCGCGCCCGTAGTACGCGGCCTGGCCGGCCGGGCAGCCGTAGGGCTGCGAAGTGTCGCAGTAGTGCGGGTAGTTGGCGGTGTTCTGCTCGACGACGTACTTCAGCCCACCCGTCTCGTGGCTGACGTTGGCGAGGAACGCCGCCGCCTCGCGCTTGCGGATGGTGTCACTGCCCGAGTTGGCGAACTGCGGATACGCGCCCAGGGCATCGGTGAGACCGCTGTACGTGTAGAAGGCATTCCGCGACGGGAACATCTGGTTGAACTGGGCCTCGCTGACCACGAAGGAGGCGGCGGACGCCGGTGACGCCTGACCGGCCAGAGCGAGCGTGCCGAGAACGGTGGCTGAGGCCATCATCGACAGAGTGCGGGAAAGCTTCATCGTGTTCCTCGGTTCGGCAGTGGGCGTAGGCGATTCAGATGTGAACCACCTAGGTCATCGTGTTCGCCGATCCCGAGGCTCAACACACCGAAGGCCCGAAACCACCCGCACGTGCCACAGGCATGCGCGGAGCTGACGCGGCTTCGGGCCAATCCGTGAACAGGGCAGTCACCGGCCGCCCATCGGGGCGCACCCGGCAGAGGAACCGGAGCGGCCGACGAGCCTCAGGCGGCTTCGCCCGGCACGCCGGTCCCGCCGGTCCCGCCGAACCGGCCGGGACCGTCGAGCTCCTCGATCACGTCGGGGATGGGCGGCCTGGGCTCTCCCCAGATCAGCGCGCGCTCCCTGAACGACACGGCGCCCGGATCGTCCTCGTCGACCTCCCGGCCGTGCCGGTCGACCAGCCTCCCTTTCCCCGCCTCGAGCGCTTCGGCGGCGTCGAGGAGGAGCGTGCCGATGCTGCCGGGCTCGGTGAACTCGACACCGGATTCGGGGGTGAACGTACCGAGGCGGCCGTGGGTCTCGTAGGTCGACCGGCAGTCGATGAAGTGGCAGTGGTTGGTGGTGGTGTCCATGGCGATCGGGGCGAATCCGTGCTCCCACATCGCGGCGCCCTCGCCGTCCTCGGCCTCCAGGGAACGCAGCTTGTACGTGCCGATCATCATCTCCACCACGGAGAGCGGACGGCATCCGGTGGGCAGGAAGAACACGGCCTCGTCCGAGGTCGGCGGCTCCATCGGCAGGAACGCCGAGGCCCCGTCGTGTCGCCGTAAGGACGCCGCAATGGCGGGCGTGAACCGCAGGCCGAGCATCCGCTGCGCCTCGCGCAGAATCCCCTCGTCGACCGGGTCGTCCAGCGAGTACAGCGTCCGGGGCGCATGCCGCCCCAGCCACGCCTCGATCCGGTCCCACGCGACGTTGATCTGTTCCAGCTCGTTCATCTCGTTCATCGGCTCTCCGGGGGTGTTACGGGGTGCGGGTTTCCTTGACGGATCCGGTCGGACGGGGGACACGAAATGCCTCAACGGTAGAGGCCGGTGCGGCGGTGCGTGACATGTTCGTCACGGCTGGCTACGAAAGGTGGACGGCCGGTGCCGGGGAGCGAACGGGCCGGAGAGCGGTGTTCCATCGCAACGGACGGCCGTGAGAACGTGGTTGATGTTGTTGGTGAATACACGGACGGGGGATCGCATGAAGGCCGGGTACGTGCGCGTCGCGGTGGTGACGGCGGCGGCTCTGATGGGGCTGACGGCCTGCGGCGGTGGCTCGGACACGGGCGCCGACCCCGAGCCGCCGTCCGCCATCAGGTCGCCGCGGCCCGTGGAGTCTCCGCCGGCCGGGGCCGACCCGGACGTTGTGCTGCGGAGCGCGGACGAGTTGAAGCGGATGCTTCCCGCGCGCGGCGAACTGATCGAGGGCTGGTCCACGTCGGGCGGCGCCGAAGCGCTCCGGGCCGATCCGGTGGACGATGTCGAGGACGACTGCCTGATCGAGCCGGTCCCTTGCACCGGGGCGCTGTTCACCGCGACGGGTGAGTACAAGGACGCCGCCGGGGTGGTCACCCAATCGGGCCTTGAGGCGTACGACAGCATCGAGCACGCGCGCGCCCGGTTCGCCGCCGCGGCGGCCGGTGGCGAGGGCGAGGTGAAGTCCCGAGGCGCGGCGGCCGGGAACGAGTCGCAGTACTTCACCCGCACCGCGGGCGGCGGCACGGACAACGTCGTCGTCTTCCGCGTCGGAACGGTCCTCGCCGAGGTCTCCACGGAGGCGGGCGGGCCGGACCAGGTCCGTGAGGCGTCGGATTTCGCCCTCTTCCAGGCCGAACGCGTACAGGCGCTGCTCAGCCGGAAGATCACCGGCTGACCGGGGCGGCGGGGGACCGGCCGGCCCGTCCGGGCGGGCGCGGGAGAGCGGCCCCTGAGGAGGGGCCGCGACCGGTCACATCGGGTCGGGCAGGTGCCCCCAGCCGGTCCAGTTGCTCCCGACCATGTACCAGTTGACCCACTGCAGGTTGTCCGTGCCGGTGGCGATGATGCCGAACTCGACCCGGCCCGGCAGCTCCCGGTCGCGGATGATCACGCCGCTGCGCCACTCGCCGCCCATGGAGCTCCAGTCGGTCCAGCCGCCGTAGCCGTTCTCCCAGCGGACGTAGGCGGCGCGGTCGGTGCCGATGGCGAACTGGTACATGCGGCCGCTGGACGGGCGGTAGCTGGCGATCCCGTACTCGCAGATGATGGTGCCGCTGCCCACGTTGCAGTAGCTCAGCGCATGGGCCGGGGTCGCGGCGACGGCCGTGCCCGCGACGACGGCGGCCGCCACGACGGCTGCCTTGAGTCTCTTCATTGCTTGCCTCTCCCAGTGTGTTCGGGCGGGTGTCCGCCCGGCCCGGCAGGGGGTCCGGACAGGGCGGCGGCCCTCACCCTGCACGCCGTCGCTGACGTGCCGCGTGCCTTTCGCTCACGCCCGGCTGACGTCGCGCTGATGAAGTTCTCCCACGCAACGACGGGAAGGGGCGCGGGAGTTGCCCCTTCGCCGGGCCGGGGGCCGGAGCCCGACTACGCGGTGTCCGGCTGGTGGCCCATGCGGCGGGTGGCGGTCTCGCGTACGCGGAACAGGGCGATGGCCAGGACCGTCACCCCGAGGCTGACCGTCAGCGGCGGGACCAGCGCGAGATACGGGAACCGTACGTCCATCAGCACCAGGATCTCCGTGTTGAACACGGCGGCGGCGTTGAGCCCCAGGAACACGTAGCCCACCCCGCGCGTCCCGCGCCCCGAGCGGGGGGTGAGGGCGGCGGCCAGCACCAGCAGACCCGCCAGGGCGGCCGAGGAACCGGCGCTGGTGATGTACGGGTGGAACTCGGCGTTCGGCGCGGCCGCCGTGACGTAGGCGCCGAACAGAAGGGTCGGCGGGAGGAAGCGGAAGAGCGCCGCCGCCTTCGCCCGCCAGTCGAGCAGCTGCACGCCCGCCCCGCCGGGCACCGCGAGCACCACGTAGCTGATGAACACGGCGGTGGCCAGGGTGATCATGCCGACGGCGGAGGAGATGTCCCGGGCGTCCCCGACCCCGTTCGTGTTGCCCACCGCCAGCGGGGTGCTCACCATCACCACCAGGAGCCAGATCCCGGCCGCACGCCAGGTGCCGGCCGGGATCGGGTTCCTGGGCCGGGCGGGCGGCGGCGCGGGCCGGGGCGCCGGATATCTCAGCGTCGGCAGCGACGGGGCGAGGGAGGCGGAGGTCGGGGCGGGCGCCGGACCGGGCACCCGGTCCAGACGGCGCAGCGCGAGGGCCACCTCGGCGGCGGACGCGTACCGCTCGTCCGGGTCCTTGTGGAGGAGGGTGAGGACGAGGTCGTCCCAGGGCGCCGGGATGCCCGGGGCCACCGCGCTGGGGGCGGGCGGGTCCTGGCTGAGATGGGCGGTGAGGAACCCCATCGCGTCGGGGGCGTCGAACGGCAGCCGCCCCGTGATGAGTTCGAAGAGCAGGCAGCCCAGCGCGTACAGGTCGCTGCCCGGCACCGGGCGGCCCCGGGCCTGCTCGGGCGCCATGTACGGGGGCGTGCCCACGATGACACCCGTGCGGGTGAGCCGGTCGGAGGTCGCGTACGGGTCGGCGGCGCGGGCCACCCCGAAATCGAGGACCTTCACCGTCCCGGAGTCGGTGATGACGATGTTGGACGGCTTGATGTCCCGGTGCATGACACCCGCCGCGTGCGCCTCGGCCAGCGCGTCGCACACCTGGGCACCCCAGCGGGCCGCCGCGACCAGCGGAACGGGGCCCCGGCCCAGCTTGGTCTCCAGGGTCTCGCCCTGGAGCAACTCCATCACCAGGAACGGGGCGTCGCCGTTCTCCGTACCGCTCTCGCCGAGGTCGTGGACGGTCACCACGTTCGGGTGCTGGAGACCGGCGGTGATCCGGGCCTCGCGCAGGAAGCGGGCCCGTGCCTCGCTGCCACGGCTGCCGCCACCGGCGAGCAGGGAGATCACCTTGACCGCGACCCGGCGGTCCAGGGTCTCGTCCTGTGCCTCCCAGACCTCCCCCATGCCGCCCTCGCCGAGCTGACGCACCAGGCGGTAGCGGTTTCCCAGGAGTTGATCGCGCATCACGGTCCTCCCCGGTCCTGATCGTGTGGCTCTCCGCTCGTGGCGAATCGCCCAACACGATCATGTCACCCGTTCCGGGGCGATGTGGACAGGACGGAGAAGGCCCCGGCCCGGAGCGGAGCATCGGATTCCGCTGGCCGGGACCTTCTGTCCGAAACGGATCGGATGGGATCGAACGGGGCCGGGTGAGGCCGGAACCGGGCTGTTTCGGAGGCGGCCTTCCGGTCGGTTCGTCCCGGGCTATCTCGGGGGCAGGGGCGGGCGGCGGCGGTCCGGGACGTCCTCGTACGTGGGCGGGGCCGCCGCCGGCTGGGCGGCCAGCAGGTCCAGGGCGATGCGGACCGCGTCGTCGAGCACCGCGTAACGGCCCTCGGCCCAGTCGAGCGGGGTGCGTAGGGCCTCCAGATCCGGTTCGACACCGTGGTTCTCGACGGACCACCCGTACGTGTCGAACCAGGCCGCGTTCATCGGCACGGTGATCACCGTGCCGTCCCCCAGCCGGTTCCGGCCGGTCATGCCGACCACCCCGCCCCAGGTCCGCTGGCCGACCACCGGGCCGAGCTTCAGCAGGCGGAACGCGGCGGTGATCATGTCGCCGTCCGAGGAGGTCGCCTCGTCGGCCAGGGCGACCACCGGGCCCCGGGGCGCGTTGGAGGCGTAGCTGACCGGCTGGGCGTTGCGGGTCAGGTCCCAGCCGAGGATGGTGCGGGTCAGCTTCTCCACCACCAACTCGCTGATGTGTCCGCCCGCGTTGCCCCGTACGTCGACGATCAGGGCGGGGCGCGACACCTCCATGCGAAGGTCCCGGTTGAACTGCGCCCAGCCCGATCCGCCCATGTCCGGGATGTGCAGGTAGCCGCACTTGCCGCCGCTCAACTCCCGTACGACCTCGCGGCGTTTGGCGACCCAGTCCTGGTAGCGCAGCGGGCGTTCGTCGACCAGCGGGACGATCGCGACCCGGCGGGGCCGCCCGCCGCCCTCCGCCGGGCGGAAGGTCAGCTCGACCGTGGTGCCGCCCGCCGCCGTGAGCAGCGGGTACGGGCCGGCGACCGGGTCGACGGGGCGGCCGTCCACATGGGTGAGGACGGCGCCCTCCCGGATGCCCGTGCCGGCCAGCGGGGAGCGGGCCTTGGAGTCGGAGGAGTCGCCGGGCAGGATGCGGCGGACCGTCCACGCGCCGTCCCGGCAGACCAGGTTGGCGCCGAGCAGGCCGATCGCCCGCTGGTAGTGCGGCGGGCCCTCGTTGCGGCGGGCCGGGGACACGTACGCGTGCGAGGTGCCCAGCTCGCCCAGGACCTCGCGGAGCAGATCGGCGAAGTCGTCGGGGGAGGCGACCCGGTCGAGCAGCGGGCGGTACTGGTCGAGCACGGCGTCCCAGTCGATGCCGCACATGTCCGGTTCCCAGAAGTACGCGCGGATGATGCGGCCGGCCTCGGCGTACGCCTGGCGCCACTCGGCCGCCGGGTCGACCTCGTGGAGGATGCGGCGCAGGTCGAGGTAGACGGTCGAGTCGTTGTCGCCGGGCTCGGTGGCGGGGACCGCGCGCAGCTCGCCCTCGTCCATGACGACCAGCCGGGTCGCGTCGCCGCTGACCGCGAACCAGTCGAGGTGGGCGACGAGTTCGGTCTTCCTGGCCTTGGAGATGTTGAAGTGTTCGAGGGTGGGGCGGCCCGACATGTCCGACGGGTTGGCGAAGGTCTCGCCGAGCGCGCCGGAGATCGGCCAGCGCAGCCAGACCAGGCCGCCGCCGCTCACCGGGTACAGGGCCGAGTACTTCGACGCGGAGACGGGGAAGGGCGTCACCCGGTTCTCCAGCCCCTCGAACTCGACGGTGACCGGGGCGGGGCCCTCGCCCGTGCCGGTGTCCGGGAGGTCGTCGGCCGGGTCGAGCCCGCCCGCCGCCGGGCGCCCCTCCGGGGAGAGGGCGAAGGGGGAGGGGGTGGCGGAGGAGAGCGGCACGAGGTAGGGACGGCAGCCCAGCGGGAAGGAGAGGTCGCCGGTGTGGACGTCGTACACCGGGTCGAAGCCGCGCCAGGAGAGGAAGGCGAGATAGCGGCCGTCGCCGGTGAAGACCGGGTTCTCGTCCTCGAACCGGCCGTTGGTGACGTCGACGATGACCGGGGCGCCGGTGCCCAGGATGCGGGCCAGCTTGATCTGGCGCAGGGAGCGGCCGATGCCGGGGTGCGACCAGGTGAGCCAGGCGCCGTCCGGGGAGAACGCCAGGTCGCGGACGGGGCCGTTGATGGAGCGGATCAGCTCGGCGGGTTCGCCGGGGGACGGGGCGGGGGTCGCGGCCGGGGCTTCCGGTCCGCCCTCGGCGGCCGCGCTCCCCGCACCCTCCGCGGCCATGGCCTCCTCGCCCGTCTCCAGGAGCAGCAGGCGGCCGTCGTTGGTGGCGAGGGCCAGCCGTTCGCCCTCCGGGTCGGCGACCATCTCGTGCACCCGGCCGATCCGCCCGGAGGCCAGCCTGCGCGGCGCGCGGTCGCCGCTGGCGCGCGGCAGGTACGCGATCTCGACGGCGTCCTCGCCCTCGGCGTCCGTCACGTACGCGACCCGGCCGCTGCTGCCCAGCATCTCCGGCAGCCGGACCCGGACGCCCGGGGTGTCGGCGATGGTGCGGGCGGGGCCGTCGCGGTGGGTGAGCCAGTAGAGGCTGCCGCGCACGGTGACGGCGCTGGCCCGGCCCGTCTCGTCCACGGAGAGCGAGTCGACGTGGCTGGCGGCGGGCACCTGGTAGGGGCGCCGCCCGGTGCGCGGGCCGCCGAGCCGGACCTCCAGCTTCCGGGGGACCGCGTCCGGCGAGGCCAGGTCGTCCACCAGCCACAGCTCGCCCGCGCACTGGTAGACGACCCGGTGGCCGTCGCTGGAGGCGTGGCGGGCGTAGAAGGCGTCGTGGTCGGTGTGGCGGCGCAGGTCGGTGCCGTCGGGGCGGCAGGAGTACAGGTTGCCGACGCCCTCGTGGTCGGAGAGGAAGGCGATCCGGCCGCCGACGAACATCGGGGAGGCGAGGTGGCCGCCGATGTCCGGCAGCAGCCGCTTGCCGTGCAGCCAGAGCCGGCCGGTCGCGCCGCCCCGGTACCGCTTCCAGGCGGCCGGTTCGTGCGGCGGGGTGCCGGTGAGCAGCAGGGTGCGCCGTTCGCCGTCCACGTCGCTGACCGCGATGTCGGAGACCGGGCCCCAGGGCAGCTTGCCGCCGGGGCTGCCGTCGGTGGGGACGCTGTAGGCCCAGGAGACGTACGAGAACGGCTGGCCGTGCGAGGACACGGCGAGGAGCTGGGCGGCGTCCCCGGCGTCGGGGGTCCAGCCGCAGACCCGGGTGTCGGTCGAGCCCCAGTAGGTGAGCCGGCGGGCCGGTCCGCCGTCGACCGGCACGAGATGGATCTCCGGGTCGAGGCTGCGCCAGCTCGTGTACGCGATCCGGCTGCCGTCGGGGGAGAAGCGCGGGTGGCCGACCCTGGTCCGGTCGACGGTGAGCCGCCAGGCGCGGCCGGGCCGCTGCCCCTCGGGCGCGAGAGGGGCGACCCAGAGGTCGTCCTCGGCCGCGAAGCACAGCAGATCGTCGTGGAGGTGCGGGAAACGGAGATACGCGACGTCGTCACTCACCCCCCCATGCTTTCCGCGCTCAACGGCCCCGGCAACTCCTGGTGCGCGGTGTGTCGGAGCGCGGTGTGCCGTCGCGCGGCGGGGAACGCGGTCGCGGCCCCACGGTGCGCGTCGCCTGTGGTGCGGAACACAAGCGAAACGATTTCGTTTCGCTCGGCGGGCGGGGTACCGTCGATGTGTACGAAACGGTTTCGTTCGATCGACTGGTGTGCGAGACCCGCCGCCTTACGAGGCTGCCGTACGCGTACGAGAAAGGAGGCCGACATGGCACGTACCCGGCTCACGCCCGAGCGCGAGAGCGAGCTCTACGCCGCCGTGCTCGACCTCCTGCGCGAGGTCGGCTACGACGCCCTGACCATGGACGCCGTCGCCGCTCGCACCCGTTCCAGCAAGGCCACCCTCTACCGCCAGTGGGGGAGCAAGCCCGAGCTGGTCGTCAAAGCACTGCGGCACAACAAACCGGTGTCCCTCGTGGAGATCGACACCGGTTCGCTGCGCGGCGACTTCCACGCCGTGCTGAGCCGCACCGACGACTGCCAGATGGAGAAGGACTCCGCGCTGATGCGGGGTCTGAGCCATGCCGTCCACGAGAATCCCGATCTGCACCAGGCCCTGCGCGACCTGCTGATCGAGCCGGAGATGACCGGTCTCGAACTGCTGCTGCGCCGAGCCGTGGACCGGGGCGAGGTGCGTCCGGACAACCCGGCGCTGAAATACGTGTCGCACATGCTGATCGGCGCTTTCGCCGCCCGGCAGCTGGTCGAGGACCGCTCCGTCGACCAGGCGTTCCTGATCGATTACGTCGACTCCGTGGTCCTCCCCGCCCTCGGAGTCTGACCCCGGACGCGCCCAGGCGCGGCCCGGTCCCCGGTCCCGTTCCGTACGGTCCCGGTCTTCCGGCCTCCGGTCCGTTCCGTACGGTCCCGGTCCCCGGTCGCCCCGGGCCGTCCCGAGCGGCCCGGTCCCCGTACGACCTCACGACCCCTCCCCAGGTCCACCTGACACGCCGCTCTCGTCGTCGGGCCGGCACCGCACGCCCTTTTTCCACCACGACCCGACCCGGGAGACCCCCTCCGTGGCCACATTCCTCTACCGAATCGGACGGTTCGCGTTCCGGCGCCGCTGGTACGTCGCCCTGTCCTGGGTGATGCTGCTGGCGCTCGCCGGATTCGGCGCCGCCACCGCGTCCACCCCCACCTCCAGCTCGTTCTCGATACCGGGCACGGAGGCGCAGCGCGCCTTCGACCTGCTGGAACAGCGGTTCCCCGGGGCCAGCGCCGACGGCGCGACCGCCCGGGTCGTCTTCAAGGCCCCCGAGGGCGAGAAGATGGCCGACCCGGCCAACAAGGCCGCGGTGAACAAGACGGTCGCCGAGCTGAAGTCGGGCTCGGACCAGGTCGCCTCCGTCAGCGACCCGTACACCGCGAACGCCGTCAGCAAGAACGGCTCCACGGCCTACGTCTCGGTCTCGTACAAGGTCAACTCGATGGAGCTGACCGACGCGACCCGGGACGCCCTGGAGGACGCGGGCCACGCGGCGCAGAAGAGCGGGATGACCGTGGAGATCGGCGGTGACGCGCTCCAGGTGATGCCGGAGACCGGTGCCACCGAGATCATCGGCGTCGCGATCGCGGCGGTGGTACTGGTCATCACCTTCGGCTCGCTGGTCGCCGCCGGGCTGCCGCTGCTCACCGCGCTGATCGGCGTCGGCGTCGGCGTCTCGACGATCACCGCGCTGGCGAACGTGCTCGACCTGGGCTCCACCACCTCCATCCTGGCGATGATGATCGGCCTCGCGGTCGGCATCGACTACGCGCTGTTCATCGTCTCCCGCTACCGCGCCGAGCTGGCCGAGGGCCGGGAGCGCGAGGAGGCGGCCGGGCGGGCCGTCGGCACGGCCGGGTCCGCGGTGGTCTTCGCCGGGCTCACCGTCGTCATCGCGCTGGCCGGTCTCGCCGTCGTCAACATCCCGATGCTCACCAAGATGGGCTTCGCCGCGGCCGGCACGGTCGTGATCGCCGTCCTCATCGCGCTCACCCTGGTCCCGGCGGTGATGGGCTTCGCCGGGAAGCGGGTCATGGGCCGCAAGGCGCGCAAGGCCGAGGCGGCCGGGAAGACCGCCGACGCCAAGCCGAACATGGGCACCCGCTGGGCCCGGTTCGTGCTGCGCCGCCCGGTGTGGGTGCTGCTCGTCGGCGTCCTGGGCCTCGGTGCCGTCGCCGTACCGGCCGCGTCCCTGGAGATGGGGCTGCCGGACGAGGGCTCCCAGCCCACCAGCACCACCCAGCGCCGCGCCTACGACCTGCTCTCCGAGGGCTTCGGCCCCGGCTTCAACGGGCCGCTGATGGTCGTCGTCGACACCGCGAACAGCTCGGACGGCAAGGTCGCCGCCAAGCGGGTCACCGACGAGATCTCCGGCGTGAAGGGCGTCGTCGCCGTCACCCCGGCCCAGTTCAACAAGGCCGGCGACGCCGCGATGATCACCGTGATCCCGAAGGACCGGCCGAGCTCCGTCGAGACGGAGAACGTCGTCCACGCGATCCGGGACGCGGGCCAGGACATCAAGTCCGACACCGGCGCCGAACTGCTGGTCACCGGCTCCACCGCGATGAACATCGACTTCTCGCAGAAGATGAACGATGCCCTGCTGCCCTATCTGGCACTCGTCGTCGGCCTCGCCTTCCTCCTGCTGATGGTGGTCTTCCGCTCGGTGCTGGTGCCGCTGAAGGCGGCCCTGGGCTTCCTGCTCTCGGTGGTCGCCGCCCTGGGCGCGGTCGTCGCGGTCTACCAGTGGGGCTGGCTCGGCTCGCTCTTCGGGGTGGAGCAGACCGGTCCGATCATGTCGATGATGCCGATCTTCATGGTGGGTGTCGTCTTCGGCCTCGCGATGGACTACGAGGTCTTCCTCGTGACCCGGATGCGCGAGGCGTACGTCCACGGCGAGAAGCCCGGCCAGGCCGTCGTCACCGGCTTCCAGCACGGTGCCCGGGTCGTCACGGCCGCGGCCGTGATCATGATGGCGGTCTTCGCGGGCTTCATCGGCTCCAGCGAGCAGATGGTCAAGATGATCGGCTTCTCGCTCGCCATCGCCGTCCTCTTCGACGCCTTCGTGGTCCGGATGGCGATCGTGCCCGCCGTCCTGGCCCTGCTCGGCCACCGTGCCTGGTGGCTGCCGCGCTGGCTGGACCGGATCCTGCCCAACGTGGACGTGGAGGGCGAGGGCCTGCGCAAGCAGCTCGACGAAACGCCCGGCGACGGCCCCGGTGACGGTGCCGGGGGCGCGGACGGGCGCGAGCTGGCCCGCGTCTGACCCTTCCGCCGGTACGCGGACGGCCCGCACCCCGCCTCCCCGGCGCGGGTGCGGGCCGTCCGCGTACCGGGTGTGCGTGCGGCCCGTCCGCGGGTCAGGCGTGCGTGCGGTGCAGGAAGCGGAGCACCGGGGCGCTGTCGAGCTGCACCACCTCCACGCCCTCCGCCGAATGCACCTCCACCACGAGCTGTGTACGCCCGCAGGGCCAGACCCGGACGCCGCCGCGCTCGGTGGGGGCGGTCAGCCCGCCCTCCAGCAGATCACGGGCGAAGGCCCAGTCGGCGCCGCCGGGGAACGAGACGTGGACGGTGCGCGGGTCCTTCTCGGCGTCGTACAGCAGGTCGACCGGGACCGCCGGGAGGTCGGGGGTGTCGTTGACGAGCCAGGCGTCGGCCTGCTCATGGATCACGGGGGACATGGAACGACTCCTCGTGTTCGTACTGCTTTGTTATCCAATGTCCCCTATCTTCACCAATGATTTCCCGGGCGGCATGGCGGGCAGTTGTTGTACGTACGCTCTTGCGAAGTCTTCGCAATAAGGCCCTACTATTGAGCGGTTCACGACATTCCTGGTCGCGCCGTCCGTGCGGCCCCGGACCGCAGGGAGCGGAGTCCTCCATGCATGTACCCGACGGATTCATCGACGCGCCCGTCTCCGCCGTCACCGGCGTCGTCGCCGCGGGCGCGGTCGCGGTCGGCCTGCGCGGGGCCCGGCGCGAACTGGACGAGCGGACCGCGCCGCTCGCCGGGCTCGTCGCCGCGTTCATCTTCGCCGTGCAGATGCTGAACTTCCCGGTCGCGGCCGGCACCAGCGGCCATCTGCTGGGCGGGGCGCTGGCGGCGATCCTGGTGGGGCCGTACACCGGGGTCCTCTGCGTCACCGTCGTCCTGCTGATGCAGGGCATCCTCTTCGCAGACGGCGGCCTCACCGCGCTCGGCGTCAACGTGCTCGACATGGGCGTCGTCACCGTCGTCGTCGCCTACGCCCTCTTCCGCGGGCTGCTCAAGGTGCTGCCGAGGACGCGCCGCTCGGTGACCGTCGCCTCGTTCGTCTCCGCGCTGGTCTCCGTGCCCGCCGCGGCCGTCGCCTTCACGCTGGTCTACTGGGTCGGCGGCACCACCGACATCCCGATCGGCAAGGTCTTCACCGCGATGGTCGGCGTCCACGTCCTCATCGGCATCGGCGAGGCGCTGATCACCGCCCTGACCGTCGGCGCCGTCATCGCCGTCCGCCCCGACCTGGTGCACGGCGCCCGGGGCCTGGCCACCACCCTCAAGCTCCGGGTCGACGGCGAACTCGTCGACGCCCCCACCGCGGCCGAGCCGGCCCCCGCCCCGGCCGCCGCCCGCTCCCACCGCGGCCTGTGGGCCACCGGCCTGGTCACCGCGCTCGTCCTGGCCGGCTTCGTCTCGTACTACGCCTCCTCCAGCCCCGACGGCCTGGAGAAGGTCGCCGCCGACCAGGGCATCGACAAGAAGACCGAGGAGCACGCGGCCAAGGACTCCCCGCTCGCCGACTACGGCGTCAAGGACGTCGCCGACGCCCGGCTCTCCGGCGGCCTCGCCGGGATCATCGGCGTCGGCGCCACCGTCGTCGTCGGCAGCGGAGTCTTCTACGTGCTCCGCCGCCGCCGCGCCCAGGACACCCCCGAGGCCCCCGCCCACGACAAGGAAACCGTCTGACATGGGCGCCGGGCACGCGCACAAGCTCTACCGGCACGGCCACTCGCCCGTCCACGCACTGCCGCCGCACTGCAAGATCGCCGCGGCCTTCTGCTTCGTCGTGGTCGTCGTCCTGACCCCGCGCGAGTCGGTCTGGGCCTTCGGGCTGTACGCGGCGCTGCTCGGCGCGGTCACCGCACTGGCCCGCGTCCCGGCGGGCCTGCTGCTCAAACGGCTGCTCATCGAGGTGCCGTTCGTCGCCTTCGCCCTGCTCATGCCGTTCGTCGTGCCCGGCGAGCAGACCCACGTGCTCGGCCTCTCCGTCAGCGTCCCCGGCCTCTGGGGCGCCTGGAACGTGCTGGCCAAGGGCACCCTCGGCGTCGCCGCCTCCGTGCTCCTCGCCTCCACCACCGAACTGCGCGAACTGCTCCTCGGCCTCCAGCGGCTCAAGCTCCCGCCGCTCCTCGTCCAGATCGCCTCCTTCATGATCCGGTACGGCGACGTCGTCACCGACGAACTGCGCCGGATGTCGATCGCCCGCCGCTCCCGGGGCTTCGAGGCGCGCGGCGTACGCCACTGGGGGGTGCTCGCCAAGACGGCGGGCGCCCTGTTCATCCGGTCCTACGAACGCGGCGAACGCGTCCACCTCGCCATGGTCAGCCGCGGCTACACCGGCACCATGCCGGTCATCGACGAGGTGACCGCCTCCCGGGCCCAGTGGGCGCACGCCGCGGTGCTCCCCCTGCTCGCCCTCGCCGTCTGTCTGCTGGGATGGACCCTATGAGCCAGTCCACCGCGTCCCCCGAAACCGCCCCGTCGCTGGAGGTCAGCGGCCTCGCCTTCGCCTACCCCGACGGCCACCAGGCCCTCTTCGGCGTGGACCTCACGGTCGGCCGGGGCGAACGCGTCGCCCTGCTCGGCCCCAACGGCGCCGGGAAGACCACCCTCGTCCTCCACCTCAACGGCATCCTCGACGCGGGCGCGGGCACCGTCCGGGTCGCCGGGCTCCCCGTCGAGAAGCGGAACCTGGCCGAGATCCGCCGCCGCGTCGGCATCGTCTTCCAGGACCCCGACGACCAGCTCTTCATGCCCACCGTCCGCGAGGACGTCGCCTTCGGCCCGGCCGCCTCCGGGCTGCGCGGCGCCGAACTGGACGAACGGGTCACCGAGGCGCTGACCCGGGTCGGCATGGCGGAGTACGCCGACCGGCCGCCGCACCACCTCTCCTTCGGCCAGCGCCGCCGCGTCGCCGTCGCCACCGTCCTCGCCATGCGGCCGGAGATCCTGGTCCTGGACGAGCCGTCCTCCAACCTGGACCCGGCCTCGCGGCGCGAACTCGCCGACATCCTGCGGTCCCTGGACGTCACCGTGCTCATGGTCACCCACGACCTGCCGTACGCCCTGGAGCTCTGCCCGCGCTCGGTGATCCTCAGCGACGGCGTCATCACCGCCGACGACCGCACCCAGGACCTCCTCTGCGACGACGAACTGATGCGCGCCCACCGGCTGGAGCTGCCCTTCGGCTTCGACCCGCGCTCGGTGACCGTCCGCCACGGGTGACCCGGTCCCCGCACCACGCGCTCCGGCGTGCACCATGGGGGGATGAGCGGGAGCGCAGAAGCAGGCGCCGGTGCGGGCGTGGACGTACGCGGCACGGTGGCGGCCGGATTCGAACCGGTCCGGGACGCCTTCGTCCGTAACTTCGAGCAGCGCGGCGAACGCGGCGCGGCCGTCGCCGTCTACCGGGACGGCCACAAGGTCGTCGACCTCTGGGCCGGGACCCGGGACGTGGACGGCACCGAACCCTGGGCCCTGGACACCGTGCAGATCGTCCGCTCGGCCGGCAAGGGCATCGCCGCCGCCGTACCGCTCCTCCTCCACCAGCGAGGCCAACTCGACCTGGACGCCCCGGTCAGCACGTACTGGCCCGAGTTCAAGGCCGCCGGCAAGGAACGCACCCTCGTCCGCCACCTCCTCGCCCACCGGGCCGGACTCCCCGCCCTCGACTGCCCGCTGACCCCCTCCGAGGCCGCCGACGGGATCTCCGGGCCGCAGGCCGTCGCCGCCCAGCGCCCCCAGTGGGAGCCCGGCACCGACCACGGCTACCACGCCCAGACCTACAGCTGGCTCGTCGGCGAGCTGGTCCGCAGGGTCACCGGACGCACCGTCGGCCGGTGGATCGCCGAGGAGATCGCCCGCCCGCTCGGCCTGGACTTCTGGTTCGGCCTCCCCGCCGACGAGACCCACCGGGTCGGCCGGATCGGACCCGTCGAACCGCCCGCCGCCACCGGCACATCGGACGGCGGCGTCCTGCGGATGCGCCCCAAACGCTCCGTCACCGAGGCCTACCGCGACCCGGAGTCCCTCACCCGCCGCGCCTTCGGCGCCATCGACCCGCTGCCCGACGAGAACGACCCCGGCTACCGGGCCGCCGAACTCCCCGCCTCCAACGGCATCTCCACCGCCCGCGCGCTGGCCCGCGCCTACGCCGCGATGATCGGCCCGGTCGACGGCCACCGCCTCTTCGCCCCCGCCACCCTCACCCTGGCCCGCACCGAGGAATCGGCCGGCCCGGACCGGGTCCTGGTCGTCAGCACCCGCTTCGGCCTCGGCTACATGCTGCACGGCCCGGCGGCCCCGCTGCTCGCCCCCGGCTCCTTCGGCCACCCCGGCCGGGGCGGCTCGCTCGGCTTCGCCGACCCCGAATCGGGCATCGCGCTCGGCTACGTCACCAACGGCCTGCAGAAGGGAGTCACCGCCGACCCCCGTGCCCAGGCACTGGTCAGGGCAGTACGGTCGGCGCTATGACACCCACTCAACCCACCGGAACGGCACCGAGGTTCGACGGATACGGCGTACTGATCACCGGGGCGGGCCAGGGCATCGGCGCGGCCACCGCCCACCGGCTCGCCTCGGAGGGCGCCCGCGTCCTGGTCACCGACCTGGACGGCGCCCGCGCCACCCGCACCGCCGAGGCGATACGGGAATCCCCGGCGGTCCGCGCGGCGGGCGGCACCGCCGAGGCGCTCGCCTGCGACGTGGCCGACCGGAGCGCCGTCGAAGCGGCGGTCGCCCGCGCCGTCACCGCCTTCTCCACCCTCGACGTGCTGGTCAACAACGCGTACGCCTGCTCCACCGATGTCCCGCTCTTCGAGGACGAGCCCGACGAGTCCTGGCAGCGCGACCTGGACGTCAGCCTCACCGGCCCCTACCGCTGCGCCCGTGCCGCCCTCCCGCACCTGGTGGCCTCGGGCCGGGGCGCGATCGTCAACATCGGTTCGGTCAACGGCGAGCAGGACTTCGGCAACCACGGCTACAGCGCCGCGAAGGCGGGGCTCGCCAGCCTCACCCGCACCCTCGCCGGCCACGCCGGACCGCGCGGCGTCCGCGTCAACCTGATCGCCCCCGGCACCATCCGCACCGACGCCTGGGCGGGCAAGGACGCGCAACTGGCCCGGGCGGCCGCCCTCTACCCGCTCGGCCGGGTCGGCGAGGCGGAGGACATCGCGTCCGCCGTCGCCTTCCTCGCCTCCCGCGACGCCTCCTGGATCACCGGCACCACCCTCCGGGTGGACGGCGGCCTGACCTCCTCCAACTACGGCTTCCACCAGGCCGTTTCGGACGGCTGACCCGCCCCGCGATCCGCCTGCCGCCCTGGTCATTACCCCGGACGTAATCGACCGCGTGTCCCCGCCGGGGCAGGGTGGGGCAGGTCGACGAGACCCGACAGGGGTTCCGGTACCGAGGACAGAGGAGCGACCATGACCGTCAAGCCGGCCGAGAAGACCGCGAGTTACGCCGCCGAGGCCACGCGCCGGGTCGTCCAGGAGTTCTTCACCGCGCGGGCCGCCGAGGACACGGAGCGGCTCGTCGCCCTCTTCGCGGACGAGGTCGACTGGCAGCTCGCCGAGAACCCCGCCGTCCCGTGGATCCGGCCGCGCTCCACCGCGGCCGAATGCGCCGCCCAGTTCGGGGAGCTGGCCGCGCACACCGTGCCCGAGGACGCGCGGGCCTCCGTCGACGCGTTCCTCGTCGACGGCACCGACGCCGTCCTGATGGGGCACCTCGCGGGCACCGTGCGCGCGACGGGGAAGTCCTTCGAGGGCCCCTACGCGCTGCGCGTCACCGTCGAGGAGGGCCGGATCGTCCGCTTCCACCTCTACGAGAACAGCGTGTCGATCGCCGAGGCGTGCACCCCTTCCTGAGCCACCCCGCCCCTCAGGCGAGCGCGGGGTGGATCAGCCGCCCGTTCAGGATGAGGGAGGCGGCCAGCTTGAGGCGGCGCACCCGCACGCTGATCTCGTACCCCCTGACCCCCTCGGTCCGGGCGAGACGGCCGCTGAGGTAGCGGTAGAAGTGCTGGGCGTCCTCGCAGATGACGACGGCCATGATGTTGTGCCTGCCGCTGACCGCCGCGGCGAACGCGCACTCGTCGTGCCCGCTCAGCGCCTCGCCGACCTCCTGCAGCCGGGGGAGGTCGACCTGGAGCCAGAGGGTGGCGTTGAGCTCGTAGCCCAGGCGTTCGGGCACGGCGTCCACGTCGTAGACCAGCGCGCCCGACGCTTCGAGGGCCTCCAGCCGACGGGCCACGCGCGGCGCGGACCAGCCGGTGACCTCCGCGAGGCGGGTGTGGGAGGCCCGGCCGTCCTCCGCCAGCGCTTCGAGGAGCGGGCGGTCCTCGTCGGCGGCGGGACGCGGGGACCCGGTCACCACCGGCCGGTCCGCCGTCAGCCGCCGCACCTGCGCGTCGGTGAGCGAGCCCTCCCCGCCCGTCCAGCCGGTCGTCCCCGGCGAGCCGAAGGGGTGGATCAGCAGGTCGACGCTCATGTCGAGGACCGACGCCGACCGGGGCAGCCGACGCAGCAGCACGTTGTCGGAGGCCGTCCCGGCGGGGGAGCGGATGATGCAGATGATCTCCGAGCCCCCCGAGGCGATGCTCGTGTACGTGACCTCCGGCCTGCGCACCAGCGAGTCCGCGAGCGGCCCCACCGCGTCCGGGCGGCAGCGCAGCCGTGCGACCCACTCGGACCGGCCCCGGGCGACGGGGCTGCCCAGCCCCACGACCCGGACGACCCCGCTGCGCTTCAGCGCGTTGTAGCGGCGCGCCACGGTCTGCTCGGACACCCCGACGACCTCGCCGAGGCGGCGGAAGGAGACACGGGGCGAGCAGCTCAGTCCGTGGATGATTTTGCGGTCCAGATCGTCGGCCATGGAGGAATCCTCACACGTGTGGCGCCCTGTACGAGGGTTCCAGGACATCCGGCGGGATCTTTTGGGAGTTCAGCGAGGTCCGGGGCGAAGCTGGTCGGCGGCTCCGCGGGCGACCGGTGGCCCGCGCGGACCGTGGTGGTGCGCCGGTGCGCCCGGCCCGGGACCGGGCGTACGCCGGACGGCGGCGCCCACGCACGCAGCCGAAGGAACCATCAGTGAATCCCCCAACGACACAGGCCGGGCCGGAGATACCGGGAACGGGCACTCCGGGGCCGGGCGGCGCATCGGGGCGCCGGATCACCCTGCTCATGGCCTGCCTGGGCGTCTTCGTCGCCTACCTCCCCGTGACCACCGTCTCGGTGAGCCTCCCGGCCATCCAGCGGTCCCTGGGCGCCTCCACCTCCCAGCTGTCCTGGGTGTCGGACGCGTTCGTGCTGCCGATGGCCGCGCTGATCCTGACGACCGGCGTGTGGGGTGACGTCCACGGCCGCAAGCGGGTGTTCCAGACGGGCATGGCGCTCTGCGCCCTGGGCGCGGCGATCTCGCTGTTCTCGGACTCGGTGCAGGGCGTGTGGGCCGGTCAGGCGGCCTCCGGCCTCGGTGCGGCGGCGCTGCTGCCCACGACGCTGGCCCTGATCAGCCACGCCGTCCCCGACCACCGGGAGCGCGGCAGGTTCATCGGCCTGTGGGCGATGTCCCTGATGGGTTCGCTCGCCGTGGGCTCGCTGATCGCCGGAACGCTGCTGGAGCACGTCGGGTGGCGCTGGATCTTCCTGCTGCCCATACCGGTCTCGCTGATCGTCCTGGTCGTCGCCGCGTTCCTGCTGCCCGACTCGCGCGCCCCGCACGGCCGCCGTCTCGACTGGCCGGGCCAGATCAGTGCGGCCGTCGCGGTGACCGCCGTCGTCTACGGCGTCATCGAGGGCGGCGCGGACGGGTTCGGTGAGCCCGCCGTGGTGGCGACCCTGGCGCTCGGCGCCGTCTCCGCGGTCGTCTTCGTCCTCGTGGAGCGGCGCAGCACGAGCCCGATGCTGGACCTGGCCCTGTTCCGCAGCCCGGCCTTCACCGCCACCACCCTGGTCGCCATGATCAGCTTCCTCGGGCTGATCGGCTTCTTCTTCGTGCTGAGCCTGTACTTCGGCATGGTGCAGCACCTGAGCACGATCGACGCGGCGCTGCGGATGGCCCTGATGTCCGGTACGTCGCTGCTGGTCGCGGTGCCCGTCGGGCGCCTGATGCACCGGGTCCCGGCCCGGGTCCTGATCACCTCGGGCCTGGTCGTCGCGGCGGGCGCGATGTTCTCGCTGACCACCGTCGACGCCGGCACCTCCTACGGTGCGATGGCCTGGCGGCTGGTCCTGCTCGGCCTCGGCATGGGCGCCGTGATGACCCCGATGACGGCCTCCGCGGTCTCCTCCGTGCCGTTCCGGCTCGCCGGGATGGCCGCCGCCGGGAACAACGCGTTCCGCCAGGTCGGCGGTGCCCTCGGCCCCGCCGTGCTCGGTGCCCTGCTGACCACCCGCGCCGTGGACGCGCTGCCCGGCCGCCTCGCCGACGCGGGCGTCCCGGACCGGACCGCCGCCCTCGTCGTCGACACCGCCCGCGAGCAGGGGCTCGGCGCCGTGGCCGGGCTCGACCTGGACGCGGCCACCGGTCAGGCCCTGGGCGCGCTGAGCGAGTCGTTCCTGGACGGCATGCGGCTCTGCATGACCGTGGCGGGCTCCCTCGCCCTGCTGGCCGCCCTCGCCTGCGCCCTGCTCCTGCGCCCGGCCGCGTCGGGCGCGCCGGGTGCGTCCGCCCGACCCGCCGACGCGCCCGCCGACGTGCCTGCCGGGATCAGCCCCGGGGCGGACCGGAGCCGACCCACTCCGGTACCCGCGCCGATGACAGGAACTTCTCCCTGAGCCCCAGCGCCACCGCCAGCACGATGATGCCGCCGATCGGGATCCCGAGGAGCAGCAGCAGGAACAGGAGCGGGTGCTCACGGCTGTACGCGTCGCTGTTGAGCCCGAACACCGTCACGGGCCCGGCCACGACGAGCGGCACCACCACCCAGCGGAACAGATAGGTCCGGATCACCTCGCTCGCGCGGAGCTCGGCCTCGCCCAGGAACACGTACTCCGTGGTACTGGTCGAGGCCCCGGGCCCCGTGGACCGCTCGACCGTCGCGCCCTCCTTGACGTAGTAGCGCCCGAGCGGCCGTATCGGCAGCAACAGCAGGGTGAACCAGTGGGTGGCGAAACAGGCCCCGTCGGCATCCGGCTTCGTCCTGCCCAGCAACGTCCGCCCGAACCCGTTGTACGTGCCCAGGCGCGGCACCGTCCGCATCGGCCTGACCCTGTCCGGCATTCGCCACTCCCCCGAATCGTAGGAACTCCGACGGCAGAAGCATCGGACAGAAAGCCGTTCCGGTCGCCCGGTGTTCGATCAAGTCTTCGTCAAAACCCCAGGCTTCGCGCCCGGCCGTCCACGGGCGAAGTACGCGTCGACGGCGTGGACGCGGGCCCGCTCCGGGTGGCGGACGGAACGCCAAGTCCCTCCGAACGACGGCCTGCCGCCCACCTCGCGGTGGGCTTCCGGCGCTACGGAGGGACAGGGGGCGGTGCATTCGCCCGAACCCCGACCGGCCCTCGGGCCGACCGGGGCCGAAGAGGGCCCGCCGGGCGGCCGGGGCTACTTCAGGGCGTTGCGGACGGCGGCCTCGACCCGGGTGGCGGTATCGGCCTGACCCGTGGAGTTGGGGTGCATGAGGGTGGCCCGCTCGTCATCGGGGCACGACAGGGTGACCAGGCCGAGGGCGGTCTCCTGCGGCCAGTACGGGCCGCCCTCGCCGCAGATCCCCTCCACCCACTTCCTGGCCCGGGGCTGGCAGGCGTCGTGGCCGACGCTGGGGGCCGCGATGTCGATGTAGGTGTCGCCGCTCAGCTTCGTGAGGGCCTTGATGAGCGCGTTGAGGTGGGTGTTGACCCCGTTCAGCCAGGCGATGTCCCCATGGGTGACGGAGATGCGGCCGAGGCCCTGGACGTCGGCGGCCAGTTCGCTGGAGTCCTGCCGGTCGCAGGTGGCGGGGTCGGACGGCACGATCGTGGGGTAGCCGACCGTGATGACCTTGGCCCCGGGCGCCTTCTGGTGGACGGCGCGCAGCATGGCGGCGTACTCCCGGGTGACCCGGTCGTACTTGGTCTGGATCGACTCGGGGTCGAAGACCGGGCCGTTCGCCTCGTAGGCGTCCCGGCAGGGGGCGGCCCCGTCCGACTGCCCGATCCCGCCGATCAGGCAGGACACGAACATCTTGCTGAACGGCAGGCTGTTGCCGCCGGCGCTGATCGTGACCACGTCGGTTCCGGCGCCCAGCGCGGACCGCCCGATCTGGGGGGACAGGCTGGGCCAGCCGCCCTCGGGCGGCTCCACCGGGCTGACGGGGGTCTGCCGGTCGGTGGTGATCTCCTTGATCGTGGCGCCGCCGCAGCTGACGTCGGTCAGCTTCACGGCCCGGCCGCCCGGCGGGTCGGCGGCCAGCTTGCGTTCGACGAGGCTCGGGTACGCGCCCGCCGTCCGGTCGCACCCGTCCCGGCCGGGATTGCCCAGGGCCGGGCTCGGGTTGCCGACGAACTCCCCGCTCGTGTACGAGTCGCCGAGCACCACCCACTGCGCGGGCTCGGCCGCCGGGGCCGGAGCGGGGCCCGGGGCCGGGGCGGGATCGGATGCCGGAGCCGCCGAGGCGCCGGCCTGTGCGGTGGCCACGAGCGTCAGTGCGGCCACCGCCCCCAGCGCGACCTTGCGGACGAAGCCCCCGCCGTGCCCGGAACCGGCGGCGGGGGACGTCTTGCGGTGGAACACGTAAAGCCTCCTGCGGCAAAACAAATCGATTACGTATCGCACCCAAACAGCTACGTTTCGCGCCAGTCCAGCGGGCTGCCGATCATTCACTCCACTGGGTCTATCGGCAGCGGCATACCTGTGAATCACCGCATGTCAGAAGAGCCCCGGGTCAACCTTGAGAGTTACCGAACCGCCCTCCGAAATGCCCGTACTTGACGCCCGCGACGAGATCGGCCGAGGCGGCGGGCGAGGAATGCCGCTTCCGGCGCCCGGACATCGGCCGAACCCGCGCCCCCGCAGTGCCCCCGGGACGAAAGACGTGACACTCACTCCCCCCGACCTGTCACATCGTTTCGCGACCCCCCCGCCATGGGCGCGGCCCGGACCGTACTCCCGCCGCGTCCGCGCCCCTTGGTGGTGCGGGGCGCCGATCCGTACGATCGGTCGATGCCCGCTGCCACCACCCTGCGCGCGGACGCGACGCCGTCCGCCCCCGCCCTGCTGCTCCGCCCCTGGCGGCCGGCCGACGTACCGGCCCTCGTCGACGCGTTCCGGGACCCCGTCCTGCGTCGTTGGGCCGGCCCGCCCCTGGACGGCCGGGCCGACGCGGAACAGTGGGTGCGGGACCGGGAAGCCGGCTGGGAGGCGGGGAGCCGGTTCGGGTTCGCCGTCCTGGAGGAGCGGGCCGACGTGCCGCAGGGGGAGTTGGCGGGACAGCTGATCTTCAAGAAGGATGTGGGTTTCACGAGCCGTTCGGCCCAGGTCGGCTACTGGACGGCGGCGCACGCACGCGGTCGCGGCGTCGCCCCGCGCGCCCTCGAAGCCGTCACCGACTGGGCCTTCGCCACCTGGGGGCCGGACGTCCTGGAGCGGCTGGAACTCCTGCACCAGGTGGACAACCCGGCCTCGTGCCGCGTGGCGGAGAAGAGCCGGTACGTCTTCGACCGCGTCCTGCCCCCGGCGCCGCCCACCTTCCCCCGCGAGGGCCACCTGCACATCCGCGCCCGGCCCGCCTGAACGACGGGTCCGGGCACGGACGGTGCGGGGCGACGCGCTCAGCCCGGGTGGAGCATCAGGCCGATGCCGATGACCATCAGACCGGCCGCGGCGATGCGCGGGGCGCCGAAGCGCTCCTTGAACAGGACCGTGCCGATGGCCGCGCCGACGATGATCGACGACTCGCGAAGGGCGGCGACCGGGGCCAGCGCGGCACGGGTCTGCGCCCACAGGACCAGGCCGTACGCGGTCACCGACAGGGCCGCGCCCAGCAGTCCGCGCGTCGCGAACGGGCGGAGCGCGGGCAGTAGTCCGGCGCGGCGGCGGTACAGGGCGTACGCGGGGATGGCCAGGCCCTCCAGGACCATCAGCCACGCGATGTAGCCGAGCGGGGTGCCGGAGGCGCGTACGCCGACCCCGTCCACGGTGGTGTACCCGGCGATGGCCAGGCCGGTCGCCCCGGCGGCCAGCAGGGCGGGCCAGTCCGGGCGCCGGCCCGAGCCCCGGATGCCCCAGAGCGCCAGCCCGACGAGCCCCGCCGAGGCCACCGCCACCCCCGCGGTGGTCCAGCCACCGGGCCGCTCACCGACGAACACGGCGGCCAGCACCGTCACCACCAGCGGGGCCGTGCCCCGGGCGATCGGGTACATCTGCCCGAAGTCGCCCAGGGTGAACGAGCACATCAGCAGCAGCATGTACGCCACATGGAGCGCCGCCGAGACCAGCAGGTACGGCCAGGCCCCGGCCGCCGGGAGCGGGGTGAAGCAGGCGAGGGCCGCACCGATCAGCAGCCCGCCCCCGGAGATCAGCGTGAAGGAGACCAGCTGGTCCCGGATGGCGTGCGCGATGGCGTTCCAGCTCGCGTGGGTGACCGCCGCGACCAGGACCGCCAGGGCGACCAGCGGGGTCACTTCGTCTGCTCGCGCACGTCCACCACGGTGCCTCCGGCGTGCCCGATCAGGGACGTGGGGTCGAGCGGGAAGACCGTGTGCGGGGTGCCCGCCGCCGCCCACACCACGTCGTGGCCGAGGAGGCCGCGGTCGGCCAGCACCCGCGTCCGGGTCCGGTGTCCGAAGGGCGGTACGCCGCCGATGGCGTACCCGGTGGTCTCGCGGACCAGGTCGGCCCCGGCCCGCTTCACCTTCGCGGCGCCCAGCTCCACCCGTACCCGCTCCACGTCGACGCGCGAGGAGCCGTCCATCAGGACCAGCACCGGCACACCGTCGGCCTCGAAGATCAGCGACTTGACGATCGCGCTGAGCTCACAGCCGATCGCGGCGGCGGCCTCGGCGGCGGTACGGGTGGCCTCCGGGAAGCGGCGGACCTCGACGCCGAGGCCCAGCTCCCGCAGGGCCTCGGCGAATCGGGGGTGGGCTTCGGCGGCGGTGGTGTCAGGAGTGGTCATGGCCGCACTCTACGGTCCCGGCAACTCGCTCCCACGGACGTACCGTTCCTCGGTCACGGGCCCGCGCGCAGGACCGCCGCCACCACCGGGCCGGCTGCGTCGCCGCCGTGGCCGCCGGACTGGACGACCGCCGCGGCGGCCAGGTCGTTGCTGAACCCGGTGAACCAACTGTTCGACGTGGACTGGCCGTCCACCTCCGCCGATCCCGTCTTGGCGCCCTTGTCGCCGCCGACCGTGGCCATCGCCTGCTTGCCGGTGCCCCAGCTCGCCGTCTGCCGCATCATCTCGGTGAGCTGCCCGGACACGAAGGCGGGCAGCGGGCGGGCGGCCCGCGCGATCGGGCGGTTGTCCAGCTCGGGGGAGACGAGGACCGGCTGGCGGAAGGTGCCGTTGCGGGCGGTGGCGGTGATCGACGCCATGTTGAGGGCGTTCATCTGGACCGTGCCCTGGCCGATGTACTGGGCGGCCGCCTCGCCGCCGGTCTCCTCGGGGACGCTGCCGTCGAAGGAGGCGACGCCGGTCTGCCAGTCCAGGCCGATGCCGAAGACGTCACGGGCCTCCTTCGCCAGCGCGGCGTCGTCCTTCGTGTCGTCGATCAGCTTGATGAAGGCGGTGTTGCAGGACCGGGCGAAGCTGGTGGTGAGGGTGCCGTTGGGGATCGAGAACCCGTCCAGGTTCTTGAAGGTGCGGCCCTGGTACATCGCGGTCTCCGGGCACTCGATGGGCCGGCCGGACGCCGCGAGGTTCTTCTCGATGAGCAGCGCCGAGGTCACGATCTTCATCGTCGAACCGGGGGCCTGCTTGCCCAGCATCGCCGCGTTGAACCCGGTCGCCGGATTGTTGGCGACCGCCCGGATCGACCCGGTGGACGGCTGGATCGCGACCACCGACGCCTGGCTGAACTTCTTGACCGACTCCTCGGCCGCCGCCTGCACCCGGGCGTCCAGGGTGGTGTGCAGCTCGCCGGGACGGCCCTTGGACAGGGTGAGCAGCGTCTTGTTCGGGCCCTTCGCCTCGCCGGACTCGATCCAGGTCTCGATGCCCGCGGTGCCGCCGGCCTTCTGCCCGTACTTCTCGCGCAGGGTGTCCAGGACCGGGCCCAGGGAGGGGTACTTCTCCTTGGTGAGCTCCCGGCCGGTGTGGTCGAGAGCCTTGATCGCCGGGGTGCTCGGCCCGCCCGTCCGGAGCTTGGCGCCGTCGGTGAGGTCCGGGTGGACCACGGAGGGGGACCAGTCCACCAGCGGGCGGCCGGTGGTCACCCCGCGCACCACGGTCAGCTCCGAGGCGTACGACCACGACGCGGACTTGCCGCCGTAGGAGACGGTCGCCTTCACCGTGTACGGGACCTTCGCGCCGGTCGGTGTCCCGGGCGTGATCACCGCCTTGGTGACATGCGCGTCCCCTCGGTACCCGGCGAGGAGCGGCGCGGCCTCGACGGGGTTGTTGGTGAGCTGGGACGCGGCGTCCGACTCGTCGTTCGCCCAGGCCAGCAGGAACTTCTTGGAGGCGTCCGCGATCTCCTCCTTGGTGACGGGGCCCGACTTCACCTCGGTGGAGGTGGACGCCGCGTCCGTACCCCCGCCCCCGTTCCCGTCGTTCAACGCGGACAGGACGTTGTACGCCCCGTATCCCGCCCCGCCGACCACGACGGCGAGGACCCCACTGACCATTCCTATCTTCACTCCACTGCGCATATCCGCAGTCCCCCTCCCCGGAAGTTTCTGTTGAACATGTTCAACGGAACACTTCTCGGCACCCTACGGGAGGATGGTTGAAGCCGTGACGGTTGTTACCGGAACGCGATGCGGGGTGGAACGCGGTACGGGGGTCGGACGCGGTGCGGGTGGCGCGCACCGGCTCCGGTACGACGGAACGCCCCCGGAGGCCGACCTCCGGGGGCGTTCCGTCACTTTGGCGGCGCGTCAGTTGGCGCCCACGGCCACGCATTCCTCGGCGACCCAGCCGTCCCGGCCGTCGATCTTCACGGTCATCCAGCCGTTCCCGCCGCCGCAGGAGGTGTAGCTCTGCCCCTTCGTCACGCTGTCCTTGTCGACACCACAGGGCAGCCGACTGCCCGCCGCCATGGAACCGATGCCCGTGTACCGGGTTCCGGGCCCGCTGCGGATGTTGAGGGTGCCGCCCGACACGTTGTGGATGTAACAGCCGGTGGCCGCGATGACGGGCGCGTCGGCCGGTGCCTCGGTGGCGTTCACCGGGAAGGCCGCCGCGCACGAGAGTGCGGCCGCAGACATGCCGCCAACTACCAGGGCCCGCATGGAAAAACGCATTTTTTACCCTTTCGCCGAGAACCTTCCCAATGTGCTGAAGGGTAATTTCGCCGACACCGACCGAGAAGGGCCTTTCTCACCACAGTGCCGGGAAGGGGGTCATGACCGCCCGAGAGAGCGACACCCTCGAACGCCGGTGCCAGCCGGGCGGAGCCCGCCGGGCACGCCTGAGGAATTCCGCCCCGCGACGCGCCCCCTGCCCCCGGAACCAGCCGGGCGACCCACCCCCGCGCTTGCGGGGACATCTCCGGCATGGCCTCCAGGCTGACCTTCTCGCCCGGACCACCCCCGCGCCTGCGGGGACAACGTGCGGTCGACGAAGGCAGTCCCGCCGTCGGCCGGACCACCCCCGCGCCTGCGGGGACAACCCCCCGCCCGAGCTGACCTGGGTGCGTCCCCCGGGACCACCCCCGCGCCTGCGGGGACAACCCTTCTTGAGCTGGGGCCTTACTCGGGAAGGCGGACGTTTTCGTTTGGTTGCTTCTGGCTCACGCCACCCGCAGCAGACGTCCGTGCCGATCTCAACACAGCCCTTCCCTCCCCCTTGAGCGGGCGGACCCATCACACCACGCACAACACCTGTGGGCCGTCTGTGGGCCGCCACCAGGGGCTGGTGATGGCCAACAACCGACCGAGGGGCCGCAGTCGACGACCGCGGCCCCTCCACGCGATTGCTCGCGCTCAGATCCAGGTGTCCAGCCACATCCGGTCGCGCCACGAGCCGTCCGGGATGGAGGCGCCCGTGTAGATCGGCCAGAAGTAGATGAAGTTCCAGATGATCAGCAGGACCAGGACACCCGCCGCCACCGCGCCCAGGGTCCGGCGTCGCTCGCCGGTCGGGTCGTCGGCCGTTGTCGCGAGTTCCGGGGGGCGGGGGCCGGTTCCGGCCGCCGGGCCCAGTAGGCCGCCGATCATCATCGTCACCGCCAGACAGAGGAACGGCACGAAGACGACCGCGTAGAAGAGGAAGATCGTCCGCTCCTGGTACAGGAACCAGGGCAGCCAGCCCGCAGCCACCCCGCAGGCGATCGCGCCCGCCCTCCAGTCGCGTCGGAAGATCCACCGCCACACCACGTACACCAGGGCGAAGCACGCCGCCCACCACAGCAGCGGCGTCCCGATGGCCAGCACCTCGCGGGCGCACTTGCCGCTCTCCGACGCCGCGCAGCCGGGCTCCTCCTCCCAGAAGTACGAGACGGGGCGACCCAGCACGATCCAGCTCCAGGGGTTGGACTGGTACGTGTGGCCGGACGTCAGGTTCACGTGGAACTCGTACACCTGGTACTCGTAGTGCCACAGGCTGCGCAGCCAGTCCGGCAGCCACGTCCAGTGGCCGCCCTGCCCGTCGGTCGCCGCCCAGTTCCGGTAGTAGCCCTTGCCGGTGACGATCCAGCCGGTCCAGGAGACCAGGTACGTGCCGATCGCGACCGGCACCGTCGACACGAAGGCCGGCAGCAGGTCCCGCTTCAGCACGGTGAGGTACGGCTGTGCCGCGCCCGCGGTGCGGCGCGCGCCGACGTCCCACAGGACGGTCATCAGGCCGAAGGCGACCAGGATGTACAGGCCGTTCCACTTCGTGCCGAACGCCAGCCCCAGCATCAGGCCCGCGACGATCCGCCACGGCCGCCAGCCCAGCCGCAGGCGGTCGGCGGTCCGCGCGTCCGGCCGCAGCACCCCCTCCTCGTCGACCGGCAGGGCGGCGGCGAGCCTGCGCCGCGCCCAGTCCCGGTCGATCAGCAGCGCACCGAACGCCGCCACCACGAAGAACATCAGCACCAGGTCGAGCAGCGCGGTCCGGCTCATCACGAAGTGCAGGCCGTCCACCGCCAGCAGCGTTCCCGCCAGGCAGCCCAGGAACGTCGAACGGAACAGCCGCCGCCCGATCCGGCAGAGCATCAGCACCGACACCGTGCCGAGCAGCGCCACCATGAACCGCCAGCCGAACGGCGTGAAACCGAAGAGCTGCTCACCGAGGCCGATCACCCATTTGCCGACCGGCGGATGCACCACGTACCCCGGATCGACCGGGATGTCGACCTTCGACGGGTCGGCCAGGATCAGCTTGTCGACGTCCTTGGGCCAGTTGCCCTCGTACCCCTGGTTGATCAGCGCCCAGGAGTCCTTGGCGTAGTACGTCTCGTCGAATATCAGGGCGTGCGGGCTGCCCAGGTTCCAGAACCGCAGCACCCCGGCGACGAGCGCCACCAGCAGCGGACCGCCCCACGCCGACCACCGCACCAGCCGGTCGGCCAGGCGCGGGGAGACCCCGAGCACCGCCCACAGCTGGGCGCCGGGCCGCGTGTACGGCGGGACCAGGCGCTCGCGCAGTCCGATCGCGGGCCTGGGCACATGGCCGAAGCGGCGGAGCCGCCGCTGCCAGGAGGCCGATTCTTCGCCGTGCGGTTCCCCGGCGTCTTGGCCCTGCCGGGCTTCGGGCGCTGTACTCGTCACCGCGCCATCGTAGGGAACGCGTCTGTGGGAACGCTGTCCCCCGTGCTGGGAGGATGGTTCCCGTGACTGGAACGACTGGAACGCTGGTACTGGCAGGAACCCCGATCGGCGACGTGGCGGACGCCCCGCCCCGGCTCGCCGCCGAACTGGAGACGGCGGACATCGTCGCGGCCGAGGACACCCGGCGGCTGCGCCGCCTCACCCAGGCGCTCGGCGTCCACACCACGGGCCGGGTCGTCTCCTACTTCGAGGGCAACGAGGCGGCCCGTACGCCCGAGCTCGTCGAGGCGCTGACCGGCGGTGCCCGGGTGCTGCTGGTCACCGACGCGGGGATGCCGTCGGTCTCCGACCCCGGCTACCGGCTGGTGGCCGCCGCGGTGGAGAAGGACGTCAAGGTCACCGCCGTGCCCGGCCCGTCCGCCGTGCTCACCGCGCTCGCCCTGTCCGCGCTGCCGGTGGACCGCTTCTGCTTCGAGGGCTTCCTGCCCCGCAAGGCCGGTGAGCGGCTGGGCAGGCTCCGCGAGGTGGCCGGGGAGCGCCGCACCATGGTCTTCTTCGAGGCCCCGCACCGGCTCGACGACACCCTCGCCGCGATGGCCGAGGTCCTGGGCGCCGACCGCCGGGCCGCCGTCTGCCGGGAGCTGACCAAGACGTACGAAGAGGTGAAGCGCGGCCCGCTGGGCGAGCTGGCGGCCTGGGCGGCCGAAGGCGTACGCGGTGAGATCACCGTCGTCGTCGAGGGCGCCGCCGAGTCCGGGCCCGAGGAGCTGGACGCCGAGGAGCTGGTGCGCAGGGTGCTGGTGCGCGAGGAGGCGGGGGAGCGGCGCAAGGAGGCGATCGCCGCCGTCGCCGCCGACGCCGGGCTGCCCAAGCGGGAGGTGTTCGACGCGGTCGTGGCGGCGAAGAACGTGGCCAAGGACGCGGCCAAGGGCGCGGCGAAGAACGGAACGAAGGACGCGGCGAAGGACTGAGCGGAACGCTGGTCCGGTGTGCCGCCACCGGTCCTTGATCGTGCACCTGCTTTCAGTAGGTCAAAAGGACTATCGTAAAAAGCAAAGCAAGAGCCGCGCACCGGGCTTTTCCGCCACGAGAAGGCCAAAAGGACTCCAACAGTCGGCCGGGCCCGGTGCGCTCCTCCTGGTGAAGGCGTCCACTGGTTCGGGGACGCGTTCTCCGGCTCTCCGGGCCGCTTGCCCGGAGTGCCTGTCCGGCGGACAAAGGAGCGGGCATGAGCGACATCGCAGCAACCACCGCACACGAGGCGTATGCCTTCGCCTGCATGAGGTGCGGGTATGGCTGGGAACAGGCGTACGAGATAGAGCACCACGTCGACGGTTCCAACAACGCATTCGTCATCTACAAGGCGGACGGGGAACAGGTCCCCTCGCCGCTCTCCAGGCCCAGCTGCGCGAACTGCGGCGGACAGGTCGTCCGCATCATGCGGTCCGGCCGGGTCTCCACCGTCCAGCAGCTGCTCCGCCACACCCCGCCTGCCCGGTTCAGGCCCGCCGACGCCGCCGACGCCCAGGAGGCCGCGGGCGCGACCCCCGTACCGGCGGCCACCGGCCACCACTGGCACCTGTCCGATCTGCTGCACCCCTTCCACCGGAAGTAGCGCCGGAACGGCACGGGGCCACCGGCGCGCCCTCGTACGATCGTCCGCATGAGCCGTACCGAAGCCCCGCCACTGCCCGAACCCCTCCGGGTGCCGGTCGCAGACTCGCACACCCACCTGGACATGCAGGACGCGACCGTCGAGGAGGCCCTGGCCAGGGCCGCCGCGGTCAATGTGACCACCGTGGTCCAGGTGGGCTGCGACCTGGCCGGATCGCGCTGGGCCGCCGAGACCGCCGCCGCACACCCCCAGGTCCACGCGGCGGTGGCGCTGCACCCCAACGAGGCCCCGCGCATCGTGCACGGCGACCCGGACGGCACCGCCCGCCAGGGCGCCCGCCCGGCCGGCGGACGGGCCGCACTCCACGAGGCCCTCGCCGAGATCGACGCCCTGGCCGCCCTCGACCACGTACGCGGCGTCGGCGAGACCGGGCTCGACCACTTCCGCACCGGCCCCGAGGGCATGGCCGCCCAGGAGGAGTCCTTCCGGGCCCACATCGAGATCGCCAAGCGGCACGGCAAGGCGCTGGTCATCCACGACCGCGAGGCCCACAAGGACGTCCTGCGCGTCCTCGCCGACGCGGGCGCCCCCGAGCGCACCGTCTTCCACTGCTACTCCGGCGACGGCGACATGGCCCGGATCTGCGCGGACGCCGGGTACTACATGTCCTTCGCGGGCAACGTCACCTTCAAGAACGCCCAGCCGCTGCGGGACGCCCTGGAGGTCGCCCCGCTGGAGCTGCTGCTCGTCGAGACGGACGCGCCGTTCCTGACCCCGGCCCCGTACCGGGGCAGGCCGAACGCGCCGTACCTGATCCCGGTCACCCTGCGCGCGATGGCCGAGGTGAAGGGCGTCGAGGAGGACGTCCTGGCCGAGGCGGTCGCCACGAACACGGCGAGGGCCTTCGACTACTGACCGAGGCGCGGGGGCGCCGCGCGGGGTGCCCTTACGCTTTACAGGTGAGCACCACAGAGCCCGACGCCCTCCTGGGCCCCGCAGACATCCGTGAACTGGCCGCCGCGCTGGGCGTACGCCCCACCAAGCAGCGCGGCCAGAACTTCGTCATCGACGCCAACACGGTCCGCCGGATCGTACGGACGGCGGAGGTCCGCCCGGACGACGTCGTCGTCGAGGTCGGCCCGGGGCTCGGCTCGCTGACGCTGGCCCTGCTGGAGGCGGCGGACCGGGTGGTCGCCGTGGAGATCGACGACGTGCTGGCGGGTGCGCTGCCCGCCACCGTCGCCGCCCGGCTGCCGGAGCGGGCCGACCGGTTCGCCCTGGTGCACTCCGACGCGATGCTCGTCCGGGAGCTGCCCGGCCCGGCGCCCACCGCGCTGGTCGCCAACCTCCCGTACAACGTCGCCGTGCCGGTCCTGCTGACCATGCTGGAGCGGTTCCCGTCCATCGAGCGCACGCTCGTCATGGTGCAGGCCGAGGTCGCCGACCGGCTGGCCGCCCGGCCGGGCAACAAGGTCTACGGGGTGCCCTCCGTGAAGGCCGCCTGGTACGCGGACGTCAAGCGGGCCGGCTCCATCGGCCGCAACGTCTTCTGGCCCGCGCCCAACGTCGACTCCGGGCTGGTCTCGCTGGTCCGGCGCACCGAACCGCTCGCCACGAAGGCGAGCCGCACCGAGGTCTTCGCGGTCGTGGACGCCGCCTTCGCCCAGCGCCGCAAGACGCTCCGGGCCGCCCTGGCCGGGTGGGCGGGGTCCGCCCCCGCCGCCGAGGCCGCCCTGCTCGCCGCCGGGATCTCGCCGCAGGCCCGGGGCGAGGCGCTCACCGTCGAGGAGTTCGCCGCCATCGCCGAGAACAAGCCGAGCAGCAGCACCAGCGAGCCCACAGGGAGCGACGCGTGAGCATCACCGTCCGGGTACCGGCCAAGGTCAACGTCCAGCTCGCCGTCGGCGCCCCGCGCCCCGACGGCTTCCACGACCTGGCCAACGTCTTCCTCGCGGTCGGCCTGTACGACGAGGTCACCGTCACCCCCGCCGACGCGCTGCGCGTCACCTGCTCCGGCCCGGACGCGGCCCAGGTCCCGCTGGACGCGACGAACCTCGCCGCCCGCGCCGCGATCGCGCTGGCCGAACGGCACGGCATCGCCCCCGACGTCCACCTCCACATCGCCAAGGACATCCCCGTCGCCGGCGGCATGGCGGGCGGCAGCGCCGACGGGGCCGCCGCCCTGCTGGCCTGCGACGCCCTCTGGAACACCGGCGCCGACCGCGAGGAGCTGCTGGCCATCTGCGCGGAGCTCGGCAGCGACGTCCCGTTCAGCCTGGTCGGCGGCGCCGCCCTCGGCACCGGGCGCGGGGAGCACCTCACCCCGATCGAGGTCGGTGGCACCTTCCACTGGGTCTTCGCGGTCGCCGACGGCGGCCTCTCCACCCCGGCCGTCTACGGCGAGTTCGACCGGCTCACCGCGGGCACCGACGTCCCCGCGCCCACCGCCTCGCCCGCCCTCCTGGACGCCCTGCGCACCGGCGACCCGAAGGCCCTGGCCGCGGCGGTCTCCAACGACCTCCAGCCCGCCGCGCTCTCGCTGCGCCCCTCGCTCGCCGACACCCTCGCCGAGGGCACCGCCGCGGGGGCCCTGGCCGCCCTGGTCTCCGGCTCCGGCCCGACCACCGCCTTCCTGGCGGCGGACGAGGAGTCGGCCCGCAAGGTGGCCGACGCCCTCATGGCCTCCGGCACCTGCCGCGAGGCCCGCACCGCCGCGTCCCCGGCCCCGGGGGCCACGGTCGTCCGGGAGGGCGGGAACTACCTCCCGTAGTGGTAGCGGCACGAGGCGATGCGCACCTCGTCCTCGACCACGCGGTGGACGAGCCGGTGTTCGTCGCTGATCCGGCGGGACCAGTAGCCGTGGAATCCGTGCCGCAGAGGTTCGGGTTTGCCGATGCCTTCGTTTCCGTTGCGGGCGATGTCCTGGAGGAGGGTGTTGATCCGCTTGAGGATCTTGCGGTCCTGGGCCTGCCACCACACGTAGTCCGCCCACGCCGATTCGTGCCAGACGAACTTCATTCGGTGAGCTCCCGTACGGTGCCGCCACCGTTCTCCAGGTCATCGATCGCGGCCAGGACGCGCCGCGCGTTCTCCGGGCTGCGGTAGAGGTAGGCCGTCTCCTTCATGGCCTCGTACTCGTCGAGTGCCACGATCACCACGGGCTCGTGACCGGCACGCGTCACTATGACCTCTTCACGGTCGTTGACGACGGAGCTCAGGGTCTCGGCGTACTTGGCACGCGATTCCGTGTAGGTCATGGTGCGCATGCTCGCCTCCCGGTGTGGTGATGTACAGGAATCTGTACGTACAGGGAACTGTACGGCGGAGGAACCGGGTGGGCAAGAGATCGGCGCCCCGTACCCTGGGAAGCCGATCGATCCATCCGGGCAGGAGTGAAATGGCCGTCAATCTGGTCAATGTCGAGCAGGTCAGCAAGGTGTACGGCACCCGTGCCCTGCTCGACGGGGTGTCCCTCGGTGTGTCCGAGGGGGACCGGATCGGCGTCGTGGGCCGCAACGGCGACGGCAAGACCACGCTGATCCGGATGCTCGCCCGGCTGGAGGAGGCGGACAGCGGACGCGTCACGCACAGCGGCGGGCTGCGGCTCGGCGTCCTCACCCAGCACGATTCGCTCGACCCCGGGGCCACCATCCGCCACGAGGTGATCGGCGACCTCGCCGACCACGAGTGGGCGGGCAGCGCCAAGATCCGCGACGTGCTCACCGGCCTCTTCGGCGGCCTCGCGCTGCCCGGCTTCGAGCACGGCCTGGACACCGTCATCGCCCCGCTCTCCGGCGGCGAGCGGCGCCGGATCGCCCTGGCCAAGCTGCTCATCGGCGAGCCGGACCTGATCGTCCTCGACGAGCCCACCAACCACCTCGACGTCGAGGGCATCTCCTGGCTCGCCGGCCATCTGCGCGCCCGCCGCTCCGCGCTCGTCTGCGTCACCCACGACCGCTGGTTCCTCGACCAGGTCTGCACCCGCATGTGGGACGTCCAGCGCGGTTCGGTCTACGAGTACGAGGGCGGCTACTCCGACTACGTCTTCGCCCGCGCCGAGCGCGAGCGGATCGCCGCCACCGAGGAGGTCAAGCGGCAGAACCTGGTCCGCAAGGAGCTGGCCTGGCTGCGCCGCGGCGCCCCCGCCCGTACGTCCAAGCCGCGCTACCGCATCGAGGCGGCCAACGAGCTGATCGCCGATGTGCCTCCGCCGCGCGACACGAGCGAGCTGATGCGGTTCGCCAACGCCCGGCTCGGCAAGACCGTCTTCGACCTTGAGGACGTGACCGTCCAGGCCGGCCCGAAGACCCTGCTCCAGCACCTCACCTGGCAGCTCGGCCCCGGCGACCGGATCGGCCTGGTCGGGGTCAACGGCGCGGGCAAGACCTCGCTGCTGCGGACGCTCGCCGAGGCGGCCCGCACCCAGGGCGACGTACAGCCCGCCGCCGGGAAGGTCGTCGTCGGCAAGACCGTCAGGCTGGCCTACCTCTCCCAGGAGGTCCGCGAGCTCGACCCGGCGCTGCGGGTCCTGGAGGCCGTCCAGCAGGTACGCGACCGGGTCGACCTCGGCAAGGGCCGGGAGATGACCGCGGGCCAGCTCTGCGAGCGGTTCGGCTTCACGAAGGAGAAGCAGTGGACGCCGGTCGGCGACCTCTCCGGCGGTGAGCGGCGCCGGCTCCAGATCCTGCGCCTGCTGATGGACGAGCCGAACGTCCTCTTCCTCGACGAGCCGACCAACGACCTCGACATCGAGACCCTGACCCAGCTGGAGGACCTCCTCGACGGCTGGCCCGGGTCGATGGTCGTGATCTCCCACGACCGGTTCTTCATCGAGCGCACCACGGACCGGGTGATGGCCCTGCTCGGCGACCGCACGCTGCGGATGCTGCCGCGCGGGATCGACGAGTACCTGGAGCGCAGGCAGCGGATGGAGGAGGCGGCCACCCCGTCCGCCGCCCCCGCCCCGGCCAAGGAGACGGCCGCCCCGGCGGCGGCGGTCTCCCCGCAGGCCGCCCGCGCGGCGAAGAAGGAGCTCCAGAAGGTCGAGCGGCAGCTCGACAAGATCTCCACCCGCGAGACCAAGCTGCACGCGCAGATCGCCGAGCACGCCACGGACTTCGAGAAGGTCGCCGCGCTCGACGCGGAACTGCGCGAACTGGTCGCCGAGCGCGACGAGTTGGAGATGCGCTGGCTCGAACTGGCCGAGGACGCCTGACGGCTGACACCCGGTAGCCGACGAAGGCGCGACGGGTGCGGCGGATGCGTCAGGTGTGACGGATGCGGCTCACGGGGCGGGTGATAGAAAGAAACCTTGCCCCGGTGCCGCAGCCGGGCCGATCCGCACGAAGGGGGACGTGCTGATGACCCAGCCGCCTGGCCAGCAACCGCCGCAGGAGGGCTTCGGGGCTCCGTACGACCCACCGCCGAACCCGTACGGTCAGCAGCCGAACCCGTACGGCCAGCCGCCGCAGCAGCCCGGCCCGTACGGCGCACCCGCCCAGCCGGGCCCTTACAACGCCCCGCCGCAACAGCCGGGCCCGTACGGCGCCCCGTCCCAGCAGCCCGGGCCGTACAACGCACCGGCCCAGCCCGGTCCGTACAACGTGCCCGCCCAGCCCGGCCCGTACGGCGCACCGCCCCGGACACCCCCCGGCCCTCCGCCGGGCGGCTCCTCCGGTGGGGGCGGCTTCTTCCGGGGGCGGCGCGGGGCGATCGTCGGCGGCGCGCTCGCGATCGCGCTGCTCGCCGGGGCCGGCGTCTGGCTGGCCACCGGCGGCAGCGACGACCCGCCGCCCGGCGCGAAGGCGAGCGACGGCCCCACCACCCCCGCCCCCGAGCCCACCGGCAAGGGTGAGGAGAGCCCCGGCCCGAGCGACCTGCGCGGCGAGGCCGACGGCATCAACAAGCTGCGCGGCAAGGGCGAGGCGAAGGTCCTCTGGCTCCAGGAGGGCGGCATCGACCTGCCCCGCAACGGCCAGAGCGCGTACGGCCCCTGGTTCGTCGGCGACACCGTCGTCAAGGCGATGTACCGCACCGTCTCCGCCTACGCGGTCGGCGACGGCGCCGAGAAGTGGAACCTCCAGCTGCCCGGCCGGATGTGCGGGGCCCCGTCGCAGGCGACCGCCGACGGCAGGATCGTCCTCGGGGTCGAGGTCGGCAACGGCGACAAGGCGATGTGCAACGGGCTCCAGATGGTCGACCTCAGGACGGGCAAGGCCGGCTGGTTCAAGAGCTACCGGCGCCAGGGCGCCTGGGACATGCTCTCCGACCTCGCGATGGCGACCAACGGCAACACCGTGACCGTCGGCCGCACCACCCGGACGGACGCCTTCCGGATCAGTGACGGCAAGGTGCTCTTCGGTGAACTCCCGGGCAACTGCCAGCCGTTCGGATTCGCCAGTGGGCCCGAGGGCATCGCGGCGGCCAGTTGCCAGACGGCCGAGGACGACCACAAGGAGCAGCTGGTCGAGCGGATCGACCCGGCCACCGGGAAGCTCCTGTGGAAGTACAAGGTCAAGAAGGGCTGGCAGGTCGGGCAGTTCTACTCCGTCGATCCGCTGGTCGTCTCCCTGGAGAAGAAGGAGGAGAAGGGCTGGGCCATCATCACGCTCAACCCGAACGGCACCTACCGCTCCCAGCTGGTCGGCGGCAAGGGCGAGGACTACCGGGTGCAGTGCGACTCCGACCTGATCACCGGCAACGGGAACCTCGACAACTGCGCCGGGGTGGCCGCCGACGACCGGACGGTCTACCTGGCGACCAAGCCCTTCGGCGCCGACGCCTCCGACTCCGCCGTCGACAACAAGGTCGTCGCCTTCGACCTGGCCACCGGCAAGCCCCGCTGGCGGTCCCAGGCCCCCGCCGGACAGGGCATGATGCCGCTGCGGACGGAGAACGGCCGGCTGATCCTCTACGTGGAACCGGAATCGAAGAAGGGCGGTGCCATCGCCGCCCTGCCGCAGACCGGCGGCAAGCCCGAACTGCTGCTCCAGCACCCGGACGCGGGATCGCCGACCGAGCGCTCCCTCTTCCAGCCCCGGGTCGTCTACCGGGACGGCCGTTCCCTGGTGATGACCACGTTCATGAGCGGGATCAAGGACGGGGACGAAGTGCGGGCGAAGTCCTTGGAGATGTTCGGCGACTGACCGGCCGCCGACGGGTGGAGACCTTGGTACGAACGCAAGGTCCCAGGCGTAACGGAGCCATCACGGGGCGGTTCTCCCTTGGGAACAGGGGATGGACCGACCCGCTGTCCGGGCACGCGCGGGTGGTACAAAGAAGCCCCGCTCGACTGACGTAACGCCGCGGGATCCATGCCCGATTCGCTCCTTTCCGGGGAATTCGGCGGGGCTTCGGCCCCGTGGTGTTCCGCGGAATCGCGGGGGAGAACGGAACGGGCATCCGGACCGCACGAAGGGGGACGTGCTGATGACCCAGCCGCCCAGCCAGCAACCGCCGCAGGGAGGCTTCGGCGCGCCGCAGGACCCGCCGCCGGGAAGTCCTCAGCCGCCCCAGGCCCCGCCCCAGCCGCCCCAGGCCCCGCCGCCGACCCAGCCGGGCTACGGCTACCCGCAGCAGGCCCCTCAACAGCCGCAGCAGCCACCCCAGCCCCAGCCCGGCCCGTACGGCCAGCAGCAGCCCGGACCGTACGCCCAGCAGCCGGGTCCGTACGGGCAGCAGCCCGGCCCCCACACCCAGCAGCAGCCGGGCCCGTACGCCCAGCAGCCCGGACCCTACGGCCAGCAGCCCGGCCCGTACGGCCAGCAGCAGCCGGGTTACGGCTACCCGCAGCAGCAGTACCCAGGCGCTCCGGTCCCGGACGGTCCGGGCGGCGGCTCCGCCAAGCGCAAGCCCGCGATCATCATCGGCGCCGCGGTCGCTGCGCTCGCGGTGATCGGCACCGGCGTCTACGTCGCCACGAGCGGCGGCTCCGACGACAAGCCCGTCGCGAAGGAGAGCGGGAGCGCCAAGCCGAGCGTCTCCGCCTCCGTCGACCAGGGCGACGGCAACGGTACGGGCCGCAGCGGCGACAGCGACCTCAACGCAGGGCGCAAGTCCGGCGAGGCCAAGGTCCTCTGGCTCCAGACGAACGACGTCGACCTGCCGCGCAGCGGCTCCGACGTACGCGGCCCCTGGGTGGTCGGCGACACGATCGTCAAGGGCATGTACCGCCAGATCGCCGGCTACTCCGTCGCCGACGGCAAGAAGAAGTGGTCGATCGACCTGCCCGCCGACCTGTGCGCGGCCCCCAACCAGACCACCGCCGACGGCAAGATCGTCATCGGGGTCAAGAACGGCACCACCAGCCGGGCCGACTGCGCGGACCTCCAGATGATCGACCTGAAGACCGGCAAGGCGGGCTGGAAGAAGGCCGTCAAGAAGAACGGAACCTGGGACTTCCTCTCGGACATCTCCCTCGCCATCAGCGGCGACACGGTCACCGTCGCCCGCACCGGGAACTCCAACGCGTACCGGGTCAGCGACGGCAAGGAGCTGTTCGGCAAGCCCGCGGGCAACTGCCAGCCGTTCGCCTTCGCCGGCGGGTCCAAGCTGATCGCCGCCGCCAACTGCCGCACCGACGACGTCGACAACCCGCAGCACCAGATCCAGGAGATCGACCCGGCGACCGGCAAGGCCCGGTGGACGTACCAGCCCAAGCGCGGCTGGGAGATCGACAAGGTCTACTCGGTGGACCCGCTGGTCGTCTCGCTGAAGAAGGAGAAGGAGTGGAGCATCCTCGCGCTGAAGCACGACGGCACGCTGCGCTCCGGCCTCTCCAGTGACAAGGGCGACTCGTTCGCCCCGGACTGCGGCAGCGCCTTCGCCGTCTTCGGCAAGTCCCTCGACGGGTGCACCGGGGTCGCCGCCGACGCCAACACCTTCTACATCGCGACCGACGCGGGCACGAGGCTCGAACAGACCAACAAGGTCGTGGCGTTCAACCTGAACACCGGCAAGCCCAAGTGGAAGGCCACGGCCCCGGCCAAGACCACGGTGAAGCCGCTGCGCATGGACGGCGCCAACGTGCTGCTCTACGTCGAGCCCGGCTACCAGCGCGGCGGCGGCATCGCCACCCTCGCCCCGACCGGCGGCGCCATGAAGACGGTGCTGACGCACCCCGCGTCGACGTCCCAGCTGGAGAAGAGCTTCTACCGGCCGCAGATCCTCTACGCGGACGGCCGCTCCTTCCTCGCGAGCGGCCGGGTCAGCGCCAGAAACGACAAGGAAGAGCTGGAGACGAAGACCATGATGGCCTTCGGCAACTGACGGCTCAGGAAGTCCCTCGACGGCCGGACCTCACCGGGGACCGGCCGCCGAAGCCCCACGGCTCACGGCCGGCGGGGCGGCCGGATCGCACCGCCCGCCCCGCCGGCCCCCGTCCCACCACTCTCTTTCCTTCCAGTCCCTCCAGTCCCCTCCCAGAGGTACGTACGCCATGACGCAGCCGCCCAACGAGCCGCCCCAGGGCGGATTCGGCGCCCCGCAGGACCCGCCGCCGGGTGGGTTCGGTGCCCCGCAGGACCCGCCGCCCGGCGGATTCGGCGCTCCGACCCCGCCGCCCGCCGGTGCCCAGCCTCCTCAGGCACCCCAGACGCCCCAGGCACCGCAGTCCCCCGCGACGCCGCCCGGCGGGTACGGCGCCCCGACCCCGCCGCAGCAACAGCAGCCGGGCGCCGGTTACGGCTACCCGCAGACCCAGCCGGGCTACGGCTACCCGCAGACCCAGCCCGCGCAGCCCGGCTACGGCTACCCGCAGGCCCCCGTGCCCGGCCAGCCGCAGCAGGGCTACGGCTTCCCGCAGGGCATGCCGCCCGGCGCGCCGCCCCAGCAGGGCTACGGCTACCCGACCGCGCCGATGCAGCAGCAGCCGATGCCGCCGCAGAACACCGGCGGCGGCAAGAAGTTCACCACCCAGATGCAGATCATCGTGGCCGCCGCCGTGGCCGTCGTCCTCATCGTGGGCGGCGGGATCTGGTACGCCAACAGCGGCGACGGCAAGAAGGACCAGGCCACCCAGTCCGGCGGCACCACCGGCGGTACGGACGGCGAGAACAAGGGCGGCGGCGCCACCGACGGCGCGGGCAAGGAGAAGGCCCCCTCCGACCCCAAGTCCACGGTCGCCTTCCAGCTCCCGGTGCCCAAGGTCACCGAGGTCACCAAGGTCGACGGCTCCTGGCTGACCGACAAGGCGTACGTCAAGACCGGGCTGAACGAGATCGTCGCCTACGACCCGGCCAAGAAGGGCGCCAAGCTCTGGTCCATCCCGCTCGCGGGCCAGGTCTGCGCCGCCTCCCGCCACATGTCCGACGACTTCCGGACCGCGATCCTCTTCCAGCAGAGCAAGCCCACCAAGCAGCTCAAGTACCCGCCGTGCAACCAGGTCGGCGCGCTCGACCTGAAGACCGGCAAGCTGCTCTGGAGCAAGTCGATCACCGCCGCCACCAGCGGTGACGCCCCGGTCAGGTTCGCCGAGGTCACCGTCAGCGGCACCACCGTCGCCGCGGGCGGCCTGGAGGGCGGCGCCGCCTTCGACCTGAACACCGGCGCCGAGCGCTGGAAGCCGAAGGCCTCCTCCGACGGCTGCTACGACCTCGGCTACGGCGGCGGCCCCGCACTCGCCGTGGTCCGCAAGTGCGGCAAGTACGACGACCCGCAGCTCGTCATCCAGGCGCTGAACCCCACCTCCGGGGCCCCCATCTCCTCGTACAAGATGCCGCCCGGCGTCGACTACGCGAGCATCGTCTCCACCAAGCCGCTGGTGGTCGCGGCCGACGTCGGCGACACCGCCGGTGACGGCAGCGGCATCTCGGACTTCTTCTCGATCGACGCCGAGACCGGCAAGCTGACCACCCGGATCGCCGCCGACGCCGAGAAGTACGCGGCGCGCTGCGCCTCCACCGAGGTCGAGAGCTGCAGCCAGCTTGCGGTCGGCAACAACCGCATCTACCTGCCGACCGAGGAGCACGAGGGCACCGGCGACTACGGCAACACCAACGAGATCGTCTCCTTCGACCTCACCACCGGAAAGCAGACCGGCGACCGGGCCGACGCGGGCAACCGCTACACGATGTTCCCGCTCCGGATGGACGGCGGCAACATCATCGCGTACCGGGAACCGCCGTACGACAAGGGCGGCCAGGTCGTCTCCATCGGCGGCGCCACCTTCAAGCAGACGGTGCTGATGGAGAACCCGAGCGACGAATCGGTCCGCAACGCGGAGACCAGCTTCACGCCGGACTACTCCGAGTTCCTCTACAGCGACGGCCACCTCTTCCTGGCCAGCACGATGGTCAGCAAGCCGAGCGGTTCGCTGGACAACGACCGGCGACTGGTCATCAGCTTCAGCCGGGGCTGACCGCGCGCAGGTACGAGGGGGGTGGTGCCCGGGGACGGGCGCCACCCCCCTTCGCGTGTCCCGTCGCCTTTTGGCCGTAAGGCGCCCCCCGGCGTCGAACAAGCGTGTAACTTGCCGGACCAGGAAAGCCGGGGGGCCCGGCGTGCCGGTGCGACGGGGGTGTGTGCGATGGGCGTGCGGCTGATGGTGGTCGATGATCACAGGCTGCTCGCCGAGGCGCTCGCCTCGGCGATGAAACTCCGCGGCCACCGCGTCCTCGCGGCGACCGCGCCGACGGCCGGCGCGGCCGAACTGGTCGTCAGCAGGGCCCCGGAGGTCTGCCTCTTCGGCACCGCCGCCCCCGCCGCCCCCGGCATCTTCGACCCGGTCGCACGGATCAGGCGGGAGCGCCCGCAGGTGGCCGTCGTGGTGCTCGGACCGGTGCCCAGCCCGCGCGGCATCGCGGCGGCCTTCGCGGCCGGCGCGGCCGGATACGTCCGCCACGACGAGCGCATGGAGGGCGTCGAGCGGGCCATGGTCAAGGCGCGGGCCGGCGAGGCCGCGGTCGCGCCGCAACTGCTGCGCACCGCCTTCACCGAACTCCTCAACCCGGCCGCGGCACCGGACGACGAGGGCCGGCGGCTGCTCCGGCTGCTCACCCCGCGCGAGGTCGAGGTCCTGGTCCGGGTCGCCGAGGGCGAGGACACCCGGGTCATCGCGGCCGGGATGGGCATCGCGCCGAGCACCGCGCGGACACATGTGCAGCGGGTGCTGATGAAGCTGGGCGTCGGCTCCCGCCTGGAGGCCGCCGCCCTCGCCGCCCGCACCGGACTGCTGGACCGCGCCGCCCGCCCCGGAACCGCGTAGGACGTGTCCCGAAGCCCGTTCCGCCGTCAGGACAGGGACGCGCCGACCACGGCCGCCGCCCGGGCGATCAGCCGGTTGTCGTAGGGGGCGTCCTTGGCGTTGCGGTGGGAGAGGACGGCCATGACGACGGGCGCGGATCCCGGCGGCCACACCACGGCGATGTCGTTGCGGCCGCCGTAGTAGGTGCCGGTCCCGGTCTTGTCGGCGACCTCCCACCCCTTGGGCACCCCGGCCCTGATGAGCTCGTCCCCGGTGGTGTTGTCCCGCAGCCACCGCGTGAGCTGCGCCCGCTCCGGCTTCGCGAGGACGTCACCGAGGACGAAGGCGCGCAGGTCCCCGGCGATGGCCCGGGGCGTCGTCGTGTCCCGTTGCTCACCCGGCACCCACCGGCTCAGCGCGGTCTCGCGGCGGTCCATCCGGGTCACGTCGTCCCCGATGCCCTCCAGTACGGCGTCGAGTCCCGCGGGCCCGCCGAGCTCGTCGAACAGCAGGTTGGCCGCCGCGTTGTCGCTGAAGCGGACGGCGGCGTCGCACAGTTCGACCAGCGTCATCCCGGTCCCGACGTTCTTCTCGGTCACGGGAGAGTTGGGGATCAGATCGTCCCGCGTGTACCTGACCCGCTTGTCCATCCCGCCGAGGGAGTACTTGCGCAGCACGGCACCGGCCTCCAGGGCCTTGAACGTGGAGTTGAAGGCGAACCGCTCGCGGTCGTTGAACACCACCTCCCGCCCGGTGCCGGTGTCGACGGCGTACACGCCCAGCCGGGCGTCGAACTCGCGCTCCAGCGCCTTGAGCCGCCCCGCGTACGGCTTCACGGCGCCCTTCCCCGCCGGGGCCGGGGCGGACGGGGACGGTACGGACGACGGGGACGCGGCCCGGTCCTCTGACTCCGCACCGCAGGCCGTCAGCGGGGTCAACGCGAGAACGGCGGCGAGCGCACCGAGCCTGGTGCGGCGGAAAGTGACATGGCGCATGATCCGGACCTCCGGTCGCCCCGCTCGGGGCAGGGCAGTCGGGGGACGGAGCGGCAGAAGGCTCCGTCCCGGTGGTGGCGGGGGAGTGGGGACACTCTGGCTCCGGCACGGTCGGACGGTCCAACAGCGAATGGCCGGTTCCGTGCGTTCTCCGCACCTTTCCGCCCCCTTCCGGGCCCTCCCGCACGCCCTGGAGCGGGGACCACTCATTGACGCCTTTGTTGACTTGTGATTCATTGTGTTTGGTTATGTTTGGGAGGAGACTGGTGAAGAAGACGGTTACGACGCTCGCCGACGGCCGGGAGCTGATCTACTACGACCGCCGCGAGGACACCGTGCGCGAGGCCGTCGACCAGCGCCCGCTCGGCGCCGTGTCGACCTCCTCCGAGATCCGCCGCGACCCCTTCCTCGGCGACAGCGTGGCCATCGCCTCGCACCGCCAGGGCCGTATCTACCACCCGCCGGCCGACGAGTGCCCGCTCTGCCCCTCGCAGGGCGGCAAGCACAGCGAGATCCCCGAGGCCGCGTACGACGTCGCCGTCTTCGAGAACCGCTTCCCCTCGCTGGCCGGCGACTCCGGCCGCTGCGAGGTCGTCTGCTTCACCTCCGACCACGAGGCGTCCTTCGCCGACCTCACCGAGGAACAGGCCGCCCTGGTCCTCGCGGCCTGGACCGACCGCACCGCGGCCCTCGCCGAACTCCCGCAGGTCAAGCAGGTGTTCTGCTTCGAGAACCGGGGCGCCGAGATCGGCGTCACGCTCGGCCACCCGCACGGGCAGATCTACGGCTACCCCTTCGTCACCCCGCGCACCGAGCTGATGCTCCGCTCCCTGGCCGCCCACCGGGCCGGGACCGGCGGCAACCTCTTCGACGACGTGGTGGCCCGCGAGGAGGCCGACGGCTCCCGGATCGTCCTCGCCGGCGAACACTGGGTCGCCTTCGTGCCGTACGCGGCGCACTGGCCGTACGAGGTCCACCTCCACCCGCGCCGCCGCGTCCCGGACCTGCGGGAGCTGGACGAGGCCGCGCGCACAGAGTTCCCACAGATCTATCTGGAACTCTTGCGTCGATTCGACCGGATCTTCGGCCCCGACGAGCCGCCGACCCCGTACATCGCCGCCTGGCACCAGGCCCCGTTCGGCGTCGAGGGGCGGGAGGAGTTCGGGCTCCATCTGGAGCTTTTCACCATCCGACGCACCTCCGGCAAGCTGAAGTTCCTCGCGGGTTCCGAATCCGGCATGAACGTGTTCATCAACGACGTGCCGCCGGAAGCAGCGGCGAGCCGACTGAGAGAGGTAGCGAGCCAGTGAGCGAGCCCCGGAAGAAGTACCTGGTCACCGGCGGTGCCGGATATGTCGGCAGCGTGGTCGCCCAGCACCTGCTGGAGGCCGGCCACACGGTCACCGTCCTCGACGACCTCTCGACCGGCTTCCGCGAGGGCGTCCCGGCCGGCGCCGAGTTCATCGAGGGCCGCGTCCAGGACGCCGGGAAGTGGCTCGACGCCTCCTACGACGGGGTCCTCCACTTCGCCGCGTACTCCCAGGTCGGCGAGTCCGTCACCGACCCCGAGAAGTACTGGGTGAACAACGTCGGGGGCTCCCTCGCGCTGCTCGCCGCGATGCGCGACGCCGGGGTGCGCACCCTGGTCTTCTCCTCCACCGCCGCCACCTACGGCGAACCGGCCACCACCCCCATCACCGAGACCGACCCGACCGCGCCCACCAACCCCTACGGCGCCACCAAGCTCGCCGTCGACCACATGATCACCGGCGAGGCGGCCGCGCACGGACTGGCCGCCGTCTCCCTGCGCTACTTCAACGTGGCCGGGGCGTACGGCACCTGCGGGGAGCGGCACGACCCCGAGTCCCACCTGATCCCGCTGGTCCTCCAGGTCGCCCTCGGCCGCCGCGCCTCGATCTCGGTGTACGGCGACGACTACCCGACCCCCGACGGCACCTGCGTACGCGACTACATCCACGTCGCCGACCTGGCCGAGGCCCACCTGCTCGCCCTGGACGCCGCGACCCCGGGCGAGCACCTGATCTGCAACCTCGGCAACGGCAACGGCTTCTCGGTCCGCGAGGTCGTCGAGACCGTCCGCGAGGTCACCGGCCACCCCGTCCCGGAGGTCGTCGCCCCCCGCCGCGCGGGCGACCCCGCCGTCCTCGTCGCCTCCGCCGCCACCGCCCGGGAACGGCTCGGCTGGACCCCGTCCCGCGCCGACCTGGCCGGAATCGTCACCGACGCCTGGAACTTCGCCCGCCGAGAGGAGCCCACCGCCCCATGACCACCGAGACCGGTGCCCTGACCGCCTCCTTCACCGAGCTCTACGGGTACGCGCCGGAAGGGATCTGGGCCGCCCCCGGCCGGGTCAACCTGATCGGCGAGTACACCGACTTCAACGACGGCTTCGTGATGCCGCTCGCCCTGCCGCACACCGCGCTCGCCGCCGCCGCCCGCCGCACCGACGGCGAACTGCGGCTCCACTCCACCGACGTGCCCGGCGGTGTCGTCCGGCTCCGGCTCGACGGACTGGCCCCGCACGAGGGCCACGGCTGGGCCGCGTACCCCGCCGGGGTGGCCTGGGCGCTGCGCGAGGCCGGGCACCCGGTCACCGGGGCGGACATCCAGCTCAGCTCCACCGTTCCCACCGGTGCGGGCCTGTCCTCCTCCGCCGCGCTGGAGGTCGTCACCGCCCTCGCCCTGAACGACCTCTTCGGCCTCGGGCTCTCCCTGCCCGAGCTGGCGGTGATCGGCCGCCGCGCGGAGAACGCCTTCGTGGGCGTGCCCTGCGGGATCATGGACCAGATGGCCTCCGCCTGCTGCACCGAGGGCCACGCCCTGCACCTCGACACCCGCGACCTCACCCGGCGCCAGGTCCCCTTCGACCTGTCCGCCCAGGGGCTGCGGCTGCTGGTCGTCGACACCCAGGTCAAGCACGCGCTCGGCGACGGCGCCTACGCCGAGCGGCGGGCCGGCTGCGAGGCGGGCGCCGCGGCGCTCGGCGTGGCCACCCTGCGCGAGATCCCGTACGCCGGGCTCGGCGAGGCGCTGGAGACCCTGGCCGGGGCCGGGGTGGACGAGTCCGTGATCCGCTACGTACGCCATGTGGTCGGCGACAACGAGCGGGTGGAGCGGGTCATCGCGCTCCTCGACGCGGGCGACGCGCGCGCCGTCGGCCCCGTCCTGGACGCCGGGCACGCCTCGCTCCGCGACGACCTGCGGGTCTCCTGCCCGGAGCTCGACCTGGTGGTGTCGGCGGCCGGGACGGCCGGGGCGCTCGGCGCGCGGATGACCGGCGGCGGCTTCGGCGGCTCGGCGATCGTCCTGGTCGAGGAGGAGCGTGCGGAGCAGGTCTCCGACGCCGTACGGAAGGCGTTCGCCGAGGCCGGGTACACGGCCCCGCGCATCTTCCCGGCCGTCCCCTCGGCAGGTGCCCGCCGCCTCGCGTAACCCCGGTTATGGCCCGAACACCCAAGCGGCATGGGCCAGTTCTGTGAATTCACTTCCACTGGGGCCCGGCGCCCGTACCCTGATGCACAGCACCGGTGGGGGCCGGTGCTGATTCAGGGGTACGAGACAGTCGGGTACGGCACCCGGGGAGGGTTCGCAGTCGGCACACGGCGGCGGCCGTGGGACTGCGGTCCGAATTCCCGATCCGGGGCGCCGTACCCGCACTGACCGGCCCCTTTTCGTCGTCCCCGGGGTGGCCCCAGGGACAGACACGTAGGGGGGTGCCTGTGGTTCGTATCCGGGTTCTCGTGGTGGACGACCATCGGATCTTCGCCGAGTCGCTCGCGGCGGCGCTGGCGGCCGAACCGGACGTCGAGGTGTCGGCGGCGGGCAGCGGCCCCGCGGCGTTACGGTGCCTGGAGCGGGGCGCGGCGGAGGGACGCGGCTACGACGTGATGCTGGTCGACGCCGACCTCGGCACCCTGGATCCGGCGGGCGACCGCCCGGCCCCGGGCCCCGTCCCCGTCCCGGCCGACGGGGGGAACGCCCCGGTGGACGGCATCTCGCTGGTGGCCGGCGTCCGCGCCGGGCGCCCCTCGGTGCGCACGGTGGTGCTCGCCGAGCGGGACGACCCCCGGCGCGCCGCGCTCGCCCTCCAGGCGGGGGCCGCCGGCTGGGTCGCCAAGGACTGCTCGCTGCAACGCCTGCTTGCGGTCGTCCGGGGCGTGCTGCGCGACGAGACGCATCTGCCCCCGGCGCTGCTCACCGGCGTACTGCGGGAGCTGACGGCGGCGCGCAAGCACCGCAGCGAGAGCGAGCAGCTGGTCGAGTCGCTGACCCCGCGCGAGCGCGAGGTGCTGCGCTGCATGGTGGCGGGCCTGGGCCGCAAGGCGGTGGCCGAACGCCTCTTCCTCTCCCCGCACACGGTCCGCACCCATATGCAGAACGTGCTGGGCAAGCTCGGCGTGCACTCCACCCTGGCCGCGGTCGCACTGGCCCGCCGAGCGGGCGTCGGCCCGGCCGACCCGGCCCCGCCGGGCGGCGCGCTAGGGGATGTTGTCGAACGGGGCGGTCAACTGGCGTAGCAGCCCGGCCAGTTCGCCCCGCTGCTGGGTGGAGAGCTCGCCCAGGATGGCGCGCTCCTGGGCCAGCAGCCCGGCCAGTGACTGGTCGGCCTTGTCGCGGCCCTCGGCGGTGAGCCGGACGAGGACGCCGCGGCGGTCGTTCGGATCGGGCAGCCGCTCGACGAGGTTCTTCTTGGTGAGCCGGTCGATCCGGTTGGTCATCGTCCCGGAGGTGACCAGGGTCTGGGTGAGCAGCTGGCCGGGGGAGAGCTGGTACGGGGCCCCGGCCCGGCGCAGCGACGTCAGCACGTCGAACTCCCAGGGCTCCAGATCGTGCTCGGAGAAGGCGATCCGGCGGGCCCGGTCCAGGTGCCTGGCCAGGCGGGAGACGCGGCTGAGCACCTCGAGTGGTTCCACGTCGAGGTCGGGGCGCTCGCGGCGCCATGCAGCGACCAGTCGGTCGACCTCGTCCTCCATGCGGATCAGTGTAGTTGGTCTGTCGACATGAAGTCTCTTGAATTCAAGTGTCTTGACATCAAGATAATTCTGGCGTGATCCTGGCCCCATGACCGCACCCGGCACCCCTTCCTGGGACCCGCACCAGTACCTGCGCCACGTCGACCACCGCACCCGCCCCTTCCTCGACCTCCTCGCCCGCGTCCCCGGCCTCCCGGCCACCCCCGCACCCCGCATCGCCGACCTCGGCTGCGGCGCGGGCAACGCGACCGCCCTGCTCGCCGACCGCTGGCCCGACGCCCGGATCACCGGCTACGACAACTCCCCGCAGATGCTCGAACGGGCCCGCGCCCACACCGGCCCCCGCCTGGACTTCGCCGAGGCCGACGCCGCCACCTGGACCCCCGCCGAACCGCACGCCCTGATCATCTCCAACGCCCTGCTCCAATGGGTCCCCGGCCACACCGCCCGCTTTCCCGCCTGGCTCGACGCGATCACCCCCGGCGGCACCTTCGCCTTCCAGGTCCCCGGCAACTTCGACCAGCCCAGCCACGCCCTGATGCGGGAACTCGCCGACTCCCCGCGCTGGCGGGACCGCCTCTCCGGCCACCTGCGCCACGCCGACGCCGTGGCCACCCCAGCCGCCTACCTCGACGCGCTGACCGCCCCCGGCCTCACCGCGGACGTCTGGGAGACCACGTACCTGCATCTGCTGCCCGGCGAGGACCCGGTGCTCGACTGGGTGAAGGGCACCGGCCTGCGCCCCGTCCTGACCGCCCTCGCCGACGACCCCGAGGCCTCCGACGCCTTCCTCGCCGACTACCGCGACCTGCTGCGCACCGCCTACCCGGCCGGCCCGCACGGCACGGTCTTCCCGTTCCGCCGCGTCTTCGCCGTCGCACACAAGGAGAGCCGTTGATCGCCGCCCTCGACCATGTGCAGCTCGCCGCCCCGCCCGGCTCGGAGGACGCCCTGCGCGCCTACTACGCGGGGGTGCTCGGCATGACGGAGATTCCCAAGCCCCCGGCGCTCGCGGCCCGCGGCGGCTGCTGGTTCCGGGCCGGGCCCGTCCAGCTCCACCTCGGCATCGAGCCGGACTTCCGCCCGGCCCGCAAGGCCCACCCGGGCCTGCGCGTCACGGGCATCGAGGCCTTTGCCGCCCGCCTCGCGGCACACGGCGCCGACGTCCACTGGGACGACCACCTCCCCGGCCACCGCCGCTTCTACGCCGAGGACCCGGTGGGCAACCGTCTGGAGTTCCTGGAACCGGTGGACGGCTGAAGCCCGCCGCCCGAAGGCCCGGCCGTCACAGCCGGGCCAGGGCGTCCCCGGTGATGTCGATGTCGACCGGGAACGGCACGGCCGTCTTGAGGCGGTCGTGATGGATGCCGGTCAGGGCGTACGCCTTGGACACCGGGTCCAGCTCGTAGACCCGCACCACGGGGTGGTGGTCGGTACCGGCCATGTCGACCAGCCAGAAGTTCGGAATCCCGGCCTCCGCGTACTTGCGCGGCTTGGCGTCCCGGTCCCGGGCCTCGGAGTCCGGCGAGACGACCTCGATGGCGAGCAGTACGTCGGCGGCGTGGAAGCGGGTCTGGTCGTAATCGGTGATCGCGTCCGAGCGCACCACCGAGATGTCCGGCTCGGGGCCGTTGCGGCTGTCGAGGATCACCGTCATCTCCCGCTCGGCCTTGAACTCGGCCGGGATCCAGGCGCGCAGGCCGGTCATCAGCAGATCGATCATCTTGGCGCGGAAACGGCGCCGCGGACTCACGAAGACCAGGCTCCCGTCGAGCAACTCGGTGTGCGGCGGGAGATCGGGCAAGGTGAACAGGTCGTCCACCGTGTATCCGCCCTGGGGCGGCACCGGCCAGCGGCTGCTGTGCCCGGCGAACGGCTCGGCGGTCATGGTTCCTCCCATAGGCGGGATCCTCGGCCCTCAAAACCACACTAGGGGGTGTCTGACAAATGCCTGCGGCGTCGCGGGGTCCGGCACGCACGCTCGCGGCGTTGCCGAACCGCCCACGTGGCTCCGCCACGCGGACGCCCCGGCGCCTTGCGATCGCACGCACCGGACCCCGCTCCTTCACCCGCACTCATTTATCAGACACCCCCTAGGGCGCATATCGCCCAGCCGTCATCACAACGGGTGAACAGCCCCGGTTCAGTTCTTCCGGTGGCCTATCAGTCTCGGCTTCGACTCCAGGTTCTCCAGGCCGTGCCAGGCCAGATTCACCAGGTGGGCGGCCACTTCCGACTTCTTCGGCTTGCGGGCGTTCACCCACCACTGGCCGGTCAGCGCGACCATGCCCACCAGCGCCTGCGCGTACAGCGGGGCCAGCTTCGGGTCGAAGCCGCGCGCCTTGAACTCCAGGCCCAGGATGTCCTCCACCTGGGTGGCGATGTCGCTGATCAGGGAGGCGAACGTCCCGGTCGACTGGGCCACCGGGGAATCGCGGACCAGGATGCGGAAGCCGTCGGTGTACGTCTCGATGTAGTCGAGCAGGGCGAACGCCGCCTGCTCCAGCAGCTCGCGGGGGTGCCCCGCGGTCAGCGCACCGGTCACCATGTCGAGGAGCTGGCGCATCTCGCGGTCCACGACCACCGCGTACAGCCCCTCCTTGCCACCGAAGTGCTCGTACACCACCGGCTTGGAGACACCGGCCCGGGACGCGATCTCCTCGACCGACGTGCCCTCGAAACCCTTGTCGGCGAAGAGCGTGCGACCGATGTCCAGCAACTGCTCCCGGCGCTCCTTCCCGGTCATCCGCACCCTGCGGGTACGCCGGGAGGAGGAGGGACGGGTGTTCTCGCTGCTGGTACTGGAGTCGGTCGCCACGTCGTCAATCATGCCGTCTCGGTACGTCCGCGGTCGCGCCGGGCGTCGGCCGGACCGGCACCGACCCGGCGGGAGTCGATCCGCGCCGCGTCCGGCCAGCGCACGTCGTACGCCCAGCCCAGCTTCTCGAACCAGCGGATCAGCCGGGCACTCGAATCGATCTGACCGCGCATCACGCCGTGCCGGGCACTCGTCGGGTCGGCGTGGTGCAGGTTGTGCCAGGACTCGCCGCAGGACAGCACCGCCAGCCACCACACGTTCCCCGACCGGTCGCGCGACTTGAACGGCCGCTTGCCCACCGCGTGACAGATCGAGTTGATCGACCAGGTCACATGGTGCAGCAGCGCCACCCGGACCAGCGAGCCCCAGAAGAACGCCGTCGCCGCACCCCACCACGACATCGTCACCAGTCCGCCCACCAGCGGCGGAAGCAGCAGCGAGACCGCCGTGAACGTCGCGAAGTGACGCGAGACCGCGCGGACCGCCGGGTCCTTGATCAGGTCGGGGGCGTACTTCTGCTGCGGCGTCTGCTCCTCGTCGAACATCCATCCGATGTGGGCCCACCAGAGGCCCTTCATCAGCGCGGGCAGGCTCTCCCCGAACCGCCACGGCGAATGCGGATCGCCCTCCGCGTCGGAGAACCGGTGGTGCTTGCGGTGATCCGCCACCCACCGCACGACCGGCCCCTCCACCGCCAGCGACCCCGCGACCGCCAGCGCGATCCGCAACGGGCGCTTCGCCTTGAACGAGCCGTGCGTGAAGTATCGGTGGAAACCGATCGTGATCCCGTGACAGCCGATGAAGTACATCGCCACCAGCAGCCCCAGATCCAGCCAGCTCACCCCCCACCCCCAGGCCAGCGGCACCGCCGCGACCAGCGCCACGAACGGCACCACGATGAACAGCAGCAGGGCGATCTGCTCGATCGACCGCTTGCTGTCCCCGCCGAGCGTCGCTGAGGGCAGGGGCCGGCCGTCGTCGGCCGCGGCGGACCGGGGATCGTCGAGCGCGGCGGGGCTGGTGTTCATGGGGGGTCCCCTGGGGAAGAGAAAGACGAAGGACAGCTCCGGCTACGGTTCCGTAACCTACGGCAACGTAAGTATGGCAGCGCAAGGGCCCGACGCACGAGAGCGCGACCGGGCCGCGCCAGCGGGGATACCCGATCGGGCCGCGAGCGGATGTCCACTTCGTGGACACCTATCCTGAGTGGAGTCGGACAGCGCGGTCCGCACTCTGCTTTCCCGGGACGGCGGCAGACCCGCAGCCCGCCACGGCCCGGAAACCCCCTGGGGGCGCGGCCCGCCGCGGCCCCGGAGTACCCCCGTGCTCAACCACTGCAAGGAGCCGCACACCGTGAGCAGTGCCGACCAGACACCTGCCGCCAGCACCGAACTGCGCGCCGACATCCGCCGCCTCGGCGACCTCCTCGGCGAATCCCTCGTCCGCCAGGAGGGCCAGGAACTCCTCGACCTCGTCGAACGGGTCCGCGCCCTGACCCGCACCGACGGCGAAGCCGCCGCCCAGCTCCTGGGCGAGACGGACCTGGAGACCGCCGCCCGGCTCGTCCGCGCCTTCTCCACCTACTTCCACCTCGCCAACGTCACCGAACAGGTGCACCGCGCCCGCGAGATGCGCGACCGCCGCGCCGCCGAGGGCGGCCTCCTCGCCCGTACGGCCGACCGGCTCAAGGACGCCGACCCCGACCACCTGCGCGAAACGGTCAAGAACCTCAACGTCCGCCCCGTCTTCACCGCGCACCCCACCGAGGCCGCCCGGCGCTCCGTCCTCAACAAGCTCCGCCGCATCGCCGCCCTCCTCGACACCCCCGTCGTCGAGTCCGACCGCCGCCGCCAGGACCTCCGCCTCGCCGAGAACATCGACCTCATCTGGCAGACCGACGAACTGCGCGTCGTCCGCCCCGAGCCCGCCGACGAGGCCCGCAACGCCATCTACTACCTCGACGAACTCCACGCCAACGCCGTGGGCGACGTCCTGGAGGACCTGGCCGCCGAACTCGACCGGGTGGGCGTCGAACTGCCCGCCGGAACCCGCCCCCTCACCTTCGGCACCTGGATCGGCGGCGACCGCGACGGCAACCCCAACGTCACCCCCGCCGTCACCTGGGACGTCCTGATCCTCCAGCACGAACACGGCATCACCGACGCCCTCGAACTCATCGACCAGCTCCGCGGACTGCTCTCCAACTCCATCCGCTACACCGGAGCCACCGACGAACTCCTCGCCTCCCTCGAAACCGACCTGGAACGCCTCCCCGAGATCAGCCCCCGCTACAAGCGGCTGAACGCCGAGGAGCCCTACCGGCTCAAGGCCACCTGCATCCGGCAGAAGCTCGTCAACACCCGCGCACGCCTCGCCTCCGGCACCCCGCACCGCCCCGGCTGCGACTACCTCGGCACCGCCGAACTCCTCGCCGACCTCGAACTCATCCAGACCTCCCTGCGCGCCCACCGCGGCGGACTCTTCGCCGACGGCCGCATGGACCGCACCATCCGCACCCTCGCCGCCTTCGGCCTCCAGCTCGCCACCATGGACGTACGCGAACACGCCGACGCCCACCACCACGCCCTCGGCCAGCTCTTCGACCGGCTCGGCGAGGAATCCTGGCGCTACGCCGACATGCCCCGCGACTACCGGCAGAAGCTCCTCGCCAAGGAACTCCGCTCCCGCCGCCCCCTCGCCCCCACCCCGGCCCCGCTCGACGCCGCCGGCGAGAAGACCCTCGGCGTCTTCCACACCGTCAAGGAAGCCTTCGAACGCTTCGGCCCCGAAGTCATCGAGTCCTACATCATCTCGATGTGCCAGGGCGCCGACGACGTCTTCGCCGCCGCCGTCCTCGCCCGCGAGGCCGGACTCATCGACCTGCACGCCGGCTGGGCCAGGATCGGCATCGTCCCCCTCCTGGAGACCACCGACGAACTGCGCGCCGCCGACGTCATCCTCGACGAGATGCTCGCCGACCCCTCCTACCGCCGCCTCGTCTCACTCCGCGGCGACGTCCAGGAGGTCATGCTCGGCTACTCCGACTCCTCCAAGTTCGGCGGCATCACCACCTCCCAGTGGGAGATCCACCGCGCCCAGCGCCGCCTGCGCGACGTCGCCCACCGCTACGGCGTACGCCTCCGCCTCTTCCACGGCCGCGGCGGCACCGTCGGCCGGGGCGGCGGCCCCTCCCACGACGCGATCCTCGCCCAGCCCTGGGGCACCCTGGAGGGCGAGATCAAGGTCACCGAACAGGGCGAGGTCATCTCCGACAAGTACCTCATCCCGGCCCTCGCCCGGGAGAACCTGGAACTGACCGTCGCCGCCACCCTCCAGGCCTCCGCCCTGCACACCGCACCCCGCCAGTCCGACGAGGCCCTCGCCCGCTGGGACGCGGCCATGGACACCGTCTCCGACGCGGCCCACGCGGCGTACCGCAAGCTCGTCGAGGACCCCGACCTGCCGACGTACTTCCTCGCCTCCACCCCGGTGGACCAGCTCGCCGACCTCCACCTGGGCTCGCGGCCCTCCCGCCGCCCCGGCTCGGGCGTCTCGCTCGACGGACTCCGCGCCATCCCGTGGGTCTTCGGCTGGACCCAGTCCCGCCAGATCGTCCCCGGCTGGTACGGCGTCGGCTCCGGCCTCAAGGCCCTGCGCGAAGCCGGACTCGACACCGTCCTGGACGAGATGCACGAGCACTGGCACTTCTTCCGGAACTTCATCTCCAACGTCGAGATGACCCTCGCCAAGACCGACCTGCGCATCGCCCGCCACTACGTCGACACCCTCGTCCCCGACGAGCTGAAGCACGTCTTCGCCGAGATCGAGGCCGAGCACGCGCTCACCGTCCAGGAGGTCCTCCGGGTCACCGGCTCCACCGAACTCCTCGGCACCAGCCCCGCCCTCCAGCAGACCTTCGCCATCCGCGACGCCTACCTCGACCCGATCTCCTACCTCCAGGTCTCCCTGCTGGCCCGCCAGCGGGAAGCCGCCGCCCAGGGCGAGGAACCGGACCCGCTGCTCGCCAGGGCCCTCCTGCTCACCGTCAACGGCGTCGCCGCCGGCCTGCGCAACACCGGCTGACCGCAAAGGCAACCCGACCGGACCGGGTGCGGCCCGCTCACAGCGCGAAGAACGTCGCCACGAGCAGGGCCGCACCCGCGATCCCGGTGCACCAGCCGACCCGGGACAGCCGCAGACCGCCACCGATCACCAGCCCCGACAGCACCAACGCACCACCCAGCGGCACCCAGGCATGCAGAAACCCCGGCGCCCCGGTCCGCACCACATCGTCCGTACCCGGCCGCACCACCACCGGGAACCGGTCCCCGCGCCGCGCCGCGACCGACCGCTCGATCGTCACCCGGGCCCGCGCCACCCCACCGTCCGACGGCGCGAACGGCCCCGTGCACACATCGGCACCGCACCCGGTCACCGACATCGTGCCGTGCTCACGGCCCTTGGCCAGAACGATGTGATGGGCCTTGTCCCAGGACGACAGCACACCCGCCACCAGCAACAACAGAACCGCACAGCCCATGGCGGCATTGCGGGCGTAGACCAGGGCGCGGTGGGAGGAGGAGCTCCGCTTCATGGGGAGCGATCCTTGGACAGACCGGCACCACCGGTCAACTCGCGCCCGCGAAAAGCCGGATTACCGGCAGGAATGTCAGAGTTGTACGCACCACCGCACCCCCACGCGGGTGCGGCCCCCGTACCCCTACGAGTTGTACGCGCTCTGCGCCCGCTCCAGCCCCTCGGCCAGCAGGCACTCCACCGAGTCCGCCGCCCGGTCCACCAGATACGCCAGCTCCTTGCGCTCGGTGGACGAGAAATCCTTCAGCACGAAGTCCGCGACCTGCATCCGCCCCGGCGGACGCCCGATCCCGAACCGCACCCGGTGGTACTCCGCCCCCAACGACTTGGTGATCGACTTCAGCCCGTTGTGCCCGTTGTCGCCACCACCCAGCTTGAGCCGCAGCGTCCCGTAATCGATGTCCAGCTCGTCATGGACCGCCACGACACGGTCCACCGGCACCTTGTAGAAGTCCCGCAACGCCGTGACCGGCCCGCCCGACAGATTCATGTACGACATCGGCTTCACCAGCACCACCCGCCGGCTCAGCGGACCGGGCGGGCCCACCCGGCCCTCCACGACCTGCGCCTGCGCCTTCTGCGCCCGCTTGAACTTCCCGCCGATCCGCTCGGCCAGCAGATCGGCCACCATGAAGCCCACGTTGTGCCGGTTCGCCGCGTACTCGGGGCCGGGGTTGCCGAGGCCCACGATGAGCCAGGGTGCGGTGGCGTCGGACATCTCTGCTCGGTCTCCTCGCGTACGACGGACGGGGTGCGGCGGGCGCCGCACCGCAGACAGGGAAACGGGGCGGCGGGTCCCCGAACAGGAAACCGCCACCCCGTCAGTGAAGCAGGAGAGGCGAGGCTCAGGCCTCGGCGCCCTCTTCGGCACCCTCGGCGGCCGGCTCCTCGGCCTGCGCGGCCAGGACCTGGAGCACCACGGCGTCCTCGTCACCGGCGAGCGAGACACCCTTGGGCAGCGTGATGTCCTTGGCGTGGATCGACGCACCCGCGTCCAGGCCGGCGACCGAAACGGTCACGGACTCGGGGATGTGGGTGGCCTCGGCCTCGACCAGCAGGGTGTTCTGGACGTACTCCAGCAGGTTGCCGCCCGGGGCCAGGTCGCCCTCGACCTGCACCGCGACCTCGACGCTGACCTTCTCGCCGCGCTTCACGGTGAGCAGGTCGACGTGCTCGATGTCGCCCTTGAGCGGGTTGCGCTGCACGGCCTTCGGGATGACCAGGGTGTCCTTGCCCTCGACGTCCAGGGCGATCAGCACGTTGGCGGTCTTCAGCGCCATCATCAGGGCGTGGCCCGGCAGGGTGATGTGGACCGGCTCGGCACCGTGGCCGTAGATGACGCCGGGAACCTGGTTGGCGCGGCGGGTGCGACGGGCGGCACCCTTGCCGAACTCGGTACGAACCTGGGCGTCGAGCTTGACCTCGGCCATGACTGCACTCCTCGTGGGATGACGAAAACGGAAGGTCACCCGGCCACGACTGGCCTGCTACGAAGAGCGCGTCGATAACGGACCGCCGTACCCATGAGTACGGCCTCCCTCGCCGAGCAACTCACTGAGTCTACCCGGCGAAGGAGGCCGCCCCAAAGTGGATCTTCGAACGACTGCTTCTACTGCTCCTCGAAGAGGCTGGTCACCGAGCCGTCCTCGAAGACCTCACGCACCGCACGGGCGATCGTCGGCGCGATCGAGAGCACCGTGATCTTGTCGAGCTCCAGCTCACCCGGGGTCGGCAGGGTGTCGGTGAAGACGAACTCGCTCACCTTGGAGTTCTTCAGCCGGTCCGCGGCCGGACCCGAGAGCACACCGTGGGTGGCGGTCACTATGACGTCCTCGGCACCGTGCGCGAACAGGGCGTCCGCGGCGGCGCAGATCGTGCCACCGGTGTCGATCATGTCGTCGACCAGGACACAGACCCGGCCCTTCACGTTGCCGACGACCTCGTGGACGGTCACCTGGTTGGCGACGTCCTTGTCCCGGCGCTTGTGCACGATGGCCAGCGGGGCGTCCAGCCGGTCGCACCAGCGGTCGGCGACCCGCACCCGGCCCGCGTCCGGGGAGACGATCGTCAGCTTCGAGCGGTCCACCTTGGCACCGACGTAGTCGGCCAGGATCGGCAGCGCGAACAGGTGGTCCACCGGGCCGTCGAAGAAGCCCTGGATCTGGTCCGTGTGCAGGTCCACGGTGAGGATGCGGTCCGCACCCGCCGTCTTCATCAGGTCGGCGACCAGACGGGCCGAGATCGGCTCACGGCCGCGGTGCTTCTTGTCCTGGCGGGCGTACCCGTAGAACGGGACGATCACCGTGATGGAGCGGGCCGAGGCGCGCTTCAGCGCGTCCAGCATGATCAGCTGCTCCATGACCCACTTGTTGATCGGAGCGGTGTGGCTCTGGATCAGGAAGCAGTCGGCGCCGCGGGCCGACTCCTGGAAGCGGACGTAGATCTCACCGTTGGCGAAATCGAAAGCCTTGGTCGGCACGAGACCGACACCCAGCTGGTGCGCGACCTCCTCGGCCAGCTCGGGGTGGGCGCGGCCGGAGAAGAGCATCAGTTTCTTCTCGCCGGTCGTCTTGATCCCGGTCACAGCACAGTCTCCTCAGACGTGTTCCTGGCCCCGCGCATGTGTCGCGATGTGCGACGAGCCAGCCGAAATGGGGTGAGCATCTATCACGGTACGCCGTGCACGACGTACCTGTTTCCGGTCAGCTTTCGCTCGTGCGCTCCGAAGCGGCGGCCTGGGCCGCCTGCGCGGCGCCGCTCCCCGGTCGCTTGCGAGCCACCCAACCCTCGATATTCCTTTGCTGGCCGCGTGCGACGGCCAGCGAACCGGGCGGTACGTCCTTGGTGATGACCGATCCGGCGGCGGTGTAAACGCCGTCCCCGACCGTGACAGGAGCCACAAACATATTGTCGGCTCCGGTGCGGCAGTGGGAGCCGATCGTGGTGTGGTGCTTGGCCTCGCCGTCGTAGTTCACGAAGACGCTCGCGGCACCGATGTTGGTGTGGTCACCGATCGTGGCGTCGCCGACGTAGCTCAGGTGCGGGACCTTGGCCCCCTCGCCGAGCGTGGCCTTCTTCAGCTCCACGTACGTCCCGACCTTCGACTTCACGCCGAGCCGGGAGCCGGGCCGCAGATAGGCGTACGGGCCGACCGACGCGCCCGCGCCGATCTCCGCGCCGTCCGCCACCGTGTTGTCCACCCGGGCGCCCTCGCCGACCACGGTGTCCTTCAGCCGGGAGTTGGGGCCGACCTCGGCGTCCTCGCCCAGGTGGGTGGCGCCGAGCAGCTGCGTGCCCGGGTGCACGACCGCGTCGCGCTCGTACGTCACGGTGACGTCGATCAGCGTGGACGCCGGGTCCACGACCGTCACCCCGGCCGTCATGGCCCGCTCCAGCAGCCGCTGGTTGAGCAGCCGCCGGGCCTCGGCCAGCTGGACCCGGTTGTTGATGCCGAGGATCTCGCGGTGGTCCCCGGCGACCGAGGCGCCCACCCGGTGACCGGCCTCGCGCAGGATCGACAGGACGTCGGTGAGGTACTCCTCGCCCTGGCTGTTGTCCGTGCCGATCTTGCCGAGGGCGTCGGCCAGGAGCCGGCCGTCGAAGGCGAAGACCCCGGAGTTGATCTCCCGGATCGCGCGCTGGGCGTCGGTGGCGTCCTTGTGCTCGACGATCGCGGTGACCGCCCCGTCGGCCGGGTCGCGGACGATGCGGCCGTAGCCGGTGGAGTCGGGGACCTCGGCGGTCAGCACGGTGACGGCGTTGCCGTCCGCCGCGTGGGTGGCGGCGAGCGCGCGGAGCGTCCCGCCGGAGAGCAGCGGGGTGTCGCCGCAGACGACGATCACGGTCCCCCCGACGGAGCCGCCCAGCGCGTCGAGCCCGACGCGCACGGCGTTGCCGGTGCCCTTCTGCTCGGGCTGGTGGGCGGTGCGCAGCCGCTCGTCGACGGTGGCGAGATGCGCGGTGACCTGCTCGCCCGCGTGGCCGACGACCACGACGAGGTGTTCGGGGTCCAGCTCGCGGGAGGCGGTGACGACATGTCCGACGAGCGAGCGCCCGGAAATCTCGTGGAGGACCTTGGGGGTCTTCGACTTCATGCGGGTGCCCTCACCCGCTGCGAGGACGACGACGGCTGCCGGGCGTTCGGAGCTCACGGAAATGCCCTTCGGCTTCGGGTGGTGGACACCCGAAGGATACCGGGGGGCTGTTGGCCGGGCATGGGTACGGGCCCCGACCTGCTGATCGGGGCCCGTGATGGCGTTCCGCGGGGCTTTCCGTGATGTCTCACGGTGCTCCGCGCTGCTCCCGGGGAAGGAATCGAACCCTCATTCAATGGACCAAAACCATTTGTCCTGCCATTAGACGACCCGGGATAGATCGACCTTTATGTCCGAATTTCTTGATCGGCTCGCTTTCCGGCCTCTACTATGCCGTACCACCAGCCCTCAATGCGACGGTACAGGTCGGCGCTCTTCAAAACGCGCACCACCAGGCAACCCCGGTAGTTCTCCCCGACGTTCTTGCGGTTGGTCCGCGGCGAGTGCTTCTTGACGGAGGTCTTGCCGAACGCGGAGGCCCCGGCTCCCGTCAGGGCGGCCCAGTACCGCTCCGCCGACGCGATGTCGGCGGTCTCGTGGATGTGCACGTGGAAGCGGAGGTGTGCGTCGCTCACCCCCAGGAGGCGGAGCCAGGCGAGGAACAGTTCGATCATGCCCGGGTCGCTGTTGGTGAAGGTGACTCTCTCCTGCGGCCGGTGCGACTTGGCCTTGGAGCCCTCCGCCCAGTACAGGCCCACCCCCAGCAGGAAGAGTTCGCGCGGGCTCAGCGGGCCGATCCCGGCCGCCGCCCTCCTCTTCGTCTCCCCGCGCTCCTCCTCGCGTCGCCGGAGAGCCGCTTCCCAGCCGCGCCTGGCGATGGCTGACGCCTCCTCCCGGGACCGCTTGCGCTCCGGCTTCGGCAGGTCCCGTACCCACAGCGAGATCGAGCTCTTCGAGCACCCCAGTTCCAGCTGGATCCGGTCGTACGTCATGCCCTGGAGGCGGAGCTCACGGGCCCGCTCGCGGAGGTCGTCCCGGGCGCGCGGGCGTTTCGTCCATTCCGGGGCCGGCTCGCCCCGGACGAGCCGGTTCAGGAGGTCGTTGTTGTGGATGTGCAGGCGGTCGCGGATCTGGCGCAGGCTGAGGCCCTCCCGGCGCAGGGTGATCGCCTGTTCGCGCAGATTCTCGAAGTCGGCATATGTGCTCGTGATCTTCGTCATGCGGTGAGCGTCGTCCGGAATGCGGGCGTCCGGTGCGAAAGGCTGATCGATTCGCCATTTCAAGCGATAAGTGGCTGTTTCGGCTTCCCGTGGTGGTCGCCTGTGCTGTCCGGGTTCTCCGGGATCGGGCGGCGGCCGCCCGTAGGGTGGATGCCATGACCGCAACGGGGGCAGACCAGGAGGCGGCGGGACCGACCACCCGCGGCTACTGGTGGTGGGAGCGGCGGCGCAGTGTCGCCCTGGACGTGGGGCTCGGGGTTCTCTCGGCGCTGGAGTGTGCGCTGGAGGGGGTGGATTTCGCCGGGGACGCCGGGTTGCCGGTGCCGGTGGGGGTGCTGTTCGGGCTGCTGGTGGGGTCGGTGCTGGTGCTGCGGCGGCGGTGGCCGATCGCGGTGGTGCTGGTGTCGATCGCGACGGCGCCGGCCGGGATGGCGTTCCTGATGGGGCTGGTGGGTCTGTACAGCCTGGCCGCCTCGGAGGTGCCGCGCCGGATCACGGCGGTGCTCAGCGGGATGTCCTTCGCGGGTTCGTTCATCGTGTCGTACGTACGGCTGCGGCAGAACGTGGCGGAGCAGGCGGACTTCGGGCCCGGTGACTGGTACGTACCGCTGATCTCGCTGTTCATGTCGCTCGGGCTGACCGCGCCGCCCGTGCTGCTGGGCCTCTACATAGGGGCGCGGCGGCGGCTGATGGAGAGCTTGCGGGAGCGGGCGGACTCGCTGGAGCGGGAGCTGTCGCTGCTCGCGGACCGGGCCGAGGAGCGGGCGGAGTGGGCGCGTGCGGAGGAGCGGCACCGGATCGCCCGGGAGATGCATGACGTGGTCGCCCACCGGGTGAGTCTGATGGTGGTGCACGCGGCGGCGCTCCAGGCGGTCGCGCCGAAGGATCCCGCGAAGGCGGTGCGGAACGCGGCGCTGGTGGGGGACATGGGGCGGCAGGCGTTGACGGAGTTGCGCGAGATGCTCGGGGTGCTGCGGGCGGGGGATCCGGTGTCGTCGCGTCCGGCCGGGGTGCCGTTGGCGTCGGTGGGTCAGGCGGCTGCCGCGGCTGCGGCCGCGGCAGCGGAGGACGGGCCCCGGTTGCGTGAGGTGGAGACGTTGGTGGGGGAGTCCCGGGCGGCGGGGATGACGGTGGAGCTGTCGGTGGACGGGGAGGCGCGGGGGTATCCGCCCGAGGTCGAGCAGACGGCGTACCGGGTGGTGCAGGAGGCGTTGACCAACGTGCACAAGCATGCGGCGGGGGCGCGGACCTGGGTGCGGTTGGCGCATCGGGGTGCGGAGGTCGCGATGCAGGTGGAGAACGGTCCGTCGGACGCGGCGACGGCGGACGCGGGGCTGCCGAGCGGGGGGAACGGGCTGGTCGGGATGCGGGAGCGGGTGCTGGGTCTGGGCGGGGTGTTCGTGTCGGGGCCGACGGAGGCGGGGGGTTTCCGGGTGTCGGCGGTGCTGCCGGCGGGGGAGGCGGCGGTCTGAGCGGCCCTCTTCCGTACGGGTACGGCTTCGGCGGCCCGGTCCCGGCTCGGGTTCGGGATCGGGCCGCCGGTGCGGGGTGGTCCGTGGCGGGCGTGGGGCCCGGTCCGGGTCAGCCGGAGACGAGGCGGGCCGGCTGGATGCCCGAGACGAGGGTGGCCAGGGCCTGGTCGATGTCCGGGCCGAGGTACCAGTCGCCGGTGTGGTCGATGCTGTAGACGCGGCCCTCGGTGTCGATGGCCAGTACGGCCTGCCCGTCGCCCTCCTCGCCCAGGGGGCTGACCTCGGTCTCCAGTGCCCGGCCGAGGTCGCCGAGGGTCCGGGCCAGGTGGAGTCCGCTCAGTGGGTCCATGCGTACGGAGGCGGGGGCGATCTGGCGGCCGGGGGCGGAGGCGGTGATGTGCAGCCCGCCGAATTCGGCCCAGGCCTCCACGGCGGCGGGGAAGACCGCGTGCCGGTGGCCGGCGGGGGAGATGTGCGAGCTGAGCGTGTCGGCCCATTCCTCGGCCCGGCGGATGTCCCAGCGGCCCGGTTCCCAGCCGGCGGCGCGCAGGGCGGCGTCGACGGCGACGGGGAAGCGGGTGGTGGTGTTCCGGTCGCGTTCGGCGGGGCCCGTCTGTGCGGGCAGGTCGGTTCGGTCGCGCATCGGCGTGCGGTCAGCCCTTCTCGGCGGTGGTCGCGGCCGTGGGCGTCGCCAGGTCGACGGGGCGTACGCCGAAGTGGGCGAGCATGGCCGTGCAGGAGCGGCACGGGGGCGCGTAGCTGCCGTGCATGGGGTCGCCGTCCTCGCGGATGCGCCGCGCGGTGAGCCGGGAGTGCTTGAGGGCGCGCCGGGCTTCGCCGTTGGTCAGCGGCTTGCGCTGGGCGCGCTTGGAGCGGGTGGACTCGGCGGCGGTGAGCTGCCGGGAGAGGAGTATCGCTTCGGGGCAGCGGCCGGTGAAGCGTTCGCGCCGGCCGCTGGGGAGGGTGTCCAGGAAGTCCTGGACGAGCGGGTGCAGTACGGGGGGCTGGTCGCCCTTGCCCGCGGTGCAGGTGAGTGTTTCGCCGCGTACGGAGAGCGCTGCCGCGACCGCGGGCAGGATGCCGTCGCGGCGGTGGATCAGCCGGGGTGCCCGGTTGCCGTCGGCGCTGCTCCAGCTGAGGCGCGGATCTCCGGATGTGACTGTTTGTGCTGTGTGCATTGGTGCTTTCCCTCCCGTGCCGGCAGCGGTAGCTGCGCGATGTGCACGCCCCCGAGTTGCGGTGACAGCCTGCCAAATGTCCGGGCTGGTGTGGAAGCTGGGGCGGTGAAACGTGCCTTCGTGTCGCGCGGGGAGCGGCTTCGTGGCGCGTGCCGGGGTGGTTTCGGACGGGGGCCGTTGCCGGGCGCGTCGCTCGTCCGTCACGCCGTTGTGACGGTTGGTGACGGTTGTGGGGAGGGGCGGGTAGGACAGGTCACATGGGCGGGACCGGCCCTTGCGTCACCGCATAGGCTGTGCCGGGACCGCCGCTCCAGGGCGGGCCGGTCCTCACCAGCCAGACGCAGCAGGGGGCAACCGCCATGACGACAGGTCGGCTCGGTCAGCAAGCCGCGCCACCGAACGCGGCCTACGCCGGGCAGCTCGTGCATTTCCCGGACCCGGTCCGGGCGTCCCGCCACCCCGGCGGTGTGCGCATGGACGGGAACGGCAGCCCGGTCTTCACGCCGTACGCGCGTGCCGCCGCCGAGGTCGCCGAACCGCCGCAGGGCTTCGGGGTCGACGAGCTGCGGCTCACCGACTACGTCTCGGCGAACGCGGCGCTCGCGGCGAGCGGCCATGAGCTCTGGGACACGATTCCGGCGGTCGCCACTCCGCACGGCTGGACCTGGCACCACGTGCCCGGTGGCCGGCGGATGGAGCTGGTTCCGGTCGAGGTGAAGGCGCTGCTGCGGCACCATGCGGGGCTGGCCGGTACGGCCGTCGACCACGACAAGCGGGGTACCCGCCCGTTGCAGGAGACCCGGCCCGCGCACTTCCGGCTGCCGAAGGGGGCCGTGGCGGTGAGCGAGTCGCAGGTCCTGGGGGTGGAGGAGGACCTCGGTTACCGGTTGCCGGGGGCGTACCGCTCGTTCCTGAAGGCGGCGGGCGGTTCGGCGCCGGTGGGCGCGGCGCTCGACGCGGAGCTGGGGCTCCTGGTGGACCAGCCGTTCTTCACGGTGCGCGAGCAGGCCGGGGTGAACGACCTGGTGTACGTCAACAAGTGTCTGCGCGACCACCTCACGAAGGACTTCCTGGGCGTCGGTTTCGTCCAGGGCGGCATCGTCGCGGTGAAGGTGCGGGGCGACGGCGTGGGGTCGGTGTGGTTCTGCGCCTATGACGATGCCCGGGACCGGGACGGCTGGTCGGTGCAGGACCGGGTGGGCCGGCTGCTGCTGCCGTGCGGTGCGGATTTCGACGCCTTCCTCCAGCGGCTGGCGGGCAATCCGCCGGAGCTGGAGACCGTGGCGAACCTGATGGTGGACGGCGGCTTCGCGCGGGCCGTCCCGGTGGAGGGGTGAGCGCGATGGTGACTTTTGCGCAGGCGCAGGAGCGCGCGGACGAGTGGATCAACGGGGACGTTCCGGCGTACCAGCACCGTGAGGTGCGGGTGCGGGAGTTCGAGCTGGGCTTCGTGGTGTGGGGCGAGGACCGGGCGGAGGGCCCTGTCTCGGACGGTGGCAACCAGCGTCTGGTGATCGCCCGTGACAGTGGTGAGGCGACGCTGTGGCCGGGGCTGCCGGTGGGTGAGGTGATCCGGCGGTTCGAGGAGGAGTACGGGGCGCTGGCCGCGGCGGCGGCCGCTCCGGAGCCGCCGCAGCGGATCGATCTGAATCAGACGTCGTTCCTGTTGAGCCCCCCGGAGTGGCTCCAGGAGGCGGCGGACAAGCTGGGCATCCCGGACCGTCGCGCGGACGGTGCGCCGGCTGGTGGCGGGCCGGGTTCGCAGGGTGGGCAGCCGGCGTACGAGCCGACCGCCAACGACGGTGTTCCGGCGGGTCCGCCCCCGGCGCCGGTCCCGCCGGTGGTTCCGGCAGCGGCTCCGGTGGCGCCGCCCCGGGCTCCGGCGGGTGTGCCGGACGGGTCGACCCCGTGGGCCGGTACGGACACCAATACGGGTGCGGATTCCGACGACGCGGAGGTGCCGCTGCCCGCGACGGTGTTCGCGCCGCCGCTCTCGGGTGCCGATGACGAGAACACGCCGCCGCCGGTGGTGCCGGCCGACGCTCCGACCGCCCTGATGTCGGGGGGCAGCCAGTTGCCCCGGACCGCGCTGGTGCCGGGTCTGTCGTCGCCGGAGGGGCCGGGTGGGCCGGGGGTTCCGGGCGCGCCGGGTATGCCGGGTGCGCCCGGGGCCGGTGATTTCGCGGACGCGACCACCGGCAAGGCCGCGGTGGCTCCGCCCGGTCCGCGTGGCGGTGCCGTACCCCCGCCGCCTCCGGGTGCGCCCGGGGTTCCTGGGGCGCCGGGTGTTCCGGGTGCGCCTGTGCCGCCGCCCTCGGGGCCGGGTGCGCCCGGTGCCCCGGCGGGCGGGTATCTGCCGACCCAGCTCGCCCCGCAGATCGGTGCGCCGGGTGGTCCGGGTGCGCCGGTGCCGCCGCCGGGTCCGCCCGGGGTGCCGGGTGCCTCGGTGCCGCCTCCGCCCGGTTCGACGCCGCCTCCCGGCCCGCCCGGTGCCGTGCCGCCTCCGCCGCCCGGTGGTGGGGTGCACCATGCCGCGACGATGCTGGCCAACCCGAGCATGGGCGGCCCCGGCGGTGTGCAGCCTCCTGGCCCGCCCGGCCCGCCCGGTGGTACGCCGCCGCCTCCGCCCGGTGCCGTGCCTCCGCCCGGTGGTGGGGTGCACCACGCGGCGACGATGCTGGCGGACCCGAGCATGGGCGGCCCCGGCGGCGTACAGCCTCCTGGCCCGCCCGGTGCCGTGCCTCCGCCCGGTGGTGGGGTGCACCATGCCGCGACGATGCTGGCCAACCCGAGCATGGGCGGCCCCGGCGGCGTACAGCCCCCCGGCCCGCCCGGTCCTCCCGGCGCCCCCGGCCCCGTGCCGCCGCAGGGTCCGCACACCCCGCCGCCCGCGTACGGTTATCCGCAGCAGCCCCCGTCCGGTCAGCCGACCGTCGGCCCCGGCTACCAGGCCGTGCTGCGTTACCGCGCGCCCGACGGCAGCGAGCAGCAGCTGATCCGCCGCTCGGCGCCCGGCACCCCGCACCCCGAGTGGCAGATGCTGCACGAGCTGCGGGCGATGAACGTGCCGCCGCAGCAGGTCATCGAGCTGCACACCGAGCTGGAGTCCTGCGAGCTGCCCGGCGGCTACTGCGCGCGCATGATCCGTGAGACCTGGCCGCAGGTGCGGATCACCAGCGTCGCCCCGTACGGCACCGACCACGCCAGCCGCCAGCAGGGCATGCAGCACCTCCTCACCCACCAGGGCGAGCTGCACCAGGTGGCGGACGGCCCGGCCCGCCCGGCGCCGGTCCGCGCGCCGCTCCCGCAGATGCCGGCCGCGCCCGTGGTGCCGCCGGAGGTCGTCGCGGAGGAGCTGCTGCAGAGCTTCGGGCCGCAGGGCATCCTCCGTTTCGACCAGCGTGCGGTGTCCCGCCAGGGGGTGCCCGAGACGGTGGCCCGTGCGCTGGTGTGGGCGGGGCTGCCTGCCGATTTCGGGCCGTTCTTCTGGGCGCAGCCGGGCCAGCCGGTGGTGCCGACGCTGGGCGAGCTGGCCCAGCAGCGGCAGGTGCAGGCCGCGCCCGACGCGGGCTCGTACCTGGTGATGGGGTCCGATTTCGGCCGGGCGATCTGTGTCCAGTACGGGACGGCGAACATCGTCGCGGTGCCCGTCGAGGCGGGTCCGGGCGGGCAGTCGGTGCCGCCGCAGTTCGTGAACACCGGGCTGCCGGAGTTCCAGCGCTCGATGGCGCTGCTCGGCCGGATGTGGCGGCTGCGGTTCGGGCTGACCCCGGAGCAGGCGGGTCGCTGGACGGTCGACTTCCAGGCCCAGCTGATGGCGCTGGACGCGGCGGCGCTGGCGTCGCCGGAGAGCTGGTGGTCCGTGCTGCTCGAACAGATGTGGGACGGACTGCTCTGATCACGGGCCCTGCGCACCTCGCGGGGCTCCGAGACATCCGCGTACGGCGCCCGGTTCCCGAAAGGGGGCCGGGCGCCGTGCCCTGTGGCGCCCGTGCGGCTGTGATGCCCGTCGCTTCTGTCCGTAAAGCAGATGATCGATTCCGACTTATGGTCCGATCTGCCGCATCCTTGACGTGTCGCTGATGGTCGCAGAGTCGGAAAGAGGCTTCACGCATGAGTTCTGTACCGGTGTCCGCGCACGGCTTCGTCGGTATCGGTGTACGGGGGCGCGGCTACCGACCGGAGCAGGTGGACCGGGCGGTTTCCGCGCTCTCGGCGGAACGGGACGAGGCCCTGGCCGAGGTGGACCGGCTGACCACGCTGGTGGCCGAGATGTCGGCGGAGTCGGTCCGGCTGGCCGAGGTCGTCGCCACGCTCGCTCCGCAGACCTACGAGTCGCTGGGTGAGCGTGCCCAGCAGATCCTGGCCCTCGCGGAGGGCGAGGCGGCGAGCGTACGGGGTGCCGCCCGGGACCGGGCGCAGGAGCTGCGGGACGCTGCGGAGACGGCGGGCCGCGAGGTCCGCGCCGTGGCCGGGAAGGCCGCCGAGGCGATACGGGCCGAGGCCGTCGAGTACGCGGACGGAACGCTGACCACCGCGCGGGAGACGGCCGACGCGGCGGTGGCCGACGCCCGCGAGGAGGCCGCCGGGGTGCGGGAGAGGACGGGCGCCATGATGGCGGAGACCGTCAGTCGCACCGCGAGCGTCCTGGCCCACCAGGAGCAGGAGCACGCGGAGCGCCTGAAGACGGCCGAACGTGAACTCGCCGACGCCGAGACCGAGCAGACGGCCCGCCACGACGACCTGACCGAGCGGGCCGAGGCCCGGCTGGCGGAGGCCCGGCGCGCCCTCGCGGAGACCGAGGAGGCCGCCCGGCACGGCCAGGAGGACGCCGAGGCGCGCGCCGCCGAACTGATCGCCGAGGCCAGGGTCCGCGAGGAGCGGGTGGTACGGGAGACGGAGCGCGTCGTCCGCGAGCACGACGAGGGCCGCGAGCAGCTCCACGCGCACATGGCCCACGTACGCAACTCCCTCGCCGCCCTCACCGGCCGCGTCACCGCCCCGGCGGACGAACTCGGCAACTGACCCCGCCCGGAACGGACTTCGCGCCCCCGCCCGCCCTGGCCCGCCCCGAATCCGGGCCGGCGGATTCGGCGTTACGGGTTACGGGACGGCCGTGGCCTTCCTACGCTGGACCGGCGGACTCCGGCGCGCCTCCCCGTGGGGTCGCGGAGTCGGCGGAGCAGGCGGGGCCGCGTATGAGGCGGCGGCCGTGGGTGCGTATGGCGTGGGGGTGTTGACCCGTGCGGAGAGTGCCACTGTGGGCGAGGCGGCGAATCTGGGGCGGCGCGTTCTGCGGGAGCTGCGGCGGCGCGGTGAACGGGGCCCGGTGGAGCTGGAAACCGCGATGGCGCCTGCGGATGTGGAAGCTGATCCGGCGAACGGCGACGCGACGGCGCGCCCCCACCGGAACGGGAGTGCCCTGCGGAAGGACGCCGAGCTGCCGGGGGAGCCAGGGCGTTTCCTAGGACTTCCCGGGGCTTGAGCTTCGGGCTTCGGGTGCCGAGCTTCGGGAGGGGCCGGTTCACTCTTTCGTGGGTGTGGGGCGGGTCTCCGGGCCGGGGCTTGAGCTTCGGGATTCGGGGGCCGGGATTCGGGCTTCGGGATTCGAGCGGTGTGTTCCAAGCGGTTGGTTTCCTGGGTGGGTTGGGGAAACCAACCCGCCCTCCCGTACCCGTCACGGCCAGCAAGTATGACTAATCGTGATCGAGTTGCGGCGCAGAGTCGCGCCCGCTTACGGTGCGAACGAATCGACCCCGACGCGGTGTTAGCGCACCGGCCGGGGTCTGACCGCAAGATCTCACCAAATAGAAAGACGATCCCTTGGCTGTAGCCGAGCTTATCCCCGACCGTTGTGAGTCCGCAGCTCCGCGTGTTCTCCCTTCGAGGGCGAGGCCGGGGTACGGGAAGCGTTCCGTACCGGCGGAACGCCCGCCGTGCGAGGCCGATTTCGCGTCGCTGCCGGTGCGTGAGCGGCATGTCGCGGGCTATGTGGAGGCGTTGGTGGAGGGTGCGGCGATGGACATCAAGTCCCTTGCGAAGTCGCTGCCGTTGTACGGGCAGATGGCGGTGGGCAGCGCGTTACGGGCCCTGAGCGTGGCCGGTCACCTGCGCCGGGGGCGTTGCGTGAGCATCGAGAACGGGCAGATCCGCTGGGTCACGCGCACGTTCTGGTCGCGGGTCGCCCACGACAACGAGTGGTGGACCACCTTCCTCGCCGACCAGAACCACCGCGCCACCCAGTCCGACCCCCAGGCCGCCGCCCCTGCCCCTGCTTCTGCTTCCGTGCCCGTACCTGCTGCGCAGGTCCCGCAGCAGCGCGTCGCGGAGCCGGAGGTATCGGTTCAGCCGCAGCCGCAGCCGCGGGGTGATGCTCCCTCGCCCGCGTTCGCGGCGCTGGCGCGGCTGGGTCGTACGGACTCCCGGCTGGCGCTTTCGGCGGCGGACTGTGCGGCGTTGGAGGGGCTGGCGGCGGGGTGGTTCGCGCGGGGTGTGGATGCCGATTATCTGACCCGGGTCCTGACCGCCGGGCTTCCCGACGCGGTCGGGTCTCCCTTCGGGCTGGTGCGCCGCCGTCTCCAGGACAAACTCCCCCCGAGCCTGCCCGCGACCCCTGCCCCGCCCGCACCGGCGGAGGCCCCGGTGCGTCGTGTGATGCCGGAGTGCACCGAGTGCGGCGTACCGGGAAGGCCCGAAGCCTTCCGCGACGGACTCTGCCGCCCCTGCCGCGAGCCCGACCCCACCCCCTGAGAAAAAACGTGACAGTTGCCCCCCAAGTGTCACGTAAAAAAGCGAGGCAGGGGTGGTACCCCGGTCAAGCGGATGGTGCGACCGGGGACACCGTGCCGAGCCACTGTTCGGCGCCCCATGCCTCGTACCGCTGCGCCTCGGTGAAGCCCAGCTTCGCCGCGAGGCGCATCGAGCGGGCGTTGGCGGTCTGGGTGCGCAGTGCCACCGTCTCGCCGGGGCGCGCTTCGGCGAACCAGCCGAGCACCGCCGCGCACGCCTCGGCGGCGTACCCCTGCCCCCAGGCCTCCGGCAGGAGCAGGTAGCCGAGTTCGGCCATCCCCGAACCCGGGTCGGTCTCGCTCCGGTGCTCCGCATCGCGCTCGTTGAGTTCGACGGTGCCGATCATCGTCCCGTCGAGCTCGACCACGAAGAGGCCGGGACGGTTTCCGGGTACCTCGGGCAACGCCCGCTCGCACTCGTCCCGGGGCCGGTGGCCACCGATGTACGTGCCCACCTCCGGCGAGCTGAACAGCTCGACGAACGCCGCTCGGTCCCGAGGCTCGGGCGCGCGCAGAACGAGCCGCTCGGTCCCGATCGGCTCGGGCGGCCAGACAACGGATTTCGGTTCGGTCATGGCGGGGAACCTATCGGAGGCCCACCGGACGGCGTACGCCCCTCACTCAGGAACAGGGCCACGCCCCCGACGAGAGGCGGTCCCCATGGGCATCCGTCTGCTAGAGTCTCCGCCGCAGCGAGCCTTCCTGGCCGGGATGAAGACACCCGACAGGGAGGCTTTTTTCATGCCCGGAGAACGGTGGGTGTCGAACCGAACCGGACCGGGAGCCAGGGCCGGGGCACCGCGTCACCTCCTTTGTGGACGCGGAGCCCGTCGGCCGACCACCTCTGCCACAAGGAGTCCCGTGCCCGACGTATCCGTCCGCCTCGCCAGCAGCGCCGACCGCCCCGCAGTGGAGCGGCTGTGGCTGATGTTCCGTCATGACCTCTCGGAGTTCGACAGCGTGCTGCCCAACGCCGACGGAACCTTCCGCAGCGAACGGCTCCACACCGCCTTCTCCGGCGACCCGGACTGGGCGCCCTATGTCTTCACCAGCGGTGACGGCAGCCCGGCCGGGTTCGCCTTCGTCCGGAACCTGACCGGCGCGACGCGTGTGCTGAACAGCTTCTTCGTGGCGCGCGGCGCGCGGCGGACCGGGATCGGGCTGTGTGCTGTTCAGGAGGTCGTGGCCCGGCACCCGGGCCCGTGGGAGATCGCGTTCCAGGACGCCAACACGGCGGCGGTGCGGTTCTGGCGCCGGGTCGCGACGGAGATCACCGGTGACGCGTGGACGGAGGAGCGCCGAGCGGTCCCCGGCCGGCCCGACCTGCCGCCCGACGTCTGGATCTCGTTCGACTCATCCGCGAAGACACGGGACTGACCACCGACGTGCCCGCTTGCTGGCCACGACGCGGCACCTGCCGCAAGGGGGAGGCCCTCAGTGGTGGGCCGGCCTCAGGGTGCGGCTGACGGTGCGCTCGGTGCCCGGTTCGACCAGGACGAACTGGCCCATCATCCCCGAGTCCTCGTGGCGCAGGATGTGGCAGTGGTACATGTACGGCCACTCGGGGTCGGTGGCGGTGCCGAATCGCACGGCGAGTCTGACCTTGCTCTTCCCGGGTACGAAGACGGTGTCCTTGCGGCCGTCCGCGTACGCCGCGGGTCGTCCGTCGCCGACGGAGAGGACGCGGAACGCCACCTCGTGGATGTGGAAGTTGTGGGAGTAGACGTTGTTCTCGATCTCCCATATCTCGACGGCCCCGGCGGGGACGACCTCGTCGATGCGGCTCATGTCCATCGGCTTGCCGTTGATGGCGTCATGGCCGTTGAGGACGAAGCGGCGCACCCGCGAGTCCGCGGCGGGTGTGATCGGGTCGGGCTCCGCGAGGGCGGCGGGTGGCGCCGGGGACGGTTTCAGCGCCGGCGCGGCGATGAACTCGATCACGTCGAGGTCGCCCTCGGCTATGTCGACCCCGTTGTCGACGGTGCGCAGCACCACCCGCTCGCCCGGCTCGAAGGCGACGACGACCTCGGCGCGCTCGCCCGGGCTCAGCGCGAGCTGTTCGACCGGTACGGGAGCGGGCAGCAGGCCGCCGTCGGTGGCGACCGCGTGGAAGGTGCGGCGGTCGGCGAAGGCCAGGTTGTACATGCGGGCGTTGGAGCCGTTGAGGATTCGCAGTCGGACGTGGTCGGTGGTCACCTTCAGGTGCGGATCGAAGGTTCCGTTGACGAGCAGGTGGTCGCCCAGGATGCCGAACGTGCCCTTGAGGACGCGGCCGGTGAAGGCGTTCTCCTCGTCGAACTTCTTGTCCTGGAGGATCAGCGGGATGTCGTCGACGCCGTAGTCGGAGGGCAGTTCCGGCTCGGTCCCGTCGTCGATGATGAACATTCCGGCGAGGCCGTTGTAGACGTGCTGGGCGGTCTGGCCGTGCGGATGCGGGTGGTACCAGGCGGTGGCGGCCGGCTGGTCCAGGGTCCAGTGCGGCGTCCAGGTGGCGCCCGGCGCGACGGGCTGGTGGGGCCCGCCGTCCATCACGGCGGGCAGCCGGACGCCGTGCCAGTGCACGGTGCTGGTCTCCGGCAACCGGTTGCGCACGGTCATGCGCACCACGTCACCCCGCGTGGCGCGCAGCGTCGGTCCCAGGAAAGCGCCGTTGAAGCCCCAGGTCGGGGTGGTCTTTCCGGGCAGGATCGCCGTCCGGCCCGCCTGCGGCGAGAGCGTGAACCGGCGGCTGCCGTCCTTGGCCGGGGCGGGATGGAGCAGGGGCGGGATGCGCACCGGGTTGGCGAACTTCAGATCGGGCCGGTCCGCGGATCCCGTCCCGGAACCGCCGCCGCAGGCGGAGGTGAGGAGTGAGAGCGCGGATATGCCTGCTGCGCCCAGGAGTTGACGTCTTCTCATGACGCGAAATTAACAGTCGTCGCAGGGGTTTCCTGAGGCGTTGCCCGTGCGTGGCGCCTCAGTGCGGGTCGGTGGGGATCGGTGGGGCGCCGGCCAGGATGCGGGGTTCCTCGCCCTGGTAGACGCGGCGGGCGGCGGGGGCCGTGTTGCGGGGGAGCACCGTGCCCAGGAAGCCGGCCAGGAAGCCCGCCGGGATGGAGACGAGGCCGGTGGTGGTGTAGGGGAACCAGTTGAAGTCGTGGTCGGGGAAGACCGAGGTGGGCGAGCCGGACACCAGGTTCGTACCGGTGATCAGCACCAGCACCGTGACGGTGCCGACGACCAGGGTGCAGATCAGCCCGGTACGGGTGAAGCGCCGCCAGAACATGCTGTACACCAGCGCCGGGGCCAGCGCCGACGCGCCGACGCAGAACGAGAGCGTGGCCAGGGCCTGCACGTTCCAGTGCCGGGCCACCACGGCGAGGGCGATGGCGAGGAGGCCCACGACGATCGCCGAGGTCTGTGCCGTACGCATCTCGGTACGGCCCGTCATCGGCCCCCGGCCCGGTCGGCGGGTTCCGCGGATCCCGTGCGCGAACAGGTCGTGGGCCAGGGAGTTGGCGCAGGCCAGGATCATCCCGGCGACGGAGGCGAGCAGGGTCAGGAAGATCGCCGTCGTCATCGTCGTGATGATCAGCGCCCCCATCCGCGTGCCGTTCGCGACCTCCCCGCTGATCTGGAGGATCGCGCTGTTCCCGGAGGCCCCGGCGGCGGTGATCCCCTCGTGGCCGACGAGTGCCGCCGCGCCGAAACCGATCACCACCAGCAGCAGACAGATCGCGGCGACCGTGCCGACCGCCCAGGACATGGAACGGCGGACGGCCTGAGTGGAGCGGGCGCTCGACATCCGCATGGTGACGTGCGGGAGGCAGGCGGCGCCGAGCACCACGGTCAGTTCGGAGCTGACCATGTCGAGCCCGCTGCCCTCGAACTGGAGCCCCGAACTCAGGAACGCGGCCCCCGCCCCGCTGCTCTGCCGGGCGGCCGAGAGCAGCGAATCGGTGCTCCAGTCGAACCGGTTCATGATGAGGACGGCGATGCTGAAGGCGGCCACGAGGAGGACCACGATCTTCACGATCTGGATCAGCGACGTGCCCTTCATCCCGCCGATCGTCGCGTAGGCGATCATCAGGATGCCGAGGCCGATGATGGCGCCGGTCCGGAAGCCCGAGGTGTCGAACCCCAGGATGAACGCGAGCAGATCGCCGCTGCTGGCCAGCTGGACGACCATCATCGGGACGAGCGCGGCGATCGTGGCCGCGCAGGCGGTGACCCGGACGGCGCGGCCGGGGGCGCGGCGCACCAGCACGTCGCCCATGGTGAACCCGCCGGTGTTCCGGAGCGGCTCGGCGAGCAGGAACATCAGCAGGACGAGCGAGAGCGTGATGCTCAGGGCGAGGATCGTCCCGTCGTACCCGGTGAGCGCGATGATGCCGGTGGTGCCGAGCACCGTGGCGGCGGACAGGTAGTCACCCGCCAGGGCGAGCCCGCTCCGGACCGGGCCCAGCGAGCGGGAGCCGGTGTAGAACTCGTCGAGGTCGTCACGGTCGGGGCCGGTCATCACGCACAGCAGCAGCGCCACGGTGCCGACCGCCAGGAAGGCCACCAGGGACATCGACTGCGCGGAGTTGTCGAATCCGTTCACCGTGCGGCTCCCGCTCTGCGGATACGGGCGGCGAGCGGGTCGACCGTGCGCCGGGCGGTCCGCTCGTACACCACCAGGGCGAGGACCGTCACCGGGAGCTGGAGGACACCCAGTGCCATACCGGCGTTGAGGCCGCCGAACAGCGGGGTGGCCATCGCGTCCTTGGCGAAGGCCGACAGCAGCAGGAAGGCCACGAAATAGCCAAGCGCGGTCAGCGTCGCGATGCGCCGCAGCGCCCGGTACGCGGTGCGCAGCCGGCGCAGGTCGCTGTGGCGGCCGGGGACGGCGGCGGGGACCGGAGCGGTGGACGGGCCGGCCAGGGGGTCGGGCGGGGCCGGAGCGGTGCTCTGCCAGGGCAGCAGGTAGTCGGCGTGATGAGGGGACGGGGGCGGGGTTCCGTGCGACATCGGGGTGCTGCTCCTTGCGTGGCTCGGGTCCTGGTCGGGGACGGCAAGGCAGGAGTGCGGTGCGGTCGGAAGCGTGAACCTTACTCGTGAGTACGGCCGTTGGGGAGTGTGTGACGTGAATTGCCTCTGGTATTGGCTCAGTTGAGCATCCGGTGGTGAACGGAAGATGGCGCCGGGGCGGGGCGGGGGACCCCTGCGGGGCGGCCGGTGCACCCCTGGGGGCAGTCCCCTACAAGGGCTCCACCCAGAGGCCGAGACCCTTAGGGGTGGCTCCTCAGTTCTGGGCAGGGGTCGTTCCTCCCGGCGGAGGACGTGGCCGGGACGGCTGGTTCCTTACGGTGTTCTTACGCCGCGACGAGCGGCTGGAGCCCGCCGCGGACATGGCGGGCCCGGGGGGACGGGCGGGGGAGACCCCGCCCGGGGGGATGGGCCGGACGCGCAGGTGTCGGGCTGTTTCCGGCACCGGATTCCGTACGCAACACCGAGCCGTTCCCGGCATCGGCCGACAGAGGAGAAATATCGTGACAACGGCGGTAACCGTTCCCAGCCGTGGGGGTGTCGCGGGACGCACGGCCGTTGCCGCGCGGGCACGACAGGTCGTGAAGGCCTACGGGGCGGGGGAGACCCGGGTCGTCGCGCTCGATCATGTCGACGTGGACATCGCCCGGGGAGAGTTCACGGCGATCATGGGCCCGTCCGGCTCCGGGAAGTCGACCCTGATGCACTGCCTGGCCGGTCTGGACACCGTCAGCTCGGGCCAGATCTTCCTCGACGACACCGAGATCACCGGCCTGAAGGACAAGAAGCTCACCCAGCTCCGCCGCGACCGGATCGGCTTCATCTTCCAGGCGTTCAACCTGCTGCCCACGCTCAACGCCCTGGAGAACATCACCCTGCCGATGGACATCGCCGGCCGCCGCCCGGACGCCGCCTGGCTCCAGCAGGTCGTGGACACCGTCGGGCTCACCGGACGGCTGAAGCACCGGCCCACCGAACTCTCCGGCGGCCAGCAGCAGCGCGTCGCGGTGGCCCGGGCCCTGGCCGCCCGGCCGGAGATCATCTTCGGGGACGAACCGACCGGGAACCTGGACTCGCGGGCCGGGGCCGAGGTGCTGGGCTTCCTGCGCCGCTCGGTCGACGAACTGGGCCAGACCATCGTCATGGTCACCCACGACCCGGTGGCCGCCTCCTACGCGGACCGGGTCCTCTACCTGGCCGACGGGCGGATCGTCGACGAGATGCGCGACCCGACCGCCGACCAGGTCCTCGACCGGATGAAGGACTTCGACGCGCGCGGGCGGACCTCATGACCGTCTGGAAGACCTCGCGGCGGAACTTCCTCGCCCACAAGGGACGCATGGCGCTCTCCGCCGTCGCGGTCCTGCTGTCGGTGGCGTTCGTGTGCGGCACGCTCGTCTTCACCGACACCATGAGCACCACCTTCGACAAGCTCTTCGCCGCGACGTCCGCCGACGTCACCGTCGGCCCCCGCACCGCCGAGGACGAGGACCCGATGGGGCCGCGCGGCGGCAAGCCCGCCACCGTCCCCGCCTCCGTCGTCGAACGGGCCGCGAAGGCCACCGGCGCGAAGAGCGCCGAGGGCGCGGTCACCAGCATGTCCGTCACCGTCGTCGACAGCCACGACAAGAACATGGGCTCGACCACCGGCGCCCCGACCATCGCCGGAAACTGGACCCGCAACGACCTCCGCTCGATGGAGATCTCCTCCGGCCACGCACCGCGCGGCCCGACCGAGGTCATGGTCGACGCCGACACCGCCGACAAGCACCACCTGAAGCTCGGCGACGAACTGCGCACCATCACCCCCCACGGCGACATCCGGGCACGGATCAGCGCCATCGCCACCTTCAGGATCACCAACCCCGGTGCCGCCGTCGTCTACTTCGACACCGCCACCGCACAGCGCATGCTGCTCGGCCGGGACGACGTCTTCAGCCTGGTCAACGTCACCGCCGACACCGGCGTCTCCCACGAGCGGCTGAAGAAGGACGTCGCCACGGCGGTCGGCGACCCGGCCGCCTACGAGCTCCGGACGCAGAAGGAGGCGGCGGAGGCCAACAAGGACTCCATGGGCTCCTTCCTCGACGTACTGAAGTACGCCATGCTCGGCTTCGCCGGGATCGCCCTGCTCGTCGGCATCTTCCTGATCGTCAACACCTTCTCCATGCTGGTCGCCCAGCGCACCCGCGAGATCGGCCTGATGCGGGCCATCGGCTCCAGCCGCAAGCAGGTCAACCGGTCCGTGCTGGTCGAGGCGCTGCTCCTCGGCACCGTCGGCTCGCTCCTCGGGGTCGGAGCGGGCATCGGCCTCGCCGTCGGCCTGATGAAGCTGATGGGCGCGGTGGGCATGGAACTGTCCACCGACGACCTCACCGTCGCCTGGACGACCCCGGTGACCGGCCTGGTGCTGGGCGTCGTCGTCACCGTCGTCGCCGCGTACTTCCCGGCCCGCCGGGCGGGCAAGGTCTCGCCCATGGCCGCGCTCCGCGACTCCGGTACGCCGTCGGACGGCCGCACCGGCCGCGTCCGGGCCGCGCTCGGGCTGGTCCTCACGCTGGGCGGCGGCGCCGCGCTGGTCGCCGCGGCACGGGCCGACGACGCGGGCCGCGGCTCGCTCCCGCTCGGCGTGGGCGTCCTGCTCACCCTGGTCGGCTTCATCGTGATCGGCCCGCTGCTCGCCGGGTTCGTGGTCCGGGTGCTCAGCGCCGTCCTGCTGCGGGTGTTCGGCCCCGTGGGCCGGCTCGCCGAACGCAACGCCCTGCGCAACCCGCGCCGTACCGGGGCGACCGGAGCCGCCCTGATGGTCGGCCTCGCGCTGGTCGCCTGCCTCTCCGTGGTCGGCTCCTCCATGGTCGCCTCGGCCACCGAGGAACTGGACCGCTCCGTGGGCGCCGACTTCATCGTCCAGTCCGCCGGGGACGGCTCCCCGATCGTGGACCAGGCGGCGAAGGCCGTCACCGCCGTACCCGGCCTCGAACACGTCACCCGCTACCGCAGCGTCGAGGCCCGGGTGACCGCCCCCGACGGCACCACCGAGAAGCAGGGCCTCTCCGCCGTCGACCCCACGTACAAGGACGACCTGCGCCGCGAGACCGTCTCCGGTGAACTCGCCGACGCCTACGCCCCCGGCGCCATGTCGGTCGGCGAGGGCTACGCCGCGAAGCACCACGTCGAGGTCGGCGACCGGCTCACCGTCGCGTTCCGGGACGGGAAGACCGCCAAGCTGCGGATCGGCGCGATCACCTCGGACGACGTGAACATCGACAAGGGCGCGATGTACACCGACCTCCGGACCGCCGAACGGTACGTCCCCGCCGACGCCATGCCGCAGGACATGCTCCTGTTCGCGAAGGCCGTGGACGGCAAGGAGAAGGAGACGTACGCCGCGCTCAAGACCACGCTCGCCAAGTACCCCCAGTACGTGGTGCGCAACCAGGCCGACTACAAGCAGGAACTGAAGGACCAGATCGGCCAGTTGCTGAACATCGTCTACGGGCTGCTGGCGCTCGCGATCATCGTCGCCGTGCTCGGTGTGGTGAACACCCTGGCCCTGTCGGTGGTCGAACGGACCCGGGAGATCGGCCTGATGCGCGCCATCGGCCTCTCCCGCCGCCAACTGCGCCGGATGATCCGCCTGGAGTCCGTGGTCATCGCGGTCTTCGGCGCCCTGCTCGGCCTCGGGCTCGGCATGGGCTGGGGCACCGCCGCCCAGCGGCTGCTGGCCCTGGAGGGGCTGGACGTCCTGGAGATCCCGTGGCCGACGATCCTCACGGTCTTCGTCGCCTCCGCCTTCGTGGGCCTGTTCGCCGCACTGGTCCCGGCGTTCCGGGCGGGGCGGATGAACGTCCTGAACGCGATCGCCGCCGACGGCTGAGCCGTACGGTCCGCGTAGACTGGCCGCATCCGGCCCCGGGGTGTTCCTCCAAACACTCCGGGGCCGGATCGCGTACACCCCGGTAGATCAACGGAGTTCGGCCACCGCGTTGCACGAAGCTGCCGCGACCGGTGCAGCATGCTGACACCGGGGCCCCTGCTGCCGCGCCCTTGCCGCTGGCATCGTCGTCCTGCCGGGACACCCCCGGCAGGACGACACCGCCGAAGGGGACACACGTGTTCAGTTCTCCGCTTTCATGTCGGTCGGCCCGCGTGATCCGTACCGCAGCGGTCACCGGGATCGCCCTTGCCGGGCTCCTGTTCGGCGCCTCCACCGCCTCCGCCGCCCCCGGGGACGCGGCGGGCCGGCCGGGGGCCGCGCAGGGCACCCAGCGGGCCTGCGAGAACGTGGAGGCCGTCCTCGCCGGACTGCCGGTCTCCGTGCCGGTCCCGGTGTGCAAGCTGGTCAACGGCTGGGACTAGGACCGCGGCCGATGCGGTTCCAGCTGCTCGGGCCCCTGACCCTCGCCGACGGCCCCGAATCCGTGGTGCTCCAGCCGTCGAAACCGACCATCCTGCTGGCGGCGCTCCTCCTGCGCGCCAACTCCGTCGTCTCCGCCGACTACCTCCAGCGGGCCGTCTGGGGCGAGGAGCAGCCGGCCACCGCCAAGGCCGCGCTCCAGACCTGCGTCCTCCGGCTGCGCAGGCTCTTCACCAAGCACGGCGTGACGGAGACGGTCATCGAGGCGGTCCCCGGCGGCTACCGGATCACCGCCGAACCGCACACCCTCGACCTGCTCGGCTTCCGGGAACAGGTGCGCCGCGCCGTCCTGCTCTCCCACGACCCGGAGGCCGAACTCCTCGAACTGAAGGACGCGCTGTCGCTGTGGCAGGGCGCGCTGCTCGCCAACGTACGCTCCGACGTCCTGCACCGGGACGAGGTGCCGCGGCTGGCCGAGGAGCGGCTGCGCAGTGTGGAACGGATCTGCGACCTGCTGCTGGGGCTCGGCCGGCACGGTGAGGCGCTCGTCGAACTGTGGACCGCTACGCGCGTATACCCGGGGCACGAGCGGCTCCACGAGCAGCTGATCGAGGCGCTGTACCGGACCGGGCGGCAGACCCAGGCGCTCGCCGAGTACCGGCGGGTCAAGGAGTTCCTCCTGGACGAGCTGGGGGTGGACCCCTCGCCCGCCCTCCAGCAGCTGGAACTCGCGATCCTGCGCGGCGAGGACCTGGGCCCCGGGGCGGCGGTGGGTGTGCTGGAGGGGACGGTGATCGCGGCGGGGGAGCAGGGACCGGTGCCGGTGCGCGAGGTGTCCGTGGTGCGCGACGGTACGGCCGTGGCCCCCGTGGTCCCGGCGGCCTTCCCGGTGCCGCAGGCCGCCGTGCCCCGGCCGGTGCCGGACTTCACCGGGCGGGAGGCCGAGACCGCCGCGATGGCCGCCCGGCTCACCGCGTACGCCGCCGGCACCGGGGCGGGCGGGGACCGGCAGCCGCCGATCATCCTGGTGTCGGGGGCGCCCGGCGTCGGCAAGTCGGCCCTCGCCCACCACGTCGCCCACCTGGTGCGGGACGCCTTCCCCGGCGGCCGCGCGGTGGTCACGGCGACCCGCCCGGACGGCGAGGCCCGCCCCGCCGCCGACCTGGCGGCCGAGGCCCACGCGGCCCTCGGCGCGGCAGGAACGGGAGACACGGGCGGTACGGACGAGGCGGGCGGGGCGCGGGTCCTGCTGGTGCTCGACGACGTCGTGGACGCCGACCAGGTACGCCCGCTGCTGCCCGCGCTCGCCCAGGCCCGGGGCGCGGTGGTCGTCACCAGCCGGATGGGGCTGGCCGGGCTGGTCGCCACGCACGGCGGCTGGGTGCACCGGCTCTCGGTGTTCACCGAGCCCGAGGCGTACGCGCTGCTGGTCTCCGTCCTCGGCGCCGAACGCGTCGAGGCGGAACCGGAGGCGGCCCGCCGGCTCGCCGGGCTGTGCGGGCACCTTCCGCTGGCCCTGCGCATCCTGACGGCCCGGCTGCTCACCCGGCCCGCGCTGTCGCTCGGCGACGCCGTCGACTGGTTCGGCGACGACCCGCTGGCCCGGCTCGTCCTCCCCGACTCCCCGAGCCTGTCCGTCCCCGCCGTCCTCGACGGGGCGCTGGCCCGGCTCGACCCGAGGCTCTCCGAGGCGTTCCACCGGGCCGCGACCGGCGCCGGGCCCGCCTTCACCGCCGACGACGTCCCCGGCACCCCGGAAGCGGTGCTCGAACGGCTCGCCGACGCCGGGCTGCTGGAGGACGGTCCGCCGGGCCCGTACCGCATCCACGAACTGCTCCGCGCCCACGCACGGAGAACCGACCAGGAACGCATCCGCCGCACAGAGAAGGTGTGACCCCCATGGCCGAGACCGCCGCCACCACCGAGCGCGCCCCCGACGCCGCGCCGACGGCCGACCCCGCCGCACCGGCATCCGCGACCGCACCGGAGTCCGCGACCGCCGGGCCCGAACCCGCCTCCACCGCATCGGTCTTCGACACATTGGCCGGGACCCGGCCGCGGATCCGCCGCGACGTGCTGTTCACCGAGACCCCCGGCGGGGTCCTCTTCCACAACGCCGACGGCGGTTTCCACCTGGCCGGGCGCACCGCCTACCGCTTCGCCTCCCTCGTCGTGCCCCACCTGACCGGCCACCACCGGCTCGCCGACCTCTGCTCCGGCTTCGGCCCCGCCCAGCGCGCGATGGCCGCGGAGCTCGTCCGGACGCTCTACGCCCGGGACTTCGCCCGCGACGTGCCCGAGCCGGCCGGCGGGCCGGCCCCGGTCGACGACGACGTGGCCGAGCGGTTCGCCGCCCAGATCGCCTACGTCGACCACTACACCGACCGGGCACCGGAACGGTTCGCCCGCTTCCGCGCGACCCGGGTCGCCGTGCTCGGCGACGACGAGATCGCCCGCTGGTGCGCGCTGAGCCTGCTGCGCAACGGCTGCGTGCGGATCGGTACGACCACCGCGTTCGACGACGTCACCGCCGAGGCGGAACAGGCCGCCGCCCACGCCCCCCGCATCACCACCGGAACAGGAACCGGGACCGGAACGGGGGACGGGACCGGCGTCGACTGGGCCGCGCTGGACGGCTACGACGTCGTCGTGGTGACCGGTGCCGGTGCCGGTCCGCGCACCCACCGGCTGCTGGCCGCCGGGGTGCCCGAGGGCCGCACCCTCATCCCCGCCTGGCTCTTCGCCGAGCGCCTGGTGGTCGGCCCGCTGGCCACCGCCGCCTCCACCGGCTGCTGGTCCTGCGCCGTGCTGCGCCTGGGCGGCAACGTGGACGCGGGCGCGGCGGCCGAGCTGTGGGGCGCGGCGGCCGGGGCGGTGCCCGCCGCCACGGACACGGTGGACGGGCCGGTCGCCGCGATGGTGGGGAACCTGCTGGGGTACGAGATCTTCCGCCTCACCACGGGCGTGCTGCCCGCCGAGACCGACCGCCAGGTCCTCATCCAGGACCTCGCCTCGCTGGACGTCATGGCCGAACCGGTCGCCCCGCACCCCCGCTGCGCGCGCTGCGCGGAGGCGGCCGCGCCGGAGCCCGCCGGGGCGCTCCCGGACGGGTTGGCCCTGCCGGTGACCGCGACCGTGGAGACCGCCCGCGACGCGGAGGAGCTGGTCGAGGAGCTGAACCGGATCAGCGCGTCCATGGTCCGCCCGCACACCGGGATCTTCCGGAGCTGGGACGACGAGGCACTCACCCAGACCCCGCTGAAGCTCAGCCGGATCGAGGTGGCCCTCGGGGCGGGACGGCGCCGCCGGATCGCCGCCTTCGACGTCCACCACCTGGCGGGGGCGCGGATGCGGGCCCTGTACGCGGCGGCGAGCGCCTACGTCGAGCACGTGGTGCCGCCCGCCGGGTCCGCCCACGAGGGCGGCGCGGGCCGGGTCCTCGGGCCGGACGCGCTGACCACCGGCGGCGGCACCGGGGCGGTCCCGGACGCCTGGACCACCGTCGCCTCGCTGACCGGCGGGGAAGCGGCCAGGGTGCCCGCCGCGGCCGTGCGGCCGTTCGGCCCGGACAACCGGGGGCGGCTGCACCTCGCGACGGTCGCCGGATCGGGCGCCGGGGCCGACGCGCGGGAGGCGGCGGGCACCGGGCTGATGTCCGCGCTGGCCCACGACGCCCTGCTGCGGGCGGTGCGCGGCGCCACCGGGGTCCGCCCGGTCGCGGCCGACGGCGACGACCCCGAGCTGGTCTTCCTGCTGAAGTCCGCGGCCAACCTGGACCTCGCGGTCGAACTGCTGGACCTGGGCGAGCAGGCCCGCACCACCGCCCATGTGGTGCTGGCCCGCGAGGCGGACGGCGGGAGCGCCCGGGGCCGCTGGGCGGTCGGCGCGGGGCTCTCGCGCCGGGCGGCGGCCTGCGCGGCGCTGCGGGACCTGCTCGGGCAGGCGCAGCTCGCCGCCGAGGACCCGGCCGGCCCGGTGGACACCGGCGACCCGCTGGTCGGGGACCTGGCGGCGGGCAGCGTCGCGGTGACCGGGGCACCGGTCGCGGTGGACGGGCCCGACACCACCTTCGACGCGGTGCTGGACGCGCTGCGGGCAGCCGGCCGGGACGCCCTGTACCTGCCGACCACCCCGGCCGACCTCGCGGCGGGCGGCATCAGCACGGCCCGGGTGCTGCTCACCGTCGACGGTGCCGTGCCGGACGCGGGCGGCGCCGACGGGAAGGCGGGCGGCACCGATGCCCGTTGACGCCCCGGTCCGGGAGGCCCCCGTACTGTCCGGGACCGCGCAGGCCCTCGCGGCGGCGCTCCGGGAGGCGCTGGCCCGGTACGGCACCCCGCCCCCGCTGGACGTGGCCCCGCTCGGGGTGCGCGACGCCTTCGCCGACGTGCCGGAGGCGGCGGACACGTACGGCGGGGCCGTCGGGAAGGCGGGCGCCGTGCCCGTGCGGTTCTACGGGCGGCACGCCGTTGTCGGCCCGTTCGCGCCGGAGGACGGGGCGCCGGGCTGCGCGCGCTGCCTGGAGCGGCGCTGGCAGGCGGTCCGCTCCGTCGCCCTGCGCGAGGCGCTGGAGCTGGGCTCCGGCACCCGGGCGGCCGGGGAGTCCCCGTACCCCGCGCCCTTCGCCGTGCACGCGCTGGCCGGTCTGGTCGCCGCCCGGCTGGCCGGGGAGGGCCCGCGCACCGGCGGCCGCCCGGCGGTCCACCTGGTCGACCTGGCGGAACTGACGGTCCGCCACTACCCGTTGGTGCCCGACCCGGAGTGCCCGCGCTGCGGCACCGTCGAGGCGGACACCCCCGAGGCGGCCGCACTCGTGCTGCGCCCCGCGCCCAAGCGCCGCCCCGGCGGCTTCCGGGTCCGGGACATCGAGGCGTACGACCTGCCGGTCGAGCCCTACGCCAACCCGGTGTGCGGCTCGCTCGGACCGTCCGTCGTCCAGGACGTCTCCTCCACCTCCACGTCCGCGACGATCGGCTGCTTCTCCATGCGCTCGGGGGAGTACCTGCGCGAGACCTTCTGGGGCGGACACGCCGACACGTACGCCGAGTCCATGCGGATCGGGGTGCTGGAGGGGCTGGAGCGGTACGCGGGGATGCGCTCCCGGGCCAGGCGGGCCGGGACGACCGACTCGCTGGACGCCCTGCGGGCCCGGGGCGAGCACGCGCTCGACCCCCGCACCTGCGGTCTGTACGCGGACGCCTTCCACCGCGCCAACCCCCGCGTCGTCCCCTTCGCCCCGGACCGGCCCGTCCCCTGGGTGCAGGGCTGGTCGCTGCGCGACGGGCGCGCGGTCCTGGTGCCGGAGATCCTGGCGTACTACCACGCCCCCGGGCTGGAGAACCGGTTCGTCCAGGAGAGCTCCAACGGCTGCGCCTCCGGCGGCTGCCTGGAGGAGGCCGTCTACTTCGGGCTGATGGAGGTCGTCGAGCGCGACGCCTTCCTGCTCGCCTGGTACGGGCGGGCCGCGCTGCCGGAGATCGACGCCGCCACCAGCCGTCGCCCCGCCACCCGGCAGATGATCGACCGGCTGGAGATGTACGGCTACGAGGCCCGCTTCTTCGACACCCGGATCACCTTCCCCGTCCCGGTCGTCACCGGGGTCGCGGTCCGCCGCGACGGCGGCACCGGCCTGATGTGCTTCGGCGCCGGGGCCGGGCTCGACCCGGAGGCGGCACTCGCCGGGGCCCTGTGCGAGATCGCCACCGACGCGGTCAACCTGCCGCACCGCACCGCTCGCGAACGGGACCGGCTGCGCGCCATGGCCGCCGACTTCGACCGGGTCGAGGCGCTCCACGACCACCCGCTGGTCTACGGGCTCCCCGAGATGGGCCGCCACGCCGACTTCCTCCTCGGCGCCCCGGGCGCCCCCCGCCCGCCCCGGCACTCCTTCGACGAGCTGTACGGGAACGGTTCGGTGCTCCCGGTCTCCGACGACCTGCGCACCGACCTGGACCGGTGCGTGGACGCCGTCACCGCCGCCGGGTTCGACGTGATCGTCGTCGACCAGACCATGCCCGAACAGCGCGGGCTGGGCCTGACCACGGTCAGCGTCCTCGTGCCGGGGCTGCTGCCGATCGACTTCGGCTGGAGCCGGCAGCGCGCCCTCGGCATGGACCGGCTGCGCACCGCGCTGCGCGCCGCCGGACTGCGCGGGGACGACCTGACCGACGCCGACCTCAACCCCGCCCCGCACCCCTTCCCGTGACCGAGGAGCCCGCCATGGGGTACGCCCATGAATACGCCGACGCGATCCTGCATCGCGGCCGCATCCCGATGGACCCCGCCGACTTCGTGCCGAACTGGTCGGACGGGCCCCGCAAGACGAAGTTCTACCCCGGCACCGACAGCCTCCCGCTGCCCGACTGCGGCTACCCGGCCGACGCCGGCCTGGACCGGGGACTGGGGCGGGCCGCCCGCAAAGAGGGCGCCTTCGACCTCCCGCTGCTGTCCGGGATGCTCCGCGACTCCTACGGGCTGACCGGCCGCCGCCTCGGCGTCCAGACCAACACCGACCTGAACGCCCTGCCGTTCTACCCGCTCGCCAACTGGTCCCGGGGCACCGCCTCCGGCGGCGGCCTCTACCCCGTCGCCGTGCACTGGGTCTCCGGGCCCGGCGCCCCCGTACCGCCCGGGGTGCACTACTACTCCGTCCGGCACCACGCCATGCGCCGGCTGCTGACCGGCGACGTGACCGGCGAGGTGCGGGCGGCGCTCGGCGACGGGGCGCCGGGCCCGGACACCGACCAGTACCTCGTCCTGTCCATCAAGTACTGGCAGAACGCCTTCAAGTACAACAACTTCTCCTTCCACGCCGTGACCATGGACCTCGGCGCCTGCCTCCAGACCTGGCGGATGTGGGCCGGGGCGCGCGGGCTGTCCGTCGAGCCCGCGCTCTGGTTCGACGAGGAGCGGCTCGGGCGGCTGCTCGGCGTCGACACGGCCGAGGAGGGCGTCTTCGCCGTCGTCCCGCTCCGGTGGACCGGCGCGGCGCCCGCACGCACCCCCGCCCCGGACGTCCCGGTGGCCGTCCGCCACCGCGACCGGGAACGCTCCCGCACCGTCCTCGCCTTCGACGCGCTGCGCCGGATGCAGGCCGTCACCGCCGCCGGGGCCACCGAACGCCCCGACCCCGCGGTCCTCGCCCCGGCCGCCGCGCACCCGCCCGTGCCGGACCGGCCGGTGACCGCGCTGCCGCCCTGCCCGCCGCTCACCGTCGACGTACGCACCGCATTGCGCGAGCGGCGCAGCAGCTTCGGCCGGTTCGACGCCCAACACCCCATGGCGACCGAACAGTTGGCGTCCTGTCTGGCGGCCTCGGTGGCCGGGTCCGTGATCGGCGGGGACACCGGCGGGCAGCGGCTCGCGAAGCTCTACGCCTTCGTCGGACACGTCGAAGGGATCGAGCCGGGGGCGTACGAGTACGACCCCGAGGCGCACGAGCTGCGCCTGGTGAAGGCGGGGGCGCCGGGCGCCTTCCTCCAGAAGAACTACTTCCTGTCCAACTACAACCTGGAGCAGGCCGCCGCCGTGCTGGTGCCGACCGTCCGCACCGACGCCGTCCTCGACGCCGTCGGGGACCGGGGCTACCGCCTGGTCAACGCCACCGTCGGGGCGATCGCCCAGACCACGTACACCACCGCCTCCGCGCTCGGCGTCGGCTGCGGTGTCGCGCTCGGCTTCGACAACATCTCGTACATCGAGGAACTCGGCCTCGACGGCACCGGCGAGGCCCCGCTGCTGATCATGATGATCGGCAACGAGCGGCCCGCCCCGGCCGACTTCCGGTACGAGATCGCCTGAGCCCGTGCGTACGACGACAGAGCCGGAACGAGAAGGGGAGACCCCGTCATGACGCCGGACCACCCGGCCCCCGCCGCCCCCGCGGCCGCCACCCGCCCCCGCTTCATGCTGCGGGTCGCCGGGCTGCCGCTCGACAGTGTGCGGGGCCTGCGCTGCCCGGACAGCCGCCGCTGGGCCGACGACGTCCTGCACGCCACCGACCGGGTGCGCGCGGACGGCGAACGGCTCGCCGACCTGATCCACGACCTGGTCGGCGGCAGCGAGGACGAGGCGCTGCGCCGCACCCTGCTCGCGCTGCGCCGCGACATCTTCAACAACCGCCTGCCCCGCCCCGGGGCCGCCGACCGGGCCCGGGAGCTGATGCGCGGCCTCGGCACCGCGGCCGGTGCGGAGACCGCCGACGCGCTGGCCGCCTGGCTCGACGGGCGCCACCGCCTGGAGGAGCGGCGGGCCCGGGGCGCCGCCCTGCTCGCCGGGGAGACCGCCGAGGCCCGCGCCCGGCTGCGCGCGCTGGCGGGGGAGGAGCGGCTGCGCCGGGCGCTGCTGCTCGCCTCCCCGGCCCTGGACGCCCAGCTCGACACGTACATCCGCTCCGACGCCGCCGCCGCGCCGGACAAGAAGCAGCGCAAGATCGAACGCTCGCTGCTCTCGTACCTGTACCGCACGGCCTGCAAGACCAGCCCGTTCTCCACCTTCACCGGGGTCGCCCTCGGCACGTTCTCCGACGGTGGCCAGGAGGACCTGCGGGCCCGGGTCGAGGACGTCTGGGACGGGCGGATCCGGCTGAACGTCGCCGCGATCGGCCGGCTCACCGAGGCCGTGGTCGCCGACCCGGTCCGCCGGGCCGATCTCCCGGTCGCCCCCGCCTCGGGCTGGGGCCGCGACGACGACCGGGTCCGCTATGTGCGCCGCTGGGTCACCCAGGGCGACGAGTCCACCGCCGTCACCTTCGACGCGGTGAAGGACCGGCTGTTCTTCCTGCGCCGCAGCGGCACCCTGGAACGCCTCCTCGGCCTCTTCGAGGAGCACGACACCCTCCGGTACGGGGAGCTGGCCGACTGGCTCGCCGCCGACCGGGGCGCGGACCCGCAGGAGTGCGCCCAGTACCTCCGGGCGCTGCTGGACATCGGGATGGTGCAGGTGCCGTGCCTGCGGACCGAGGTCCACGACACCGACCCGCTCGGCGCCCTCCAGGACTCGCTGCGCGGCCTCGGCCGCCCCTGGGCCGACCGGCTCGCCGGACACCTGGACGGCCCGGCCGCCGGGATCGAGCGGTTCGCCGACGCCTCCCCGGACGAACGCCGCTCACTCCTCGGCGGGTTGAGGGACGCGCTGCGCACCCTCCAGGAGGAGGAACTGGGCGCGGCGGCCCGCATCCCGCAGACCCTGCTCTACGAGGACGTGGCGGCCGGGCGGCACACCGAGCTCTCCGCCGCGGCCTGGGACCGGCTCGCCGCCGCCCCGCTCGGGGCGGTGGAGCGCGTCCTGCCCGCCTTCGACCTGACCCTGCCGCAGCGCGTCACGTTCAAGGGCTTCTTCCTCGCCCGGTACGGGCAGGGCGGCCGCTGCGACGACCTGCTGAAGCTGGTCCACGACTTCCACGAGGACTTCTTCGACCAGTACATGTCGTTCACCGCCAAGCGCACCGCCTTCGACGCGGACGGCGACTACGTCCCCGAGGAGAACTGGCTGGGGCTGCCCCAGCTCAAGGCCCTCGACACCGCCCGGCAGACCTTCGTCGAGCGGATGCGGGCCCTGTGGGCCGCCTGGGAGGCCGACCCCGGCCGGGGCGGCGAGATCCGGGTGGACGGCGAACTGCTGGACGAGGTCGCCGCCGAACTCGCGACCCTGCGGTCCGAGTTCACCCCGCTCGCCCACCATGTGCAGATCGCCGACCGGCCCGGCGACCCGCTCGTGGTGCTCAACCGCTCCTACGGCGGGGTGTCCTTCCCGTTCAGCCGGTTCACCCACCTCTTCGACGGACTCGCCGAACAGCTCCACGCCGCCACCGCCGACCTGCTGCCCGACGGCGCCGTCCTCGCCGAGGTCACCGGCGGCCCCGTCACCAGCAACCTCAACCTGCACGGCCGGCTCACCGACTACGAGATCGTCTGCCCCGGCGAACGCGGCACCCTCCCCGAGGAGAACCGCATCCACCTGGACGACCTCCACCTCGTCCACGACCGCGACGCGGACCGGCTGGTGCTGCGCTCCACCCGGCTCGGCAAGGAGGTCGTACCGGTCTACCTCGGCTACCTCGTCCCGCTCGCGCTGCCCGAACTGCCCCGCACCCTGCTGCTGCTCTCGCCGACCTCGATGTCCCCGCTGAACGTGTGGGGCGGCGTCCCCGAGGGCGTGGCCGTCGACGGGGTCACCACGCGGCCCCGGGTCCGGCACGGCAGCGTGGTGCTCGCCCGGCGCAGCTGGAGCGCGCCCGCTGCCGTGCTGCCGCTGCGCGGACCGGGGCGGGCGGACGACGACTGGTTCCTGGACTGGCAGGCGTTCCGCCGCGCCCACGGACTGCCGGACCGGGTCTTCGCGACCGTCGCCGACAGCGGGGCGCGCGGCGCGACCGGTGCCAAGCCCTCGTACCTCGACTTCGACAGCACCCTCTCGCTGGCCGCGTTCGAGGCCCTGATCAGGACGGCCGAGGCGCGCGTCGTGTTCCGGGAGATGCTCCCCGACGAGAACGGCCTGCACACCGTCTCCGGCCGGGGCCACCACGTCGCCGAACTCGCGGTCGAGACCGCCACCCCCGCCGCCCCGGCCGAAAGGACAGACCCGTCATGAGCACGGCACCACCCGTATCCGAGGCCACCACCACCGCCGGGGCCTGGCAGGCCACCCACATCTTCTACGCCGCCAACCCCCGCCCCATGCTGACCCAGTGCGTCCGCCCGCTGATCGAGGAGCTGGACGCGGACGGCCTGATCGACGGCTACTTCTTCATCAACTACTGGCTGGAGGGGCCGCACGTACGGCTGCGGATCAAGCCCGCGAGCCCCGCCGCCGAGGCCGAGGTCCGGCGCCGCACCGAAGCGGCGGTCGACGCCTTCCTCACCGAGCGCCCCGCCCTGTACGAGGTGGACTCCGGCTTCCTCAACGACTTCTACAACACCCTGTTCGACATCGAGTTCCCCGGCGCCGAACGCGGCCACTACACCGACGACCAGGGCCGGATGCGGCTGCGCCCCAACAACTCGCGCAGCGCCGAACCGTACGAGCCGGAGTACGGCAAGTACGGCGGACCGGCCGGGATCGAGCTGGCCGAATGGCACTTCCGGCACTCCAGCGACCTGGTCATCGACGCGTTCCGGACGAAGAACCTGCACCTGCGGACCGTGCTGCTCGGCACCTCCGCGCAGCTGATGATGGTGATGTCCGCGGCCTTCCTCCCCGACCGCACCGAACTCGCCGACTACCTTGACAGCTACTACGAGTTCTGGCACAAGGCGTTCCCCGGCACCGGCTTCATCGGCAGTGACGAGTACGACCGCAACTACGCCGCCATGGCGCCCGGACTGGCCGCCCGCTTCGCCCGCGTCCGCGCCGCCACGGCGGGGGCGGACGGGACGGACACGGGCGACGGGGAGGCCGCCCGGCTGCCCGGCTTCCTCGCCGGATGGGCCGAGCACTGCGCCGAACTGCGCGAACGGGCCGTCGGGTTGAGCCGCAACGGCGATCTGGTGTTCCGCTCCTGGGACGGCGAGCGCGACGAGCGCGTCACCGACCCGGCGGTCTCGCTGCCGCTGCTCCTCTCCCCGTACATGCACATGACCAACAACCGGCTGCATGTGACGATCCGGGACGAGGCCTACCTCTCGCACGTCCTCGGCCGGGCGCTGCGGGAGCCGGGATGAGCGCCACCCCGCCCGGCGCCGCCCCGGGCCTCGCCGAGTACCGGCCCGCGCTCGGCCCCCGGGTCCTGCTGAGCGACGCCCTCCTCCAGGGCGCGGCCACCGTCCACCTGATCAAGGACACCGCCGCCGGGGGCTCCTTCAAGGTCGGCCCCAAGGAGCACTTCCTGATCGCCCGGATGGACGGCAGCCGCACCCTCGCCGAGCTCGGCGAGGAGTACGCGAAGGAGTACGGGCGCAGGCTGGACGGCGCCCGCTGGCAGCAGATCCTGCGGATGCTCGGGACGCGCGGACTGCTCGCCGGGGCGCCCGCGCCCGCCGCCGAGGCCGCCGCTGCGCCGGAGCCGCCGGAGCGCGGACTGCTGAAGGGCAGCATCCGGCTGGTCGCGGACGCCGACGCCACCACCGACCGGCTGCACCGGGCCGTCGGCTTCCTGCTGGTCCCTGGCTTCCTGCTGCCGCTGCTGGCCCTGGTGCTGGCGATGGAGGTCCTGGTCGCCGTACGGATCGGTGAACTCCTGGACGTGACAAAGGAGTTGTTCACCAATCCGGTGCTCCTGGTGGGCGCCGCCACGCTCCTCTGGTTCAGCACCGCGCTGCACGAACTCGCCCACGGGGTGGTCGCCCGGCACCACGGCGGCACCGTGGCCGAAATCGGACTGCGCTGGCGGCTGCCCGTGATCATCATGTACTGCACCGTCGACAACTACCTCTATCTCGGCACCCGTTGGCAACGCATCCAGACAGCGGTGGCCGGTGCGGTGATGAACCTGCTGTTCCTGCTCCCGTTCTGCGCGCTGTGGCTGTTCGCCCCCCTGGACGCCGCCACGCACGACGCGCTCGGCGCGCTGCTGCTCCTGGGCAGTGTGCAGGCGCTTGCCATGCTCGTACCGCTGCCCCCGCTGGACGGGTACCGGATCGCGAGCCAGCTCTGCGGGGCCACCGAACTGGCCGCCTCGACCCTCGCCTACCTGCGGCTGGCCGCCCGCCGCGACCCGGCGGCGGGCGACTACCCGCGCCCGGCCAGGGCCGCCTACCGCGCCTACGGGCTGGCGGCGGTGCTGGCGCTCGCCGCCGTCGCCGCCGCCGTCGTGGCCGCCGCCCGCCATCTGCTCACCACCTGACCCGCCGCCCGGCCCCCCGCACCTCGCAAGGAGAAGTCCATGACCCCCACCGCCCCCTCCGCCTCCCCGGGCGACCAGACGGCCCCGGACGACGACCGGTCCGGCGCCGCCGTCGTCCTCGACGCCGTCCGCAAGACGTACGGTCAACGGCACGCCGTCGACGGGGTGTCGTTCACCGTGCGGCGCGGCGAGTTCTTCGGGCTGCTCGGACCCAACGGGGCCGGCAAGACCACCCTCGTCGAGATCATGGAGGGGCAGCGCAAGGCCGACTCCGGCACCGTCACCGTCCTCGGCACCAGCCCCTGGCCGCGCGATCCGAAGCTGCTGCCCCGGCTCGGCGTGCAGACCCAGACATCGGCCTTCTTCGTCCGGCTCACCGCCCGCGAGCACCTGCGCACCATGGCCGCGCTCTACCGGACGGACAACGCGGCGGCGGACCGGGCGCTCGCCTCCGTCGGCCTCACCGAACAGGGCGACGTCCGGGTGGACGACCTCTCCGGCGGCCAGCGCCAGCGCCTGGCCATCGCCTCCGCCCTCGTCCACGAACCCGAACTCATCTTCCTGGACGAACCCACCGCCGCCCTCGACCCGCAGGCCAGGCGCGCGCTCTGGCAGGTGCTGCGCGAACTCAAGGGAGAGGGCCGCACCATCATCTACACCACCCACCACCTCGACGAGGCCGAGGCACTCTGCGACCGCGTCGCGATCATGGTCGAGGGCTCCGTCGTCGCCCTGGACAGCCCCGCCCACCTCATCGCCGCCGCCGCGCCCACCACCCGCCTCGTCGTCCCCGACGACCGGCTCACCGCCGAGCAGGCGCGGGCCATCGACGGCGTCGACGCCGTCACCGAGGAGCCCGGCGCCCTCGTGCTGGAGACCCTCGAATCCGGCAAGGTCCTCGCCGCGGTCGACGCCCTCGCCGGGCTCCGGGGCGTGCAGACCCGCACCGCCGACCTGGAGGACGTCTACCTGGCGCTGACCTCCGGTACCCCGGACGCCTCCTGACCCCCGGCCCGCCCCCCACGTACAGACCTCAGCAAGTGATACGGAGAACCCCGATGAGCGCATACGCGGCGCTGAGCCAGGCCGGATACCGGGCCTACACGCGCGACAAGACCACGCTCTTCTTCACCTTCGCCTTCCCGCTCATCTTCCTCGTCGTCTTCGGCCTGATCTTCCACGGCCAGACCGTCGAGGAGAGCGGCCGCCCCTACATCAACTACATCGCCCCCGGCGTCCTGTCCTGGGGCGTCGGCAACGCCGCCGTGTTCGGGGTCGGCTTCGTCCTCATGCAGTGGCGGCGCGACGACATCCTGCGCCTCATCCGGATGACCCCGACGCCGGTCTCCGCCGTCCTCGCCTCCCGGTACGTGCTGGCCCTCGCCATCGGCGCCGTGCAGTCCGTGCTCTTCGTGGCCGTCGCCATGCTGCCCTCCTTCGGCCTGGAGGTGGACGGGCGCTGGCCGCTCGCACTGCCCGTCCTGGTCCTCGGCATCACCGCGTTCCTCGCCCTCGGCGTCATCGTCGGCAGCTACGCGAAGACGCCGGAGGCCGTCGCCGCCGTGGCCAACTGCCTGATGATCCCGATGGCGTTCCTGTCCGGCTCGTTCTTCCCGCTGGACGCCATGCCGGGCTGGATGCAGAACCTCTCCCGGGTGCTGCCGCTGCGCTACCTCAACGACGGGATCTCCGGCTCCCTCACCGGCAACGGCACCAACGGCGACATCGGCCTGGCCTGCGTGGTCCTCGCCGGGTTCGCCGTCGTGCTGGGCGCCGTCGCCCTGAAGACCTTCCGCTGGAGCGACAAGTCATGACGACGGCCCCCGCCGCACCGGCGGCCCCGGCCGTACCCGCGCCGCCGGTCCGGGGCGGGACCCCGCTGGAGGAGGCCCGCACCGCCCTCCACGCCGAACTCGCCCGCCGCCACCGCGCGGCGTCCGACGCGGCCGCCCTGCCCGCCCCGCTCGTCGTCCCGCTCGGCGCCGCCGACACCCTCGGCCACGGCGCCCCCGACCCGTACGCGGAGCTCCGCCCGGCCGCCAACGTCCAGCTCACCTCCCGCGCCGTGCTGATCGGCCCCTGGGGCGGCGGGCCCGACGCCACCGCCTGCGGCCAGTGCCTCGCCATGCGCTGGCAGCGGCTGCGCAGCCGCTCCGAACGCGAGGCCCTGGAGCTGGGCGGCTCCCCGAACGGCGCCGCCCACTGGCCCGTCCTCACCGCCTACGCCGCCGACGCCGTCTGGGCCCTCTACCGGGCGGCCCTCGGCGCCCCCGCCCACGGCCCGGCCGAGGCCACCGCGTCCGACACCACCCCCGCCGACCGGGCCCTGCCCCGGGTCAGCCGGATCGACCTGGCCACCCTCGCCACCGCGACCTTCCCGATCCTGCCCGAACCCCTCTGCCCCTCCTGCGTGCGCCAGGTCCCCGACACCGCCGGGGCCGCCCGCATGCACCTCGGCCCGGCCCCCAAGCCCGACCCCGACGGCTACCGGCTGCGCCCCCTGTCCTCGTACCCGCTGCCCACCGCCGCGCTCGTCAACCCGGTCTGCGGCACCCTCGGTTCGGACCTCTGGATCAACCCCACCTCCACCACCACCGCCCCCGCCGCCGGAACCCACTTCGTCCGCGGCTACGCCGGACTCAACGACGTCACCTTCAGCGGCCAGGCCAACAGCTACGACACCAGCCGCCTCCTCGCCCACCTGGAGGGCCTGGAACGGTACGCGGGCACCACCCGCCGGCGCGGCACCACCCCGGTCGTCGACAGCTACCACCGCCTCGCCGACCACGCCGTGGACCCCGCCGCCTGCGGCCTCTACGCCCCCGAGACCTACGCGAACGACCCGATGGTCTCCCCGTTCGACCCCGACCGGCCCATCCCCTGGGTGTGGGGCCACTCCCTGCGCGACGACCGGCCCGTCCTCGTCCCCGCCCGGCTCGCCCACTACAGCGCCGGCGTCGAGGCCGACAACTTCGTCTTCGAATGCTCCAACGGCTGTGCCACCGGGGGCAGTCCGGAGGAGGCGATCCTCTACGGGCTGCTGGAACTCGTCGAACGGGACGCCTTCCTGCTGGCCTGGCACGGCCGGACCCCGCTCACCGCGATCGACCTCACCACCTGCCGCTCCCCGGCCGTCCGCTCCATGATCGACCGGGCCGGACTGCACGGCTACGACGTCCACGCCTTCGACACCCGGATGGACCTGGACGTGCCCGTCGTCACCGCCCTCGCGGTCCGCCGGGACGGCGGGTACGGCACCCTGTCGTTCGCCGCCGCCGCCGGATTCGACCCGGAGGCCACCGTCGAGTCCGCGCTCTCCGAGGTCCTCACCTACATCCCGCACCTGCCCTACCAGGTCGCCGAACGCCACGCCGAACTCACCGCCATGACAAGCGACTTCGGCCGGGTGCGACAGCTCAAGGACCACGCCCAGCTCTACGGGCTGCCGGAGATGGCGGTCCACGCCCGGGAGTACCTGGAACCCGTCGACATGCGTCCACTGGCGGACACGTTCGCCGACTGGCAGCCCCGCCGCCCCCGCACCGGGGACCTGCTGGACGATCTGAACCTGCTGCGCGACCGGCTCGCCGCCGCCGGGCACGACGTCGTCGCCGTCGACCAGACCACCCCCGAGCAGCGCCGCATGGGCCTGCACACGGTCGCCGCCGTCGTCCCCGGCCTGCTGCCGCTGGACTTCGGCTGGAACCGGCAGCGCGCCCTGTTGATGCCCCGGCTGCGCACCGCGCTCCGGGCCGCCGGCCGCCGCGCCGACGACCTGCCGGAGTCCGGGATCAAGCGGGTCCCGCACCCGTTCCCGTGACCCCGGTGACTCCCGGGCCCCGGCGACTCCCGAGGCCCCCGTGAACAGCACATGGGCCCTTCCCGTGCCCCTGGCACGGGAAGGGCCCCGGTCCCGCCGGACCGTAAGACCGCTGGGCCGGATCAGGCGCAGCAGGAGGTGGTGCTGGTGGTGCTGGAGCAGGTGGAGGTCGAGGAGCAGGACGTGGAACCGGCGAGCACGACCTCGGCGGCGTCCGAGTAGTCCGAGATCTCGAAGGTCTCCGACTCCAGCTCCAGGATCTCGTCGGCGAGGGCGGCGAGCTCGGTCTTGGGGGCCATGGTGTTCTCCCTTGGTTCCCGGGGACGGACCGGCCTGTCCGGCGCCGTTCCCCTGCGTCCGGCCCATTCCAGCGGCGGGCGCTGTCGGATCGGCAGCGGTTTCGCTGTCAGACCGCTGACACCCCCTGTCAGTGGAACGCCGTACTACTGAAGCCGGGACGGCGCACGCTGATGCGGCCCACCCGGCGGAACGAGGTGAGATGACATGCGGGAGACGGTCACGTCCGCCACGTCCACGGTGGACCGGGAGGTTCTGCGTCCGGCCCTGGAGCTGTATCTCGACGTCCACGCCCACCCCGAGCCGTCCGGTGCCGAGCGGCGCACCGCCGCCCTGTTCGCCGCCCGGCTGGCGGCGAGCGGCTGCGCGGTGACCCGGGACGTCGGCGGCCACGGCGTCGTCGGCGTGCTGCGCAACGGGGACGGCCCCACCGTCCTGCTCCGCACCGAGCTGGACGCCCTCCCGGTCACCGAACGCACCGGCCTGGTCTACGCGAGCACCGTGCCCGGGGTGACGCACGCCTGCGGCCACGACCTCCACCTCGCCGCGCTCGCCGGCGCGGTGGACACGCTCGCCCGGACCCGGTCCGCCTGGCGGGGCACCGTCCTGGCGGTCGGCCAGCCCGCCGAGGAGACCCTGACCGGGGCGCGGGACATGCTGGCCGACGGCCTCTACGAGCGCTTCGGCACCCCGGACGCCGTCCTCGCCCAGCACACCTCGCCCGCCCCCGCGGGCACCCTCGCCCATGTCGCGGACCCGGGCACGCCCCTGATGGCGGCCGGCGCCTCGGTCGACGTCACCGTGCACGGGCTGGGCGGCCACGCCGGAACGCCGCACCTCACCGTCGACCCGGTCCTCACCGCGGCGGCGACGGTGCTGCGGCTGCACTCCTCGGTCGCCCGGGAGACCGCCCCGGCCGAGCGGCCCGTGCTGACCGTGGGCGCCCTGCGGGCCGGCGGCCCCGGCAACGTCGTCCCCGCCACCGCGGAGCTCTCGCTCTGCGTCCGGGCCCTGACCGAACCGGCCGTCGACCGGATGGTGGCCGCCGTGGAGCGGATCGTCCGGGCCGAGTGCGCGGCCGCCGGCTGCCCGGAGGAGCCGGCGATCACCGTCACCGCCCGCTCGCCCGCCCTGCCGACCGACCCGGCCGCCACCGCCGAGGTGCGCCGGGCCCACGAGGAGGTGTTCGGCCCGCACCGGGTCACCGGCACCGGACCGATCACCGCCACCGAGGACTTCGCCCGGTACGCCGCCGGGGGCGTACCGGCGGTCTACTGGCTGCTCGGGGCCACCGGGGCGGGGCCGTGGCGCCGGGCCCGGGACGGCGGCCCGCCGGTGCCGTCGAACCACGCGCCGGAGTTCGCCCCCGACGCCCGCACCGCCCTGCCCACCGGGATCACCGCCATGGCGACGGCCGCCCGGCGGCTCCTGGCCCCACCGGAAGGGGGCCGGGCATGACGGGGAGGGGGCCGGACGCGGACGGCCACTACGTCGACCTGGTCGCCGTCCGCCGCGACGCCACCGCCGCGACCGGCGAGACCACCGTCGTACGCCTGCTGAGCCTGCTCCCCGCCCACTGGCTCTGCACACCCCGCACGGTCGGCCCCGACCGGATCGACCTCCGGATCGACCTGGACGGCTCCGTCGACCGGGGCGAGGTCCGCCGCCGGGTCGCGGGAGCCTTCGCCGACCGCGCCCTGACCGGCTGGGCGGAGGGCCCCTGAGCGGGGCGGGCATGCCGTACCGCCCCGGAACGTACCGACCCGGACCGGACCGTTCGGATCCAGCCGTGTTGTCCGACCCGGCCGGGTGTCAGATCCAGCCGCGTTCCCGGGCCAGCAGCGCGGCGTGGGCGCGGCTCGCGGCGCCGAGCGTCTGCATCAGATCGGCGACGTGCCGCCGGTACGTCCGCACCGACACGCCCAGCTCGCGCGCGCCCGCCTCGTCCTTGCCCACCGAGCACATGGACACCAGCACCCGGCGCTCGGTCTCCGACAGGCACTCCTCCGGGGCCTCCCGGGCCACCGCGTCGTCCGCCCGGCCGAGGTCCGTCGCCTGGTCCCAGATCTTCTCGAAGAGCGCGATGATGTTGCTGACCAGGCCGCTGCGGTGGGCCAGCAGCGCACCGCGCGAGGTGTCGTGCGGGTCCAGCGGGACGAGCGCCGCCTTGCGGTCGTAGACCAGCAGCCGCTCCGCGCTCTGCTCCGTCACCCGGATCATCGCCCCGTGCTCGACGAGTTCCCGCAGGTAGGCGGCGGTCGCCCGGTCCCGCAGCGCCTCCCGCACCACCACGTTCCGGATCCTCACCCCGCGCCGCAGACAGCGCAGGTCCAGCGGACGGGACCGGGCGATGTTCTCCGCCGACAGCTTGGTGTACGGCTCCACGGAGAGGATCTCCTCCCGCGCGAAGAACGCGAGGTCGTCGATCCGGTTGCGGATCTGGGCCAGCCCCTCCAGCTGCTCGATCCCGAGCGGGGGCGGATTGCGGGTCAGCTGCTCCGCGCGTAGACCGTCGATGACGTGCCGTGACCGGGTGACACGTTGGAACTCCTGGTGCAGGGCGTGCACCCGCTGGTCGATCAGCCGGGCGACGGCGGTCTCCGGATCGGTCGGGAAGACCTCCTGGCCGGATTCCTCGGGGTGGAGCAGCCGCAGCTCCCGGAGCCGTCCGACGCAGTCGCGCGCGGTCCTCGGGGTGATGTGGAGCAGCAACTGCGCGTCCTGGACGGTGCTGCCCGGGTTGCGCAGGAAATGCCGGTACACCGCTTCCTCGGCCGCCGAGACTCCGAACACGGACATCTCGTTGTCGCCCACGTGTGCCCCCGCTGCCGTACGCCTGCCCCCGCACCTGCCATGTGGAATCTTTCGGCCAAAGAGTAGACGCTGGGTTCTTTTCTGTGAGGACCCAGGACACAACTGTGTGCGGGCCGGAGATGAACGGTGTGTGTCCTGCGACGAGCGGCCGCCCCCGTGCGACGGACGGTCCGCCCGGCCCCGGCCCGTACCGTTCCGTTTCCGCCCCGGACGTGCCCGGTCCTCGTTCCCGTACCCGCTCCCGTACCCGTGCGCGTCGCCGGTGCCGCTCCGGGCGGAGGTTTCGGCCACCGCGCGCCCCGGGCGCCCGCACGCGGGCGGCGCGGGGGAGTCGTAGGCTGGTGGTCCCCGGCCCGTCCAGGGGCGGCCCTCCCCGGATCGTGCCGGACCGGAAGCCGCCCCCATACACGTGTCGGGCCCTTCGCGTTGCCCTGTTCCTGGCAGCAGCCGGCTGCCGGGACCTGCCCTTCGTTACCGGACGGAAGCCCTTCATGAGCCTGCACGGTCTGCTGGATGTCGTCGTACGTGATCCGGCGCTCGACGAAGCGGTCAGGGCCGCCGGCGACGGTCACCGGATGCACGTCGACCTCGTCGGCCCGCCCGCCGCCCGCCCCTTCGCCGTCGCCGCGCTGGCCCGCGAGACCGGGCGCACGGTCCTCGCCGTCACCGCCACCGGCCGGGAGGCCGAGGACCTGGCGGCCGCGCTGCGCACCCTGCTGCCGCCGGACACGATCGCCGAGTTCCCGTCCTGGGAGACCCTGCCGCACGAGCGGCTCTCGCCCCGCTCGGACACGGTGGGCCGCCGCCTCGCCGTGCTGCGCAGGCTGGCCCACCCGCGCGCGGACGACCCGGAGACCGGGCCGGTCTCGGTGGTCGTCGCGCCGATCCGTTCCGTGCTCCAGCCGCAGGTCAAGGGGCTCGGCGACCTGGAGCCCGTGGCCCTGGCCATCGGGCAGAGCGCCGACCTCGGCAAGACCGTCGAGGCGCTCGGCGCCGCCGCCTACTCCCGGGTCGAACTGGTCGAGAAGCGCGGCGAGTTCGCCGTGCGCGGCGGCATCCTCGACGTCTTCCCGCCGACCGAGGAGCACCCGCTGCGGGTGGAGTTCTGGGGCGACGACGTAGAGGAGATCCGCTACTTCAAGATCGCCGACCAGCGCTCGCTGGAGATCGCCGAGCACGGGCTGTGGGCGCCGCCCTGCCGCGAGCTGCTGCTCACCGACGAGGTCCGGCGGCGCGCCGCCGTCCTCGCCGAGGCCCACCCCGAGCTGGGCGAACTGCTCGGCAAGATCGCCGAGGGGATCGCGGTGGAGGGCATGGAGTCCCTCGCCCCGGTGCTCGTCGACGACATGGAGCTGCTGCTCGACGTGCTGCCGCAGGGCTCGATGGCGGTGGTCTGCGACCCGGAGCGGGTCCGCACCCGGGCCGCCGACCTCGTCGCCACCAGCCAGGAGTTCCTCCAGGCGTCCTGGGCGGCCACGGCGGGCGGCGGCGAGGCCCCGATCGACGTGGGCGCCGCCTCGCTGTGGGGCATCGCGGACGTCCGGGACCGGGCCCGCGAGCTGGGCATGATGTGGTGGTCGGTCTCCCCGTTCGCCGCCGACGACGCCGAGGTCGACGAGGACACGCTCCAGCTCGGCATGCACGCCCCGGAGGCGTACCGGGGCGACACCGCCCGCGCCTTCGCCGACACCCGGGAACGGATCGCCGCCGGCTGGCGCACGGTCTACGTCACCGAGGGCCAGGGCCTCGCCTCCCGCACCGTCGAGGTGCTGAGCGGCGAGGGCATCGCCGCCCGCCTCGACCCGGACCTCGCGGAGATCTCCCCGTCCGTCGTCCACGTCTCCTGCGGCGCGATCGACCACGGCTTCGTCGACCCGGCGCTCCGGCTCGCCGTCCTCACCGAGACCGACCTCACCGGCCAGCGCACCGCCACCAAGGACCTGGGCCGGATGCCGGCCCGCCGCCGCAAGACGATCGACCCGCTGACCCTGGAGCCCGGCGACTACATCGTCCACGAGCAGCACGGCGTCGGCCGCTACATCGAGATGGTCCAGCGCACCGTGCAGGGCGCCACCCGCGAGTACCTGCTCGTCGAGTACGCCCCCGCCAAGCGCGGCCAGCCCGGCGACCGCCTCTACATCCCGACCGACCAGCTCGAACAGGTCACCAAGTACGTCGGCGGCGAGGCCCCCACCCTGCACCGGCTCGGCGGCGCCGACTGGACGAAGACCAAGGCCCGCGCGAAGAAGGCCGTCAAGGAGATCGCCGCCGACCTGATCAAGCTCTACTCGGCCCGGATGGCGGCCCCCGGCCACACCTTCGGCCCCGACACCCCCTGGCAGCGCGAACTGGAGGACGCCTTCCCGTACGCGGAGACGCCCGACCAGCTCTCCACCATCGCCGAGGTCAAGGAGGACATGGAGAAGTCGGTCCCGATGGACCGGCTGATCTGCGGCGACGTCGGCTACGGCAAGACGGAGATCGCGGTCCGGGCGGCGTTCAAGGCGGTCCAGGACGGCAAGCAGGTCGCCGTCCTCGTCCCCACGACCCTTCTGGTCCAGCAGCACTACGGCACCTTCACCGAGCGCTACTCCCAGTTCCCGGTCAACGTCCGGGCGCTCAGCCGCTTCCAGTCCGAGGCCGAGTCCAAGGCCACCCTCGAAGGGCTCAAGGACGGCGCCGTCGACCTGGTCATCGGCACCCACCGCCTCTTCTCCTCCGAGACCCGGTTCAAGGACCTCGGCCTGGTCATCGTCGACGAGGAGCAGCGCTTCGGTGTCGAGCACAAGGAGCAGCTGAAGAAGCTCCGCGCCAACGTGGACGTCCTCACCATGTCCGCGACCCCCATCCCCCGTACCCTCGAAATGGCCGTGACCGGCATCCGCGAGATGTCGACGATCACCACGCCCCCCGAGGAGCGCCACCCCGTCCTCACCTTCGTCGGCCCGTACGAGGAGAAGCAGATCGGCGCCGCCATCCGCCGCGAACTGCTCCGCGAGGGCCAGGCGTTCTACATCCACAACCGGGTCGAGTCGATCGACCGCGCCGCCGCCCGGCTCCGCGAGATCGTCCCCGAGGCCCGGATCGCCACGGCACACGGTCAGATGTCCGAACAGGCCCTGGAACAGGTGGTGGTGGACTTCTGGGAGAAGAAGTTCGACGTCCTGGTCTCCACGACGATCGTCGAGTCCGGCATCGACATCTCCAACGCCAACACCCTGATCGTGGAGCGCGGCGACAACTTCGGCCTCTCCCAGCTCCACCAGTTGCGCGGCCGGGTCGGCCGGGGCCGCGAGCGCGGCTACGCCTACTTCCTCTACCCGCCGGAGAAGCCGCTCACCGAGACCGCCCACGAACGCCTCGCCACCATCGCCCAGCACACCGAGATGGGCGCGGGCATGTACGTGGCGATGAAGGACCTGGAGATCCGGGGCGCCGGAAACCTTCTGGGCGGCGAGCAGTCCGGACACATCGCGGGCGTCGGCTTCGACCTGTACGTCCGCATGGTGGGCGAGGCGGTCGCCGACTACCGGGCCTCCCTCGAAGGCGGCGTGGAGGAGGAGCCGCCGCTGGAGGTCAAGATCGAGCTCCCGGTCGACGCCCACGTCCCGCACGACTACGCCCCCGGCGAGCGGCTGCGCCTCCAGGCGTACCGCGCCATCGCCTCCGCCAACACGGAGGACGACATCCGGGCCGTACGGGAGGAGCTGACCGACCGCTACGGCAAGCTGCCCGAGCCGGTCGAGAACCTGCTCCTGGTCGCCGGTCTGCGCATGCTGGCCCGCGCCTGCGGCGTCGGCGAGATCGTCCTCCAGGGTCCGAACATCCGCTTCGCCCCGGTCGAACTGCGCGAGTCCCAGGAGCTCCGCCTGAAGCGCCTGTACCCGCGTACGGTCATCAAGCCCGCCGTCCACCAGATCCTGGTGCCCCGCCCGACCACCGGAAAGGTGGGCGGGAAGCCCGTCGTCGGCCGCGAACTCCTGGCCTGGACGGGCGAGTTCCTGACCACGATCCTGGGCTCGTGACGACCCCGGGGCCCGCCGGACGACCGGCGGGCCCCGGGCTCAGGACTCCTGCCCCCACGCCTCCCGGCGCGGGCCCTCCTCCTGATGGTGCGGGCCCTCCTTCCGGCGGCGCGAGGATTCTTCCTGGTGGCGCAGGGCGGTACGCGCCTGGGCGGCGTCGATCACGACGGCGAACTCCTCGAACGCCGCCCGTACGACGTCCTCGGACGTGGGCCGCCGGCCGTCGGGGAGGCGGTGGGCGGCGAGCTGGGCGGCCCCCCGGGCCAGGATCGCCAGTCGCCGGTCCTCGTCCAATGTGTCGTCCTTGAGCGCGCTCAGGACCAGCCGCCACAGCATCACCGGCCTCTCCCCGCCGCGCGGGCGAGCGGTGCGACCCGGTCCGCCGGAACGTGTCCGGCCGCGCCCCGGCCCGGGAACTCCCGCACCGCGCGGGGGCCGGTGAGCCCCGGCGCGGACAAGGGGCAGCCACCCCCGGCCGCCACCACCGAACGGGCCGCCCCGTGCGTGTACGTGTCCCGCCGCCCCCTCCGCCCCCGGCCGGCCCAGGAGCCGACCACTACCGCGGCCTCGTCGTCCTCCCGGCGGACGACCTCGGAATGCTGCGGCCAGAAAACCAGCTGGTCGAGGAAGCCGGCCCCCACCCGGACGGCATCCGTACCCGCCCCGTGCGCCCCCTCGCCGGTGGTGAACACCAGCCGCGTACCGCAGGCCGTGACGGGCCGGGGCGCCGCCACCACGGCGACCGCCCCGGCGCGCAGCGCCCCGAAGTACAGGACGGGCAGCACCGGAGCACCGGCCACCGCCAGCTCCACCCGGTCACCGGGACGCACCCCGTGCGCCACCAGCCCACCGGCGACGCGGGCGCTCAGCTCGTCGAGGTCGAGCAGGGTCAGGACGGTCCCGTCGATCCGCAGCACCGGCCGCCGGGGATGCGGTCCGGCCGCACCGGTCAGGACACTGGCGAGATTGCTCACGTCATTCCGCTTTCATGCGCACACGTCGGTCTCAACCCGACGATCCTCACAGTCGGCGGACGTCGCACGCCATGTCGACGGCTACAGGGACCTCTGTAGCAGCCGACAAACACCTCGTCCACTTTTCTCTCGTTGTGACCGGAGGGCGACTCCGACTGACCTAGGCTCACCCCCGTGCCCCCGAAAGAACCCCGCCTCCTGGTGGCCGAGTTGGCCAAGGTCCTGACGCCCCGACTGGACGCCATCGCGGCGGCCATGTCGGAACTCACCTACGAGAACATCGACTTCTACCGGTCCATGGTCGTGGGGCCCGAAGACCTGCACGCCTCGATGCGCCTGAACGTCGGCCACACCCTCGCGCACCTCACCGACCACACCTCCTCGGGCGTCGACCTGATCGGCCCCACGGAGACCGGCCGCAAACGCGCCCTCCAGAACGCCCCGCTGCCCGAGGTCCTGCGCGCGTACCGAATCAGCTTCCGCTACTTCTGGGAACAACTCCTCGACGTGGCGAGGGAGATGGGAGGGGAGGCCCCCGACGCGCTGCTGGACTGCGCCTCGCACATCTGGGAGCTGGCGGACGTCTACTCCTCGGCCCTCACCGACGCCTACCGCGAGACCTGCGCGGAACGGATGGTGGAGACGGACCGCCGACGCTCCGCCCTGGTATCCGAACTCATCGACGGCCCCTCCCTGAGCAGCGACACCGTGTGGGAGGTCGCGCGCATGCTCGACTTCCCCTTCCAGGGACGGTTCCTCGTCGTGGCGGCGGAGGTGCGCGTCAGCGGCCAACCGCCCCTCCCGGGCCTGGACCGCCGACTGCGCGCACTCGACGTCGGCCACGCCTGGCGGGCCCAGCCCGGCTCCGAGATCGGGGTGCTCTCCTGCCCCGCGCGCCGGCCCGTGGAGGAGATCCTCGAAGCGGTACGGGCCGTCGCGACCGGCCGGGTGGGCGTCAGCCCGCTCTACGAACGCCTCGACCAGACCAGCCGCGCCCTGCGCTACGCCCAGGTCGCCGAGCAGTCGCTCGCCGCCGACAGCGCCGCGGTCCGCCAGCTCGACGACACCCCGCTGACCGAGCTGGTGATGAACAACCTGGAGACGACCCAGCGCGCCGTCCAGCGCATCCTCGGCGGCGTCCTCTCCCTGCCGGAAGAGGACCGCACCACTCTCCTGGCCACCGCCCGAGGCTGGCTGGAGGCCCACGGCTCGGCGGCCGAGGCGGGCCGCCGCCTCTTCTGCCACCAGAACACCGTCCGCTACCGGATGCACCGCCTGGAGGAGTTCCTGCGCGGCCCCCTGGACGACCCCAAGATCGTCGCCGAACTCTCCATGGCCCTCGACGCGGTCGGCACCTTCCCCATGCTCCTGGAGCCCAACCAGCCCTCTGTCCCGCCCCGGAGCGCGTAGGACGCTCCGCCTCGGCCCGGCGCCCTGTCCGCAGCGCCGTGCCAGGGCTGCGGACAGGGCGGGACTTCATTGGGTGCGAGGCGGTGGAGGTGCTTCGAAGGTGAGCCACACGGTCTTGCCGACGACGTGGTCGTCGACCCCGAAACTGTCGGCGAGCTCGTTCACGATGTGCAATCCCCGCCCTGAGCAGGCGTCGGGGTCGGCATGTCGGATCGCCGGCCGCCCGGGGCCGCTGTCGCGGACTTCCAGCCGCACCGAGTTCCCGTTCCGCTGGAGGTCGACGCAGAACTCCCGCCCCGGCGGCACACCATGCAGCAACGCGTTGGTGGTGAGCTCCGAGACGCACAGCGCTATGTCATCGATCAGGGAGTGGAGATCCCACTCGGAGAGGACATCTCTGACGAAATCGCGCGAAGCGCCGACAGAGGCGCGTCCGCGAGGGAATCGCTGTCGCTGCGACAGGGGCATGGTGGCTCACCGCCTTGCTCACGGTCTGTGATGTGACGGTGGCTGTACTGCTATTCGCGAAAGGTGGCAAGGTGGCTCTGTGATAGTGGGACCGAGACACCTGCCGCGCGGTGCGGCGGGTAGGTACGGGCGTCGGTGGCGGAGGGGAAAGACATGGGGACGGACGGATGGACCAGCACGTCGCTGCCGTATCTCGCTGCGGCCTCCGGGGGAGACGCGTGGGCCGCGGAGGCGGCGGCGGAAGGCCGGCGGGGCAGTCAGCGCATCGTCCGGGCGGGCCGGGTCGCAGCCCCGCAGGAGGTCGCCGACCTGCTGGGCGTACCGGTCGGCGAACCGGTCGTGGCGCGCCGGAGGGTCATGTATCTCGACGACGAGCCCTGCGAGCTGACGGACACGTACTACCCGCTGGCCATCGCGGACGGCACAGCCCTCGCCGGGACGGCGAAGATCCGGGGCGGGGCGATCCGACTTCTGTCGGAGATGGGCTACGTCGGCGCGCGTGTCCGCGAGGACGTGACCGCGAGACCGGCGACCGGCCAGGAGCAGGAGACACTGCTGCTGGGGCCGGGGGAGCCGGTTCTGCAACTGACCAGGCTCACGATGGATGACACGAATCGGCCCATCCAGGTCGACATGATGGCCATGCCGCCGCGACGTCAGAAGTTGCGGTACGAGATCAGGATCGGATGACCGTGCCCAGAGCCGAAGCTGATGCTGCTGACCGCCGTTCGCTGCACGAGCGGATCGCGGCCGACCTCAGGGACCGGATCCTGAGCGGTGACCTCGCTCCGGGCGCCGCCCTGCCCTCCACCGCACGGCTCAAGGAACGATTCGACGCCTCGAATGCCACGATCCAGAAGGCCCTGCAACTACTCAAGGACGAGCAGTTGGTGGTGGGCAGGCCGGGTGCCGCGGTGACGGCCCGCGAGCACCGGCAGCGCACGGTCCGCCCCGCCGCGTTCATGGCCCCGGCGACCGCGGGTGACCCGTACCGCTGGCTGACGGAGAACGAGAGGAACGGTCTTCGGGGCCGCGTCACCCTTCTGGAGGTCGCCGAGCGCGTTCCGCCGTCGGACGTGGCGGAGGCCCTCGGGCTTGAGGCGTCCGGGACCGCGCTCCTGCGACACCAACTGCTCACCATCGACGACGAACCGGCCGAATTGGTCTCCTCGTACTACCCGATGGAGATCGTGAGTGGTACGGCGATGACGGAACGCCGGAAGATCCCCGGCGGGACTCCCACCTTCCTTGCCGGGCTGGGATATCCGCCGAGGCTCGCTGTGGACCGGGTTTCCGCGCGGATTCCGACGCAGGAACAGCACCGGGCCCTGCGGCTGCCCGGCGGCCTGCCGGTACTCCGAACGTTGCGTGTGGTGTTCAGCGACGACGACCGGCCCATTGAGGCGACCGTCATGGTCAAGGCGGGGCACTTGTACGAGTTGCAGTACGAGTTTGCCGCCGGATGAGTGCGGCGGTGCGGGGCCGACGTCCGTCGAATGGGGCGGGACATCCGAGGCGTACGGGTCCGCCCGCAGTGGCGGGCAGCGAAAATCGCTGTCCGATGATCGGAACGCGGTGATAGAGACTCACCGTGACCATGACACTTGAGTTCCCCGATCTGCTGCGACTGATCGAAGAACGGTCGACCGCCTTCCGTGCCGCGGTCGCCTCCGCGCCCAGCCTCGACGCACAGGTGCCGACCTGCCCCGAGTGGACGCTGTTCGACCTGGCGCAGCACATAGGCGAGGGACGCCGCGACTGGGCCGTCACCGTCGCCGCGGGGCCCGCCCCGGCCAAGTCCGCGGCGGAGGGCGCCCCGGCCGCGCCCCGGGAGCGCGAGGCCCTGCTGGCCTGGTTGGCGGAGTCCACGGGGCAGCTGCTGGACGCGTTGCGGGAGGCCGGTCCGGATCGCGGTTGCTGGTCGTGGTGGGAGACGTTGCAGTCGCCGCACACCTCCGGCGCGGTGGCCCGGCACCAGCTCCAGCAGTTGGCGGTGCACACGTACGACGCCCAGATCACCTCAGGCGTCCCGCAGCCGCTGCTGGAGGAGGTGGCGCTCGACGGTGTCGACGAGTTCCTGTCCACCTGCGTCGCGACGGCGAGTGCCTGGCCGCACCAGCCCGCAGCGATCGACTTCCATGCCTCCGAGGGCCACTCCTGGCGCCTCTCGCTCTCCGCCGACGGCGCACGGTCCGCCCGTCTTCCCCGGCCCGGCACGCCCCCGGCGGCCACGGCCGACCAGAGCCGGCACCCGGACACGCCCGCCGCCTTCGCCTCCGTCCGGGGCACGGCCAACGAGCTGGTCCTCATCCTGCACGACCGCATCCCGATCGACTCCCTGGAGCTCGACGGCGACCGGAGCCTCTTCGAGCAGCTCAGCGCCTGGGAGCCGGACGAGTAGGCGTCCAGGCCCTCGCACTGGAGCGGGGCCGGCCCGTCCTCGCCGCGGATCTCATGACCTCCGCGCGAGGGCTGTCCCGGCCCTCAGCCCGAACCGGCGACCAGCGCCTCACCGAGCGGGGTGCGCCGGTACAGCACGGACCGTCCGGACCGGGCGCGGACGAGCAGCCCCGAGCCCCGCAGGATGGCCAGGTGGTCTCCTACCGCGCCGGGTGCCATGGCGAGGCTCCGGGCGAGGTGGCTGGTGCTGGCCGGGGCGTCCAGCGCCAACAGCAGCCGGGCCCGGGACCGGCCGACCAGGGCGGTCAGCGCGTCCGGCTGGGGGACGGTGTCCTGTTCGCCCCACTGGGCGGCGGTGCCGCGGGCGCGATAGATCAAGGTCCGGGGCCAGGGGTCCTCCGTGTGGGCGGCGATGTCCCTGACAAAGGCCGAAGGGATCAGCAGGAGCCCGTCGCCGGTGAGGCGGACTGTTCCGGCTTGTGGGAAGTGGCCGATCTCGATGCGGTCGGCCTGCCAGGCGATGCTCGGGTGCAGGCCCTCGATGGTCGTGGCCCAGCCGCGTTCGCCGATCACGCCCACCCGGTGCACGATGTCGCGCTCACAGATCGCGCGCAGTTGCGGCCAGTCCGGGGCGAGCAGTTCCCGCCACGCCCGGTCCATCGCCCCGGCGATCCTGGAGACGGCGTTCGGCGAGTCCAGCACCGCGCGTACGCGGGGATCACGGGCCAACGGGCCGGTCGCGGCGGTGGCGCATTCCTGGCGGGCCGCCTCCAGCGGGGTGGCCCGGATCACGGCCAGGTCGTCCGCCCAGGTCTGGTTGAGGCCGCGCGGGGGCGGAGCGATGAAGTCCGGTCCGCCTCGCGGGCTGTGCAGGGCGAGGACGGCGTCCAGTTCGCTCTCGCGGCGGAGCCGTTCAAAAGCCGGCAGGAGCCGGGCGGCCCAGGATCGCGGCAGTGGCCTTTCCCGGCCGGCGAGCGAACGCAACAGGAAACACAGGTCCATCGCGGGCGACAGCGCGAAGCGGCTGCGCAGCAGGTCCTCGACGGATACCTCGAAGCGCAGCATCCGGCCATGCTACTGCGGGGCATCCGCTCCGATTCGTCCAGCGACGAATCATTGGTGGGGGTGTGGGCGTACGGCGAGGCTGCGCGTCATGAACCCGACCGCCGAGCCCGCGCAGGGCAACCACCGTGCCACCTACCGGGAAGTGCTGGCCGAGCCGCGGTTCCGGCTGCTCTTCTCGACCCGCACCGTCGCGATCACCGCAGACGCGCTGCGGATCACCACCTTCTCGGTCCTGGTCTTCTCGTCCACCGGCTCCGCGCCGCTGAGCGCACTGGCCTTCGGCATCGGCTTCGTCCCGCAGCTCTTCGGCTCGCTGCTGCTGGGCTCACTGGCCGACCGGCTGCCGGCCCGCGCGCTCCTCACCGGTGGCTACGCCGTGACGTGCGCCTCCGCCCTGCTGCTCGCCCTGGTGCGGATGCCGGTCGCGGCAAGCCTCGGTGTGGTGGCGGTGGTCGCCCTCGCCACACCGGTGTTTCACGGCGCGTCGAGTCGGCTGGTCGCGCAGTCGCTGGAGGGCGACGCCTATGTACTGGGGCGCTCACTGAACAACATCGCCGCCTCCGGCGCGCAATTGTTCGGCCTGGCGCTGGGAGGCGCGGTCGTCGCGGTACTCGGCCCGCGCCGGGCGCTCGCGGTCGGTGCCGCCCTCTACCTCGGCTGCGCGCTCGCTGTCCGCATCGGGCTGCCCCGGCTCCAGCGGGGAGAGTCCGGCGGCACGGCCGACGGTGCTCGGGGCGGTGACGGCACTGTCCGGGCAAGCCTGCACGGCGCCGGTCTGCTGTTGCGCGAACCCACGGTGCGACGACTGATGCTGGCCCAGTGGCTGCCGCCCGCGTTCGTGGCGGGCGGGGAAGGCCTGATCGTCGCCTACGCGGGAGGCCGCCACTTCGCGCCCGGCTGGTACGCGGTGCTGATGGGCTGTCTGCCCGTTGGCATGCTGGTCGGCGACCTGCTGGTGGGGCGACTGCTGCGGCCGCCCACCCGGGAGCGGCTGGTGGTCCCGTTGACCGCGCTGATGGGACTGCCGCTGGTCGGCTTCGCCGCCGGGCCCGGGGTGGGCGCCTCGTCCTGCCTGCTGCTGCTCTGCGGCTTCGGATTCGCCTACGGTCTCGGCCTGCAACGGCCGTTCCTGGACGCCCTGCCGAAGGAGGGCCAGGGCCAGGCCTTCGGTCTGCTCGGCTCCGGCAGCATGACACTGCAGGGCGTCGGACCGGTCTGCTTCGGCGCGGTGGCCGCGGGCATCGGAACAGGCGGCGCGATCGCCCTGGCCGGCGGCGCGGCGGCGCTTGCCGCCGGCTGGATGCTCACCTGGCACCCGTCCGCCTCCCCGGTCCCCGCCCCATGAGCCGCTCGACGATCGGACCGTCTCCTGGGATTCGGCGGGCCGGAGCCCGGACACGTCCACAGGGGACCACCGGTGCTCGGTGCCCGTGACGGCGGTCCGACGTCGGTTGTCAGGGGTCCGATGCCGCGCGATCATCGTCGGGTGGGCACGGACGGGAGCCGGAAGCTGTCGAGGGTTGTGCAGACGTGTTCCGCCCACCCGTCGCAGTGGGATGCCTGGACCGCAGACGACCAGTACTTGTATCTCCGATACCGGCATGGTGTGGGCCGCGTCGAATGGCATCCTGGCCCTGACGATGAGGCCGAGACGCCGGAGTCGTGGAACGAGGGCCTCTCGGGGCTCCTGACCGAATGGGACGACGGCACCGGCAGCGGTGTCATCGGCCTTGAGGACTTCCTTGCGGCCGCGGGCCTGGTGTTGGCTCCGGGGGCCTCGGTGCGCTGAGGTCGTGGCACGCGGTCGGGCGCGGAGCCGGATGACGAGGACTGCCGCGGCGGCAGTGCCGAAGGCGCCGTATCCGTGGTTGTCGCATTCTCTGAACCAGGGCGGGCATCGGAAGTGGATCATGTCGATTCGCTTGCCTTACTTCGGGAGTAATCGTCTCGGCGTGCCTACGCTGGCAGGATTTGTGATCTCTCCGCGTCGGACGGCGCGGACCAGGACGGAGAGGTCAACCATGTCGATGGCCGCACCTGCGAACACACGCACCGTGGTGGAGGAGTTGCTGCGCAGGATTGGCGAGGGCGACCCCGAGCGCATCGCCGAGTTATATGCCGAGGAGGGCGATTGGAAGCTCGACTGGCCGAAGGCCGAACACGGCCGTACGGCCACGCCATGGATCCGCCACCGGTCCACCCGGGCCGATGCGGCAGCCCACTATCGCGAGCTTGCCGATTTCCACGTGCCGGAACTGGTGGCAACCGAGGTTGAGCGCATTCTTGTCGACGGAAGCGACGCGGTCGTGCTCGGCGAGATCCGTCAGACCGCCCGGCCCACCGGACGCGCGTATGAAGCGCGGTTCGCTCTGCACCTCACGGTCGAGGACGGCCTTGTCACCCGGCACCATGTCTACGAGGACAGCCTGGCCGTCGCTCAGGCATTCGAGGCGGAGCATCGGTGAAGGCCCGCCGGACCACCCCGAGGATGCTGCTTGGCCAGGTTCCCGCCGACCACTCCGGATGAGTTCACGAGTGGGCTGACGCAAGAACCTCGATACGGCCACTGCCCGAGGCCGTGGGATGCCGCGCGGGACCGGTCCCGCAGTAGCGTGACCGGCATGACGACTGAGGGCGAGGCGCTGGTCGGCGGGATGGCGAACGCGGGGGCGGTCTTCCGCCGGGGCGAGGTGGTCGAGCGCCCGGCGCCGCCCAACGCGCCCGCCCTGCACGCCTGGCTCCTTGCGCTGAGGGAGCGCGGTTTCGACGCGGCGCCCACCCCGGTCGGCCTCACCGACGAGGGGCGTGAGCGGCTGACCTTCGTCCCCGGCGACGTGCCCCTGCCACCGTTCCCGGACTGGGCGATGACCGGCGCCGCCCTCGCATCGGTGGGGAGCCTGCTGCGGCGTCTGCACGAGGCCGCAGCGGGCGTCACGGTCGACACCCGTGCCGAGTGGCCCCGGGACCTGGCCGATCCGGAGGGCGGAACGATGCTGTGCCACAACGACGTGTGCCCGGAGAACGTCGTCTTCCGTGACGGCCGTGCCGTGGCCCTGATCGATTGCGACCTGGCGGCCCCGGGCCGTCCCCTCTGGGACGTCGCCATGACCGCCCGCTACTGGGTGCCCATGCGGGACCCGGGCTCGGAACCCGCTCCCTACCCGGCCGGGCTGGACGTGCCCGCGCGGCTGCGGATCCTCGCCGACGGCTACGGCCTCTCGGCGCGGGACCGTGCCGACCTGCCCGCCGTCATCGAGCAGGCGACGGAGGTCTGCCGGGCCTTCGTCGCCCGCCGCGTGGCCGCCGCCGACCCCGCCTATCTCCAGGCGTTGGCCGAACGTGGTGGCTGGGACCGCTGGGACCGCGTGCAGACCTGGCTGGCGGACCACCGCGAGACGTTCACAGCAGCCCTGCTGGACTGACCGGCCCGGGGCTGCGGGGCGAACCGTGTCGGTCAGACGGCTTCGAACCGCCCGTTCTTGACGCCCGCGATGAAGGCGATGAAGGCGGTGAAGGCGGTGGGGGTGGTGTGCAGTACGGGGCCGTGCGGGTTCTTGGAGTCGCGTACGGGGACGACGCCGGTGGCGGGCACCTGGGCCGGGGCCCACTCGACGCAGGAACCGCCGTTGTTGCTGTAGGAGGACTTGACCCAGCGGGGGGACTCGATCGCCATGGGAATCCTTTCGCCAACTGCCCGGGTGTGGCCGCGAAACCGTGCCGCGTTCGAGGTGCCCGTCAGGCCGAGGCGGCAAACCGGCGGAGTGGGAAACGCGAAGCCCCACCGTGCGTTGCGCGGTGGGGCTCTACGGATCGGACGTGCGGGACGCTCGTCGGTCAGACGGCGCCGAACTCCCCGTTCTTGACGCCTGCGACGAAGGTGGCGAAGGCGGTGGGGGTGGTGTGCAGTACGGGGCCGTGCGGGTTCTTGGAGTCGCGTACGGGGACGATGCCAGTGCTGGACGCCTGCGCCGGGGCCCACTCGACGCAGGTCCCGCCGTTGTCGCTGTAGGAGGATTTGACCCAACGAGGGGTCGTGGCTTCGGTCGTCACAGGGTGCCCTTTCGTAGCTGGTGGATCAGGTCCACGGAGGCCGTCTGCGACAGAGATACGGCCTGCAATTGATGGTAGTCCCTCACCAGCGGGAGCACGGACGACAGTTCACGGTCCAGATGCCCCTGAGTCTGCGACTCCACATAGGCGAAGACGGACCGGTCCGAGAGGGTCAGGAGATTCACCGATCGGTTTAGCGAGCGACGTTCGCCGATGCTGTATGGCGCGATCTGGAGCATGGTGTTCGGCTGCGCGGCGAAGTCGATCAGATGCTGGAACTGTGCGTCCATCACCGCGGGGCCGCCGATGGGGCGCCGGACGCAGCTCTCGTCCAGCACCGCGACGATCAGCGGAGGGAGAGGCCGCACCAACGCGGCCTGCCGTTCCATGAGGAACGCGACCCGCTCGTCAGCCTGTTCCTGTGTGATGACTCCCCGGTCGACCGCGCCGGTGGCCAGCGCCTGGGCGTACGCGCGGGTCTGGAGCGGTCCGGGGATCATGCCGCACTCGAACAGCTTGATCTCCGACGCCCGGCTCTCGTATCCCACGTACTCCGGGAAGCCCTCCAGCAGGCTGCCGTGCTTCATCTCGCGCCATTCGCGCTCGAACGAATCGGCGGTGTTCGTCGTATCTAATGCCACATCAACACGTCGAGAAAACGGCAGAGTAGGCGATTTCCTACCAGTTTCCAGCGCCGAGATATGCCTGCCCGTGCACCCGACCAGCGAACCGAGGTAGTCCTGGGTCCAGCCGCGTTCCTCGCGCAGCCTGCGCAAACGGGCTCCGTAGGCGGCTGCGGGGCTCGCCTCCGGGTTGAGTTCCTTGACGTTGACCATCGTGTCCTGCCTTTCGGCCACGTTGCTGACACTTCGACTCTAGGTCACGCTGATCCCACTTGGTAGTGGGACAACTACGGAGCGGAGTTGACGTGCACGAGGACGCAGGTGTTCCGAATGGTCAGGAGCCTTCGGGTGAGCCGGAAGTCCCGCCCCCTGGTGCCTTGTTCCGGGATGAGGGGCGTGGGGGCCGGGTGGGGGAGTTCCGTGGGGTGGTGGGGCCGTACTGGTCGTTGCGGCCGGTGGGTGGTGGGGTGGAGTGGGAGGCGGAGCCGGGGTGGGTGCGGGCGTTGACTCCGGCGGAGCGGTTGAGTGTGGAGAACGCGTTGCGGAATCTGCGGAGCAGCAGGGGTGGTGTGTGAACAGGCCCGGGAGGCAGCCGGGTTACCGGTGCGAGGTGTTGGCGGTGGAGTTCTTCGGGGGCTCCGGGCGGATGGCGCGGTATGTGCTGGGGCGGTTCGAGACGATCTCGCCGGTGTTGGCGGTGCGGTGGCTGGGTGGTCAGGCGTTGTGGATCGCGGACCGGCTCGACAGCGATCCCGAGGACGGTCCGCGTCTGGACCTGGAGGGGACGGCGTGGGTGCAGCACCTGCGGCGGCCCCGGCCGGCCGGTGGTGCGCCGAACCGTCCGGCCGAGCTGCGTGAGTGGTACGCGGACCGGAAGGGTCAGCGTGAGGCGCAGGCGCATCTCAGGGGCGGCAGCCCGCTCCTGGTCGTCGTCCCGGACACCGACCTGACGTACACCCTTTCCGCCCACCCCAGTTGAAGAACGTGACACTCGCCCCCCCCGATGTGTCGCATCATTTCGCGAGCACCCGCGGGAGGAGGCGGCCGCAACGCCGTCCGTCCCCGCACCCGGCCCCGTACTCCGCCCCCCCCGGCGCATGCGGATGCCCCTTACGGTTCCAGGATGAGCAACTCCGCAGCGTCTGCCATCCTCACCACCTCCGACCTGTCCGAAGCGGTGCGGGCGGTCCGTGTCCTGCTGGGCGTGGCGGACACCAGCCATGCAGAGGTCGACTTCGAAGCCGTGATCAGGTCCCGGGACACCCTGGCGCGCGTACGCCGCGTGCTCCCCGACCTCGAATGGTGGGACCTGGCGGGCAAGGAGCACGGCTCGTCGGAGACCGGTGAGGACGCTGCGGACCACCTGCCGATCCGCGTGTTCGACTGGGGGCGTCCGCTGGACCGGGCCGAGCCCTTCATCGCGGCCCTGGGACCGGATTCCGCGGCTGTCCGGTGGGACCTGGAGGCATGGCCGGCGGTTCCCGAAGAGGGGCTGGAGGAGATCTCGCAGAAGTACGCGTACCTCACGCTGACGGTGAACTCCAGGGACCTCTACCAGGACGAGCCGTCGCCGGACCACACCGTCCACGTACATGTCCGGAACCGGAACGACGACCAGACCGCCCGCGTCCACTGGCTTGCCGATCGCGTGGGCGGCCGGTTCACGGGCAGGGTCGAGACGGCGCCCCTCTGACCCCGAGCGGGCGCTGCGGGGCCGGGAGGGGCGGGGGCATGGTCAGGAGCCGTCGGCCTCCCGGGCCACCTGCTCCAGACGGGCCCGATACCGCTCCCACCAGGCGGCGTCCTCGGTCGGCAGGCTGTCCTGGACAGGGGTGTAGCCGGTGGAACCGTCGATGAGCTCCCGCAGCACGTCGGCGTGGCCGGCATGGCGCTGGGTGTCGGAGATGACGCGGAGCAGGAGATGGTGCAGCGTCGCCTCGGCGCGCTCCTCGGGCCACCACGGGACGCGGCCGGTCGATTCGAGGTCGAACGCCTCGACCGTGGCGTCGGTGTGCGCCCAGGCGCTGCGGTACAGCCCGATGATGTCCTCGCGGGACTCGTCCGCCGTCGCCCACATGTCCGCGTTGGGCTCCGCGTCCCGCGTGTACCACCAGGACGGCGGCTCCTCGGTGAAGAACGGCCGACCGAACGTGTCGCCGAAGTAACCCAGCTCCACCCCGGCGAGATGCTTGAGCAGCCCGAGCAGATTCGTGCCCGTAGGAGTCAACGGGCGGCGCGCGTCGTACTCGGAGAGTCCGTCGAGCTTCCACACCAGGGCGTCGCGGCCCTGCTGGAGGTACTGGAGAAGGTCCGCCTTCGGCTTCGGTTCGATCATGCCGGGCAGTCTCGCACCCGCCACTGACAACGGCGCCGGGAAGACCTCGTCACACGTCCGAGGGGACGTCCAGGCGCTGGGTGCCGACGACCGACAGCAGCCGCAGCGCCTGCTCGGACGGGGAGCCGGGGGCGGCGGTGTAGATGATGACCCGCTGGTCCCGGTCGGCGATGTCCAGGACGTCGCAGTTGACGGAGACGGGGCCGACGAGCGGGTGGTGGAAGGTCTTGCAGAGAGTGGGACGGGCGGTCACGTCGTGGCCCGCCCAGATCCGGGCGAACTCCTCGCTCCCGGCGAGCAGCTCCTGGACCAGACCGGCCACCTCCGGGTCGTCCGGGTAGCGGGCCGCCGCCGCGCGCAGGTGCTGGGCCGAGGTCCGGACGAACTCGTCCGCGTCCGAGACGCCGTACAGCGGCCGGCCGTGCCGGTGCGGCCCGAGGAAGACGCGCCGGACGAGGTTGCGGTCGCGGCGCGACAGTGCGGAGAAGTCCTCCATCAGGGCCGCGGCCAGACCGTTCCAGGCGATCACCTCGTACGTGGCGGACAGGACGAGCGCCGCGGCCTCCGGGAGCCGGTCCAGCAGGTCGACGATGCTCTGCCGGACCTCCCTGGACGGGCCGGGCAGGGGGCCCGGCGGAGTGCCGGCGAGGTGGTGCATGTGGTCGCGCTCGGCATCCGAGAGGCGCAGGGCACGGGCGATCTGGGCCAGCACCTCGCGGGAGGGATGCGGGGCGCGGGCCTGCTCCAGGCGCGTGTAGTACTCCGTCGAGATGAACGCGAGCTGCGCCACCTCCTCGCGCCGCAGCCCCGGCGTGCGGCGGCGCGGCCCGGCCGGGAGCCCCACCTCGGCGGGGGTGATCCGCTCGCGCCTGCTGCGCAGGAAGCCTGCCAGTTCTCGTCTGTCCACCCCTCCAGTGTGCGCGGAGCCCGTCCGGTTCATCCAGGTACCGCCGGTGCCTGGATGAGCGGCGCGGTCCGGCGCAGGCTCGTCCCCATGACCGACACATTGATCACGTCCACCACAGGCCCGGGGCTGCTCCCCGGCAAGGTCGCCCTCGTCACCGGGGCGGGCCGGGGCATCGGCGCCGCCGCGGCCCGGCTCTTCGCCCGGGAAGGGGCGCGGGTGCTCCTCGCGTCCCGTACCGGGGCCCAGCTCGCGGCGGTGACCGAGGAGATCCGGGAGGCGGGCGGCACCGCCGAGTACGTACTGTGCGACCTGGCCGATCCCGCGAGCATCCGCGCGGCCGTCGACCGGGCCGTGGAGGTGTACGGCCGCCTCGACGTCGCCTTCAACAACGCGGCGACCGCCCAGCCGCCCGGCCCGATGGACCAGCTGACGGAGGCCGACTTCGACCGGGTGTGCGCGGTCGACTTCAAGGGGCCGTGGCTCGCCATGTCCGCCGAGATCGCCGCGATCCGGGCCACCGCCGGGACCGGGGCGATCGTCAACACCTCCAGCGTCGGCAGCCTGATGGGCAACCCGTGGCTGCCCGCCTACGGTGCCGCGAAGCGCGCGGTCAACAGCCTCACCGCCTCGGCCGCCGTCACGTACGGCCCGGAGGGCATCCGCGTCAACGCCATCGCGCCCGGCACCACGCTCACCGAGATGGTCCACGAGTGGGAGGCGGACTCTCCCGGCATCATCGAGCAGCTCAACTCCCAGACGCCGCTGGGCCGGGCCGCCGACCCGAACGAGATAGCCGAGGCCGCCGCCTGGCTGCTCAGCGACCGCGCCTCCTACGTCACCGGCACCGTCCTCCGCGTCGACGGCGGCATGCGGTCCTGAGCCGAACGGGACGTCAGAGGGCGGGAGGTCGGAACAGGGCACTGAACAGCGGGCGGAGGATGTGATTCCGGCCGCATCGGGGAGCGGCACGGTTGCGGACACCTGTGCGCAGGAGAGACATACGTACGATTCGGTGGTTCGGCTTTCTCTCCGTCAGGACGGCTCCGCGTGTCTGTTCCCCGTGTGTACCAAGTGGCCCTGCCCGCCCTCTGTGTGACGGCGGTGCTGGCCCTGACCGGCTGCGACGTCGAGTCCCTGCCTCCCAAGGGGGGAAGCGGCAGCGAACGCACCGTCAGCGGCTTCGGGGCGAGCCCGCTGGAGAACCCGGACGGTACGAAGCCGGGCCTCGCGCCGCTCACCTCCGAGGCGGACCGGGCGGCCGGGCGGAAGGTCATCGAGCAGGTGACGACCAAGAGGCGCGGGACGAAGAACGGGTACGCCCGGGAGAAGTTCGGCTACGCCTGGAAGGACTCGATCGACGGGATACCGCTCGCCCGCAACGGCTGCGACACCCGCAACGACCTCCTCGCCCGGGACGGCAAGAAGGTCGAGCTCCGGTCGGGTTCCGACTGTGTGGTCGTGTCGATGACCCTCAAGGACCCGTACACCGGCTCGACCATCGCGTGGAGCAAGGAGCGGCCCGCCAGGATCCAGATCGACCACGTGATGCCGCTCTCGTACGACTGGCAGATGGGCGCCTCGCGTTGGGGCGACGCCAAGCGGCAGCAGATCGCCAACGACCCGCTCAACCTCATCCCGGTCGACGGGCCGGCCAACAACGCCAAGCGCGACTACGGCCCCGGCTCCTGGCTGCCGCCGTACGAGCCGATCCGCTGCTCCTACGCGGTGCGGTTCGCGCAGGTGGCCCTCAAGTACGGACTGCCGGTCACCACGGCCGACAAGACGGCGATGCTGGAGCAGTGCGGCGGCTGAGCCGGACGGGCACGGGCCGGTCGGGCTGAGGCGGGCTGAGGCGGGCCGCCGGGTTTGAGGCGGCCGGACGGGCTGAGGCGGGCGGCCCCTTCGCGGGGCCGGTCCGCCGCGGGCGTCAGAGCTTCAGGTCCCACTGGGTGGCGTCGTACGTGAAGCCGGGGTTGACCTCGACGTTCAGCTCCTTGGCGTCCACCGGGGCGTCGAAGGCGAACTGGACCGTGACCTTCTTGCCGGGCAGGATCGTGCCGTCGAAGCCCGCGCCCACCTTGTCGTCGAAGATCTGCTCGGCCTCCACGCCGTCCTTGCCGGCCCGCGCCGCGACGTTGACCAGCGTCGAGTCGAACTTCTCCTTGCCGGCGTTCTCGATGACGACGGCGATCCGGTACGCCTTCTTGCCCTTGGTGTGCCCGACGGCGTAGCTGCCCGGGGCGTAGGAAGTGGCGTCGCCGACCGTGACCGTCAGGTCGTCGTCGTACACGGCCGAGTCACCGGCCTCCAGGGGCTTGGAGATGTCCTTCTCCTCTCCTTCCTCCCCCTTCTTGCCGTCGTCCTTCTTGCCGTCGCCCTTGTCGGTGTCACCGCCGGGCTTCGGCTTCGCGGAGGCCGTGGTGTCCGACACCGCCTTGTCGAGGTCCTTCACGGCGTCGTTGACCACCATGAACGTGATCACCGCACCCACCACCGCGAGCACCAGGGAGACCCCGCCGAGCGCCGCGCCGAAGGTGGTCACCCCCTTGTTCGTGGCCTCGCCGCGCTTCACCCGGCCCCGGCCCGACAGCCCCAGGATCAGGGCGACGAGCCCCAGCAGGCCCGCCAGCCAGAACAGGAACGGGATCAGGCCGGACACGGCGCCGATGATCCCCAGGACGAGCGCGGTGACCCCCAGCCCGTTGCGTGCCGGGGGCGTCCCCGGCATCTGGGCGGGTGCGTACGGCTGCTGGGGCTGCGGCTGCGGGGACTGCGGCGGCTGCGTGAACTGGGACATGGCTGTGCCTCCGGCAAAAGCGGGAATGAGCGGAAACGGGTGGCGAGCGGCGCGTGCGGCGCTCTCGCGCATCGCCCGTGCAGCGATGGGTCAATAACAACAGAGACTGTGAACCGAGTCAACATGGTTCACAGTGAAAAGGGTGGTGCACGCTGTGAATCGGTAGCGTGTGAACCGGGTCGGTATGCTCGCCGACAAGCCACGACCGGGGCGCGCGCCAGGACCAGGGAGACAGCCAGTGCCGGAGAAGAAGACGGAGAAGGCGGAGAAGACGGAGAAGGTGACGGATGCGGGCGCGGGCGCGGCCGAGGTGACCGCGGCCGGGATCGCCCGGCTCGCGGGCGTCGGGCGCGCCGCCGTCAGCAACTGGCGCCGTCGGCACGCCGACTTCCCGAAACCCGTCGGCGGCACCGAGACGAGCCCGGCGTTCTCCCTCGCCGAGGTCGAGCAGTGGCTCCGCGACCAGGGGAAACTCGCCGAGGTCCCGCTGCGCGAGCGGGTCTGGCAGCAGCTCGCCGGACACCCGGCCGGAGCCGTCCCCGCCCTGGTCCACACCGGCTGCGCCCTGCTGCTCCTGCGGGCCAGCCCCAACGCCTGGCGGGAGTGCGCCGCCGTCCCGGACGAGCGGATGGCCGGGGTGCTCTCCCTCGCCCTCGACAAGCTGCTCGCCGAGCGGTTCGGCCCGGCGGCGGACCCCGGCAGGGCGGTGCACACCCCCGGCCGCGCCGAACTGCTCCCGTCCGTCCCGCTGCTCCGTGCCGCCGCCGAACTCGCCGAGGGCACCGGCGTTCCGGAGACCTTCGAGTTCCTGCTCGGCCGCCAACTGGACGCCAACCCGCGCCAGTACACGCTCACCCCGCCCGGACTCGCCGAGCTGATGGCCGCCCTGGCCGGAGCGCGGGGCGGGGCGGGGCCCCGTACGGTCCTCGACCCGGCCGCGGGCACCGGCGCCCTGCTGCGGGCCGTCGACGGCCCGGCCGCCCTGTACGCGCAGGAGGCCGACCCCGACCTCGCCGCGCTCACCGCACTCCGGCTCGCCCTCCACGCGGAGGAGGCCCGCACCCGCACCGTCGCCGCGCGGACCGGCGACACCCTGCGCGCCGACGCCTTCCCGCAGCTCACCGCCGATGTCGTCCTCTGCCACCCGCCGTTCAACGAACGCAACTGGGGCCACGACGAACTCGCCTACGACCCCCGCTGGGAGTACGGCTTCCCGGCCCGTACCGAATCCGAACTGGCCTGGGTCCAGCACGCCCTGGCCCGGCTCCGCCCGGGGGGCACCGCCGTCCTCCTGATGCCCCCGGCCGCCGCCTCGCGCCGCTCCGGCCGCCGGATCCGCGCCGACCTGCTCCGCCGTGGCGCCCTCCGCGCGGTCGTCGCGCTCCCGGCCGGGGCCGCACCCCCGTACGGCGTCCCGCTCCACCTCTGGGTGCTGCACAAGCCCGACGGCGGCCCGCACCCCTCGCCCGAACTGCTCGTCGTCGACACCGCCGAACCCGCCGAACCGGCCACGACGGGCCCCGCGTCCACCGCCCCGGCCGGCGGGCGCGACCGGCTCGACTGGCCGGCGGTGCACGGCGCCGTGCTCGACGCCTGGCGGGCCTTCACGGGGGAGGGCGCGGGCGACGGGGCCCCGGCCGCGGACCGACCCGGCACCAGCCGCGCCGTCCCCGTCATCGAACTCCTCGACGACGACGTGGACCTCGCCCCCGCCCGCCACCTGCCGCCCGCCGGTGCGGGCGGCCCGGCCGAACTGACCCGCGTACGGGAACGGCTCACCGAGACGCTCGGCCTCACCACCGCCCTCGCCCCGCCCCCCGCCGCCCTCCGCGACCCCGTCCACTGGCCGCTCACCACCGTCGGCGAACTCGCCCGCGCCGGGGCCCTCCAGCTCCGCACCGGCGGCTCCGGCACCGGCACCGCCCCCGTCCTCACCGAGCACGACGTCCTCGGGGCCACCGCCCCCTCGGGCAGCCTCCCCACCGACGGGCCCCCCGAGGAGCCGGTGTTCGTCGAAGCGGGCGACGTCGTCGTCCCCGTACTCGGCGGCGGCGCCGCCACCCGGGTCGTCGACGAGGCCACCGCGGGCGCCGCACTCGGCCGTAACCTCCAGCTGCTGCGCCCCGACCCGGCCGCCCTGGACCCCTGGTTCCTGGCCGGATTCCTGCGCTCCACCGCCAACAACCGGCAGGCCAGCAGCTACGCCTCCACCGCCACCCGGCTGGACGCCCGCCGCCTCCAGCTGCCCCGGCTGCCACTCGCCGAGCAACAGCGGTACGGGCGGAGGTTCCGCGCCCTGGCGGAGTTCGAGGACGCCCTCCGGCTGGCCGGCCGGCTCGGCGGACAGCTCGTCCAGGGCATGTACGACGGGCTGACCGACGGAACGGTCACACCGGACTGAGCGACGGCCACGACGCGGCCACGACGCGACCACGACGGACGCGACGCGGCCCCGGGTGAGGCGGAACACAGCCGACCCGTACAACCCCGGGCCGGTTGTCGTGGTCGCCCTTTACGCTCGGTTCCGTACGCACGGAGCGTGCACACGGAACTCACCGACCAGGTACTCCAGGAGCAGCCATGTACGCCCCGGTCCCACCGCCGATGCCGACGCCGCCGCGCCGGGTTCCCGGCCGGGCCTGGATCGTCTCCATGCGCGTGCTCTTCCCCCTGCTGACGGTGGGCTCGATCGGGCTGCTGCTGTGGACCCCGCTGCTCCGCCTCGCGATCGTGCGCCGCCGGGCCGTCGACTGGTGGCTGACCGGGGCCGGGTTCGTCTTCGTCTGCGTGCTCCTGCCGATCCTCGGCCGGGACGGCAGCGAGGAGCCGACCGGCATCGACAATGTGCTCATCCCGCTGCTGCTGCTCGTGATGGCCGGTTCGATCGCGTACTACCTGGTCGGGGACATCCGCCACTACGACCGGCTGACCAAGACACAGCACCCCGCGCCCGGATACGCCTACGTGCAGACGGTCCCGGTCCTCCCCTCGTCCGCCCCCGCTCCCGCCCCGGCCGCCTTCCCGCCGCAGCAGCAGCGGCAGATGCCGCAGCCGCCTCAGCAACAACAGCCCCAGCCCCAGCATCAGCAACAACAGCCCCAGTCCCAGCAACAACAGCCTCAGCCGCCCCAGCCGCAGCAACAGCCCCAGCGCATCGAGCAGGTCCGGGCCGAGCTCGACGAGCTGAGCGACTACCTCCGCAAGGCGGAAGGAAGATGAGCGGCCGGATCATCGGCGGCCGTTACGAGCTGGCCACCGTCCTCGGCCAGGGCGGCATGGGCCAGGTCTGGACGGCCTACGACCAGCGCCTGGACCGCCGCGTCGCGGTGAAACTGCTCCGCCCCGACCGGGTCACCGGCGTCGACAGCGGGGCCGCCGACGACCTGCGCCGCCGCTTCGTCCGCGAGTGCCGGGTCACCGCCCGGGTCGACCACCCCGGCCTCGTCACCGTCCACGACGCGGGCAGCGACGGCGACGACCTCTACCTCGTCATGCAGCACGTCGAGGGGGCCGACCTCGCCGACCACCTCGCCGAGCACGACCCGTACCCCTGGCAGTGGTCCGTCGCGGTCGCCGCCCAGCTCTGTTCCGTCCTGTGCGCCGTGCACGCCGTGCCGATCGTCCACCGCGACCTCAAGCCCCGCAACGTGATGGTCCGCCCGGACGGCACCCTCACCGTCCTCGACCTGGGCGTCGCCTCCGTCATGGACAACGACACCACCCGCCTCACCCACACCGGCTCACCCATCGGCTCCCCGGCGTACATGGCCCCCGAGCAGGCGATGGGCGGCGCCGTCGGCCCGTACACCGACCTCTACGCCCTCGGCGTGCTCCTGCACGAACTGCTCAGCGGCGACGTGCCGTTCGGCGGGGCCACCGCCCTCGGCGTCCTCCACCGCCACCTCTACGAACCGCCCGTCCCGGTCCGCCGGATCAGGCCCGACATCCCCGAACCGCTCGAAGCGCTGGTGCTCCGGCTCCTCGCCAAGGACCCCCAGCACCGCCCGTCCGGCGCCCAGGAGGTGTACGAACACCTCGCCCCGCTGCTCCCCGCGCCGGGCGCCGCCCCCGCCGCCGGGCCGCTCGACCCGACCCGCCCCTTCCTTCGCCCGCACGCCCCCTGGCCCGACCGCGCCGCCCGCGTACCCCCGCGGCCGCAGGTCCCGCCCGCCCCCGCCGCAGCGGCCCGGCCCGATGTGGCCGCCGCCGTCGACGACGTGAAGAAACTGCTCGGCGAGGGCCGGATCACCCAGGCGGTGGACCTCCTCGGCTCGATCCTCCCGGTCGCCGCCGAACAGCACGGCGAGGCCTCCACCGTCGTCCGCATCCTGCGCAAGCAGTACGCGGCGACGCTGATGGACGACGGGCAGTACCGCCGCGCCCTGCCCGAGCTGCGCCGGCTCGCCGACGACCGGTCGGCCGAGGCGGGCCCGGCCGACCCGCAGGCACTCCACTTCCGCCACGACGCCGCCCAGTGCCTGGAGCAGCTCGGCGAACCGGCCGCCGCGCTCGCCGAGTACCGGGCGATCCTGCCGTACTACGACGAGCACGCCCGGGGCGGCGACCCGGCCCGCTGGTTCGAGATCCGCAACCGCGTCGCCCACCTGCTGCTCGCCCTCGGCGACCACGTCACCGCCCGCGTCCAGCTCCAGGCGCTGCTGTACGACGCCGAGCGGGCCTACGGACCCCAGCACCCGCTCCCGGCGGAGCTGCGCCGCCGCCTCGACCGCCAGGCCGAGGTCCACGGCGGCTGATTGGCCCGGCTCAGCCGATCTCCTTGACCACCCGGGCGGGCACTCCCGCGACCATCGTGCCGGCGGGGACGTCACGCGTGACCACCGCACCGGCGGCGACCACCGCACCGGCGCCGATCGTCACCCCCTGCGTGATCACGGCGGCCGTCCCGATCCAGACGTCGTCCTCGATGACGATCGGGGCGAAGGAGAGGTACTGACGGCGCTCGGCCAGGGGCAGTGGATGGCCTCCGGTGATGAGGCTGACCCTCGGGGCGATCATGACGCCGTTGCCGATGCGGATGCTTCCCTTGTCCATGAAGGTGCAGCCCTGGTTGACGAAGACGTTCTCCCCGAACGTCGTGTTCAGCCCGTACTCGGTGAAGAACGGCGGGTAGATCACCACCGACTCCGGCAGCGGGCCGCCGAACACAACGGACAGTAGTTCCGCGCGGCCTTCGCTGTCGCTGAACGGAAGCACGTTCAGTCGGGACGTCGCATCGGTCACCTCCGCGATCCGCTCCGCGAAGCGCGCGAACTCGGGCGTCCGGACATGCATGACCTGCTCTGTGCGGGTAGACATGCGCTGATCCCACCACCACGCGGAGCATCGATCAAACAACCCGGAACCACACCGGAAACAACCAGAAGTTGTGGAAGCAGGAGGACACGCTTCAGGGCCGCCGCCGGTACGCCGACACCAGGCCGCCCGCGAGCAGGAAGGCCAGCGCCGCCGCCCCGGCCAGGGCGCCCGCCCGCAGACCCGGGGGCCGGAAGGCGCACTCCACCGACGTGCCGTCCGCCGGGGCCGGGGTGGCGACCAGGCCCAGGTGGCTGTCGGCGGGGCGGCCCTGGCAGCGCCAGCCCGCGATCCGGGGGGCGGCGAGCACCACCGTTCCCGTGGTGCCGGGCGGCAGTTCGGCCCGTACGCCGTCGTCGGTGACGTGGACGGCGGTCGCGCCGGTGGCCCGCAGCCCGTCGACGGCCGAGGCCAGCCGGGACCGGTCCAGGCAGCCGACCGCCCGGTGCGGCACCGTGCCGGGGCGCACCGGGGCCAGCGCGATCCGTACGTGCCCGTCCGCGCCGACCCGGCCCAGGTGCTGCATCGCGGCCCGCCGGGCCGGCAACCGGCCCTTGAACTCGACGTCCCGGCCGCCGCCGAGCCGGGCCCGGCCGAACAGGTCGGGCGTCCACAGATACGCCTCGGAGCCCGCCGGGCAGGTGGCGGTCAGCGTGTACGCGCCGCGCCGCACCCGGTAGTCGTACGCGCCCCGGTCCGTCACCGCGGCCGTACCGTCCGACGCCGCGCGCAGCACCGTCGGCGGGACCGTGTAGACCCGTGCGCCCAGCAGCAGCTCCTGGTTCCGGAACGCCGAGCGCCCGTACGCCACCGGCCCGCTCCCGGAACCGCCCGCCGGACGCACCGTCACCAGCGGCGGCGCCGCGGCCCGTCCCGCCGTCACCGGACGGTCGGCCGGGACGCCCATGCCGGTGTGCCCGGCGCCCTGATGCGGGTCGCGCGGGCCGCGTACCCGGGCGCCCACGGAGAACACCGCGTCCGTGACCGGGTTGTCCAGGCTCTGCACCGCCCGCCCGTTCGACGTCCACCCGCCGCCGAGCGCCCGCATGGTGCGGGTCAGCACGTCCGGCGTGTGGCTGCTGTAGTAGGAGCCGCCCTCCCCGCCCACCAGCAGCGGGTCGTTCGCGGTGGTCTGCTCCCGGCCCGGGTCCGTCCGGAAGCGCGGCCAGCCGTCGGCGCCCTCGACCACGGCCCGCTGGGTGCTCTGCCGCTCGCCCCAGGGCGCGTAGTCGTCGAGCCGGTTCAGCCGCTGCCGGTCGAAGTACGCGGTGGCCGCCGCGGCCTGTCCGGCCTGGGCGCCGATCAGCAGCACGGCCGCCAGCGCCGCGTACCGCCCGCCCCGCCCCACCAGCAGCAGGGCGAGGAGCGCCGCGCCCAGGCCGAGCGCGAACAGCGGATACGTCCAGCCCGTGACCAGCCCGCTGAACCACGCCCCGGCCGCCAGCAGCACCAGCACCGCCGCCCCGCCCGCCAGCGCCCGCCGCCCCGGCGGACCGTACGAGACCGAGATCCACGCGGCGGTCACCACCAGCCCGGCCAGCACGAAGGTCTGCCGGTACGGGCTGCCGTTGGGTGTGGCGAAGGCGTGCCAGAGCAGATGGGTGGGCTCCCACTGCATCGACAGCGCGACCCCGGCCACCAGCCCCGCCCACGCCCACCGCTCCCGCCCCGGCACCGACCGCTGGAAGGCCAGCGCACCGGCCAGCAGCAGGGTGCCCGTGCCGAGATAGAGGGCCGGGGTGAAGAAGCTGTACGTGGCGGGCAGCAGCCGGGCCAGCACATCGGTCCAGGAGGCGGGCGCGAACGGGCGGTCCCAGCCCGGGTAGGCGTGCTTGGTGCCCAGGTAGACCGGGATCAGGACCGGGGCCGCCAGCCCGATCCCCGTCCCGACCGTGCGTACCGCCCGTCCCAGCGCCAGGGCCACCGCCCGCCGGTCGTCCCGCTCGGTGAACAGCCGGACCGCCAGCACCAGCGCCGCGCCGAGCGTCGCCATGTACGCCGTGTAGAAGTTGGCCACCCACGCCAGCGCGACCAGCAGCGGCGCGGCGACACGGTGCCGCCCGGTCCTGGCCCACTCGGCGGCCAGGCAGAGCAGCGGCAGCGCGACCAGCCCGTCCAGCCACATCGGGTTGTACGCCGCCTCCGCGACCGACCAGCCGCACAGCGCGTACGAACCGCCCAGCACCCCGGCGACCCACCAGCGCCCGCCGCGCAGCGTCAGCAGGAACACCGCCATCAGCGCCGCCGCCGACGCCATCTTCAGGACCGTCACCACATAGACCGCGAGATCGATCCGGTCCCTCGGGAAGACCCCGACGAGCAGCGCGAACGGGCTGCTCAGATACGTACCCAGGTCCGGCAGGAAGCTCGTGCCGAACCCCGACGACCAGTTGAGCAGCAGCCCCCCGTCGGCCCGCCCGTGCAGCAGGTCCCAGAGCCGGGCGTGGAACGGGACGAACTGGTTGCCCAGGTCGTTGACGCTCCGCGTGTACGAGCCGAACGGAAAGCTCCGCGACACGGCGTCGCCCGCGCAGACCGCGACGACGGTGAGCAGCGCGGCGAGCGCGCCCGCGCGCGGGCGGGGGCGGGACGGCGGCGGGGGAGCGGCGGCGGACGCGGCGGCGGCGGAAGCGGGCCGGGACGTGGACGAGGACACGGGCATGGGCAGGAATATGTCAGCCTCGAACAGGCAAATCCCTTGTGCGACGCACCAGTTCACGCAATGGACGTTCGCCGGTCATGTGCTGCATCGGGTGCCGACACCTGGCCCGGTTGATGTACGTCTGTGCTGATCTCTCTGGTGGTGCCCTGCTACAACGAGGAAGAGATCCTCGAACGCTTCCACGACCGCGTCACGGACGAAATGGCCGGGCTCGGACACGATTTCCAGCTGGTCTTCGTGGACGACGGCAGCGCCGACCGGACGCTGGTGATCCTCCAGGAGCTGGCCGCCGCCGACCCCCGCGTCCGCTACGTCTCCTTCAGCCGCAACTTCGGCAAGGAGGCCGCCATGCTGGCCGGTCTCCAGCACGCCGAGGGCGACGCCGTCGTCATCATGGACGCCGACCTCCAGCACCCGCCCGAACTGGTCGGCCGGATGCTGGAGGAGTACGGGCAGGGCTACGACCAGGTGATCGCCCGCCGCACCCGCAAGGGCGACCGGGTCACCCGGACCGTCACCGCCCGCGCCTACTACTGGCTGATCAACCGCCTGGTCGACGTGGAACTCGTCGACGGCGTCGGCGACTTCCGGCTGCTGTCCCGCCGCACCGTCGACGCCGTGCTGCGGCTGACCGAGTACAACCGGTTCTCCAAGGGCCTCTTCGCCTGGGTCGGCTTCCGCACGAGGACCTTCGGCTACGAGAACGCCGTACGGGAGCAGGGCAGCTCCGCCTGGACCTTCGGCAAACTCCTCAACTACGGCCTCGACGGGCTGCTGTCCTTCAACAACAAGCCGCTGCGCGCCGCGCTCTACCTGGGCATGCTGCTGCTGTCGGTGGCCCTCGCGTACGCGGCGTGGATCGTCGGCGTCGCCCTGGTACGGGGCGTGGACACCCCCGGCTACGTCACCACGCTCGTCGTGGTCATCGCGCTCGCCGGGGTCCAGATGGTGATGCTCGGGGTGGTCGGGGAGTACGTCGGCCGCATCTACTACGAGGTGAAGCGGCGCCCGCACTACCTGGTCAAGGCCACGAACACGGAGACCGCGTCCGCCGTCCGCGAGGCCCGGGAGTCCGTACGCCGATGACGGTCACCGCCCAGCTGGCCCGGTTCGCCCTGGTGGGGGTCGTGAACACGGGCACGTACTACGGCTGCTACCTCGCGCTGCTGACCCGGCTGCCGTACATCGCCGCCCATGTGCTCGCCTTCGCGCTGAGCATGACCGGCTCCTTCTTCCTGAACTGCCGGTTCACCTACCGGACCCGCCCCACCTGGCGGAAGTTCCTGCTCTTCCCGCTGACCAACGCCGCCAACTTCGCCATCACCACCGGTGGCGTCTACCTGCTGGTCGACGTCGCCGGCCTCGGCAGCCGGTACGCGCCGCTGATCGCCGCCGCGGCGGCCGTCCCGATCACCTTCCTCGTCTCCCGGACGATCATGCTGCGCCCCGACGCGCCACCGGCGGTGGAGCGCGAGCACGTCGGCTGAGACGGACGGCGGGAGCCGGGATCTGATGTGGCAAAGTGTCGCGATGCATTGACACGTCGTGCCGCATTTCGGTCGGTCCGGCCGGTCCGGCCGATCCGGCCGATCCGATCAAAAGGTGTTGTGGTGAACAAGAGAAGAAGCCGGGCGCTGGTGGCTGCCGTCACGCCGATGCTGGCCCCCGGTGAGCAGGTGATGTCGACCTCGCTGGTGAACCTGAGCGAGGTCTCGGTCAAGAAGAACATCGCGATGGGGATCGCCGCGGCGGTGCTCAGCGGGGGAACCATGGTGGCCGCGGCGACCCCGCAGCCCATCTACCTCGCGACCACGGGGGAGCGGCTGTTCCTCTTCGTCGCCAACCCGACCTTCGCGAAGCCGGACCGGCACCTGGCCACGTACCTCCTCGCGGACCTCAAGCGGACCGAGGTCGAGCGCGGACTGCTGAAGCACTCGTTCGTCATGATCGACGAGTCCGCGCAGAGCGCCCTGCGCATCTTCTTCCAGCGGTTCGGCCCCGGCGGCCTGGACGTGGTGGCCGGGCAGATCCCGCAGGCCGCGGCGTAGGAACCGTACGGCCCGGATCGGCGGCCGCCGCCGCCCCGCGGCACGCGGCCGATCCGCGTCGCCGGCGCCCCACATCCCCAACTCCTTCCGAATCGTTGGTCGAATCAGTGGCCCCAGCCACGTCCACTGCCTAACATCGATCACCGCAAGGTCTTGTGCACTGATGCACAAAGTCTCCCCGGGAGGTTCCTTTGCACCGCCGCCGTCGCACCGCGCTCACCGTCTCCGCCGCCCTGCTCGTCGGCGTCCCCACCCTCGCCGCCTGCGGCAGCGAGACCCACCCGGGGGCCGCGGCCGTCGTCGGCGGGGAACGGATCGAGGTCTCCGCGCTCCAGGGCCAGGTGGCCGCCGTGCGCGCGGCGCAGAACGAGACGAAGGACGCCGCCCAGCTCGTCGACAAGTCCGGTCAGCTCGGCCGGGCCAAGCTGCACAGCATGATCTTCGACCGGGTCCTCGACCGGGCCGCCGCGGACGCGGGCGTGACCGTCGACCGTGTCGAGATCCAGCAGATGCGCAAGGCCGCCGAGGCCCAGACCGGCGGGGCGACGGGGCTGCGCACGGTGATGCTCCAGCAGAGCTGGGTCGCCCCCGGGCAGATCGACGCCGTGCTGCGCGAGCAGGTCCAGCTGACGAAGCTGGCCGCCACCCTCGGCGTCGACCTCCAGCAGCCCGCCGGCCAGCAGGCCGTGGGCGAGGCGCTCGGCAAGGCGTCGAAGGCGCTCCGGGTCGACGTCAACCCGCGCTACGGAACCTGGGACAGCAAGCAGGCCCAGCTCGCCACCTACAAGGCCCCCTGGATCACCCAGGTCACCAAGCCGGCCGGAGCCGGGGCCTGACCTGCGGCGGAACGGGCGGCGGCGACAGAGGTAGATTCGAACGGTGAACGCTGAAGACCCCGGCCGCATCGTCCTGCTCACCGCCAGCCACCGCGTCGCCCCCGGACTGCTGTCCTGGCCCGCCTGGCAGGCCCTGCACGGCGCCGACCGGGTCCTCTGCGCCGACCCCGACCACCCGCAGCTTCCGTACCTGCGCGAGGCGGGCGTCACCGTGGAGCACGCCGCGCCCACCGCGCCGGAGCTCGTCGACGCCTGCGCGGGCGGCCGGAGCATCGTCGTCCTCGCGGGCGGCGAGGGCGATCCCGCGCTCACCGACGGGCTGGCCCGGCTCGCCGGATCGGGGCGGACGCGGATGCCGGACCTGGAGCTGCTGCCCGGCTCGTACGACCTTCCCGGCGCCCGGCTCCTCGACCTGGTCCAGATCATGGACCGGATCAGGGTCGCGTGCCCGTGGACCTCGCGGAAGACCCATGAGGGCCTCGCCAAGTACGCGATCGAGGAGGCGTACGAGCTGGTCGAGGCGATCGAGGACGGCGACCGGGACGAGCTCCGCGAGGAGCTGGGCGACGTCCTCCTCCAGGTCGTCTTCCACGCCAGGATCGCCGAGGAGGGCCGCCCCGGGGACGGCGCGGAACCGTTCTCCGTCGACGACGTGGCCGCCGGGCTCATCGAGAAACTGATCCACCGCCACCCGCACGTCTTCGGCGACGAGACCGCCGAGACCCCCGAGGACGTCCACGCCCACTGGCTGCGCACCAAGGCGGAGGAGAAGCGGCGCGACTCGGTCACCGACGGCGTCCCGGTCGGCCAGCCCGGCCTGGCGCTCGCGGCCAAGCTGGCGAGCCGGGTCCGCACCGCCGGTCTCGACGTGCCGCTCCCCGCCGGCGAGGGCATCGGCTACGAGCTCCTCGCCCTCGCCGTCCGGGCCGAACGGGACGGCGTCGACCCCGAGGCCGCCCTCCGCGCCGCGGGCCGCGCCTACCGGGACGCCATCAGGGCGGCGGAGGGCCACGGCGAGGGCCGAGAGGCAGCGGATAACGTCGAAGGGTGAACCACAGCCCCGCCGACGACCACCCCGCCACGCCCTCCACGGACCACCCGGCCGCCACGGACCGCCCCGCCGGGCCCGCCGCCTGCCCGGCCGCCGGCCCGGTCGTCCCGTCGGACCCGACCGTGGACCACCCGTCCGCCGCCGGGCCCGCCACGTGCCCGGCGGCGGACGGGGCGCCCGCACTCTTCACCTGGGAGTTCGCCACCGACCCGTACCCGGCGTACGCCTGGCTGCGCGAGCACAGCCCCGTCCACCGCACCGAGCTGCCCAGCGGCGTCGAGGCCTGGCTGGTGACCCGGTACGAGGACGCCCGGCAGGCCCTCGCCGACTCCCGGCTCTCCAAGAACCCGGCCCACCACGCCGGACCCGCGCACGCCAAGGGGAAGACCGGCATCCCGGGCGAGCGCAAGGCGGAGCTGATGACGCATCTGCTGAACATCGACCCGCCCGACCACACCCGGCTGCGCCGCCTCGTCTCCAAGGCGTTCACCCCGCGCCGGGTCGCCGGGTTCGCCCCGCGCGTGCAGGAACTGACGGACCGGCTCATCGACCGCTTCGCCGAGAGCGGCGAGGCCGACCTCATCCACGACCTGGCCTTCCCGCTCCCCATCTACGCCATCTGCGACCTGCTCGGCGTGCCGCCCGAGGACCAGGACGACTTCCGGGACTGGGCGGGCATGATGATCCGCCACGGCGGCGGCCCGCGCGGCGGCGTCGCCCGGTCGGTGAAGAAGATGCGCGGCTACCTCGCCGAACTCATCCACCGCAAGAGGGAGGAGCCCGGCGACGACCTGATCTCGGGGCTGATCCGGGCCAGCGACCACGGCGAGCACCTCACCGAGAACGAAGCCGCCGCCATGGCCTTCATCCTGCTCTTCGCCGGCTTCGAGACCACGGTCAACCTGATCGGAAACGGGGTGTATGCCCTGCTTCGCAACCCCGGGGAACGCGAACGGCTGCAACGCTCCCTCGACGCGGGGGAGGAGGAGCTGCTGGAGACCGGCATCGAGGAGCTGCTCCGCTACGACGGCCCGGTGGAGCTGGCCACCTGGCGGTTCGCCACCGAACCGCTGACGCTCGGCGGACAGTCCATCGAGGCCGGGGACCCGGTGCTCGTGGTTCTCGCGGCCGCCGACCGCGACCCGGACCGCTTCCCGGACCCCGACACCCTCGATCTCGCCCGACGTGACAATCAGCACCTCGGATACGGGCACGGCATCCACTACTGCCTCGGCGCGCCGCTCGCCCGGCTGGAGGGACGGACCGCGCTCGCCACCCTGCTGAACCGTCTCCCGGACCTGCGACTCGCGGTGGAACCGACCGATTTGCGGTGGCGTGGCGGGCTCATCATGCGCGGACTCCGCACGCTCCCGGTGCAGTTCACGCCGGAGTGCGCCGCACCAGAAACTGATGCCTCGTCAACTCTGTGACTTTCACGTGATCCGCGCTGCATCGACTTGTGACGCGCGTTCGAGTGCGGCTAGGTTCACCGTTCGACCCACGAGTCAGACGTCAGTCACACGGAAGGCAATTCCATGGGATCCGCGAACGGCAGGCACCGTCGCCCCCGGCAGGCACCGGCCATCGTCGTCGCAGCGGGCGTGACCGGATCGGCCATCGCCATTCCGCTGCTCGGCGCGTCGGGCGCGTCCGCGGCCGAGGCCACGACCTGGGACCGGGTGGCCGAGTGCGAGAGCGGCGGCGCCTGGAGCGCCGACTTCGGCAACGGCTCCTACGGCGGCCTCCAGATCTCGCCGGAGGTCTGGAAGGCGTACGGCGGCGAGACCTACGCGGACCGCGCCGACCTCGCCAGCCGGGCGCAGCAGATCGCGGTGGCCGAGAAGGTCCTGGCGGACAAGGGGCCGCAGGCGTGGCCCAGCTGTGCGGTCATCTCCGGCCTGGCGACGGACGGCTCGCTGCCCGGCGTCGACCCCGGCACGACCCCCTCCGGGGATGAGCAGGACGACACGTCGGACGTGGTCACGCCGCCCCACAGCGCCTGGGAGGGTGCGGACGCGGTGGACGGCTCGGACGGCTCGTCCGGCAACTCCGGCAAGCACAAGGGCGGGTCGAACGGGAACGGGAAGGGCTCGAAGGCGCCGTCCGCGGAGACCTCGCCCTCGGCCACCCCGTCCGATTCCACCGGCGCGCCGTCGAAGGCCGGCCAGGACGACTCCGCCTCGCCCGAGTCCTCCAGCGGCACGAACGGCCGCCACCGCGGCGCCCCGGCCGCCGACGAGAGCCGTGGCGCGGACGGCGGCCACCGCGAGTCCGGCCGGCACGCCTCGCGCGGCGGCGACGCGCGCGACACGGCCGGGCAGGCCGCCGACGGCACGTACGCCGTCCGGTCCGGGGACAACCTCTGGACGATTGCTGATGCACAGAAGGTCCCCGGCGGCTGGCCCGCGCTCTACGAGGCGAACAAGGACGTCATCGGCTCCGACCCGGACCTCATCCTCCCCGGTCAGAGCCTCGATCTCGGCGTGAAGGCCGAGTAGGGGCGAGCGGTCGGCGGTCCGGAAACCGCCTAAAAACGCCTCGGAAACCGGGGTAGTTCAGGGACCTATGTCCACTTATGCGTAAGTGAGACATGGGTCTCTTTGCGTCTTCCGGCGTGTCGCGATTCGGAGGGCCTTCCACCCCGCCCCGACCTGCGGAAACAGTAATTCTTCAGATGCAAGTACGGGCTGATTGTCTGATGTGTCCATCTTTGAATGTAGGGCTTGCGTATGTTTACGGTCGGAATCGCTCGCACCGCGGGCCCCGTCGACCGTCACGCCGAATCCTGCCGTCGGTCGAAGGGAAAACAGACGCGTACAGCGCCGTAGGCAGGAGCGGGGGACCCAGGTAAGCCGCCGGGTCCGGACGTCGGGACGACGTATCGGATCAGGCTTGGGGTGAAGTCGCGTGCTAGGACGTGCGACCGGGCAACTCACTCGGCCCGAACCCGACAGCTCACCTCGTAGGCGTCGGTGAGGAGAAGTTCCATGCTGCTTTCCAGCAAGGGCAAGCACCGCCGCCCGTCCAAGGCCGTCCGCCTCGTCACGCTCGCCGGTGTCGCGGGTGCCGCCGTCGCCGTGCCGCTGATGGGCGCCACCAACGCCTCCGCCGCCTCCGTCGCCACCTGGGACGCCGTCGCCCAGTGCGAGTCCGGCGGCAACTGGTCCATCAACACCGGCAACGGCTACTACGGCGGCCTGCAGTTCTCGCAGTCGAGCTGGGCCGCCGCCGGCGGTACCCAGTACGCCCCGCGCGCCGACCTGGCCACCAAGGCCCAGCAGATCGCCACCGCCGAGCGCCTCCTCGCCCTCCAGGGCCCGGGTGCCTGGGCCTGCGCCGGTGCCGGCGGCCTGACCAACGACGGTGTCGACCCGGGCGTCGACACCGGTTCGTCCTCGAACTCCTCCGCCAACTCGACCGCCGGCTCCGGCGCCTCCGAGCAGCAGAGCGCCGCCCCGAAGAAGCAGGCGCAGCCGAAGCCGGCCGAGCGCACCGAGGCCCCCGCCGCCTCCCGTTCGGACCGTGGCCAGGCCCCGAGCGCCGAGTCGAAGAAGACCGTCACCACCCCGACCGGCGAGAAGGTCAAGAAGGGCGACGGCGAGTACAAGGTCGTCGAGGGCGACTCGCTGAGCAGGATCGCCGCCGAGCACGGCGTCAAGGGCGGCTGGCAGCGGCTGTTCGAGCTGAACAAGGACATCGTCGAGGACGCCGACCTGATCTACCCGGGTCAGCAGCTGCACCTGACGAAGTAACACGGGACCCCGCGGCGCGGGCTCTCCCCTCCAGGCCGCCCCGGTCCGGCGCGCATCCCCCCGTGCGCACCGGACCGGGGCGATGCCGTCCCCCGGCCGTTGCGCCGGCTTCCCCGCTCCCTCCGCTCGGGGGAGCGGGGGTGCGTTCAACTGTTGTAGTTACCGACCGGTAAATTTTGGGCGGTATGACCGGCAATGAGGTCTCTCGGGTCGTTTTTCGTCCCAGGGGTCGGGCGGTCGTGGGGGCGGGCGGGCCGGGCCGGTTAGGCTCTTGTCGCAAGGCCAAAGCGACCCTGCACCAACAGCGTCATATCCCAGAAGGAGATGCCACGTGCCGTCCATCGACGTCGTCGTAGCCCGGGAAATCCTCGACTCCCGCGGAAACCCCACGGTCGAGGTCGAGGTCGGCCTCGACGACGGCAGCACGGGCCGTGCTGCCGTTCCGTCCGGCGCCTCCACCGGTCAGTTCGAGGCCATCGAGCTCCGTGACGGCGACCCCAACCGCTACCAGGGCAAGGGCGTCGAGAAGGCCGTCCTCGCCGTGATCGAGCAGATCGGCCCGGAGCTCGTCGGCTACGACGCCACCGAGCAGCGGCTGATCGACCAGGCGATGTTCGACCTGGACGCCACCGAGAACAAGGGCTCGCTCGGCGCCAACGCCATCCTCGGCGTCTCGCTGGCCGTCGCCCACGCCGCCTCCGAGGCCTCGGACCTGCCGCTCTTCCGCTACCTGGGCGGCCCGAACGCGCACCTGCTGCCCGTTCCGATGATGAACATCCTGAACGGCGGCTCGCACGCCGACTCCAACGTGGACATCCAGGAGTTCATGATCGCCCCGATCGGCGCGGAGTCCTTCTCCGAGGCCCTGCGCTGGGGCGCCGAGGTCTACCACACGCTGAAGAAGGTCCTGAAGACCAAGGGCCTGTCCACCGGCCTCGGCGACGAGGGCGGCTTCGCGCCGAACCTGGAGTCCAACCGCGCCGCCCTCGACCTCATCGTCGAGGCCATCAAGGAGGCCGGCTACGTCCCGGGCAAGGACATCGCGCTCGCGCTCGACGTCGCCGCGTCCGAGTTCTACAAGGACGGCACGTACGAGTTCGAGGGCAAGTCCCGCTCGGCCGCCGAGATGACCGAGTACTACGAGGAGCTCGTCGCCGCGTACCCGCTGGTCTCCATCGAGGACCCGCTGTTCGAGGACGACTGGGCCGGCTGGAAGGTCATCACCGACAGGCTCGGCGCCAAGGTGCAGATCGTCGGCGACGACCTCTTCGTCACCAACCCGGAGCGCCTGGCCCGCGGCATCGAGGAGGGCTCCGCCAACGCCCTGCTCGTCAAGGTCAACCAGATCGGCTCGCTGACCGAGACCCTGGACGCCGTCGAGCTGGCCCAGCGCAACGGCTTCAAGTGCATGATGTCGCACCGCTCCGGCGAGACCGAGGACGTCACCATCGCCGACCTCGCCGTCGCCGTGAACTGCGGCCAGATCAAGACCGGCGCCCCGGCCCGCTCGGACCGCGTCGCCAAGTACAACCAGCTGCTGCGCATCGAGGAGATCCTCGACGACGCGGCGGTGTACGCCGGCCGCTCCGCCTTCCCCCGGTTCCGCTCCGCGGACCAGTAGGCACAGCCGCTCCGCGGACCAGTAGGCACCCGCAGGCGCCGCCACTCCGCGGGCCTGCGGAAACGCCTCTCGCGGAGCAGTGCGCGCCGCGAACGGCCCCGGCCTCCGTCCGTCCCCGCACTCGGTCCCGTACCGTGTGCGGGGACGGACGTGCGTAATGGGGAGGCGGAGAGATGGCCGCGAAGGACCGGGACCGGTTCTCCACCGCGACCCGGCTGCGACTGCTCGGCGAGCAGACCGCCGCCCGCGTCTACCGTTCGCAGAACCGCCGCCAGGCCCGCCGCTCGCGGCTCACCGGCCGGGCGGCGTTCCTGGCGCTCGTCGTCTGCTCCCTGGTGGTCGTGCTCGCGTACCCGATGCGCAGTTACGTCTCGCAGCAGGACGAGATCGCCGACCAGCGGCGCCTCGCGCAGCAGGCCAAGGAACGCACCGAGGAGCTGCGCGACGAGAAGGCGCGGCTCCAGGACGACGCCTACATCAGGCGGCTGGCCCGTACGCATCTGCATTACCTTCTTCCGGGGGAGACCGGCTACACGGTCGTCGACCCCGACGCGGTCAAGGAGCGCCAGGGCCGGACGGACGGCTCCGGCCGCCCCTGGCACTCCAACCTGTGGGACGGCGTCGACAGCGCCGACCGCGGCTGACCTTCCCGCCGCCCGTCCCCGTAGTACCGCAGTTCGAGCAGACCCGATCAGAACCTAGGCAGGCATGGAAACCCCTCCTCCCCAGACCGAGTCCACCGCGCCCACCGAGGCGGACATCGCCGCGTTCCAGCAGCAGCTGGGCCGCCCGCCGCGCGGCCTGCGCGCCATCGCGCACCGCTGCCCCTGCGGCAACCCGGACGTGGTCGAGACGCAGCCCCGGCTGGAGGACGGCACCCCGTTCCCGACGACGTACTACCTGACGTGCCCGCGCGCAGCCTCCGCCATCGGCACGCTGGAGGCGAACGGGGTCATGAAGGAGATGACCGAGCGCCTCGCCACCGACCCCGAGCTGGCCGCCGCCTACCGGGCCGCCCACGAGGACTACATCGCCCGGCGCGACGCCATCGAGGTGCTGGAGGGCTTCCCGAGCGCGGGCGGCATGCCGGACCGGGTGAAGTGCCTGCACGTCCTGGTCGGGCACTCGCTGGCCGCCGGGCCGGGCGTGAACCCGCTGGGCGACGAGGCGATCGCGATGCTGCCGGAGTGGTGGCGCAAGGGCCCGTGCGTCACGCCCTGCGCCCCGCAGGACGGCGCGCCGGACGCGGGCTGACCGCCCTTCTTCCGCGCCCCCACCCCGCGCCCCGTCCGCCGGAGGGGCCCGATCTCCACAGGAGCAGCACCATGACCCGCGTGGCCGCCATCGACTGCGGTACCAACTCCATCCGCCTGCTCGTCGCCGACGCGGACCCGTCCACCGGTGAACTCGTCGAGCTGGACCGGCGGATGGAGATCGTCCGCCTCGGCCAGGGCGTCGACCGCACCGGCCGGCTGGCCCCCGAGGCGCTGGAGCGCACGTTCGCGGCCTGCCGCCGGTACGCGGCGGTGATCGAGGAGTACGGGGCGGGCAAGCCCCGCTTCGTCGCGACCTCCGCCTCCCGGGACGCGGAGAACCGGGACGACTTCGTCCGCGGCGTGGTCGACATCCTCGGCGTCGAGCCCGAGGTGATCAGCGGCGACCAGGAGGCCGAGTTCTCCTTCACCGGCGCCACCCGGGAGCTCGCGGGCCAGGAGCACCTCCCGACGCCGTACCTGGTGGTCGACATCGGCGGCGGCTCCACCGAGTTCGTCGTCGGCGACGACCGGGTGCGGGCCGCCCGCTCCGTGGACATCGGCTGCGTACGGATGACCGAGCGGCACCTGGTCCGCGACGGCGTCCTGACCGACCCGCCGGCCCCCGACCAGGTCGAGGCGGTCAGGGCCGACATCGGGGCCGCCCTCGACCTCGCGGCCGAGAGCGTCCCGCTCACCGGGGCGGCCACCCTGGTCGGCCTGGCCGGCACGGTCACCACGGTCGCCGCCGTCGCCCTGGGGCTGGAGGAGTACGACTCGTCGGCGATCCACCACTCCCGGATCTCCGTCGACCAGGTCGAGGAGATCACCGCCCGGCTGCTCGGCTCGACCCACGCCGAGCGGGCCGCCCTCGGCGCGATGCACCCGGGCCGGGCCGACGTGATCGTCTCCGGCGCGCTCATCCTGCTCGCCGTGATGCGGCGGACCGGGGCCCGCGAGGTCGTGGTCAGCGAGCACGACATCCTCGACGGCATCGCCTGGTCGATCGCGTAACCCCACGGTCCGCCCCGGCCGCCCCCGGCCGCTCCTCCAGCCCTTCGAACACTCCGCTCGGGCGCGCCTTGGCCTGCACCTTTGAGCCCCGGAAGGGCGTGCGGGCGGTGGTTCGAAGGGGGTGCCGCGACAAAGTTCGTGAACTTCTTCACAAGGAATTGGGTCCACGGAAGGGCCGTTCGGCCTCTTGCGGGCCCCGGGAGTCACTCTCGGGGGTGCCGCGCCTGCGGCCCGGCGTGTTACGGAGCGGTTCCCAAGGGGTCGTCGAGGGGCGTGGTCCACCCGGCGGAAAGGGCCAAGGGCCAGCTCACAGGCGGTCAACAACGTTCGCGCCCGGCCCGTGGTTCCCCTGTGGCGCCATGACCTGGGTCACGTGGGCGGCGCAGTGTAGCAGAGGGGCGGCCATACCTTGTGAAGGGGCGCACTAACCCACCCCCGGAGAGGGGTGGATACTCGATGCCATGAGCACCACGGAGCGTCCCAGGATCCTCGTTGTAGGCGGTGGGTACGTAGGCCTGTACGCAGCTCGACGCATTCTCAAGAAGATGCGCTTCGGCGAGGCGACCGTCACGGTCGTCGACCCGCGTTCGTACATGACCTACCAGCCCTTCCTTCCCGAAGCTGCCGCCGGCAGCATCTCCCCTCGGCATGTCGTCGTCCCGCTGCGGCGCGTCCTGCCGAAGGCCGAGGTGCTCACCGGTCGTGTCACCACCATCGATCAGGACCGCAAGGTCGCCACGGTCGCGCCGCTCGTCGGCGAGGCCTACGAGCTGCCCTTCGACTACCTGGTCATCGCGATGGGCGCGGTCTCCCGTACCTTCCCGATCCCCGGCCTCGCCGAGCAGGGCATCGGCATGAAGGGCATCGAGGAGGCCATCGGCCTGCGCAACCACGTCCTGGAGCAGCTGGACAAGGCCGACTCGACGACCGACGAGGAGGTCCGCCGCAGGGCGCTGACCTTCGTCTTCGTGGGCGGCGGCTTCGCCGGTGCGGAGACCATCGGCGAGGTCGAGGACATGGCCCGCGACGCGGCCAAGTACTACACCAACGTGAAGCGCGAGGACATGCGCTTCATCCTGGTCGACGCCGCCGACAAGATCCTTCCCGAGGTCGGCCCGAAGCTGGGCACCTGGGGCCGCGAGCACCTGGAGTCCCGTGGTGTCGAGGTCTTCCTCTCGACCTCCATGGACTCCTGCGTCGACGGCCACGTCGTCCTGAAGAACGGTCTGGAGGTCGACTCCAACACCATCGTGTGGACGGCCGGTGTGAAGCCGAACCCGGCGCTGGCCCGCTTCGGTCTGCCGCTCGGTCCGCGCGGTCACGTGGACACCTCCGAGAAGCTCCAGGTGCAGGGCACCGACTACATCTGGGCCGCGGGCGACAACGCCCAGGTGCCGGACATGATCGGCCGCCGCGCCGGCAACCCGAACGCCTGGTGCCCGCCCAACGCCCAGCACGCGCTGCGGCAGGCCAAGGTCCTCGGCGACAACGTGATCTCCGGCATGCGGGGCTTCCCGCAGAAGGAGTACAGCCACGCCAACAAGGGTGCGGTCGCCGGTCTGGGGCTGCACAAGGGCGTCGCGATGATCGTCATGGGCAAGATGAAGATCAAGCTCAAGGGCCGTCTCGCCTGGTACATGCACCGTGGCTACCACGGTATGGCGATGCCGACCTGGAACCGCAAGATCCGGATCTTCGCCGACTGGACCCTCGCGATGTTCCTCAAGCGCGAGGTCGTCTCGCTCGGCGCCATGGAGACGCCGCGCGAGGAGTTCTACGAGGCCGCCAAGCCGGCCCCGGCCCCGGCCGCCGCGAAGGCCGAGGGCGAGAAGGCCAAGGCCTCCTAGCCCGCCCGCGGGCCCACTCGCCCGCGTCCCGTCCGAAGGGGCCGTCCGCCATCCGTGGTGCGGACGGCCCCTTCGGCGTGTCCGGATGGATGCGGTGTACAGCTTTTTACCGTTCCGTTGCGTGGTAGCGGGACGGATGCCGCCCGGTGGAGTGTTGAGGGGTACGGACCTCGCCGGGGCGCACAGGTGTCCGGCGTGGTTGCATGCATGTTCGACCAGGTTTGGGCACATTGGAACCACCATCACGGAGGTGTGCGCCATGGGAGACGCCGCATTGCGGCTGACCGCTCTCGCCGAGGAGTTTCTGGGAGAAAAGCTGCCGGTCCGTATCCGGGCCTGGGACGGCAGCAGTTCGGGACCGCCCGGCGCCCCCGAGCTGATCGTCCGGCACCGCCGCGCGCTGCGCCGGCTGCTCTGGAAGCCGGGCGAACTGGGCCTGGCCCGCGCCTGGGTGGCCGGCGACCTCGACGTCGAGGGCGATCTGTACGAGGCCCTGGGCCTGCTGGCCGCACTGATCTGGGAACGGGACGACGGAGCCGGCAGAACCGGGACCGGGCTTCTGGACCCGGTCCGCGACCCGAAGGTACGGGCCTTCGCCAAGGGGCTGCTGCGCATGGCCGGCCCCTGGACCCCGCCGCCCCCTCCGGCCGAGGAGATGAGCCGCCGCACCGGCCCGCTGCACACCAAGGGCCGCGACAAGGCCGCCATCAGCCACCACTACGACGTCGGCAACGACTTCTACGCCCTGGTCCTCGGCCCGTCCATGGTCTACTCCTGCGCCTACTGGGAGGACGGCTCCACCCTGGAGGACGCCCAGCGCGACAAGCTCGACCTGGTCTGCCGCAAGCTCGGGCTGAAGGAGGGCGACCGGCTGCTGGACGTCGGCTGCGGCTGGGGCTCCATGGCCGTCCACGCCGCCCGCGAGTACGGCGCCCGGGTCACCGGGGTCACCCTCTCCGGCGAACAGGCCGCCTTCGCCCGCAAGCGCATCGCGGAGGAGGGGCTGACCGACCGGATCGAGATCCGCGTCCAGGACTACCGGGACGTCAGGGACGGCCCCTACGACGCGATCTCGTCCATCGGCATGGCCGAGCACGTCGGCTCGGTCCGCTTCCGCGAGTACGCCGACGACCTGTACGCCCTGCTGAAGCCCGGCGGACGGCTGCTCAACCACCAGATCGCCCGCCGCCCCGAGCCGGACGAATCCGCCTACCACGTGGACGCGTTCATCGACGCCTACGTCTTCCCGGACGGCGAACTGGCCCCGCTGGGCCGGACCGTCAGCACCCTGGAGGAGGCCGGCTTCGAGGCCCGGGACGTCGAGTCGCTCCGCGAGCACTACGCGCTGACCCTCCGACGCTGGGTCGCCAACCTGGAACGGCACTGGGACCGGGCGGTACGGATGACCTCGCCCGGCCGGGCGAGGATCTGGCGCCTCTACATGGCCGCCTCCGCCCTCTCCTTCGAGCGCAACAGGATCGGCGTCAACCAGATCCTGGCGGTGCGCCCGGCGGAGGGCGGGACCTCCGGGCTGCCGCTGCGGGCCCGCGCCTGGACGGCACCCGCGAGCGGCTGACCCCGGCGGGACGGGCCGGTGACGCGAACGGGGGCCGGTGCGCGCAGCGTACGTACACTGCGCGCACCGGCCCCCGGCCGTGCTCCGCGGGACTGCCGCGGCCCCGCTACTGCGACTTGATCGCGGTCAGCATGTTGAGCTTCGCGGCGCTCCGGGCCGGCCAGAGCGCGGCCAGCACGCCCACCGCCCCCGCCAGCGCCAGGAAGATCGCGATCCGGCCCCACGGGAGGACCAGCACGTACCCCGGGATGTCCGAGGCGATGGTCTTCCCGATCGCCCAGCCGAGGAACACCCCGAGCCCGATCCCGATCACCGCGCCGAAGAGCGAGATGACCACGGCCTCCAGCCGGATCATGCGCTTCACCCGGCGCCGGTCCAGCCCGATGGCCCGCAGCATGCCGATCTCCTGCTGGCGCTCGAAGACCGACATCGCCAGGGTGTTGACGACCCCGAGGACCGCGATGATCAGGGCCATCGCCAGCAGCCCGTACATGATGTTCATCGCGAGGTTGACCGAGCCGCCGAACATGTTGCGGATGTCCTGGCGGTCCATGATGCTCACCGCCGGGTTGTTGCCCAGCGCGTCGACCACGGCCTGCTCGTTGGCGCCGCTCGCGCCGCCGTCCGTCGTCAGCCAGATCTCCTGGATGTTGGCGGTCCTGCCGTGCTCGGCGGCGATGTCCGTCGAGACCAGGACCGGCGAGAGGAAGGCGTTCTCCTCGAAGACGGCGCCGACGCGCAGCTCGCCCTTCTTCCCGTCGTCGAACTTCACCGGCAGGGTGTCGCCGGTCTTCCAGCCCTTGGACTTCGCGGTCTTGTCGGAGACGGCGATCCCGCCCTTGCCGAGCGTGTCGAGCGAGCCGGAGAGGGTCTTCAGCGAGAAGACCTTCTCCAGGTCCGCGGGGGAGACGGCGGAGGCGCCCTGGTAGTCGCCCTTGACCTCGATGCCGGTGTACTGGTTCGGCGAGATGGCCGAGACCTTGCCGGCCTTCTCCAGCGCGGTGAGCGCCGACGGGTCGAGGGAATGGCCGTTGGCCATCGTCACCATGTAGTCGGCCTTGAGGTTGTCCGTCGTCGCCCGGTCGACCGCCTGGCCGAGGGTGACGCCGAGCACCGAGATGCCGGTGACGAGGGTGAGGCCGATGGCCAGCGCGGAGGCGGTGGTGCCGGTGCGGCGCGGGTTGCGGACCGCGTTCTGCGCGGCCAGCTTCCCGGAGACGCCGAACACCTTCCGCAGCAGCGGGCGGACCAGGGCGATCACCGGCCGGGAGAGCAGCGGGATCAGCACGATGATGCCGATCAGCGCGAGGAAGGCACCCGCGGCGATGACGGTCCGGCCGGTCGAGTCGCCCTTGACCGCGCCGCCCACGACGGCCGCGAAGCCCAGCAGGCTGATCACCGAACCGATCGAGTTGCGCAGCACCAGGGACTTCACGGTGGCCGTCGCGTGCACGCTGTTCATCGCGGCGACCGGCGGGATCTTCGCGGCCCGGCGGGCGGGCAGCCAGGCGGCCACCACGGTGACCACGACACCGACGGCGAACGAGGCGACGACCGCGGTGGGCGAGACGACCAGCGGGCCGGCCGGGATCTTGGCGCCGAACGCGCCCATCGCGGAGCGCAGCCCGGTCGCGAGGCCGAGTCCGAGGACGAAGCCGACGACCGAGGCGATCACCCCGACGAAGGCCGCTTCGAGCAGCACCGAGCGCTTGACCTGGCGGCGGGAGGCGCCGACGGCGCGCATCAGGGCCAGCTCCTTCGTGCGCTGGGCGACCAGCATCGTGAAGGTGTTGGCGATCAGGAAGACGCCGACGAACAGGGCGATGCCGGCGAAGGCCAGCAGCATGGTGTTGATGCTGCTCAGGCTGCGGGTGATGTCCGAGGCCTGCTCGTCCGCGAGCGCCTGGCCGGTCTTGGCCTCGGCGTCCTTGGGCAGCAGCGGCTTCACCTCGGCCAGCAGCTTGTCGGCGGAGGCGCCGGGCGTCGCCGAGACGGTGACCTCACGGAACTCGCCGGGGCGCAGGTAGAGCTTCTGGGCGACCTCGGTGTCGAAGAGCACCAGGCTGCCGCCCGCGTTGACCGCGCCGTCCTCGGTGGTGAAGACACCGGAGAGGGTGTACTCCTTCACCGGCCCGTTGGTGGCGACCCGGACCCGGTCACCGACGTGGTACTTGCCCTTCTCGGCGGTGTCCGCGTCGAGCGCGATCCGGTCGGCGGCGGCCGGCCCGGTGCCGTCCGTGAAGGTGTACGCGGGGTCCTTGCCGTCCTTGGCGGGGGAGTAGTTGGCCCCGGTGTTCGACCAGCCGTTGCCGATCAGCTTGCCGTCGGGGTCGGCGACCCCGGCGAAGCCGGAGACCCGGCCGGTGGCGGTCTTGACGCCCTCCAGGCCCTGGATCTTCGCCAGGGTGGCGGTGTCGACGCCGCGGGACTTCTCGTCCTCCTGGTCGGCGTACGTGGTGACGGCGACGGCGACGTCGTCGTAGCTCTTCGCCGACTGGTTGCGCAGGGCGTTGCCGAGGGAGTCGGTGAAGACCAGGGTGCCGGAGACGAAGGCCACGCCGAGCATCACGGCGAGGACGGTCATCAGCAGCCTGGCCTTGTGCGCGAGCACATTGCGCAGGGCGGTACGGAACATGTCTGTCAGTCCTGGGATCGGGAAGTGGTCCGGAGGTCGCGGGGCAGGGCGGGCATCAGCTGGTGCGGCCCTTGGCGTCGAACGCCTTCATCCGGTCCAGGACCCCGTCCGCGGTGGGGTGCATCATCTGGTCGACGATCCGGCCGTCGGCGAGGAAGATGACCCGGTCCGCGTAGGAGGCGGCCGCCGGGTCGTGGGTCACCATCACCACGGTCTGGCCCATCTCGCGCACCGAGTTGCGCAGGAAGCCGAGGACCTCCGCGCCGGAGCGGGAGTCCAGGTTGCCGGTCGGCTCGTCACCGAAGATGATCTCCGGCCGGGAGGCCAGGGCGCGGGCCACCGCGACGCGCTGCTGCTGGCCGCCGGAGAGCTCGGTGGGCCGGTGGGTCAGCCGGTCGGAGAGCCCGACCATGTCGATGACCCGGCGCACCCACTCGGCGTCGGGCTTGCGGCCCGCGATGTCCATGGGGAGCGTGATGTTCTCGTGCGCGGTCAGCGTCGGCAGCAGGTTGAACGACTGGAAGATGAAGCCGATCTTGTCCCGGCGGAGCTGGGTGAGCTGCTTGTCCTTGAGGGCGCCGAGCTCGGTGTCGCCGATCCGTACCGAGCCGCTGCTGAAGCTGTCCAGCCCGGCCACGCAGTGCATCAGCGTGGACTTGCCGGAGCCGGAGGGGCCCATGATCGCGGTGAACTCGCCGCGCGGGAAGTCCACGGTGACCCGGTCCAGGGCGGTGACCCTGGTCTCGCCCTCTCCGTAGACCTTGGACAGATCCGTGGCGCGTGCGGCCACCGTGGTGACGCTGGGTGCGGTGGAAATGGTGGTCACGGGACTCTCCTGATTCGGGCTCCGGCCGAGGCTCGTCCGGCCTTGTTCGGGGACTGTTCGGTACCCCTCAATCCTCCTGGCCGTCCCGGCGCGGATCGTCAGTCCGCATGCCCGTTCCTCGGGCCGTCTTGAGTCGCATCGACGGTTCCCGGGGTCATCCTGCGGTATGACACCCTCCCCGAGGCCCGTCACTCGGGAGGGCTACAACGGGGGCGGCCGGAGAGGCGGCGGACGGGCGGTCGGAGCGCCCCTTACCCGGTCGGGTGGCGTGCGCGTGGCGAGAAGAGGCGTACGCCCGGCGGCCGCGCCGCCCGAGTGCGGCGACTTTACGTCAATTCGGCTGGCTTGCCGCCGTGCCCCATACCCTGCCCGGGCATGTGACGATGCCCCTTCAGAAGCACTGACGAGTCCTCAAGCGGTCAATAAAATAAGACAACATCGCCCCAGAGATCCGCTGTTCGGGCGAGGTACCCCGATAGGGTCATGTGCCAACGCGGAGCCGCGCGCCAGCCTGGATGGTGGAATGCAGACACGGCGAGCTTAAACCTCGCTGCCCCTCGGGGGCGTACCGGTTCGAGTCCGGTTCCAGGCACCACTTCTCACCGGTCGGCCGGATGGATCCGCCGCTTCCGCCGCATCTCCCCGGCCCCGGGGCCCTGCCCCGGCGCGGCCCGAACCCGCCGTTTCGACTGCGCCCCCTTGTTCGAGTGAGTCGATGCCGTACCGGTTGGTCTGAACGTTACTGGACCGCGGGCTGGAGGGTAAGGGGCGATCCGGAATTCCGCCGGGGGCGCGTTCGGGGCGCATAGAGCTGCGACATGTATGAATTGCGAAATTATGCAATTAGCTACATGCTTTGTTCTGAAGTGCCTGCGATCCGAGCGGGTGAGTCCGGCGTGCCGAACTGCGTCCCGGAGCCTCCGGGGCCGAAGGGGGTCCGAGATCGTGCCGGTTCCGGGAAGCCCAGGTCATCACGGAGTACATGTCCTCTCCTTACGGCTCGCGCACCGGGTGCGCGCGCTCCTGCCCCGCCGTTCCGACTTCGCGGCCATGCGCCGCAACCCGCGCCGCGACCTGCTGGCCGGGGTCACCGTCGCCATCGTGGCCCTCCCGCTCGCGCTCGGCTTCGGGGTCTCCTCCGGGCTCGGTGCCGAGGCGGGGCTCGCGACCGCGGTGGTGGCCGGGGCGCTGGCGGCGCTCTTCGGCGGCTCCCACCTCCAGGTCTCCGGGCCGACCGGGGCGATGACGGTCGTGCTGGTGCCGATCGTCGCCGCGTACGGGCCCGGCGGCGTGCTGACCGTCGGGGTGCTGGCGGGGATCCTGCTGATCGGCCTCGCCCTGCTGCGGGCGGGCCGGTACATGCGGTACGTGCCGGCGCCGGTGGTGGAGGGCTTCACCCTGGGCATCGCCTGCGTCATCGCGCTCCAGCAGGTGCCGGGCGCGCTCGGCGTGCCCAAGCCCGAGGGCGAGAAGGTGCTGGTGGTGGCCTGGCGGGCGGCAGGGGAGTTCGCGAAGGCGCCGAACTGGACCGCACTCGGCCTCGCCGCCGGGGTGGCGGCCGTGATGCTGCTGGGCGCCCGGCTGCGGCCCACCGTCCCGTTCTCGATCGTCGCGGTGATCGCCGCGACCGTGGCCGTCGAGGTGTTCGAGCCGTCCGGGGCGCGGCCGATCGGCGCGCTGCCGTCCGGGCTGCCCGTCCCCTCGCTGGACTTCCTCGACACGGCGGCGCTGGGCTCGCTGCTGGCGCCCGCCGTCGCGGTGGCCGCGCTCGCCGCGCTGGAGTCGCTGCTGTCGGCCACCGTCGCCGACGCAATGGCGGCCGGTCAGCGGCACGACCCGGACCGCGAGTTGTTCGGGCAGGGGGTCGCGAACCTGGCCGCCCCGTTGTTCGGCGGTGTCCCGGCCACCGCCGCCATCGCCCGTACCGCGGTCAACGTCCGTACGGGTGCGGGCTCGCGGCTCGCGGCGCTCACCCATGCCGCCGTCCTCGCCGTGATCGTCTTCGCGGCGGCCCCGCTCGTCTCCCGCATCCCGCTCGCCGCGCTGGCGGGCGTGCTGGTGGCCACCGCGATCCGCATGGTCGAGGTCGGCGCGCTGCGGGCGATGGCCCGCGCCACCCGGTCCGACGCCGCGGTCCTGGTCCTGACAGCCGTCGCGACCCTCGTCCTCGACCTGGTCCAGGCGGTGATCATCGGCCTGGTGGTGGCCGGGGCGCTGGCCCTGCGGGCGGTGGCCGGACAGGCCCGGATGGACCGGCTGGAACTGCGCGCCGAACTCCCCGGCGACCACGGCGAGGAGGAGTACGCGCTCCTGGCCGAGCACATCGTGGTCTACCGGATCGACGGTCCGCTCTTCTTCGCCGGGGCCCACCGCTTCCTCCTCGAACTCTCCGAGGTCGCCGACGTCCGGGTGGTCGTCCTGCGGATGTCGCGGGTCACGACCGTGGACGCCACCGGCGCCCTGGTCCTCAAGGACGCCGTGCAGAAGCTCGCCCGGCGCGGCATCACCGTCCTGGCCTCCGGGATCAGGCCCGGCCAGCGCCGGACGCTGGAGGCCGTGGGCGCCCTGGAGCCGCTGCGTCCCTACGGACGGGACTACCCCACCACCCCCGAGGCGGTCGCGGCGGTCCGCGCCCGTCTCCGGGATGCCGGAACCATGCCCGTCCCCGGGGAGGTGTCCGGGGCATAGGGCGCAGGGGCACGGGGAGCGCGGGGGCGGAATCGTCGAGCCGGATGTCCGGGTTGGCGAAAGTTGGCAATTCGCGAGGTCGGCATGGTGGGGCGGGCGCGCGAGGATGGCCCCATGGCGAAATGTTTTGGGTGGACGCGAAGCACGGGACACGCACGGCCGCGACGGGCCGACCGGTCGGCCGGGACCGGGGACGCGAGGCCGCTGCGATGAGTACGCCGCTCTACCAACTGAAGGCCGAGTTCTTCAAGACCCTCGGCCACCCCGTACGCATCCGGGTGCTGGAGCTCCTCAGCGAGCGGGAGCACGCGGTCTCCGAGATGCTGTCCGAGATCGGCGTCGAGCCCGCCCACCTCTCGCAGCAACTGGCCGTCCTGCGCCGGGCGAACCTGGTGGTCACCCGGCGGGAGGGCTCAGGGGTGTACTACTCGCTGGCCAACCCCCAGGTCGCGGAGTTGCTGAAGGTCGCCCGGACGATCCTCTCCGGGGTCCTCGCCGGCCAGGCCGAGCTGCTGGCGGACCTGCGCGCGGCGGAGTAGCGCGAGGGGCGGGCGACGCGCCGGGGCCTACACCGCCCCGGCGCGGTCGGGCGGGGCGACAGGCGGTGGCGTCGGGCTGTCGGTTGCGTAAAGATCCTCCCCAAGCACTAGTCTGATTGTTTTGCCTACCCATTACTCTTGTGGGAAGGCCGCGCAGGGCGGCCATGGAGGAGTGAGATGAGGAGCAGCAACCCGGTCTTCTCGCGACGGGGCTTCAGCCGCGACAACGGATACGCGGGCTTCAACACGGCGCCGCAGGCCGGGGCCCCCGCAGCGGGCGCCAACCCGTACGCGCAGGGCACCGCCGCGAACCCGTACGCCACCAACCCCTACGCCCAGCCGGACGCCCAGTACGGCGGCGCCCCGCAGGCACCGACGCGCACCGGCGCGATGACGATCGACGACGTCGTCACGCGCACGGCCATCACGCTGGGCACCGTGGTGCTCGGCGCCGCGGCCGCCTGGTGGCTGCTGCCGGTCGACGAGGCGAACCTCGGCAAGTCGTACGGCATCGCGATCGGCGCCGCCCTGGTGGCGTTCGTCCTGTCGCTCATCCAGTCCTTCAAGCGCAAGCCGGTTCCGGCGCTGATCGTCTCGTACGCGGCCTTCGAGGGCGTCTTCCTCGGAGTGATCTCCAGCGCGGTCAGCACGTACATCGGCCCGGGCGTCGTGATGCAGGCCGTGATGGGCACCATGTGCGTCTTCGCCGGTGTGCTCTTCGCGTACAAGATGCGCTGGATCCGCGTCACCCGCCGGTTCTACGGCTTCGTGATGGCCGCGGCCATGGGCTTCATGCTCCTGATGATGGTGAACCTGCTGTTCTCCGTCTTCGGCGGCGGTGACGGCCTGGGCTTCCGCAGCGGCGGTCTCGGCATCCTCTTCGGTGTCATCGGGATCATCCTCGGCGCGTGCTTCCTGGCCCTGGACTTCAAGCAGGTCGAGGACGGCATCGCCTTCGGCGCCCCCCGCGAGGAGTCCTGGCTGGCCGCCTTCGGCCTCACCATGACCCTGGTGTGGATCTACCTGGAGATGCTGCGTCTGCTCTCCATCCTCAGCGGCGACGACTGATCCGTCGGCTCCGCGCCCGTACGACCCGTACGAAGGAACGGCCCGCAGGCACACCGCCTGCGGGCCGTTCCCGCTCTCCGGGGCGGTCGGTGGCCGGGGGGCGGTCCCGTTGGCCACCGTCCCGCCGGGGCGCGTAGGGTCGCGGGGTGCTCGATACGACCCCGCTGAACATCGCCGTCGACCGCTTCGCCGACCGGCTGCGCGCCGCCCCGCAGAGCCGGCTGCGGCGTGGTGCCGCCGCCGAGGGCCTGGCCGCGGCCCGGGAGCTGGCGCGGCGCGCCCAGCTGATCGAGGCGCCGGACCGGGAGCCGTACGTGATGCCGGACGCCGGGCTCTTCACGGTCGGCGACCAGCTCGCCGTGGCCGGGCGCGATCTGGCCCTGGCACTGGAAACGGCCTCGTCGGCGGAGCTGGACGAGGCCGTGCGAGAGGTGAACGAGGCCGCCACGCGCGCGTTCGCGTAGCGGCGGGAGCCGGGGCGGCCGGGGCGCCGCGCCCGGTCAGAGCGAGGCGATGACGCGGTCGGCGAGGATGTAGACGTTCTCCGTGCCGCAGGAGAACGTCAGGGCGTACGCGCCGGAGACGCCGGAGCCGCCGAGCAGGACCGGGTGCTCACCGGCGAGCAGCGAATCGGCCAGCCGCTCGGCCGTCTCGCGGTGGCCCGGGGTCATACAGAGCGTGGTGCCGTCGGCGAAGACGTAGACGTCGAGCGTGCCGAGCGGGCCGGGGCGCACGTCGGAGAGCTCCGTACGGTTCTCGGCCAGCTCCTCCAGGCGGAGCACGGTGCGCTCGTGGTCGGTGACGACCGGGGTCCGCACCGGTACGAAGTCGGGGTGCGAGGGGTGCCGGCGGCGGGCGGCGGCCAGCTCGGGGGAGTCCTCGGCGACCTCCGCCGGGCCGGGCAGCTCGACCGGCTCCGCGGACTCGGCCAGCTCCGCCAGCTCGTCGAGGGCCTCGGCGGTCTCGGCGTCGATCGCTTCGAAGCCCACGAGGTCGGCCTGGCGGGGCAGGAAGTACGCGGCGTCCTCGCCCAGGCCGGTCAGCCCGCCCAGCAGGGAGGGGGCGTCGGCGGCGTCGCGGGCCTCCTGGGTGGCCCAGAAGGCGCGGGCCTCGGCCAGCTCGCGCTCCCGCTCCTCGGCGAGGGCCTCGGCGACGGCGGCGCGTATCTCGGCGACGGGGGTGGCGTCGCAGCCCCGGTTCTGCGCGGGCACGGTGGCACCGCGCCCGCGGGCGTCCTCGGCCAGCTCGGTACGGAGGGCCTTCACCTGTCCCCGCAGCCCGTGAGCAGCATGCAGAGCGGCGACGCCCACGGCCGTGGCGGCGGCGGTGGTCAGCAACAGGGCAACAGACATGGCGCTCACTGACATACTCCCGGTTTCAATCGATCCCCGACGTTCCTACCTCAGCTTGGCCCCCGAGCGCGCCCGGTGTCAGTGCATTACGTCACGAATTGGACAGGTCTTTGGGCCTCGGGTTTAACCCCAATACGGCTGCGACCTGCGGATATGCCACTCCCCCAGGAGAAAGGTCACATCCTGGGGGAGATTCGGTCACGCTCGGAACTCGGCCGGGACCGGCCGGATCCGGCCCGTATCGGCCGGATCCCGTCGGGCCGGTCCCACGGGACCGGCCGGGGCGCCGGGTGTCAGCTGAGCCGCTCGATGATCATCGCCATGCCCTGGCCGCCGCCCACGCACATGGTCTCCAGACCGAACTGCTTGTCGTGGAACTGGAGGCTGTTGATCAGGGTGGTGGTGATGCGGGCGCCGGTCATGCCGAAGGGGTGGCCGACGGCGATGGCGCCGCCGTTGACGTTGACCTTCTCCAGCGGCAGGCCGAGGTCGCGGTAGGAGGGGATCACCTGGGCGGCGAACGCCTCGTTGATCTCGGCCAGGTCGATGTCGTCGATGGTCAGCCCGGCCCGCTTCAGCGCCTGCTTGCTGGCCTCGACCGGCCCGTACCCCATGATCTCGGGGGAGAGGCCGCTGACGCCGGTCGAGACGATCCGGGCCAGCGGGGTCAGGCCCAGCTCGCGCGCCTTGGTGTCGGACATGATGACGAGCGCGGCGGCGCCGTCGTTGAGCGGGCAGCAGTTGCCCGCGGTGACCAGGCCGTCCGGGCGGAACACCGGCTTCAGGCCCTGCACGCCCTCCAGCGTGACGCCCGCGCGCGGACCGTCGTCCTTCGAGACGACCGTGCCGTCCGGGGTGGTGACCGGGGTGATCTCCCGCTCCCAGAAGCCCTTCTTCAGGGCCTCCTCGGCGAGGTTCTGCGAGCGGACGCCGAACTCGTCCATGTCCTGGCGGGTGACGCCCTTGAAGCGGGCCAGGTTCTCCGCGGTCTGCCCCATCGCGATGTACGCGTCCGGCACCAGGCCGTCCTCGCGCGGGTCGTGCCAGCCCTCGCCGCCCTGCTCCGCGCGGGCCGCGGTGCGGGCCTCGGCGTCGGCGAACAGCGGGTTGTGGGTGTCGGGCCAGCTGTCGGAGTTGCCCTTCGCGAACCGGGACACCATCTCGACGCCCGCCGAGATGAAGACGTCGCCCTCGCCGGCCTTGATGGCGTGCAGCGCCATCCGGCTGGTCTGGAGCGACGACGAGCAGTAGCGGGTGATCGTGCAGCCGGGAAGGTGGTCCATCCCCAGCTGCACCGCGACGATGCGGCCCAGGTTGTTGCCCTGCTCGCCGCCGGGGAGGCCGCAGCCGAGCATCAGGTCGTCGATGTCCCGCGGGTCCAGCTCGGGGATCCTGTCCAGTGCGGTCCGGATGATCGTGGCGGTCAGGTCGTCCGCGCGCAGGTCCTTCAGCGAGCCCTTGAAGGCCCGGCCGATCGGGGAACGGGCGGCAGAGACGATCACTGCTTCGGGCATCACGCGGCTCCATGGGTGCTGGAAGGCGGGTTCTGACGGGTACGGGCGCTCCGGCGGGTACCGAATGGGAAGTTACCTGTACGTACGGCATCGGGTCACCGGGCAGTGCGTGTGACGCCGCCCTCTTTTCTAAGCGACCGCTCGGTCGATCCCCCGGGCCGGGTCGCCCGGAGGGCCGTCGGACCGGCCGCTCAGTCGACCGGCCGAGGGGTCTCGGGAGGCACTCCCGCGCCGTCGTCGCGGGCGGTCCCGGGGGGCGGTGCGTCCGTACGGTCCTTCCGGACGGACGCGGGGGGTGCTTCCGCGTCCGTCTCCATTCTCCCGTGCGGGGCGGGCTCCGCCGCGGTGGGCAGACGCCGCCGCCTGCGGTGCTTGAGCAGTGCCCAGGGCGCCCGCGCCCCCGTGACCTCCGTACCGGCCTCCCGGGCCGCCCGGGAGGCCGCCTTGGCCACCGGCAGCATGTCCTCGCGCCGGGCCCCGTCCAGCCGGTCGGACTCCGGCCACAGCCCCAGCGCCGCGCAGAGCGTCGGCAGCACGGCCATCGCCGCCGTGGCGTACCCCTCCGCCGACGGGTGGTAGTTGTCCGGGCCGAACAGCTCCCGCGGATTGGCCTCGAACTCCGGCCCGAGCAGATCGCCCAGCGACACCGTGCGCCCGCCCTGCTCCACCGAGCCGATCGTCTGCGCCGCGGCCAGCTGGCGGCTCACCCGCCGGGCCAGCCAGCGCAGCGGCTGGTAGACCGGCTCGATCGTGCCCAGGTCCGGGCAGGTGCCGACGACCACCTCCGCGCCCGCCGTCCGCAGCCTGCGCACGGCGGTGGTCAGGCAGCGCACCGACTGGGTGGCCGGGATGCGGTGCGTCACGTCGTTCGCGCCGATCATGATCACGCAGACGTCCGGGACCCCGGAGGAGTCGGAGAGCAGCAGCGACACCTGCCGTTCCAGATCGTCCGACCGGGCCCCCGGCTGTCCCACGTTGCGCAGGTCGACCGGACGCTCGGAGACCGCCGCGAGCCCCGAGGCCAGCAGTGCCCCCGGGGTCTGCCCGGCCCGGCGGACCCCCTGCCCGACCGCCGTCGAATCCCCCAGCAGCCCCAGCCGCAGGGGTTCCGCGGGCCCCGCGAACGCCACCCCGTACCGGCCGTCCGCGCTCGGCGGCACCGGTGCGATACCGCCGCCCACCTGCCGCTTCGCCAGGTGGACCTCCGCCAGCAGGACGCCGACCGCCGCGGCGCCGAGCAGTCCGATGCTGCCCCCGCCGTAGGCCGCGCCCGCCGCGATCCGCCGTGCCACTCGTGCTCTTGACACAGTCCGGTCCACCTCCTCGTCGCCGTACCCCGTACATACAGCTAACTGCCCCGTGCGGACGGTCGCTCAATCGCCTGTCCGAAGGCTTCGCCCGATCCCCCGCCCGTACGCATACGCTTGCCGGACCATTACGGAGACCCCGGAGTAGACGGTGCAATTCCACGATTCGATGATCAGTCTCGTCGGCAACACCCCGCTGGTGCGGCTGCGCAATGTGACGGCCGGTATCCAGGCGACAGTCCTGGCGAAGGTCGAGTACTTCAACCCTGGAGGCTCGGTCAAGGACCGGATCGCCCTGCGCATGATCGAGGCCGCCGAGCAGAGCGGCGAGCTGGAGCCGGGCGGCACCATCGTCGAGCCGACCAGTGGCAACACCGGTGTCGGCCTGGCGATCGTCGCCCAGCAGAAGGGGTACAAGTGCATTTTCGTGTGCCCGGACAAGGTGTCCACGGACAAGATCAATGTGCTGCGCGCCTACGGTGCCGAGGTCGTCGTCTGCCCGACGGCCGTCGACCCCGAGCACCCCGACTCGTACTACAACGTCTCCGACCGGCTGGTCCGTGAGACCCCCGGGGCCTGGAAGCCGGACCAGTACTCCAACCCCAACAACCCGCGTTCCCACTACGAGACCACCGGTCCGGAGCTGTGGGAGCAGACGGAAGGGAAGATCACCCACTTCGTCGCGGGCGTCGGCACCGGCGGCACGATCAGCGGTACCGGCCGCTATCTGAAGGAGGTCAGCGACGGTGCGGTGAAGGTGATCGGCGCGGACCCGGAGGGCTCGGTCTACTCCGGCGGCTCCGGGCGGCCCTACCTCGTCGAGGGCGTCGGCGAGGACTTCTGGCCGAGCGCCTACGACCGCACGGTCACGGACGAGATCGTCGCCGTGTCCGACAAGGACTCCTTCCAGATGACCCGCCGCCTCGCCAAGGAGGAGGGGCTGCTGGTCGGGGGCTCCTGCGGGATGGCCGTGGTCGGCGCGCTGGAGGTGGCCAAGCGGCTCGGCCCGGACGACGTGGTCGTCGTCCTGCTGCCGGACAGCGGCCGCGGGTACCTCAGCAAGATCTTCAACGACGAGTGGATGGCCGACTACGGGTTCCTGGAGGACTCCGGCCCGTCGGCCCGGGTCGGGGACGTGCTGGACCACAAGGAGGGCCCGATCCCCACGCTCGTCCACATGCACCCCGAGGAGACCGTCGGCGAGGCGATCGACGTGCTGCGCGAGTACGGCGTCTCGCAGATGCCGATCGTGAAGCCGGGGGCCGGGCACCCGGACGTGATGGCCGCCGAGGTCATCGGTTCGGTGGTGGAGCGGGAGCTGCTGAACGCGCTCTTCGCGCAGAGGGCCTCGCTCGCCGACCCGCTGGAGAAGCACATGTCGCCGCCGCTGCCGCAGGTCGGCTCCGGCGAGCCGGTCGAGGACCTGATGGCGGTGCTCGGCGGTACGAACACGGCGGACGCGGCGATCGTGCTGGTGGAGGGCAAGCCGAAGGGCGTGGTCAGCCGCCAGGACCTGCTGGCCTTCCTCGCGAAGGACGCGTCGGCCGGCAAGGCGTAGGGCGCGTCCGGCGGATCACGGCCGGGCTTCGCGAAAACGGTACGAGGACGACACACGCGCGCAGCACCGGCTTAACACGGGTCCGGCAGATTGGCGGGTGTCGGCGGGGAGGCCCGCCGGCACCCGGAACGGCGACACGGACTACGGAGCGGCTCCCGGACCTCCACCGTCGCCAGGACGCGGCCACCGGCCCTGACCCGGACCGCGTCCGCCGCGGGGACCGCCGTCGTCCCGCCCCCTGGGATTCCCGGGGGTGCGGCGGTCCCCGCGTCGGTTCCGGGCTCCCCGGGCCTGTCCCGGACCTCAGTCCTCCCAGTCGGATGCCGTGCGGCGCGCGCCACTCCGATGGCCGTGGCCGCGGAGCGCCTGCACCGCGTTGACGGCGACGATCCCCAGCCAGGCGACGATCAGTCCCCCGGTACCGGCGGTCGAGGCGCCGATGGCCGACAGCGGGACGGCCAGGACCAGCGAGACGATCCCGAATCCATGGCGCTCGGCGAACTCCGCCGGCCGGTGCTGCGGATGCCGCTCCCGCCGGACGACGTCCACCCGCCGCTCGGCGAGATGACGGCGCACCCGGCGGTCGAGCATGTGGTCCATCCGCTGGTCGACCTTCTCCAGGAAGGACTCCACGAGCGCGGGCTCGTACTCCGGACCCAGCTCCTCGCGGGCCCGGAGGGCGGCGTCGAGCTCGCTCCTGAGCTCGGGGTCTCCGGATTTCATGCCCTTCAGGCTAGGAGCCGCCCGCCCCGCGCACAGTGGGGCTGTCCCCCCTCTTCTCCCGGGGGAGCGCCGTACGGCCGGGCCGGCCGGGAATCCGGAAAGTCGTCCGTAACATCCGCCCCCGCCGGTGCGTGTACCTGGTGGGAACAGTTCCTGGGGGACGGACGGATGCGCGGAGGGAAGGGGGGACGATGCCAACGGGGGCCGAGGATTTCGACGCGTTCTACACGGCCACGGCGAAGAGGGTGGTCGCCACCGTCTACGCCACGACCGGCGATCTGGCGGAGGCGGAGGACGCGGTGCAGGAGGCGTACGTACGGGCCTGGCAGCGCTGGGACCGGCTGGTGCGCGAGGGGGACCCGCTGCCCTGGGTGCGGACGGTGGCGGTCCGGCTGGCGATCAGCACCTGGCGCAGGACGCGCAACCGGGTGCGCGCCCACTTCCGGCACGGCCCGCCCGCGGACGCGCCCGGCCTGTCGGCGGACCGGGTGGCGCTGCTGGAGGCGCTCGGTGAGCTGACCGCCGAACAGCGCCGGGCCGTGGTCCTGCACCATCTGCTGGACCTGCCGGTGGAGGACGTGGCGCGGGAGACGGGAGTGTCGAACGGTGCGGTACGGGCCCGGCTCCACCGGGCCCGCAAGGTGCTGGGCGAGCGGCTGGCCGATCCCGTGGCCACCGCCGGGCGAGTGAGGAGTGCCGACCATGGCTGAGGTCGAGGAACTGCTGGACGGTGTCCCGGTGCGGCTGCCCGCCGCCGAGGAGATCCGGCGGCGCGGGCAGCGGCGCCGGACGCGCCGCAGGGCGGGGGTGGCCACGTTGTGCGCGGCCGCGCTGCTGACCGGCGCGTGGGCCGTGCTGCCGGACGGGGCGGACCGGTCGCAGGACCGCCGGGGCGCCGTGGCCACCGCGCCGGAGAACCCGTTCCGCAAGAACGGCGTGGTCCAGAACCTGCCCCCGCAGGAGGTACCGCTGTACGGCACCTGGCACTGGAAGCAGACCGACGGACGGCCCGTCGCCTCCGGCGAGCGGGGCGACCTCCTGAACCGGGCGGGGCTCGCGGAGTTCTGCATGAACACCATGACCGGGAAGGGGCCCGACAGGGCCGCTTACACCTCGGGGTACCGAGGGGCGCGCGGTGCCGTGGCCCGGCAGTGCGTCGTCGACTACAGCCCGCGCGCGGACGTGGCCCGGGACGAGCTGCTGGCGGTCTTCACCCGCCTGGAGACGGAGGGCCTGCGCCGCGTGTCCGGCGAACCGGCGGACGTGCCGGACGGATCGGACCGAACACCCGAGGACATACCGGAGGAACTGGCGGACCAGCAGGGGACCCTCGCCTGGGCCGGGAAGGTGGAGGGCCATACGCTGCGGGTCTTCACGCAGCGGTGGAAGTCCTGGGTCTCGGTCGTCGCGATCGTGGACGGCGCGTCCTGAGCGGTGCGTCCTCGCGCCGGGGCGGTACGGCCCCGGGTTCCGGCGGTCCGGTGCCCCGGCTGCATATGGACATGCAGCTGCCATCCTGACTGAATGGATGTGCCGGCCCGCAGGGATGCGCCGGCGCCGGACCGTCCGGACCGGGGCGCGCCGCGTCGACGTACGGACGGGCCCGCGGACCGGCGGGGTCCGGGGATCGACAGGTTATCGACGGGTTCACGGGCCGACGGGTCCATGGACCGACCGAGGGGACAGCATGAGCGGGAGCGGCCCGGCCGCACGGTTGCAGCGGCTCTTCGAGGGGCACCGGCTCACCCCCACCCAGCGCCGTATCGCGCACTCGATGGTGCGCAGGGCCGGGGACGTGCCGTTCCTGTCGAGCGTGGAGCTGGCCGAGCTCGCCGGGGTCAGCCAGCCGTCCGTGACCCGGTTCGCCGTGGCGCTCGGCTTCGACGGCTATCCGGCGCTCCGCAGGCACCTGCGGGAGATCGCCCCCGCCGGGGCCGCGCCCGGCGACGGGGACGACGTGCCCAACGAGTACCAGCAGGCGGTGCTCGGCGAGATCGAGAACCTCCGGCAGCTGGCCGAGCTGCTCGCCGACCCCGGTCCCGTCGAGCACGCGGGCAGGCTGCTGGCGGCCTCGCGCCCGCTGCCGGTCCTCGGGCTGCGGGCCGCCTCCTCGCAGGCGCGCGGCTTCGGGTACTTCGCGGCCAAGGTCCACCCCGACGTCCGGGTGCTCGACGAGGGCGGCAGCATGCTCCAGGACCGGATCGACGCGGCCCGCCGCGCCGGGGCCACCGCGCTGATCTGCTTCGCGCTGCCCCGCCACCCCAAGGAGGTGGTGGACGCCCTCGCGTACGCCCGGGAGCAGGGTCTGACCGTCGTGTCGGTCGCGGACTCCGCCTTCGCGCCCGTCGCCCGCCACAGCGACCTGCTGATCCCGGCCGGTGTCGGTACCGGGCTCGCCTTCGACACCGCGTGCGCCCCCATGCTGCTCGGGCGGGTCCTGCTGGAGGCGATGTGCGACGCGCTGCCCGGCGCACAGGCCCGGCTGGAGGAGTTCGACGCACGGGCGGCGGCCCGGGGGCTGTTCGTCGAGTGAGACCGGCGGCGGGTGCGACGGCCCCGATTCTCCGGGCGCGTACCCGGTACTGAAGAATCGGTTCATGCTCGAACTGCTGCCGGGAACCGGTGTGGGACTGCCGGGCGGAGCCGGGACGCTCCGGTTCGGGACGGGGCCCGAGGAGGCCGTGGCCCTGCTGGAGGCGGCCGCGCCGCGGACGTACTGGGGGCTGCAGTGCGGCTCGTTGACGCTCCGGGAGTACGCCGAACCGCGCCACGCCCATGACGCCTGGCTCTCCGGCTACCTCCACCAGCCGGGCTGGAACGTGGTCGCCGTCTTCGGCGGACTTCAGATGACCCTGGACGGCGGGGGCCCGGATGCGCCGGACCGGCTCGCGGGGATCAGGATCACGGCGTGGGAGTCCGCGGCCGGTGCGGCGGACGCGGGGGTGGTGTGGGACGGCGTCGACCTGTTCGGCCACCCCTCCGAGGAGGTCCTCGCCGTCCTCCCGGAACCGGTCCGGCCGCCCGAGGCGCGCGGCTGGGTGGCCGTGCCGGGACTCTCGCTCCGGCTGGGCGGGGAGCACGTCGCGGCCGGGGAGCCGTGGCACGACCTCGTCCTCAACGGGGACGCGCACGGGGGGTGGGAGCGCTGCTGCCGAGGGCGCTTCGGCTGCCTGAACGGTGGGAACGGCCTGGTCGGGCTCATGCTCTGACCGCCGTGCGGGCTCCTCGCCGTTTCTCAGACGCCACTCATCCGCGCCTACTACCCTCCGCCCGGAGCCGCCCGCGAGGAGCCGGGCGGCCGAGCGGGAAGGGGTACGGAGATGGGGCGCGGAGCGCAGTCGTTGGCGAGGGTGGCCGTGATCGTAAGGGCCGGAGCCGCCCCGCTGTGGTGGCTCGGGCTGCTCGCCGCGGGGATCGGCGCGCTGGTGCCCGGGTTCACCGGCCGCCGGATCGGGCTGCTGGCCGGGGTCGCGCTGTTCCTGGTCACCGCCGCCGTGGTGGCGCTCGTACGGGGGCGGCGGTACGCGGCACTGGCCGCCGGAGCCACCCGCGCCGGGCGCTCCGACTTCCTCCAGGACCGCGCCGTCACCGTACGCGCCTGGCGGCGCGGCCACCGGTGGTGGCTGCTCGGGGCGTTCCTCCTGGCGGTGGCGAGCGCGTTCCTGCTGCCCGGGGCGGGCGGGATGACGCTGGCCGGGGCGGGCGCCGGACTCTGGCTCAAGGCCGTACGGATCGGGCGGCGCGAGCACACGGACGACGTCCTGTACTGGGTGCGCACCGACTGGACGGAGCGCGGGCGGCCCGCGGGCAAGCGGGTCGCGGGCTACCGGACGACCGGGCCGATGGCGGGCGACGCCGCGCCCGGCGGGGCGCGGCGCACCCGCTGATCCCGCGTTACGGCCGGGACGGGTACGGCCGGGGCGGCTGTGGGGGAAGCTGCCGGGGCGAGGGTGCGGAGGGGGCGGCGGGGGCCGGGCATCCGGAGGGCGCCGGCGGGGCGGCGCGGCGCTCGGGGGCGTCGATCAGCGCGCCGATCCGGGCGGCCGCCCGGCGGCCCTCGGCGCGGAGGCGGTCGATGTCGATCCGGTCCTCGGCGAACAGGGTGAGCACGGCCGATTCCCCCGCGGTGTACGCGGCCAGACAGCCGGACTCGCCGCGCACGAGGAACTCGCCGAAACCGCCCCGGTCGGCCGCCTCCGTCATCCGGACCGCGACACCGAGGGCGCTCGCGGTCAGCGCGGCGACCGTCTCGGGCTCTATCTCGGGGGCGTCATGGGCCAGTACGAGACCGTCGGTACCGGCGACCAGGGAACCGGACACGAGCGGTAACCCGGCGCGTAATCGGCGGAGTTCGGCCAGCACGTTCTCCGGCCCGGACTCGGGTGTCGGCGGCTGCTTCGCCCCGGCGCGCAGCCTGAGTGCTCGGATCACAGAAGCCTCCCATGGGGTACGAACCGGTCCGGGAGGATGCCCGAGGACGGGCGGAGCCCTTCCCGGGACCGGGGTTCGGTGTGACCACGAGGCTACGCATCGTGCATCCCCCGGAAGAGGGTTCGGGCAAATTCCACCGGCACATGCACCGGGGCACGGGTGTGCGCCGAGGGCGCGCGCCGGAGCCGATGGAGCGACCCCGTGCGCGGGGCGGACGGGGACACGGCCGCCGTGCGACGGTGCGCGACTGTTGACTACAACTATTCATGACACCAGGATGTGAATGGAGAGCTTACAGTCGCGAGGAGGCATCGCCATGTCAGGACCCCGCCCCGTACGGGCACCGCGCGGTACGGAACTGAGCGCCCTGGGGTGGCAGCAGGAAGCCGCCCTGCGCATGCTCCAGAACAACCTGGACCCCGAGGTCGCCGAGCACCCCGACAAGCTCGTCGTCTACGGCGGCACCGGCAAGGCGGCCCGCGACTGGCGCTCCTTCGACGCGATGGTGCGCACGCTGCGGACGCTCAAGCAGGACGAGACGATGCTCGTCCAGTCCGGCCGCCCGGTCGGCGTCATGCAGACCCACGAGTGGGCGCCGCGCGTCCTGATCGCCAACTCCAACCTGGTCGGCGACTGGGCGAACTGGGAGGAGTTCCGCCGCCTGGAGGCGCTCGGGCTCACCATGTACGGCCAGATGACCGCCGGTTCGTGGATCTACATCGGCACCCAGGGCATCCTCCAGGGCACGTACGAGACCTTCTCCGCCGTCGCCGCGAAGAAGTTCGGCGGGACGCTGGCCGGCACCATCACCCTGACCGCCGGGCTCGGCGGCATGGGCGGTGCCCAGCCGCTCGCCGTGACCATGAACGACGGCGTCGCGATCTGCATCGACTGCGACCCGCGCGCCATCGAGCGCCGGATCGAGCACCGCTACCTCGATGTGCGCGCCGACTCCCTGGAGCACGCGCTCCAGCTCGCCACCGAGGCCCGGGACGCCCGCCGCCCGCTCTCCATCGGCCTGCTCGGCAACGCGGCGGAACTGCTGCCCCGGATGCTCGCCGAGGGCGCCCCGATCGACATCGTCACCGACCAGACCAGCGCGCACGACCCGCTGGCCTACCTCCCGCTCGGCGTCGACTTCGACGACATGGCGACGTACGCCGCCAAGGACCCGGCCGGCTTCACCACCCGCGCCCGGGAGTCCATGGCCCGGCACGTCGAGGCGATGGTCGGCTTCATGGACGCCGGGGCCGAGGTCTTCGACTACGGCAACTCCATCCGCGGCGAGGCCCAACTCGCCGGATACGGGAGGGCGTTCGACTTCCCCGGCTTCGTACCCGCCTACATCCGGCCGCTGTTCTGCGAGGGCAAGGGCCCCTTCCGCTGGGCCGCCCTGTCCGGTGAGGCGTCCGACATCCACAAGACCGACCGGGCGATCCTCGACCTCTTCCCGGAGAACGAGTCGCTGCACCGCTGGATCAGGATGGCCGGCGAGCGGGTCCACTTCCAGGGGCTGCCCGCCCGGATCTGCTGGCTCGGCTACGGGGAGCGCGACCGGGCCGGCGAGCGCTTCAACGACATGGTGGCCAGCGGCGAGCTGGCCGCACCGCTGGCCATCGGCCGCGACCACCTGGACTGCGGCTCCGTGGCCTCCCCGTACCGGGAGACCGAGGCCATGCTCGACGGGTCCGACGCGATCGCCGACTGGCCGCTGCTCAACGCCATGGTCAACGTGGCCTCCGGGGCCTCCTGGGTCTCCCTCCACCACGGCGGCGGCGTCGGCATGGGCCGCTCCATCCACGCCGGGCAGGTCACCGTCGCCGACGGCACACCGCTCGCGGGCGAGAAGATCCGCCGTGTGCTCACCAACGACCCGGGCATGGGCGTCATCCGGCACGTCGACGCCGGGTACGACAGCGCGGCGGCGGTCGCCGCCGACAAGGGCGTACGGGTCCCGATGACGGAGGACGGCCAGTGAGCCTGCCTTCCGGAGCCGGTACGGCCGGGGCGCCCCCGTCGTTCCAGGAGATGTGGCGGGAGCTGGCGCCGATCGGCCGGAACCGGGACAGCGGCGGCTACCGCCGCTACGCCTGGACCGGCGCCGACGCCGACTGCCGGGCCTGGTTCCGCGCCCAGGCCGGGACGCGCGGGCTCGCCTACGAGGTGGACCGGAACGGCAACCAGTGGGCCTGGCTCGGCGACCCCCTCGCCCGGGACGCCGTCGTCACCGGATCGCACCTCGACTCCGTACCGGACGGCGGCGCCTTCGACGGCCCGCTCGGCGTGGTCTCCTCCTTCGCCGCGCTCGACGAACTCCGCCGCAGGGGAGCGGAGTTCACCCGGCCGCTGGCCATCGCCAACTTCGGCGACGAGGAGGGGGCCCGTTTCGGCCTCGCCTGCGTCGGCTCCCGGCTCGCCGCCGGACAGCTGACCGTGGAAGCGGCCCACCGGCTCCGCGACGGCGACGGCACCACCCTCCCGCAGGCCATGGAGGCCGCCGGGTACGACCCCGGGACCATCGGCCCGGACCCCGAACGGCTCGCCCGCATCGGCGCCTTCGTCGAACTCCACGTGGAGCAGGGGCGCGCCCTCGACCTCACCGGCGACCCGGTCGGCATCGCCTCCGCGATCTGGCCGCACGGCCGCTGGCGGTTCGACTTCCGGGGCGAGGCCAACCACGCGGGCACCACCCGCCTCGCCGACCGGCGCGACCCGATGCTCACGTACGCCGAGACCGTGCTCGCCGCCCGCCGCGAGGCGGAGCTCACCGGGGCCCTCGCCACCTTCGGCAAGGTCGCCGTGGAGCCCAACGGCGTCAACGCCATCCCGTCCCTCGTGCGCGGCTGGCTCGACTCCCGCGCCGCCGACCAGGACGCGCTGGACGCCGTCGTCACCGGCATCGAACGCGCCGCCCGGGACCACGCCGAGCGGGCCGGCATCGACCTCGACGTCGTACGCGAGTCCTTCACGCTCGTCGTCGAGTTCGAGCACGCCCTGCGCGACGAGATCGGCCGCGTCCTCAAGGGGCGCGGCGTCGGCACGGACGGCCGTCCGGTCCCCGTCCTGGGCACCGGTGCCGGGCACGACGCGGGTATTTTGTCCGCATCGGTCCCCACCGCCATGCTGTTCGTGCGGAACCCCACCGGGATCTCGCACTCGCCCGCCGAACACGCCACCGAGGACGACTGCGCCGCAGGGGTCGCCGCACTCGCCGACGTACTGGAAGGTCTCGCGTGCAGCTGACAACGCAACCGGCGCGGACCCGGACCGCCCCCGTCACGTACTGGCTCTCCCACGCCTGGCTCGGCACCCACGTCGAGCCGGGCGTCGCCCTGGACGTCTCCGACGGGCTGATCACGGGCGTCCGCACCGGCGTCGCCACCCCGCCGCCCGGCGCCACCGCGCTGCACGGCCTCACCCTCCCCGGGCTGGCCAACACCCACTCGCACGCCTTCCACCGCGCCCTGCGCTCCACCGTCCAGGTCGGCTCCGGCACCTTCTGGACCTGGCGCGAGACCATGTACCAGGTCGCCTCCCGGCTCACCCCCGACTCCTACTACGACCTGGCCCGCGCCGTGTACGCGGAGATGGCGCTGGCGGGCATCACCGCCGTCGGCGAGTTCCACTACCTGCACCACGCGCCCGGCGGCACCCCCTACGACAACCCCAACGCCATGGGTGAGGCGCTGATCGCGGCGGCCGCCGAGGCGGGCATCCGGATCACCCTGCTGGACACCGCCTACCTCTCGGCGGGCTTCGGCGACCGCCCCACCCGGTACCGCGAACCCGACGAGCACCAGCTCCGCTTCTCCGACACCACCGCCGAGGCCTGGGCCGAACGCGCCGCCCTCCTCAAGGGCGGCGACCACGCCCTGATCGGCGCGGCCGTCCACTCCGTACGCGCGGTGCCCGCCGGGCAGCTCGCGACCGTGGCCGCCTGGGCCGAGGAACGGCAGGCCCCCCTCCACGTCCACCTCTCCGAGCAGACCGCCGAGAACGAGGCCTGCCTCGCCGCCCACGGCCGCACCCCCGCCCGGCTCCTCGCCGACCACGGCGTACTCGGCCCGCGCACCACCGGCATCCACAACACCCACCTCACCGCCGAGGACATCGCGCTCATCGGCTCCACCCGGACGGGCACCTGCATGTGCCCCACCACCGAACGCGACCTCGCCGACGGGATCGGCCCCGCCGTCGCCCTCCAGCGGGCCGGGTCGCCGCTCTCCCTCGGCAGCGACAGCCACGCCGTGATCGACCTCTTCGAGGAGGCGCGCGCGATGGAGCTGGACGAACGGCTGCGCACCCGGGCCCGCGGCCACTGGACGGCCGCCGCCCTGCTGCGCGCCGCGACCGCCGACGGCCACGCCGCGCTCGGCCGCCCCGAGGCGGGCGCCATCGAACCCGGGGCCCCCGCCGACCTGGCGACCGTCGCCCTGGACTCGGTCAGAACCGCGGGGCCGGTACCCCGGCTCGCCGCCGAGGCGGCCGTATTCGCCGCCTCCGCCGCCGATGTACGGCACACGGTCGTGGCAGGCCGTCACCTCGTCCGCGACGGGCACCACACGCTCGTCGAGGACGTACCCGCGGCCCTGGCCTCGGCCATCGCCGCACTCCACCGCTGACGCCGGACCCCCGCGAGGAGAACAGCCCCCCGATGACGACGACCGCCATCACCCACATCACCACCCTGATCACCAACGACCCCTCCCGCGGCGCGGACTCCCCCCTGGGACCGATCAGGGACGCGGCCGTCGTCATCGAGGGCGACCGGGTCGTCTGGACCGGTGAATCCAGCAAAGCACCCGCCACCGACAACGCCGTCGACGCGGGCGGCCGGGCCATGATCCCCGGCTTCGTCGACTCCCACTCCCACCTGGTGTTCGCGGGCGACCGCACCGAGGAGTTCAACGCCCGGATGTCCGGCCGCCCCTACAGCGCGGGCGGCATCCGGACCACCGTCGCCGCCACCCGCGCCGCCACCGACGAGGAACTCGAAGCCAACCTCACCCACCACCTCGCCGAGGCGCTGCGCCAGGGCACCACCACCTTCGAGACCAAGTCCGGCTACGGACTCACCGTCGAGGACGAGGCCCGCGCCCTGCGCATCGCCGCCCGCCACACCGAGGAGGTCACCTACCTCGGCGCCCACGTCGTCCCCCAGGACCACGCCGACGACCCGGCCGGCTACGTCGACCTGGTCACCGGGAAGATGCTCGACGCCTGCGCCCCGTACGCCCGTTGGGTGGACGTCTTCTGCGAGCGGGGCGCCTTCGACGGCGACCAGGCCCGCGCGGTCCTCACCGCGGGCATGGCGAAGGGCCTGCACCCCCGGGTCCACGCCAACCAGCTCGGCCACGGTCCCGGCGTCCAGCTCGCCGTGGAGCTCGGCGCCGCCTCCGCCGACCACTGCACCCATCTCACCGACGCCGACGTCGACGCCCTGGCCCAGGGCAGCACCGTCGCCACCCTGCTCCCCGGCGCCGAGTTCTCCACCCGCGCCGCCTGGCCGGACGCCCGCCGCCTGCTCGACGCGGGGGCCACCGTCGCCCTCTCCACCGACTGCAACCCGGGCTCGTCGTTCACCTCGTCCGTGCCCTTCTGCATCGCCCTCGCCGTACGGGACATGGGCATGACCCCGGACGAGGCCCTCTGGTCCGCCACCGCGGGCGGCGCCGCGGCCCTGCGCCGCACGGACATCGGCCGCATCGCCCCCGGTGCCCGCGCCGACCTGGTGCTCCTGGACGCGCCCAGCCACGTCCACCTGGCCTACCGGCCGGGCGTCCCGCTGGTCCACGCGGTCTGGCGGAGCGGCGCACGCGTCGTCTGACCCGGACGGCGGCACGCGAACGCGCCGCCCGGCAGGGTGCCGGGCGGCGCGGTCACGTCACAGCGGGCCGAGCACGGCCGGCGCGGTCGCCGGGCCGTCCCCTCCGGTCAGGACCAGGGAATCCACCCCGGCGCCATCCAGGTCGCCGCCGCGGCCCCGCAGAGCAGGCACAGTGCCTTGTCCGCCCAACGGGGCGCACCGAGTTCCGCCGCCGCGTCCGCCGCTTCGACCGTGACCAGCAGGCCGCTGAGCAGGACGAGCGCACCGTCGCCCCAGGTGATCTCCGGACGGCCGATGGCCGCCCAGCCGGCCGCGATACCGACCAGGCACAGGCCGGTGCAGAGCACGCGGGGGTCGGGCCGGGAGCGGAGTCCGTTCCGCGACCGGTGGACGAGGATGAGCGCGATCTGCCCCAGCAGCGCCGTCAGAGCGAACATCGTGCACGACTCCTAGAACTTGCAGGCATTCTGGATGGCGGAGATGCCGAGGAGCGCTGCGATGGCCTTGCGGTGCGCCGACGTCGTCCTCCGGCGCTTGGTGTGGGTGCGGATCAGGTTCGCCGTCTTCTTGATGCCGATCGCAGCGGGATGCAAAGCCGCACAAGGAAGGCGATGTTTACATATATTTATCTGACTTGTCCAAAATTGATGCTCAACTCTGCGTTTCCTTGCTCGATGTCGGTTTTGACGGACAACGTCACGGCAGTGAAGGTGAGCTGACAAGGCGTCCGGTTCTTCCGGGCATGCGGAAGGGCCCGCCCCGGCGTCGGCCGTGGGGCGGGCCCTTCCGTAAGTGCGGCGTGCCGCACGCCCGTTCACTCCTCCAGGGTCAGTCCCTTGCGGAGCCGGACCAGCGTGCGGGAGAGCAGCCGGGAGACATGCATCTGCGAGATGCCCAGCTCCTCGCCGATCTCCGACTGTGTCATGTTGGCGACGAACCGGAGGGAGAGGATGCGGCGTTCGCGCTGCGGCAGACACGCGATCATCGGCTTCAGGGACTCGACGTACTCGATGCCTTCGAGCCCGTGGTCCTCGTAACCGATCCGGTCCGCCAGCGTGCCCTCGTGGTCGTCCTCCTCTGGCTTGGCGTCCAGTGAGCTCGCGGTGTACGCGTTGCTCGCGGCCATGCCCTCGACCACTTCGTCGTGCGTGATGCCGAGGCGGTCGGCGAGCTCGCCCACGGTGGGTGAGCGGTCCAGTCGCTGGGCGAGCTCGTCGCCCGCCTTGGCCAGGTCGAGCCGGAGTTCCTGGAGCCGGCGCGGAACGCGCACGGACCAACTGGTGTCGCGGAAGAAGCGCTTGATCTCGCCGACGATGGTCGGCATCGCGAAGGTGGGGAATTCCACCCCGCGACTGAGTTCGAACCGGTCGATCGCCTTGATCAGGCCGATCGTGCCGACCTGGACGATGTCCTCCATCGGTTCGCTGCGGGAACGGAACCGGGAGGCGGCGAACCTGACCAGGGCCAGGTTCAGTTCGACGAGCGTGTTGCGGACGTACGCGTACTCGTGGGTGCCCTCTTCGAGGGATTCCAGCCGGGCGAAGAGCGTTTTGGACAACGCCCTCGCGTCCAGCGGATCGACCTCGTCGAACGGCGGGATCTCGGGAAGTCCTTCGAGGCCGGCGTCGGCGGCGGAAGGGTCCGCGGCGAGGACGTCCGTGGCGGGGGAGTCCGCCGGGGCCGGTTCCTGAGGACATGCTGACGTCGCGATGTGGGGGCGCGTTCCGTCGAGCCGGGGTGACATGGGTCTCCTCCATCGTTCTCGGCATATGGCTGCCGATGCCCATACGTGTGCCTGCGGTGAAGCGGCGCCTCCGAAGCCGGTCGTGTCGGGTGGGTGTTCTCTACCCTTACCCGTTCCGGACAGGCAGTTACAAGCGCCAATTGAGACGTTATGCCCGGTTTGTTGGTGTCGTCCGGTATCGCATGGCACACAGATCACGCGTGGACCGCGTAATCTTTCAAGAACGTCAGAGGCAGCACATCCACGTCCGTGCACGTAGTGGCGCGGGCGGTGACGAACGGCGAAGAGGGGCGGCATGGACCGCGGGACGGTCGGCAGTGCGAATCGGGGTCGACTTCAGGTCGGGGTCCGGACCGAAGGGCGCAGTGAGGTCGTGACGCCCGTGGGTGAGCTGGACCACCACACGGCCGACCTGCTGCGCGAGCCCTTGGAGCGTGCGGTCGAGCAGGGCCGGGCGCGCCTGGTGGTGGACTGCTCGGGGCTCGAATTCTGCGACTCCACCGGGCTCAACGTGCTGCTCGGCGCCCGCCTGAAGGCGGAGGCGGCCGGTGGCGGGGTCCATCTGGCCGGGATGCTGCCGGTGGTGGCGCGGGTCTTCGAGATCACCGGCGCCGAGGCGGTCTTCACCGTCCACGACTCCCTGGAATCGGCCCTGGAGACGTGACCGGGGCGCGCGACCGGCGTACGGGGGCCGGGGCGCGCGCCCGCACCCGCGGAGCGGCCCCGGGCGCACCTGGTGTTGCCCGCGTCACGCGATCCGCGCGGACGAAGTGGGTGTTGTCACGATTCGGCCGGGCAGAAGACATCCGGCAGGGCCATGGACGACCCGAACGCTCCGTATCCGCAACCGTGTCCGTATCCGTACTCGCATTCGTAACCACATGTGTGATCGCAACTGGAACCGTCGCAGACCGTCGGGCGGCTCTGGCGGCGACAAGGTGAATCGGTGAGGTGAAGCGCTGATGAGCACCACCCGGCAGCATCCGCCGGGCGACCTCGGCCGCGAGCCGCAGGGCGCCGACTCCGGCGCGGACGGGGGCGCCGCCGCAGCCGCGCCCGGTCCGGACGGGCGGCAGTGGCACGCCCTGGCGTTGCGCGGTGTCCCCGGGGTCGTACCGGCCGCCCGGGACTTCGCCCGCCAGGCGCTGCACGAATGGGGCTGGCTCCCCGCCTCCGGCGCCGACGCCCGCGCCGCCGCCGAGGACGTCCTGCTGGTCGTCTCCGAGCTGGTCACCAACGCCTGCCTGCACGCCGAGGGCCCGGACGAGATCCGGATCGCCCGCACGGCGAAGGTGCTGCGGGTGGAGGTCGTCGACGGGGGCGCCGGTCAGCCCGCGCCCCGTACGCCGCACCGCGCCGGCCGCCCCGGCGGCCACGGCATGTTCATCGTGCAGCGGCTCTGCCTCGACTGGGGCGTGCTGCGGGTGCCCGGCAGGCCCGGCAAGACCGTGTGGGCGGAGCTGGCCGCGCCCGCGTAGGACGCCCGCCCAGGGCCTTTCACCACACTTCGAGGAGCGCGCCGGATCGGCGCGCTCTTTGTCTTCCCTCCACAAGGTGCCGGGCGTACCTTGAGCGCCCGATCTGATATGTCGTCAGGAAATCGCGTCGGTGGCAACCGGCGTGCGACGACCTCCGGCACGAGGGGAACTCAGGTGTCCTACCAGAAGCGAACAGCTCTCGCGCTGGCGTCCGCGCTGGCGGGCACGGTGGTGCTGATGGCCGCGCCCGCCGCCCACGCCACGGTCGTGGACGTCGACTACAAGTGCAAGACCCCGATCGGCGACAAGCAGGCCGTGTCGCCCATCGACATCAAGGCGGTGAAGAGCGGCGGGGGCTACCGGCTCACGATGTCCTTCCAGAAGGGCGTCTCCTCCAGCCCGATCGAACTGGGCAAGGGCGCCATGAACCCCAGCGCGGTCATCAAGGTGGGCGGCGCCGACACGGGCCAGGTCCAGGTCTCCGGCCCGGCGAACTCCGCCGCGATACCCGCCAACACCCCCATCAAGATCAGCGACCTGTCCGGTACGTACACCCCGAAGAAGAGCGGCAAGGTCGACTTCACCGCCGGCGTGCTCACCATCAAGGCGATCGGTACGACGACGACCTGCACCCCGGCCAACAACCCCGGCCCCGCGCTCCAGTTGGACGTCACGGCCTCCGGCGGCGCGCCGCAGAGCACCTCGGGCGACGGCGGGGGGCAGCTCCCCAAGACCGGCCCGCTCGACTCGGCGGTGGCCCTCGGCACGCTGGGCGGCACGGTACTGCTGGCCGGTGCGGCCGGGGTGCTCTGGCTGACCCGGCGCGGCCAGGGCGCCGAGGCCCGCTGAGGCACGGCCCCGCCCCGATCCGCCGGACACGTCCAGGGAGCCGCCCATGCCGTCGCCGCCAGGCCACGCCGCCCGACTCGCCCTCGCCGTGGCGCTGTGCGCCCTCGCGCTCGTCCTCGCCCCGGCCACCGGGGCGTCGGCCGCCGACGCGTGGACGGCACGGCCCGGGGTGCCCGGCTCCGGCGCGGGCGGCCGGCCGTACGTCTATCTGGAGGGCCCGCCCGGGGCCGTGCTCCACGACCGGCTCTCGGTCACCAACCCGGGCCGGTCCCCGGTCACCGTACGGCTGAGCGGTTCGGGGCTCGGGGGGCGGCTGCGGACGGCCGCCGCCGAGGTGACCGTCCCGGCCCGCACCCGGGCCGACGTGCCGTTCACCGTGACGGTGCCGACGACGGCTCCGCCCGGCGACCACCCGGGCGCGATCACGGTGCGCGGCGGCGGCCGCTCGGCGGACGTACGGGTCCGGCTGCGGGTCGCCGGGCCGACGCTGGCCGCGCTCACCGTGGAGGACGTCGCCGTGTCCGGACGGCTCATCCACTACACGCTGGTCAACCGGGGCAACGCGGTCCTCGCCCCGAGGCTCGCCGTCCGCGCCGACGGAGTGTTCGGGCCGCTGCTGCGGCGTCCGGCCCGGGACCTTCCGGTACGGGTACGGCCCGGCGGGCGGGTCCGGCTCACCGAGCCGTGGCGGGAGCGCCCCGCGTTCGACTCGGCGACCGTACGGCTGGCGGTCGACGCGGCGGGCGGGGCGCACGACGAGGCGACGGTACGCGCGGTCTCCGTCCCGTGGGCACCACTGACCGCCGGCGCGCTGCTCGTCCTGACCGGCGCGGGCGCGGGCGCGCACGCCCTGCGCCGAAGGCGGGCGCGCGGCCGGCGACCGGGTGACGGAGAACGGCGGCGGCCGGACGGCGGGGAACCGCTGCCGGGCGGCGTGGAACTGCGGCCGGACGGCCGGGAGCACTCCAGGAGCAGGCACGTGGCGAAGGCGGGAGCGGAATCGTGACTGGACAGGCCGGACCGGCAGCACCCCGCGGCGGCGGCCACCGCCGGGCCGCGGCCCCGTGCCCCGCGCTGCTCATGGCCCTGCTGACCGTACTGCTGGCCGCCCTGCCCGTACTCCCGGTGGCGGGGGTCATGAGCACGGCGAGCGCCGCCGACGCGACCCCCGCCGTCTCCCTCTCCACTCAGCAGGCGGGCAAGGGCGGCACGATCACCGTGAAGGGCGGCGGCTGGCGCCCCAAGGCCCTGCTCATCATGCTGATCTGCGGCCGGTCCACGACCGAGCGGGGCGTGATCGGCGGCACCAACTCCTGCGCCAACGCCGAGGGCCAGGCCGTCACCACCGACGGCCGGGGCGCCTTCCGGAAGAAGCTCCCGGTGGCCGAACCGCCGGTGCCCTGCCCCTGCGTGGTGCACGTCGCGACCGTCACCGGCGCGTCCGCCGCCGCCGACGCCGCGTTCGTCGTCGCCGGGCACCCGATCGCCCCGCTGCCGAAGGAGGGCACCGGCGGCCGGCTGGCGGTGCTCGCCACGCCCCGGCTGGCGGGTGACAGCGGAGTCCTCACCTGGTTCGGCGCCCCGCCGGCCCGGCGGCTGGTCCTCACCGTGGGCAACCTGGGCTCCTCGCCCGTCGAGGACCCGGTCTTCGAGATCGGGACCGCGCACGGCGTCTTCGCCCCGCAGTGGGAGGAACGGCAGTGGCGCGGCTCCATCCGGCCCGGCGGCAAGGCCCGCGTCGAACTCCCGGTCGAGCTGACGGCGGGGGCCCACGGCGACTACCAGGTGTCGTTGCGGTACGGCGGGAAGGTGCTGGCCGAGCAGCCCTGGGGGGTCGGACGGCCCTGGGGCGTCACGCTCTTCTGGGTGCTGCTGTGCCTGGTGGTGCCGGCCGCCGTCTTCCGGATCGGCATGGCGGTCGTCGACAAGGTACGGCCCCGCTCCGCACGCCCCACGAGGCGCGCCCCGAAGCCAGCTCCGAAGCGAGGCGCCCCCGACGGACCTACCGGACCCACCGGACCTACCGGACCTACCGGACCCACCGGACCCGACGGGCCCACCGGCTCCCCGGTCACGACCACGGCCACGCTGCCGTGGTTCACACCCGATTCCGCACCGTCAGAGAACAGACCGACGACGAAGGGACATTCGTGAGGACGCAACGGACGCAACGCAGGACCGTCGCGGCCGGGGTCGCGATGATGCTCGGCGGCGCGGGCATCCTGCTGGTCGCGAGTCCGGCCCAGGCCGCCGACGTCTCGTACGCCACGGAGTGCATTCCGCCGCCCATCTCGGGGCTGCCGCCCGTGGAGGGCACCACCCAGGTGCAACTGACCGCGCCCGCCGAGGCGAAGGTCGGCGACACCGTCGAGGTGGTCTGGAAGACGGTCCAGGGCGCTTCCAAGAACCCCGGCATGATCGACCTGGGGGAGAACACGGTCAAACCGACCGGCACCGTGAAGGTCGGCGGCGCCGCGACCGGCACCCTGCAGATGGAGGGGGAGCGGCAGAACCCGCCGATCCCGAAGAACAGCGACATGGTGCTGTCCGACATGAAGGGCACGCTCAAGCTGGAGAAGGCCGGCGAAATCACGCTGACGCCGGACGCGTACAACATCAACGTCTCCAAGCCGATCTCCACCGACACCAAGTGCACCCCGAAGGAGGCCGTCCAGCCGGGCGCGACCATCAAGGTCACCGAGGGCGGCGGCTCCACGGCCGGCGGTACGACGACCGGCTCCACCACGGCGGGCGGCACGACCTCCGGCTCCACCGCATCCGGCGGAACGACGGCCTCGGGAGGCACCACGTCCGGAAGCACCGCCTCGGGAGGCACCACCTCCGGGGGCAGTGATTCCGGTGGTTCCACCTCCGGCGGCGGCGGTGGTCAGACCGACTTCCCGGGCAAGGAGGTCGCGGTCCACTTCGCCTGCACCTCCCCGGGACCGGCCGACATCGGCTCCAAGGTGACGATCAACGCGAAGAAGAGCGGCGGGAGCTACGCCCTCACGGTCAAGACGGCCAAGGGCGTGATGGACAGCCCGGCCGACCTGCCCGCCGGTGCGCTCAAGCCGTCCATGGACGTCGCCCTCGGCGGCGCCGACAAGGGCTCGGTGAAGGTCACCGGACCCGCCAACGCCGAACCGCTGAAGCTGGGCAAGCCGGTCGACCTGGCCGACATGACCGGTACGTACAAGCCCGGCGCGTCCGGCAAGTCCACCCTGAGCCCCGGCACCCTCACGATCGACGTGAACCTGGGCGGCCAGAAGCTCAGCATCCCGTGCAAGGTGAAGGGCTCGGCGCCCACGTCGCTGACGCTCGACACCGCGGCCCAGGAGGGCGGCGCCACCGGCTCCGCCACCACGGGCTCCGCCGGCGCGGCCGGTTCCGCGGCGGGCGGCACGGCCTCCGGCGGCGGACTGGCGGCCACCGGGGCCGAGGACACCGGCACCCTGCGCGCCCTCGGCCTGGTCGCGGGCACCGCGATCCTGCTCGGCGGCGCGGTCTTCACCTTCACCCCGTGGCGCAGGCTGCGCGCCACCCGGTGACGGCCCGGCTCCCGTAGCCGCGGGGGCCAGGTGCTCCGGAAACACCGCGGGGCCCGTCGCACCGTCTGAACCGGGACGGTGCGGCGGGCCCCGCGTACGCGAGGGGCGCGGGTCAGCGCACGTCGCCCATGAGGGCGCTGACCTTCCTGCGGTACATCCAGATCGCGAACGCGGCGACCACCGCGAGCCCCGCCTCGAAGGCCACGATCCCGGTCTTGTCCAGGTTCACCCCGGCCAGCGAGAGCAGGCTGGTGGTGCAGTCGCCCGCGGTGACCGCGAGGAACCAGACGCCCATCATCTGGCTGCCGTACTTCGCCGGGGCCATCTTCGTAGTGACCGACAGGCCGACCGGGGAGAGGCAGAGCTCACCGACGGTCTGCAGGAAGTAGATCGACACCAGCCACATCGGGCTGACCTTCTCGCCGTCCGAGGCCATCGTCAGCGGCAGCATGAAGACGAAGAAGGAGACACCGACCAGGAAGAGGCCCGAGCCGAACTTGACGACCGTGCTCGGCTCCTTGCCGCGCCGGTTCAGCGCCAGCCATATCCAGGCGACGACCGGGGCCAGCGCCATGATGAAGACCGGGTTGATCGTCTGGTACCAGGAGGTCGGGAAGTTCATCCCCAGCAGGCTGTTGGTGGTGGAGGACTCGCCGAACAGCGACAGCGTGGAGCCGCCCTGGTCGTAGATCATCCAGAACACGGCGGCCGCGACGAAGAACCAGATGTAGCCGGACATCTTCGACTGCTCGGTCTTCGACAGGTCGCGGTCGCGCTTGATCCGCGCCAGCACCATGACCGGGATCACCAGACCGGCGACGGTGATCGGGACCAGCGCCCAGTTCAGCGTGTAGAGGTCGGCGGCGACGACCGCACCGTAGAAGACGACCGCGACGGCCAGCCAGATCAGGCCCTTGCGCAGGGTGGAGCGGCGCTCCTGCTCCGACAGCGGCTTCGGTACGACGCTGCTGCGCGGGCTGAGGTGACGGGTGCCGATCAGGAACTGGGCCAGACCCAGCGCCATGCCGACCGCGGCGATGGCGAAGCCGAGGTGCCAGTTCACCTTCTCGCCGATGGTGCCGATGATCAGCGGCGCGGCGAAGGCACCGAGGTTGATGCCCATGTAGAAGACGGTGAAGCCGCCGTCGCGGCGCGGGTCGTCCGGGCCCTTGTAGAGGTGGCCGACCATCGTCGAGATGTTGGCCTTCAGCAGCCCCGAGCCGAGCGCGACCAGCGCCAGACCGGCGAAGAACGTGCCGGTACCGGGCAGCGCGAGCGTCAGGTGCCCCAGCATGATGATCGACGCCGAGACGGTGACCGTCCTGCGCGGCCCCCAGACCCGGTCGCCGAACCAGCCGCCGGGCATGGCGAGCAGGTACACCATCGCCATGTAGATGGAGTAGATCGAGGTGGCTGTGGCCGCGTTCATGTGCAGGCCGGATCCGGAGACCAGGTACAGCGGAAGCAGGGCCCTCATGCCGTAGAAGCTGAAGCGCTCCCACATCTCGGTCATGAAGAGAGTGGCCAGGCCGCGGGGGTGGCCGAAGAAGGTCTTCTCGGCACCGGAGGTACTGGCCGGGTCCTTCGTCAGGCTGGACGCCATGGTCGATCCTTGTGTGCTCGGGACGCGGCGCTGGTGAGCGTGGTGCGCCCGGTGGGGGGAGGCCGGCACCGGCGCGTGCCGGTCCCGCCCCTCACGCCCGGGAGGGGAAGCCGTCCCACCCGCTCCGGCACCGTGGGGGAGCCGGAACGGAAGGGACGAGGACCGACCGCGCCGGGATCCACGCCCGGCACGCTTCCTCGCGTTCCGGGCCCGGCCACAGGTCATTCACTGAAGTCGCGACTGGCGGGTACCAGCCGGTCAACAAAAGAGACCCTCGGCGCTAAAAGCTGCCCAAGGGTCCTTGAGTCGTGCAACAGGCGTCAAGCAACCATACGGCACGACAGAGCCCGATATGAAAGGACTTGAGAGATGGATCACAGGTGGAGGGGGAACCGTACTCGCACATTCGAAGGTGTCGACCCATCTGGTGAGTAGACCCGCAGGGCTTCCGGATCACCTCCCGGCAGGGACCCCGCGCGGACTACCATCAGTCCATGACCCGTGTACTGCTCGCCGAGGACGACGCATCCATCTCGGAGCCACTGGCCCGCGCCCTCCGCCGGGAGGGATACGAGGTCGAGGTCCGCGAGGACGGACCGACCGCGCTCGACGCCGGCCTCCAGGGCGGAATCGACCTGGTCGTGCTCGACCTGGGGCTCCCCGGGATGGACGGACTGGAAGTGGCCCGCAGGCTCCGGGCCGAGGGACACGCCGTACCGATCCTGGTACTGACCGCCCGGGCCGACGAGGTCGACACCGTCGTCGGTCTCGACGCCGGCGCCGACGACTACGTCACCAAGCCCTTCCGCCTCGCCGAACTGCTCGCCCGCGTCCGGGCCCTGCTCCGGCGCGGTGCCGCCGAGCCCGCGCCGCAGCCCGCCACGCACGGCGTCCGGATCGACGTCGAGTCGCACCGCGCCTGGATGGGCGAGGAGGAACTCCAGCTCACCGCCAAGGAGTTCGACCTGCTGCGGGTCCTGGTCCGCGACGCCGGCCGGGTCGTCACCCGCGACCAGCTCATGCGCGAGGTCTGGGACACCACCTGGTGGTCGTCGACCAAGACCCTCGACATGCACATCTCCTGGCTCCGCAAGAAGCTCGGCGACGACGCCGCCAACCCCCGCTACATCGCGACCGTGCGCGGTGTCGGCTTCCGCTTCGAGAAGAGCTGACGCCCGACGCCCCAGGGGCGAACACCGAGGACGGAAACGTCGAGGACGGAAGCACCCAGCACCCATGCGCCGCAGACTGATCAACTCCACGCTCGCCGTGGTGCTCGTGGTGATCGGCGTCTTCGGCGTCTCCCTCGTCATCGTCGAGACCCGCACCATCAGCAACAGTGCCCAGGAGAGCGTCGACTCCGAGGCACTGCGGCTGATCAGCGTCGTCGAGAGCCGGATCCTGGAGGACGAGAAGGTCACCTCGGCACTCCTCTCCCAGCAGATCGACCACAAGCGCTACGCCCTGGTCAAGATCCCCGGCCGGGCTCCCATCGAGCTCGGCGAGCAGCCGTCCGGCAATGTGATCAGCAGCACGGCCGTGGGGGAGCGCGGCGAGAAGGTCACCGTCGAGGAGTCCAGCTCGGCGGTCACCCGTGAGGTCGGCCGCACACTGCTGATCATCGGTGCGGTGGCGCTCCTGGCCATCGTGTCCGCCGTGCTCCTGGCCGTACGCCAGGCCAACCGGCTCACCTCGCCGCTGACCGACCTGGCCGAGACCGCCGAGCGGCTCGGCTCGGGCGACCCCCGCCCGCGCCACAAGCGGTACGGGGTACCGGAGCTGGACCGGGTCGCCGACGTCCTGGACTCCTCCGCCGAACGGATCGCCCGGATGCTGACCGCCGAGCGCCGCCTCGCCGCCGACGCCTCGCACCAGCTCCGCACCCCGCTCACCGCGCTCTCCATGCGGATCGAGGAGATCTCGGTCACCGACGACCCGGAGACGGTCAAGGAAGAGGCGAACATCGCCCTCACCCAGGTCGAGCGCCTCACCGACGTCGTCGAGCGGCTGCTCACCAACGCCCGCGACCCCCGTACCGGCTCCGCCGTCGTCTTCGACCTCGACGAGGTCGTCAAGCAGCAGATCGAGGAGTGGCGCCCCGCCTACCGCAGCGCGGGCCGCGCCATCGTCCGCTCCGGCAAGCAGGGGCTCCAGGCCGTCGGCACCCCGGGCGCCGTCGCCCAGGTGCTGGCCGCCCTGATCGAGAACTCCCTCATGCACGGCGGCGGCACGGTCGCCCTGCGCACCCGGGTCACCGGCAACCAGGCGGTCATCGAGGTCACCGACGAGGGCCCCGGCGTCCCCGCCGACCTGGGCGCCCGCATCTTCGAGCGGACGATCAGCGGCCGCAACTCCACCGGAATCGGCCTCGCCGTGGCCCGGGACCTGGCCGAGGCGGACGGCGGCCGCCTCGAACTGCTCCAGCCGAAGCCCGCGGTCTTCGCCCTCTTCCTCAGCCGGACCGCCCTGAACCGGCAGGAGCCGGAGCGCCCGGTGCGCTGAGCCCCCGTACCTACCGGCGCGCGGCGGGCGCCGCCGCGGACTCCTCGGCGGGCACCTCCACGGCGGCCGCGGCGGGCAGGGCCTTGAAGACCCACGTCCGGTAGGACCAGAAACGGAACAGGGTCGCTATGCCGATCCCGAGGACCTTGAAGACATTGCTCTGGACCGGGGTGTCCCACCCGAAGCCGTACGTCGCCACGTACAGCACACCGGTCTCGATGACCGCTCCCACCGCGCTGAACAGCAGGAACAGCGTCAGCTCCCGGGTCCGGCCGCTCTTGTCGCGGTCCCGGTACGTCCAGTAGCGGAAGCCGATGTAGTTGCCGAGGATCGCGACGAAGGTGGCCAGCAGACCGGCCCGCACCGTGGGGATCGGGGTGTAGCGCCAGAGCAGGTTGGACACCACGATGTTGACCACCAGGCCGACCCCTCCGACCACGCCGAACTTGGCGACCTCCCGGGCCAGTAGCTCCAGCCGCGCCCGCAGTCCGCCCCGCTCGCCCATGGTGATCGCTCAGCCCGTCCGTCGTGTGCCTGCCGTGTACATGCGTCGACTCCGTCAACCCGGTCATGCTAGAGCCTGTCCGGAAGGGGGACGGAGGGTGTCGTCCGGAGCCCGTGGAGGCGGCGGATACCCTGGAGGAGTGACGTTCCCGGTAGTCGGCATGGTCGGTGGCGGTCAGCTCGCCCGTATGACCCACGAGGCGGGCATCCCCCTCGGCATCAAGTTCAAGCTCCTCAGTGACACCCCCCAGGACTCGGCGGCCCAGGTGGTGAGCGAAGTCGTCGTGGGCGACTATCGCGACCTGGACACGCTGCGCGCCTTCGCGCGCGGCTGCGACGTGATCACCTTCGATCACGAGCACGTGCCCACCGAGCACCTGCGGGCCCTGGAGGCGGACGGCATCCCCGTGCGCCCCGGCCCCGACGCGCTGGTGCACGCCCAGGACAAGGGGGTGATGCGCGCGAAGCTCACCGAGATCGGCGCGCCCTGCCCCCGCCACCGCATCGTGGAGGACCCGGCCGACGTGGCCGCCTTCGCCGAGGAGGCCGGCGGCTTCCCCGTGATCCTCAAGACGGTCCGCGGCGGCTACGACGGCAAGGGCGTCTGGGTGGTCCGCTCCGAGGCCGACGCGGCCGAGCCCTTCCGGGCCGGCGTCGCGGTCCTCGCGGAGGAGAAGGTCGACTTCGTACGGGAGCTGGCGGCCAACATCGTCCGCTCGCCGCACGGCCAGGCCGTCGCCTACCCGGTCGTCGAGTCCATCCAGGTCGACGGCGTCTGCGACACGGTCATCGCCCCCGCACCCGATCTGGACGAGACCCTGGCCGGCGAGGCCCAGCAGCTGGCCCTGCGGATCGCCGCCGAGCTGGGTGTCGTCGGTCACCTCGCGGTGGAGCTCTTCGAGACCCGCGGACCCGACGGGAAGCCCGGCATCCTCGTCAACGAGCTGGCCATGCGCCCGCACAACTCCGGCCACTGGACGCAGGACGGCGCGGTCACCTCGCAGTTCGCCAACCACGTCCGCGCCGTGCTCGACCTGCCGCTGGGCGACCCCCGCCCGCGTGCCCCCTGGACGGTCATGTGCAACGTCCTCGGCGGCGACTACCCGGACATGTACCAGGGCTACCTGCACTGCATGGCCCGCGACCCGCGGCTCAAGATCCACATGTACGGAAAGGACGTGAAGCCCGGCCGCAAGGTCGGACACGTCAACACCTACGGCGACGAGCTGGCGGACGTGCGCGAGCGCGCCCGCCACGCGGCCGACTACCTGCGAGGAACGATCACCGAATGACCTCCCCCGCGCCGCTCGTCGGCATCGTCATGGGCTCGGACTCCGACTGGCCCGTCATGGAGGCGGCGGCCAAGGCCCTCGACGAGTTCGAGATCCGCTACGAGGTCGACGTCGTCTCCGCCCACCGCATGCCGCACGAGATGATCGCGTACGGCGAGCACGCGGCGGACCGCGGCCTCAAGGCGATCATCGCGGGCGCGGGCGGCGCCGCCCACCTGCCGGGCATGCTCGCCTCCGTCACCCCGCTGCCGGTCATCGGTGTGCCGGTCCCGCTGAAGTACCTGGACGGCATGGACAGCCTGCTCTCCATCGTGCAGATGCCCGCCGGGGTGCCGGTCGCGACCGTCTCGGTCGGCGGCGCGCGCAACGCCGGCCTGCTCGCCGCCCGCATCCTCGCCGCCCACGACGGCGAGCTGCTGGCCCGGATGCGGGAGTTCCAGCAGGAGCTGAACGACCAGGCGACGGAGAAGGGCAAGCGCCTGCGCAACAAGGTCAAGGGCGCCGACGCCTTCGGCTTCGGCAAGTAGACGCGAGCGAGGGGAGGACCGGTGGAGCAGCACGTGGAGCGGGCGAGGGAACTCCTCGCCGAGTACCCCGTCGTCGACGGACACAACGACCTGCCGTGGGCGCTGCGCGAACAGGTCGGCTACGACCTCGACGCCCGCGACATCGCCGACGACCAGTCCGCCCATCTGCACACCGACATCCCCCGGCTGCGCGCCGGCGGCGTCGGCGCCCAGTTCTGGTCGGTCTACGTACGGACCGACATGGCGGGCGACGAGGCCGTCAGCGCCACCCTGGAACAGATCGACGTCGTCACCGAGCTGCTCGCCCGGTACCCCGCCGACCTGCGGCGCGCGCTGACCGCCGACGACATGGAGGCGGCCCGCGCCGAGGGCCGCATCGCCTCCCTGATGGGCGCCGAGGGCGGCCACTCCATCAACAACTCGCTGGGCACCCTGCGCGGCCTGCACGCGCTGGGCGTCCGCTACATGACGCTCACCCACAACGACAACATCGCGTGGGCGGACTCGGCGACCGACGAACCGGGCGTCGGCGGCCTCTCGCCCTTCGGCCACGAGGTCGTCCGCGAGATGAACCGCACCGGCATGCTGGTCGACCTCTCCCACGTGGCGGCCTCCACGATGCGCGACGCGCTGGACACCTCCGTCGCGCCGGTGATCTTCTCGCACTCCTCCTCGCGCGCCGTCTGCGACCACCCGCGCAACATCCCCGACGACGTCCTCGGCCGGCTCCCCGGCAACGGGGGCATCGCCATGGCCACCTTCGTCCCGAAGTTCGTCCTGCCGGCGGCCGTCGCCTGGACGCTGGCCGCCGACGAGAACCTCCGCGCCCACGGGCTGCACCACCTCGACACCACCGCGCGGGCCATGGAGATCCACGCGGCCTTCGAGGCGGCCAACCCGCGCCCGGCGGCCACCGTGGCGACCATCGCCGACCACCTCGACCACATGCGCGAGGTCGCCGGCATCGACCACATCGGCATCGGCGGCGACTACGACGGCACCGCCTTCCTCCCCGACGGCCTGCGGGACGTCGCCGGATACCCGAACCTGATCGCGGAGCTGCTCCGCCGCGGCTGGTCCGCCGACGACCTCGCCAAGCTCACCTGGCGCAATGCCGTACGGGTGCTGCGCGACGCGGAGGACGTCGCCCGCGACCTGCGCACCCGCCGCGGCCCCTCGCACGCCACGATCGAGCAGCTCGACCGCTGAACGGACGGGGCGCCCCACCGGGCGCCCCGCTTCTCTAGCAGGCGCAGAGGCAGAACGGGTGCCCCGCCGGATCCGCGTACACCCGGAAGGTCCGCTCCCGGTCCGCCGCGTCCAGCACGGTCGCGCCCAGCGCCAGCGCCTCCTTCTCCGCCGCGTCCAGATCCGCCACGGTCAGGTCCAGATGGGCCTGCTGCGAGGCGTCCGGGCGCGGCCACTCGGGCGGTACGAAGCCGGGCGCGGCCTGGAAGGCGATCACCGTGGAGCCGGCCCCGGTCAGCTCCACCCAGTCCTCCCCGCCGGGCACGATCTCCCCGCCCAGCAGCCCCGCGTAGAACCTGGCGAGCGCGATCGGATCCGGACAGTCCAGAACAACGGAACCCAGTGCGGCCACAGCCATGACACAGCCCTCCCTCGGAAACGGTGTTACCGGTAAATCGGCTTAACCGGTAACCGTTACTGCATGCTGCCGCACCAGAGGTAACGTCGCAACATGATTGAGAAGGAACATGAGTGAGAAGGACGCCGCGCCCGGCCCGCTGGCGCTGATCGAGTCCCTGGTCAACACCCTGGACGTCGAGACGGGCGCGGACACGCTCGACACGGCGGACGGCCGCGCCGCCTTCGGCCTCACCGAGGCCGAGGTCCCGGACGCCCGCGTCCTGCGCGAGGCGCTCCGTACCGCCTGTCTGGCCCACGCGGGCCACCGCCCGCCCCAGGGCGCCGGTTCCCCGCTGGACCGGCTGCTCGCCGGGGCGCCGCTAAGGGTCACCGTGGACGCGGCCGGCGCCGCCGCGCTGCGCCCCGTCGCCGAACCGGCCGGGCTGACCGCCCGGGTCGCCTCGGCCATCGCCGCGGCGGCGGCCGACGGCACCTGGGCCCGGCTCAAGGCGTGCGAGGCCGACGACTGCCGGTGGGCGTACTACGACCGCAGCCCGGCGGGGCGCCGCCGCTGGTGCTCGATGGCGGTGTGCGGCTCCCGCGCCAAGATGCGCACCTACCGCGCGAAGCGCGGCTGAGGCCGGGCCCTCCGCCCGGCAGAGCTGTGGGGAACGGCCCGGATCAGGCCGTCGGCCGCCCCATGGCCCGGAACGTCCAGCCGGCCGCGCGCCACCGCTCGCCGTCGAGCGCGTTCCGCCCGTCCAGGACGATCCGGTGCGCCACGGCCTCGCCGAGCTCCGCCGGGTCCAGCTCGCGGAACTCCCGCCACTCCGTCAGGTGCAGCACCACATCGGCGCCGCGCACCGCGTCCAGCGCCGTCTCCGCGTACGCCAGGGTCGGGAAGAGGCGCCGGGCGTTGTCCATGCCCTTGGGGTCGAAGACGGTGACCTGGCCGCCCTGCAACTGGATCTGCCCCGCCACGTTCAGCGCCGGCGAGTCCCGTACGTCGTCCGAGTCCGGCTTGAACGTCGCGCCCAGCACCGCCACCCGCTTGCCGAGGAACGAGTCGCCGCCCACGGCCTCCCGGGCCAGCTCCACCATGTGGCCGCGGCGCCGCATGTTGACCGAGTCGACCTCCCGGAGGAAGGTCAGCGCCTGGTCCACGCCCAGCTCACCGGCGCGCGCCATGAACGCCCGGATGTCCTTCGGCAGGCAGCCGCCGCCGAAGCCGATCCCGGCCCGCAGGAACTTCGAGCCGATCCGCTCGTCGTGGCCGATCGCCTCGGCCAGCTTCACCACGTCGCCGTCGGTGGCCTCGCAGACCTCCGCCATGGCGTTGATGAACGAGATCTTCGTGGCCAGGAAGGAGTTGGCCGCCGTCTTCACCAGCTCGGAGGTCGGGAAGTCCGTCACCACGAACGGCGCGCCCTCGGAGACGGGCGTCGCGTACGTCTCGCGCAGCAGCTTCTCGGCCCGCTCGCTCCGTACACCGACGACGATCCGGTCCGGGTGCAGGGTGTCCTGCACGGCGAAGCCCTCGCGCAGGAACTCCGGGTTCCAGGCCAGCTCCGCGTCGGCGCCCGCCGGGGCCAGCTCCGCCAGCCGCCCGGCCAGCCGGGCCGCCGAGCCCACCGGGACGGTCGACTTCCCGACGACCAGGGTGGGCCGGGTCAGGTGCGGGGCCAGCGACTCGAACGCGGAGTCGACGTAGCTCATGTCGCAGGCGTACTCGCCGTGCCGCTGCGGAGTGTTCACGCAGACGAAGTGCACATCGCCGAACTCGGCCACCTCCTCCCAGGAGGTGGTGAACCGCAGCCGCCCGGTGGAGCCCTCGATGCCCGCGACGTGCTTGTGCAGCAGCTCGTCCAGACCCGGTTCGTACATCGGACCCCGGCCGGCGCTCAGCGTCTCGATCTTCTCGGGCACGACATCGAGGCCGAGCACGTCGAACCCCAGCTCCGCCATGGCCGCGGCATGGGTGGCGCCGAGGTAGCCGGTGCCGATCACAGTGATCCTGAGGGCCATGAAGTGCTCCTGGAAGATGCGGACAGACGTGCGGTGAACGAGCATAGTCCGGCTTGCGAAGGCCCGGATTCCGGCCGCCCGTACGGTCGCGCCGCCCTTTTGGACCCCTGTCATGAAGCTCACGCGGCCTTTGCGTAGGCCATCGCGGGCGCGGCGCCCTAAAATTGAGTTACTTAACGGTAGTTAGCGTATGGGGAGTGAGCGTCTTGGCGGGTTCGACCGATTTCGACCTGTACCGTCCGGCCGAGGAGCACGAGATGCTCCGGGAGACGGTGCGTGCGCTTGCCGAGGCGAAGATCGCCCCGCATGCGGCAGCGGTCGACGAGGAGGCGCGCTTCCCGCAGGAGGCGCTCGACGCCCTGACCGCGGCGGACCTGCACGCGGTCCACGTACCGGAGGAGTACGGCGGCGCGGGCGCCGACGCCCTCGCCACGGTCATCGTCATCGAGGAGGTGGCCCGCGCCTGCGCCTCCTCCTCCCTCATCCCGGCCGTGAACAAGCTCGGCTCCCTCCCGGTGATCCTCTCCGGCTCGGAGGCCCTGAAGAAGAAGTACCTGGGCCCGCTCGCCAAGGGCGACGGGATGTTCTCGTACTGCCTCTCCGAGCCCGACGCGGGTTCGGACGCGGCCGGCATGAAGACCCGGGCCGTGCGCGACGGCGACTTCTGGGTCCTCAACGGCGTGAAGCGCTGGATCACCAACGCGGGCGTCTCCGAGTACTACACGGTCATGGCCGTCACCGACCCGACCAAGCGCTCCAAGGGCATCTCCGCCTTCGTCGTCGAGAAGTCGGACGAGGGCGTCTCCTTCGGCGCCCCGGAGAAGAAGCTCGGCATCAAGGGCTCGCCGACCCGCGAGGTCTACTTCGACAACGTCCGCATCCCCGCCGACCGCATGATCGGCGAGGAGGGCACCGGCTTCGCCACCGCGATGAAGACCCTGGACCACACCCGCATCACCATCGCGGCCCAGGCCCTCGGCATCGCCCAGGGCGCCCTCGACTACGCCAAGGGCTACGTCCAGGAGCGCAAGCAGTTCGGCAAGCCGATCGCCGATTTCCAGGGCATCCAGTTCATGCTCGCCGACATGGCCATGAAGCTGGAGGCGGCCCGCCAGCTCACCTACTCCGCCGCCGCCAAGTCCGAGCGCGTCGACGCCGACCTGACCTTCTTCGGCGCCGCCGCCAAGTGCTTCGCCTCCGACGTCGCGATGGAGGTCACCACGGACGCGGTCCAGCTCCTCGGCGGCTACGGCTACACCCGCGACTACCCGGTGGAGCGCATGATGCGCGACGCCAAGATCACCCAGATTTATGAGGGTACGAACCAGGTCCAGCGCATCGTCATGGCGCGCAACCTGCCGTAGCGGGGTCTCGTGGCGTCCGGGCGGAACCGGGCCTCCGTCCGCACCCCGCTCCGACCGCTCGGATCGCACGAGGAACGCCCCCGCCGAACGGTGGGGGCGTTCCTTATTCGGGGCGACGGCGCGGGCGGGCGCCGGTAGTCTGCGCCGGATGGCTGATGGACCGGTCACCGTCCGGGGAGGGAACATGACGACGGCGCTGCCCGCCCCTTCGTTGCGCACCGGCCGCCTCCGGCTGCGCGCCTTCGAGGACGCGGATGCGGACGGGCTCTTCGCGCTGCACAGCAGCGCCCATGTGCTGCGGTACTGGGACTCACCGCCGTGGAGCGAACGCGAGCGTGCCGGGAGGTTCGTCGAGACCTGTCGGCGGATGGCGCGGGAGGGCACCGGGGTGCGGCTCGCCGTGGACCGTGCCTCCGACGGGGCGTTCCTCGGCTGGTGCGGCCTGTTCGGGTGGAATCCGGACTACCGCAGCGCGTCGCTCGGCTACTGCTACGGCGAAGCGGCGTGGGGCCACGGCTACGCGACCGAGGCCGCCGGCACCCTGCTGCGGTGGGCGTTCGACACGCTGGACCTCAACCGCGTCCAGGCCGAGGCCGATACCCGCAACGCGGCGTCCGCCCGGGTGCTGGAGAAGCTCGGGTTCGTCCGTGAAGGGACGCTGCGGGAGGACTGCGTCGTCAACGGCGAGGTGTCCGACTCATGGGTCTACGGGCTGCTCAGGCGGGAGTGGCGGCCGCCGGCGGAGCCGGTGTCCGCGCGCTGAACCCCGTACCGCCCCCGCGGACGTGACACTTCCCCGCCCTCTGTCACGTTCGTGCGAGCACCCCTCCTCCCGCCCGGTCAGATGCCGTCGTACTCACCGTCGAAGCGGTCCAGGTCCTCCTCGGTGCGGGCCCGGAGGAGGGCGGTTCCGTGGTCGTCGCGGATGATGATCCCGTCGTGCGCGAACCAGCGTGAGCCCGGCCGCTGGGCGGTCGGGTACTCCGGGAGCGGGAGGCGGCGGAAGGCCGGGGGGATGTCCTCGGGGTCCAGCCAGCCCATCAGGTCCTCGTCGGCGTACAGCGCCTCGGACAGGACGACTTCGACGAGCGCGACGCTCAGCCGGTCCAGCCAGGCGATCCAGTCGTCGGCGGTGGGCCCGGGGACGTCGAGGCGGAACACCACGGGCGGGTCCTCCTGGCCGAGGTCCGCGACGCGTATGCCCCAGTAGGCGCAGGACTGGTTCTCGACGCGGAAGACCAGCACGCCCCGGTCCCCGTCCAGGTAGAGGTCCTCCGGGGCGAGCAAGGTGTCCTGGTTGTTCGTCAGATCGGGTCGCAGGCCGAGGAGGTGGTGGGCCTCGCGCAGGGCGGCGGGCAGGGGGAGGCCGAGCCGCTCCGCGGCCGCGTCGAGTTCGGCGGGGGTGCGGCCGTCGGCCGCGGTGAGCGGGCGGGGGCTCCAGTCGCGGGCGAAGGCGCGGACGAAGCGCCACGCCGCCCGCCGGTCGGGCCGCACGCCGGCCGCCGCGGTCAACGCCTCCAGGTCCAGGGCCAGATCGGGGGCGGGGTCCGGGGCGGGTTCCGGGGCCGGGGCGGACTCCGGGGGCGGGGGCGGCTGTTCCTGCGTCATGGGCGTGACTATAGGGAGCACCACTGACAGGGGCCCGCCGACGGCAGCGCACTCTGCCCCGACTCCCCGCGCTCCGGGGCGCTTTCAGGGAATCCGCGCACCCTCCGGTCACGTGATCGGCACACTGGGTGCATGAACGATCACCATCAGGCACTGCCGGATCACCTCGTCATCAATGTGCAGCGCCGGGAGGACCCGGTGTCCATGGTCACCGAGGCGGACGCGTTCGCCTCGTCCCGGACGTACTCGAACGTCGTCATCCGGGGCCCGCTCTTCGGCGTCGCCGAGCAGCGCCGGGGCGAGCGGCCGCGGTGGCGGCTGATCACCGACATGGAGTCCGGCTACCCGCAGGACGTCCGCGACGAGTTGAACAGCCACCTCTGGTTCAAGGCCAGGGACGAGACGGACGATCCCCGTGAGCGGCGTGCCCTGCTCGACGCGGTCCGCCGACTGGAGACCGAGCGGGTCAACGACCTGACCGTGGGCGACACCCGCTACCGGATCGTGCGCGCAGACGAGTTCGCCCGGATCGGTGGGGGCCGCATGGAGCCGCCCCGGGCCACCGACGTCGACACGGACGGCTGGGACCTCGATCTGGATTCGCCCTCGACCACCAAGGGTTTCGTCATCGACCACGCGGCGGCGGTGGGGCTGACCGAGGGGCTCGACCGGATGGGCCTCGTGCCGCTCGCGTACACCTCCCAGCGCTTCCCGGCCGACGTGCTGGCGGACTCGCGGCGTGCGCTGCGGACCCACCCCGGGCTGGTGCTGCTGCCGGTCGCCTTCCGGGTGATGGAGCGCAAGGAGCACTCCTGGTCGCTGGTGTCGTCCCAGCACCCCACCCCGCAGGACGCGCGGCGCTCGCTGGTCTACCACCTGACGAAGTTCCTGCCGATGTTCAAGCAGATCGACGAGGACGAGGCGGTCATCTACGCCCGGGCCGCCGAGGCGTTCAGCAAGCGGCGGCGCCCCAACGAAATGGAGGTGCGCGGGCGGCGCTTCGAGATCGTCCGGGTCGAACGGATGATGCGGATCGGCCCCGCCGGTCCGGAGGGCCCGCGGAAGTCGGACGTCGAGATCCACGACCCCATGCGGATGCACCCCGTGATGGACGAGTGGGGCAACATCACCCCCGAGTCATAGGCGGCGCGGGCCGGGACCGGGGCCGGCGTGAAGACGGAGGCGCCGCTCCCCGGGAGGGGGAACGGCGCCTCGGAGCGGTGCGGGGTCGGCGGCCCGGGTCAGCAGGCCTTGAGCGCCCCGGAGTTGCTCAGGTTGCCGTCGTAGATCCAGCCGTTGATCTGCGTGCCGTCGATCCGCGCGTGGGTCCAGGTGTTGCCCGCGGAGTTCACCACGTAGCAGTGGTAGTAGAGCCTGGCCGAGTAGACGGTGGCGGTGGTGGGGCAGTCGGCGCTCGGGCCGGTGCGCAGCGGCGCGGAACTGCCGGACACGTATCCGTAGCCGGCGTCCTTGTTGGACCACGCCGGGTGCGTGCACGCGCTTGCGCCGGTGGTGGCCGCGCCCGCGGCCGGGGCGGAGACGATGGCCGCCGAGGCGACCAGGAACGGAAGGGCCAGCGAGGTCCAGAGCTTCGTTCTCTTCACGTTCTTCCTGTTCGTCGTGCACCCGACCTGCCGGTGGGGCGCGCTTCCAGGTACAGGCAGAAACTATGTTCGGCCCACAGCTTTCTGGCAGGTGCGTATCGGACACCTGGTTTTCGGGCGTCGAACGCGACGTGAATGTGCACAACTTTTCTATGGCCGGGGCCATGTGCTGCACGACGTGGTGAACGCTTGGTGAATCATTGACTTGAATCGCGTGCATTTCAGCCAAACGCCGGTGCCTGTATGGGTGGCCGGGCCCGAAACCGGATGGCTGGAAGGTGGAGGTTTCAGGCAGGAGTGTCCGGCATGTGCCAAGGGGAGTGGACAAGCGCAAGGGCCCGGGCGGCTCCTGGGGTTCCAGGAGCCGCCCGGGCCCTTGCCCGGTTGCCCGGTCGTCGTCAGCGGCCGGAGACGGTGACCGTCTCGTCGTTCTTCAGCTGGTCCACCAGCTGCTTGACCTTGGGCTTGTCCCAGTCCACGTTTCCGTTGCTGAAGCCCGCGACCGGCATGTTCATCGACTTTCCGTCGCCGCCCGTGACGCCCTTCATGGCGAAGAACATCTTGCCCAGGGACCAGAGCGACATGTCCTTGTCCACGATCAGGGTGTCCAGCCCGGCGCCCATCGTCGGGTACAGCTTGAACGGGTTGAGGATCGTGGACGGCGTCGCCGTCTGGCTCGCCAGCGCCGCGAGGAACTTCTGCTGGTTCTTCGTACGGGCCAGGTCGGCCTCGGCGAAGGCGTACCGGGTGCGGACGAAGGCCAGCGACTGCTCGCCGTTCAGCGTCTGCTTGCCCGCCTGGAAGTCGGCGCCGGACTTCTTGTCCTTGAACGCCTTGGGGATGTCCAGCTCCACCCCGCCGATCGCGTCCACGATCTTGGCGAAGCCGCCGAAGCCGATCTCGACGTAGTGGTCGATGTGCAGCCCGGTGTTGAACTCGACCGTGCGGACGAGGAGTTCGGGGCCGTCCATGGCGTACGCGGCGTTCAGCTTGGTGAAGCGGCCACGGGCCGGGTAGAGCTTGCCGGACTCGGAACCCTTGAACGAGGGGATCTCGACGTTCGAGTCGCGCGGCAGGGAGACGAGCGTCGGCCCGTTCGCCCCGTCGTGCAGGATCATCATCGAGTCGGTCCGCTTGCCCGCCGCGGAGCCGGTGTGCAGCCGCTTCTTGTCGTCGGACGTCATGCCCTCGCGGCTGTCGGAACCGACGATCAGGTAGTTGGTGCCCTTGCCGCTCTCCGGCCGTTCGATGACCTTGGAGAGGTCCACCTCGCGCCTGAGCTTGGAATCGGCCCAGAAGTAGGTGCCTATGGAGACCGCGAGGACCACGATCACCAGGGAGAGCGCGCCTATCTTGATCCGGCGGCGCCAGTCCGGCGCCGAACGGCCCTGCGGGGTGTGACCGCCGCCGTCCCGGCCGCCCGGTCCGCCGCCGTGGCCGCCGTCCCGGCCGCCACCGCCGTAGACCTGGCCCGTGCTGTAACCGCTGTCGTACCCGGTGTTCTCGTCGGGGCCGCCGTACGGGGACGGCTCCGCCCGGCGCTGCCGGGGCGGCGCGGCCGGGCGCGGCGGGGCCGGCCGCTGCTGGGGCGGGGCGGCGGGGCGCTGAACGTGCCGCATCACGCGGGCACCCTCGGGCCGCTCGCCGGCGCTGCCCTGCCCGTAGCGGTTACCGCCGCGGTTGTCGTCGGACCATCCCTCGGGCCAATCGTTCATACGGACCAGTGTGCAGGCCCGAGGCGCCCCTCTTACAGGGGGAGCGGGAAATCGGACCGGGGCTGTTGCGAAGCTGATGCATTGCGACCCGGCCGAAGCGCCCCGCATAAGGTGGACTGTATGACAGATCAGGCCCCGCACCCGGAGGGCGACATCCCGGGCAAGCCCACCGCCGCCTCCCGGACCACCCTCAGCCACATCATGACCGGCAACGACACCAACCTGCTGGGCACGGTGCACGGCGGCGTGATCATGAAGCTCGTCGACGACGCGGCGGGCGCCGTGGCCGGACGGCACTCCGGCGGTCCCGCCGTGACGGCCTCCATGGACGAGATGGTCTTCCTGGAGCCGGTCCGCGTCGGCGACCTGGTCCACGTCCGCGCCCAGGTGAACTGGACGGGCCGCTCCTCGATGGAGGTCGGCGTCCGGGTCATGGCCGAGCGCTGGAACGAATCCACCCCCGCCCAGCAGGTCGGCAGCGCCTACCTGGTCTTCGCCGCGGTCGACGCGGACGGCAGGCCGCGCCCCGTACCGCAGGTGATCCCCGAGACGGAGCGCGACCGGCGGCGCTACCAGGAGGCGCAGATCCGGCGCACCCACCGGCTCGCCCGCCGCCGCGCGATCAGGGAACTGCGGGAGAAGCGCGCCGCGGACGGGATCGAGGACTGAGGCCTCGGCCGTTCCGTCACGGGCAGACCACCTGGTCGCCCGTGACGGCGCCGTACGGGCCGCTCTCCGGGTCCTCGGCCCGCACCCGGCGCACCTCGCCGAAGTCCGTCCCGGCCGTCACCCGGATCGTGGGCCCCTGCCCCTTCACCGGGTGCAGCCGCGCCCCCGGCAGCGCCACCGCCAGAGACTTCGCGGACCGGTCCCAGCGCGGGTCGTACGTGACCAGGGTGTGCTCCAGGTCGTGCGCGTCCCCGTTCAGCGGGGCGCGGGTGGTGTCGAAGCCGGTGGCGCGCAGCGCGTCGTCGGCCTTCTGCCCGAGGCCGTCCCTCGGCGTCCCGTTGTAGACCTGGATCCGGATCAGCTTCGGGTCCACGTCGACTGGCAGCGCCCGCGGGCCGGCGGGGCGCGCGGGGGCGAGGGGCTCGTCCTCGCGCAGCGCCCGGAAGAGCTTCTTGGACTTCACCGGGTCCCAGGTGACCGTCGAGCCGATGCCCTCGACCGGGTGCGAGGGGTTCCCCACCGGTACGGAGGTGAACTCCGACGACGAGGGCGAGAAGCCCTGCATCGCCCGGCCCAGCTCCAGCATCTGCTCCGCCCCGAACCCCCCGTCGGCCCGGACCGAGCCCAGCACCGTGGAGACGACGTCCCGGAGCTTCACCGGGTTCAGCAGCACCCCGCTGCCGGTCGCCCGCTCGATCAGGGAGGCGAGGAACTTCTGCTGGCGCTGCATCCGGCCCAGGTCGGCGGCGCCGTCGATGTGCCGGGAGCGTACGTACTGGAGGGCCTGCCCGCCGTTCAGGTCGTGCGGGCCGGCGGCCAGGTCCAGGCCGGTGTACGTGTCCTTCAGCGGCCGGGGCGTGCAGATCCGTACCCCGCCCAGGGTGTCGACCGTCCGCATGAAGCTGGTGAAGTCGACCTCCAGGTAGTGGTCGATCTTGATGCCCGTCATGTTCTCGACGGTCCGCACGGTCAGGTTCGGGCCGCCCTCGGCGTAGGCCGCGTTCAGCTTCATCGGGCGGGCGGGGTGCGGTGCGCCGGTGTCCGGGGCGCGGTGCTCGGGGACCTCGGCGTAGCTGTCCCGGGGCAGTGAGACGACGCTGGCGCGCTTCTTGTCGGCCGACAGATGGACCAGCATGACCGTGTCGGTGCAGTGGCAGGGCGCGCCGCCCAGCCGGTACCGCCGCTTCTCCTGCGGGGTGATCCGGTCGCGGCCGTCGGTGCCGACGAGCAGCAGATTGGTGCCGACGCCCGCGCTCGGCCGGTTCTTCATGTCCTTGAACGGGTCGACCCGGTCGATCCCGGTGTCCAGTCCGGAGACCACCGCGTGGCCGACCCCGCCGGCCCCGAGGACCAGCACCGAGAGCCCGGTCACCAGCCGCGCGCCCCAGCGCGGCCGCTCGTCCTGTCTTCTGGACCGCGGGCGCGGCGGAACCCCGCGGGAGCTCGACGGGCCCAGGGAGCGGTGCGGTACGGGCACGGGGGACCTCCGGGGTGCGAGGGAGCGGGACCGTCCGTACGGTAGGCCAATATGATCTTTTATCCGCCATACCGCCCAGTGGGACGCGCCGGTGTCCCCCGTTCGCGGTAACGCTGCGGCCGGATGCCGGTTCCGGACGGGGGTTCCCCTCGGTAGCGCCGTCGGAACGGCCGAAGGGGCCCTCCGGTGTTCCGGAGGGCCCCTTCGGCGCTTCGCGGGCGGGTGACCGGGTGGCTACCAGGTGAAGCCCGGCTGGATGTCCATGCAGGCCGACTCGTCACTGCCGTTGAGCGCCCGCGCGGTGTCCGGGGTCTTCTCCTCGGCGGGGGGCGCCTTGTACACCCCGTCCTCCCGCCAGTCCGCGCCCACGGTCAGCGTGATGCCGGAGACGTCGGTCGACTTCTTCACCGCGCTCAGCGGGAGGCCGAGCGCCTTGGCGACCGCCTGGGCGTTGCCCTTCATGTCCACGCTGGGATAGGCCACCGTGGTCCGAACCGACGCCTCGGTGTTCGCGGTGTCGAGCGAGGACTGGGTGAAGCCCTTTCCGGCCAGCAGCCCCTGGACCGCCGTCGCCCGGCCCTTGACCGGGTACTCGGTCTCGGTACGGGTGCCGTTGCGGATGGTCACCGGCGTCTCGGCCGGGGTCGAGGTGGGCTTCTCGGCGACCGGGGCCTTCTTTTTCTTCTTGGAGGCCTTGCCGTCGAGCGGGACGTCGTCGCGGACCATCTGGAAGAGCCGCTCGGCGTCACCGGCCATCGGCAGCACCCGGTCCTTCAGGTTCCCCGTCCCGTAGACGTTCGGCATCGTCGTCATGGTGATGCGGTCGGTGGGAGCCTTCTTCAGCTCCTCCGCGAGGTCGTACAGCTTCTTGACCGTGTCGAGGCCCTTGTCGACCGTCAGCGCGTTGATCGCCGCGTCCGCCAGGTCCATCAGCTTGCCCGGGTCGGTGAGCTTGGTGCCCTTGCGCAGCTCGCGGACCATCGAGTTCATGTACATGTGCTGGGCGTGGGTGCGGCCGAGGTCGGTGCCGTCCTCGAAGCCGTAGCGGGTGCGCAGCCACTGGAGGGCCTGCTTGCCCTTGATCTTCGTGGTGCCCTTCCGCAACTTGAGCCCGGAGCCCTTGCCCGCGCTGGTGTGCGAGTAGACGTTCTGCTTGACGCAGACCGGGACGCCGCCGATGGCGTCGGCCATCGAGACCACTCCGGAGAAGTCGATCATCATGAAGTGGTCGATGGTGATGCCGGTCAGCTCGTACCAGGTGGCGACCGAGCAGCCCGGACCGCCGCGCATCAGCGTCTCGTTGGTCATCGTGAGGCCCGTGCTGGCGGGGTAGACCTTCTTCGTCTCCGGGTCGGTGCACTTGGGGATCTTCAGCATGGTGTCGCGCGGCATGCTGATCACCGACATGTTGGACCGGTCGGCGGAGAGGTGGAGCAGCATCTGCACATCGGCCAGGGGCGGCGCCCCGAAGGTGTCCTTGGCCCCGCCGAGCTTCTGGTTCTCCTTGTCGTCCCGCGCGTCCGAGCCCAGGAGCAGGATGTTCAGCGGGGTCTGACCGGCGGAGTTGGCCTTGTGATCGGCCATCTTCTTGTCGCCGAGGGTCAGATCGGCCTTCTTGATGCTGTTGTTGAGGTGTTCGTAGTAGAGGTATCCGGCCCCCGCGCCGCCCAGTATGAGCAGCGCCAGGACGGAGGCGCTCCAGCGCAGCACCTTGCGCTTGCCGCTCCTGCCGCGCCGTTTGCGGCCGCCGCCGCGCCGGTGGCCGCCGTCCGCCCCGTCCGCGCCGGCCGTCCGCCGCTCCCCGTCGCCGGAGCCCGTCCCCCGCTCCGACCCGTCCTCGTACAACCCGTCGTCCCAGCCGAGTTGTTCGGCGCGACGGACGCGTGGTCGCGTCCCCTCTCCGGGCGTGCTGCTCCGTCCCACCGGGACCCCCCTGATGCTCAGATTCGTGGTTCAGCGCGGTGACCCGGTGTCACTTGGCGCACACTGCCTTGTCGGCGTTGGCTTGCTGGATGTCGTCCGGCACCTTGGCCGGACCGGTGATGGGCGTGCCCGCCGCCTTGAAGTCCTTCCCGAGGGTCAGGACCATCGCCTGGAGCCCTTCGGCGTCCTCGGTGCCCGGCTTCATGGCCGAGCCGGGCAGGCCCATCATGGCGGCCAGCGCCCGGGCCTGGTCCGCCTGGTTGGGGGCGTACTCCAACGTCGTCTTCTCGATCTTCGACGGGGCGTTGGACTTGTTCGTGGACTTGAGGACGCCCTGCTCGTTCTGGAGCCAGGTGACCGTCGCCTGCGCCCCTCCGGGTACCTCGCCGCCGTTGTACACGTCGACGCGGACGTCGGCCGCGGCCGCCTTGGTTCCCTTGAGGAGCTTTTCCTGCTTGTTCTTCGCGGCCTTCTTCTTCGACTTCACCTCGGTGAGCGAGGTGTCGTCGCGCATCATGGCGAACAGCGCGTCCGCCTTGGGCGGGTTGAGCACGACGGTCGCCTTGACCTTCTCCGCCGGGTTGTCGAGCACCGGCACGGTGGTGAAGGTGATGTTCTTGGTGTTGACCTTGCTGATCTCCTGGGCCAGCGAGGACAGCTTCTTCACCGAACCGATGCCCGAGTCCACGGTGAGCGCGTTGACCACCGCGTCCGCCAGCTTGTACAGCTTGGTCGGGCTGGTCAGGGTGTCGTCCGACTGGATCTGCCGGATCATCGACGCGATGAACTGCTGCTGGACCTGGATGCGGTCCAGGTCGCCCCGGTTGCCGAAGCTGTGCCGGGTCCGGACGAACGCCAGGGCGTCCTCGCCCTGGATGCGGTGCTCACCGGCCGGCAGGTTCAGATGGGAGTCCGGGTCGTTGACCGCCTTCCCCAGGCAGATCTCGACCCCGCCGACCGCTGTGGACAGCTCCTTCACCGCGTTGAAGTCGACCATCATGAAGTGGTCGACCTTTATACCGGTTATCGCCTTGACGGTGTCCATGGTGCAGCCCGCCCCCCGGCCCTTCTGGCCGAGGCTCTCGTTGAACCGCACGCCCTGGGAGCCCGGGACCAGCTTCTCCGAGCCGTCCTCCTGCTTGACCTTGCAGTCGGGGATGTCGGTGATCAGGTCGCGCGGGATGCTCAGCGCCGTCGCGTTGGTGCGGTCCTCGGAGACGTGGAAGAGGATGTTGGTGTCGGCGTGGCCCACGCTGCCCTTGTCGCCGTAGCCCGCGTTGCCCTTGCCGGTCCGCTTGTCCGTACCGACGACGAGTATGTTGATCGGGGCGTCGTTGTCGAAGACGTTCTTGTTGCCGGACCCGCCCACGTCGACCGTGTTCAGGTTGCCGTTGAAGTGCTGGTAGAGCGCGTAGCCGCCCACCGACAGCCCGACGAGCACGAAGGCCGTCACACCGCCCGTCCACATCAGCGCCTTCTTGCGCCGCGCCTTGGGCGCCTTGCGGGACTTGCGGGCGCGCCGGGACCCCGCGGCCTCGGGGGCGGAACCCTCCGTGCTGCGCGTCCCGTTGGCGGAGCGGCGGCGCTGGCCGGGCACCTCGCGGCCCGGGGCGCCCCGGCGGCCCTCGCGGCCCGCGGAGTCGTCCTCGCCGTCGCCGGCCGGGGCGCGGCGGTCGCCCCCGCCCCGCCGCCCGCCTTCTCTGTCCTGGACCGGGCCTCTGCTGTGGGGGACACGTGGGCCGGAAGTCCGGGCGGAGTCGCCCGAATCCCCTCCGGAATTATTCAGTCGCAGCTCGTAATCGCCAGTGTTCGGGTTGAGTACCCACTGGTCTGCGGGGTCGATTCCGTCCGCCCGCCCACGGCTTTGCGCATCCACGGTTGCTTGTGTCCTCCGTCGGTGCCACGCGAGGCGCCTCCCCCGATCAGGCGCTCGATCTTTCGCTCCAGAAGTGCGCGGCCAGACGGCCGGCAGCACCGGATCGCGTCACACTATCCGCCCGATTCGACGTCGAGCGACGTGCGTGACAAATTCCACGCTCCTTACAACTGGTCATACTGCTCATTACACGCCGATCACCGGCTTCCGTTTGGGAATTGCTTTACTGCTCGCACAGGTCCGCCGCCGCGTTGTTGCCCGAATACGTGGGCGTCGGAGTGGGGCCGGAAGCATCCGGAGTATCGGCCGCGGCATTGTTTTTCCCGGTGTTCTTCCCGTTGTCATCCGCGAGCTGGTCCGCCGGGACGACCGTGACCGGCTTGTCCGCGCGCAGCCGCTTGAAGAGCCGTCCTGCGGCGGGCTGTACGAGTTCGTCCCGGTTTCGGTCGGCAACGTACGGCTGCCGGGGCACGGTCAGGAACTGCACCTTGTCGGTCGGTACGTCGCGCAGGCCGCGCACCAGGTCGTACAGGTCCTTGAGGTTGTCCAGCCCCGGGTCGGTGGTCAGCGCCTTGGTGGCGGCGTCCAGCACCGGGTAGAGGCGGGTCGGGTTGAGCAGGACGCCGTCGCTCTGGACCTTGCTCACCAGCGCGCCCAGGAACTGCTGCTGGCGGTCCATCCGCTCGGTGTCGCTGCCGTTGCCGATCGACTTGCGGGCCCGTACGTAGCCCAGCGCCTGCTCGCCGTCGAGCGTCTGGCGCCCGGCGGGGAGCTTCAGATGGGCGTCGGCGTCGTCCACCGGCTTCTTGAGGCAGACCTGGACGCCGTCGACCGCGTCGACCATGTCCTTGAAGCCGTTGAAGTCGACGATCATGTGGTGGTCTATCCGGATGCCGGTCAGCTTCTCGACCGTACGGATCGTGCAGGCCGCGCCGCCCCGCTCGAAAGCCCAGTTGAACTGGGCGAACATCGCCCTGGTCGTGGTGCCGTCCGCCTGGTGGCAGGCCGGGATGTCCACCATCAGGTCCCGCGGCAGGGACATCGCGGTGGTGCTCTTCCGGTCCGCCGCCAGGTGCAGCAGGATCGTGGTGTCCGAGCGCTGGCTGCCGCCGTCGTCCCGGCCGTACGCGCGGTTCTCGCCGGCCCGGCTGTCCGAGCCGATGAGCAGGATGTTCTCCGCGTCCCGCACCACCGGCACGGGCCGCTCCCGCTCGTACACCTTGAGCTCGGCGGCGACCGAGGTGTCGGTCCGGATGTTGCCGTCGAGCTTCCGGTACAGCCAGCAGCCGACGCCCGCCGCGACCAGGACGACGAACGAGGCGCCCAGCGCGGTCCAGCGCAGCCAGTGGCGGCGGGGGCGGGGCGCGGCGACGGCGGTGACGGGGATGGGGCCGGGGCCGCTCTCCGGCGAGCCGTTTCCCGGGGCGGCCCCGGGGTCGTCCGGGGAGCCGTTCCCGGAGCTGTCGGTGGGGGCTCTCCCGGAATCGGCCCCCGGGGTGTCCGCGGATCCGCTTCCGGCGTCGTGTCCGGGGTGCGGCGCGCCCCCGCCCGCCGCCGGTTCGTCCGGCGGCCCGGCGCTTTCGCTCACGTTGCGTCCATCCTTCACGTTCGGCGGCACCTCGGGCCGCCGGTCGCACAAGTAGACGGATGAACTTCACGCTTGGTTGTGCCCCCGATGGCCCGTAGCGCCGATCATGTACCGGAGTTGACGCACAGCCACCGGGACTCGACCCGGTGTGGGCCGGACGAGTGGCGGCCGGGGGTGTTTGTCATACCGCGGTGGCGGTGGCCCGTTCGCTCGCCACGCGCTTCGCCAGCCCGTCCGCGTCCAGCCGGTCCAGATGGCGGCAGAGGATGACGGACCCCCCGGCGGCCAACGGCGCGTACAGCCCCGCGGCCAGACCCGCCCAGGAATCGTACGAACCGCCCGTGAGCAGCCGCGATCCGGCGGACAGGCCCAGCGCCGCCGCCTCCTCGCGGGCCCGCGCCACCAGCTGTGCGGACGTCAGCTCCGTACCGTCCACCACCAGCGCCGGGCCGTCCGGGTCCACCGGGGCGAACGGGGCGAAGCGGTCGCCCTGGCCGGGCACCTCGACCGCGTAGTCCGCGAACCCCTCGGGCGGCTGCGGGAACCGGCCGCCCAGCGGACGGAGCGCCAGGGCGACCCGCTCGCCGGAGCAGGCGCGCGCCGCCTCCAGCCCGTCCGGCCCGCTGACGACGAGGTCGGCGCCGGCCGGATCGCCCCCGACCTCGGCGACCACCCCGACCGAGGAACAGGCGAGCAGCCAGACCGCGGTCTGCCAGTGAGCGGGCAGCAGCAGCGCGAGCCGGTCACCGGGCTCGGCGGCCAGGTCGCCCTGGAGGAGATTGGCGGTCTTGGCCACCCAATTGGCGAAGGTGGCCACGGACAGTTCGACGCGTTCGCCGGTGGCGTCGTCGTAGAAGGTGACCAGGGGGCGGGCCGGATCCGCGGCGAGCGCGGAACGCAGCAGGTCGGCAGGGGTGCGGTCGGTGGCGTTCATCCGCGCAAGCGTACGCGGCGGGGGGTGCCCCCAAGGGCGGAAACGACCGTCCCGGCCGCCGTCGGAACCGAGGGACCGTCAGGTACGGGCCCCTGTCCGGGTAGCCGGACTTGCCGGAGTATGGCCAGGATTGTTCGCATGCGTGCCTTCCTTGCATCCTCGATCGGCGTCGCCTGCGCGGCCGTTCTCGCCCTTCCGTCGGCCGTGCCCGCGGGCGCCGCCCCCGCCCCCGCTCCCCGCACCGCCTCCGCGGCGCCGGCCGGATCCGTCGATGTGCCGGGCTCCACCCAGTCCCTGGCGCTGCGGGCCCTGCCGCTGCCGTCCGACCGGGTCGACCACCGGACCACCACCCCCGAACAGGGCCTGCTCGACCGCGAGGTCCACCCCTTCTCCATGCTCGGCGTCGTCTGGAACGACGCGGACGCCGAACTCCACGGCACCGTCCAGGTCCGCACCCGTGCCACCGGCACCGGCACCTGGTCGCGCTGGCAGGACCTGGAGACGCACAACGCCGAACACTCCGCCGACCCCGGCACCGCCGAACGCGAGTCCCGCGGCGTCCGGGGCTCCACCGCCCCGCTCTGGGTCGGCGACTCGGACGCCGTGTCGGTCCGGGTACGCCCCGAGGCGCCGGACCCGCAGGACCGCACCGGCACCGCCACACCGCTGCCCGGCGGGCTGCACCTCGAACTCGTCGACCCCGGCAAGGACCCGAAGTCCCCCGGAAGCGGTACGGCGACGGCCGGACGCACCGGGCAGTCCGGTCCGGCGGCGCGGAACGTGCCGGGCGGCATGCTCCCCGCCCTGAACAAGGCCGCCTCCGAGGCGCTGGGCGAGGCGGAGGCCGGTCTCGCCCGGGGCGCCCGCCCGTACATCGGACCCCGCCCCGGCATCATCACCCGCAAGGGCTGGGGCGCCGACGAGAAGCTCCGGGAACGGACCTTCGTCTACACCAGCACCGTCAAGGCCGCCTTCATCCACCACAGCGCCACCGGCAACAACTACACCTGCGCCCAGGCCCCCGCCGTACTGCGCGGCATCTACCGCTACCACGTCAAGAGCAGCGGCTGGCGCGACATCGGCTACAACTTCGCCGTCGACAAGTGCGGAAACATCTACGAAGGACGGGCCGGAGGAGTGACCAAGGCCGTGCTCGGGGCACACACCCTCGGCTTCAACAGCAACACCATGGGCATCGCGGTGCTCGGCACCTTCACCGACTCCACCCCGCCGTCCGCCGCCGTCAACGCCGTCGCGAAGCTCACCGCCTGGAAGCTCGGCCTGTTCGGCGCCAACCCGAAGGGCAAGGTCACCCTCGTCTCCGGCGGCAGCAACAAGTACAAGAAGGGGGCGAAGGTCAGCCTCAACGTCATCTCCGGCCACCGGGACGGCTATCTGACCGAATGCCCGGGCGCCCGCCTCTACAGCAAGCTCGGCTCGGCCCGGAGCAGTTCGGCCCAGATGCAGGGCCGCTGACCCGGGCCGCCGCGACCGCCCGGGGCCGCCACCGGACCGCGCTGCATACACTGGCCAGCCGAAATCCCGGCCGGGGCCCCAGCAGGAAGCAGAGTCAGCGCGGTGACAGAGGCAAAAGAAGCGATCCTCCTGGTCGGCGGGAAGGGGACCCGGCTGCGCCCGCTCACGGTGCACACGCCCAAACCCATGGTCCCGGCGGCGGGCGTGCCCTTCCTCTCGCACCAGCTGGCGCGCGCCCGCGCCGCCGGGGTCGAGCACATCGTGCTCGCGACGTCGTACCTGGCGGAGGTCTTCGAGCCGTACTTCGGCGACGGCTCCGGACTCGGCCTCCACATCGAGTACGTCACCGAGCTCGAACCGCTCGGCACCGGCGGCGCGATACGCAACGCCGCGTCCCGGCTGACCGCCGCCCCGGACGAACCGGTGCTCGTCTTCAACGGCGACATCCTCACCGGCCTGGACATCCGGGCGCTGGCCGCCACCCACACCGCCTCCGGGGCCGACGTCTCCCTCCACCTCACCCGGGTCGAGGACCCGCGCGCCTTCGGCCTCGTCCCGACGGACGACGACGGCCGGGTCACCGCGTTCCTGGAGAAGCCCGAGACCCCCGAACAGATCGTCACCGACCAGATCAACGCCGGGGCGTACGTCTTCCGGCGCTCGGTCATCGACACCGTCCCGGCCGGCCGCCCGGTCTCCGTCGAACGGGAGACCTTCCCCGGACTGCTCACCGCCGGGGCCCACCTCCAGGGCATGGTCGACTCCACGTACTGGCTGGACCTCGGCACCCCGCAGGCATTCGTCCGCGGCTCCGCCGACCTGGTCCTGGGGCGCGCCCCGTCCCCGGCCGTCCCGGGCCGGTGCGGCGACCGGCTCGTCCTGCCGGCCGCCTCCGTCGCCCCCGACGCCAAGATCGGCGGCGGCTCGGTGATCGGGGAGGGCGCCCTGGTCGGCGCGGGGGCCCGGATCGACGGCTCGGCGATCCTGGCCGGCGCGGTCGTCGGACCCGGCGCCGTGATCGAGGACTCGCTGGTCGGGGCCGGTGCCCGGATCGGCGGGCGGACGGTGCTCAGCGGCGCGGTCGTCGGGGACGGGGCCCGGATCGGCGCCGACAACGAGCTGCGCGACGGCATCCGCGTCTGGTGCGGGGCGGTCATCCCGGACGGGGCGGTGCGCTTCTCCTCGGACCAGTAGGAACGGACAAAGGGCCGCGCCGGGCTTACCCTCGACGGGCAAGCCCCGAAACCGACGACCCGGCCGGGGAGCCGGCCGCCGAGAGCCCGCGGCCGAAACCGACGACCGGGCCGCCGAGAACCGACCACCGAGGACCCCGACCCGTGGCAGGACGATTCGCCCCCCGCGGCCTTCCCCGCGGCACGCCGCGCGCCGCCGTTCCGCGCCAGGCGGCCCAGGCGGCGGCCCCGGCGGCGGACGCCCTCACCCGCGACTGGACCCCGCCCGGCCCGCTCGACCTGCGCCTGGTCCTCGGCCCGCTGCGCCGGGGCCCCGCCGACCCCACCTACCGGATGACCGGCGACGGCACGTTCTGGCGGGCCAGCCGCACCCCCGAGGGACCCGGCACCCTCCGCGTCGCCGACCGGGGCGGCCGGATCGAGGCGGCGGCCTGGGGCCCCGGCGGGCCCTGGCTGCTGGACCGGCTCCCGACACTGCTCGGCGCCGACGATGACCCGGACGCCTTCCGCCCGCGCCACCGGCTGCTCGCCCTGACCCACCACCGCCGCCCCGGCCTGCGCCTGCTGCGCACCGGGCTGGTGATGGAGTCGCTGATCCCGTCGATCCTGGAGCAGAAGGTCACCACGGACGAGGCGTACCGCGCCTGGCGCCACCTGGTCCGGACGCACGGCACCCCGGCACCCGGCCCCACCGGCCACGCCCCGTTCACCGCGCTGGGCCTGTACGTCATGCCGGACGCCCGCACCTGGTCCCTGATCCCGTCCTGGGAGTGGCACCGGGCGGGCGTCGACGCCAAGCGCTCCGGCACGATCCTGCGCGCGGTACGGGTGGCCCGGCGGCTGGAGGAAGCGGCGGCCATGGACCTCCCGGCGGCCGCGGCCCGGCTGGAGCTCGTCCCGGGCATCGGCCCCTGGACCTCCGCCGAGACCCTCCAGCGCTCCAACGGCGCCCCCGACGCCGTCACCGTCGGGGACTTCCACCTCCCCGGCATCGTCGGCCACGCCCTCGCCGACCGCAGGGACGCCGACGACGCGGAGATGCTCGCCCTGCTCGCCCCGTACGAGGGCCAGCGCCACCGGGCCACCCGGCTCGTCCTGCTCTCCGGCCGCACCCCGCCGCGCCGCGCCCCGCGCATGACCCGGGGCGACATCGCGAGCCTGTAGGGCGTGTCCGGCACATCATGGCCGGGGCCGCGGCGTCCGGCACGGCACCTCGCGGCGTTGCCGAAACGCCCCCGGATCTCTGCCATGGACACGCCCCGGCGTCTTGCGACGCACCGCACCCGACGCCGCGACCTGCCCGCCCCAGATGCGCCGGACACGCCCTGGGAACCCCGCGCGCACCGGGGCCACCCGGCAGGCTCTCAGCGCACCGTCACGAACTCCGCCACGTCCCGCTCCGGCCGGTCCGCGGCCGGAGCCGCCGGGCGCCCCACCGCCACCGCGCCGAGCGGATCCCACGACCCCGGCAGGTCCAGCACCTCGCGCACCACGTCACGGCAGAACATCGTCGAGGAGACCCACGCCGAGCCGAGCCGCTCGCCCGCCAGCGCGACCAGGAAGTTCTGCACCCCGGCCCCCGCCGCGACCACGAACATCTCGCGCTCCGCGGTGTCCCGCCGCTCGTCCCCGTAGGTGTGGGAGCCGTCCATCACCAGGCACGGCACCACCAGATACGGCGCCCGGCGCAGCACATCGCCCCGCCGCACCCGCTTCGCGATCGACTCCTCGCTCTTCCCGTCCCGGCGCAGGTCGGCGATCCACGTCTCCCGCATCGCGTCGAGCAGCCGGGTCCGCGACTCCTCGGACTCCAGCAGGACGAACCGCCACGGCGTCGTGTGATGCGGCGCGGGCGCCGTCACCGCCGCCGCAACGGCCCGCCGCACCGCACCCGGGTCCACCGGATCGTCGGTGAACTCGCGCACCGTGCGCCGCAGCGTCACCGCCTCCCGCACCGCCTCCGACGTACCGAGCCGGAACATGTCGCCCTCGGCGCCCCGGAGCAGCGCGCTCGCCCCGGCCGAATCCGCCGGGTCCAGCACCTGGCCGAGCCCGCGCACCACCGCGACCGGCAGCCCCGCGGCCTTGCCCTTGACCAGGTCGCCGGCGGCGGCCAGCTCGTCGGCGGTGGCGACCACGGTGGCGCTCAGCGGATTGCCGTACGCGTCGGTCCCGCCGCGCAGATCGTCCAGCACCCGGACCCCGGCCGCCCCGATCGCCACGTCGGTCAGCCCGCTGCGCCACGGGCGCCCGAAGGTGTCCGTGACGACGATCCCGACCTCGACCCCCAGGGTCTCCCGCAGCCCGTCGCGGATCGCCCGCGCCGAGGCGTCCGGGTCCTCGGGGAGCAGCAGCACCGTCCCGGCCGGGGTGTTCGACGCGTCGACCCCGGCCGCGGCCATGACCAGGCCCTGCCGGTTCTCCACGATGCGCAGCGTGCCGCGCCGGGCCACCACCCGTACCGTCTCGGCGTCGATCGCCGCCTCGCGGTCGGTCGCCTCGACGATCCGGCCCTCCGCCTTGGAGACGATCTTCGACGTGACCAGCAGGACGTCGCCGTCGGCCAGGCCCGGCTCGGCGACGGCGATCAGCTTCGCCAGATCGTCCCCGGCCCGCACCTCCGGCATCCCGGGCAGCGCCCAGACCCGGTACGCGGGCGCCCCGTCCGCCCCGGCGGTCATGCCCGTACCTCCTCGGCCAGGGCCAGCGCCTGCCGGGCCATCTCGGCCGTCGCGTCGACGTCGGTCATCATCAGCGGTACGGCGCGGCAGCGGATGCCCGCGGCCTCCACCTCGGCGACCGACCCGGCGTCCACCGTGTCGACGAGCCAGCCGTCCAGCAGTCCGGAGCCGTAGTGCGCGGCCACGGCCGAGGCCGTCGACTCGACGCCCACCGCGGCGAGCACCTTGTCCGCCATGCCGCGCACCGGGGCGTCCCCGACGATGGGGGAGAGGCCGACGACCGGCACCCCGGCCTCGGCGATCGCCTCCCGGATCCCGGGCACGGCGAGGATCGTGCCCACCGAGACGACGGGGTTGGACGGCGGGAAGAGGATCACATCGGCCTCGGCGACGGCCTCCAGGACGCCCGGCGCGGGCTTGGCCTGCTCGGCGCCGACCGGCACGACGGCCTGCGCGTCGACCGAGGCGCGCAGCTTCACCCAGTACTCCTGGAAGTGGATCGCCCGGCGCTCGCCGTCCAGATCGACCGCGACATGGGTCTCGACCCGGTCGTCGGACATCGGCAGCAGCCGGACGCCCGGCTTCCAGCGGGCGCAGAGCGCCTCGGTGACGGCGCTCAGCGGGTAGCCCGCGCCCAGCATCTGCGTACGGACGATGTGCGTCGCGAAGTCGCGGTCGCCGAGCCCGAACCAGTCGGGGCCCACGCCGTAGGCCGCGAGCTCCTCCTTGACCTGGAAACTCTCGTCCGTACGCCCCCAGCCCTGCTCCTCGTCGATGCCGCCGCCGAGGGTGTACATCACGGTGTCGAGGTCGGGGCAGACCTTCAGCCCGAACAGATGGATGTCGTCGCCGGTGTTGCCGATCACCGTGATGTCCGCGTCGGGCGCGGCCCGCTTGAGGCCACGCAGGAAACGAGCACCACCGATACCGCCGGCCAGAACCACAATGCGCATGCGGACAGTCTGTCAGGCAGCACGGACAGTCGTCGCCGCGGCACCGGACGGGCGGCCGGAGCCGACGGCGGGCCCCGGGACCGGCGGGGGCGACGGCGTCAGACGGTGGTCACGGCGTCCGCCGCGGCGGCGCACCGCGCGGCGTGCATCGGCATCTCGGTGAGCCCCGGGTAGTAGACGTGCAGGCTGACGGCCGGTTCGAGCGAGTCGTTGACCACCTCGTGCACATAGCCGGGCGCGAAGACCCGCTGCGCGCCGGGGGCCAGGGAGCGGGCGGCGCGCCCGGTGCGCTCGGTCAGCGTCCCGTCCAGGACGGTCAGCACGCCGGAGGACCGGCCGTGGTCGTGGCGCCCGCTGCCCTGACCGGGCACCCAGCTGAGCAGCCAGAGCTCGTAGCCCGGCCCGGTGCCGAGCCGGTGGTACCAGCGGGTGGTGGCGTCGTACCGGACCAGCGGTTCCCAGCGGGCGCGGTCGGCGGCGACGGAACGGGCGAGCCCGGCGAACTCCGCCACGGTGACGGGGTGCTCCCGGGCGGGCTGGAGAAGGTGCTGGACCTCAAGGATGTCGCCGGCGATCTGGAGGTCGCTGTCGCTGTTCATGGATGCGGTGATTCCTCGGCATGGGGGGCGTGTGCGGGGCGCGGGGCCACGGTGCCTACCGCGCGGGGAGCGCGGACGGAGGGGCGGAGGCCCTGCGCGGAGGTGCGGAGAGGGTGCTGCGGGAGGGGCCGGATCAGAGCCGGGGCCCCGGGGGCATCAACAGCTGTGACAGCTGGAACAGCAACAGCGCGTCGGGGCAGCGGTGCGGAACCCACGGACGTGGGCGGCGTACATCGCGGCGGTCGCTGGCATGCGTCGAGAGTGACCGGCCGGATCGGCCGATGTCAACTCGGTGCCCGGTGCGCCGTGCGGTGGTTCACCCCATCCGGCCACCCGGGATGCAGAAAGGTTTATTCGGTCAGAGGGGCGGAGATGTGGCGCATCGGCCGTGCCCGGAAACCTTCCTGAGGCTCCGTGACCCGAATGTGATCTTGATCGCTTCGGTGATCGAATCGAAACATCGGGGCCGTCCGCGTCGTCTCACTGGGTGAGAAGGAGATGGGAAGAAGGAGCGGGTGTGACAGGCGAGGTGGCATATGTCAGGTTTTTGGTTATATGCACACTTTCCGTCTAGGTGTGGTTCCGCAGGGTGAATACCCGGGCCAATAGCAGAACCTCGCTTGACTGGCCTGAAGCTACACACTTGTAATTTCACTCGTGTCGTTCGGCCGCGAACAGTGACGGCCGCATCACGGGGACGCGAGAGACAGACGAGGGGCGCACATGACCGAGCTGTTCCAGCAACTGCTGGTCGAGGACGCGGACGAGGAGCTCGGCTGGCAGGAGCGCGCACTGTGCGCCCAGACCGACCCCGAGTCCTTCTTTCCCGAGAAGGGCGGATCGACCCGCGAGGCCAAGAAGGTCTGCCTCGCCTGCGAGGTCCGGTCCGAATGCCTGGAATACGCCCTCTCCAACGACGAGCGCTTCGGGATCTGGGGCGGCCTCTCGGAGCGGGAGCGGCGCCGCCTGAAGAAGGCCGCGGTGTGAGCCGCCACAGGGGTCCCACGGCCTCCACACGCCGCACGGAGGAAGCGGTGCGGGCCGCCGCACGGGCTTCCTGAGCCCGGGGAAGGCCGCTCGAACCCGGAGAGGACCGCCCTCCGGAGAAGGCGCCCGTACGACCCGGGCCGCCCTCCGGAGCAGCCGCCGGCAGCCGCCGCCGTCCGGCCCGTACCGGCCGCCGTCCGCATCCCGTACCCACCACGGCCCGCCCCCTGCGCCCGCCCGCAGGTGACGGGCCGTCGCCGTACCCGCGCACCGCTCCGGTGCCGCCCGGCCACCGCCGCCTTCCCGCGCTCGGCGCCACCGGGGTGATCCGCACGGGCTAGTGTGGGGCCCCGTCCGAGACGCGCCAACGCCCCGCCGGGGCGCGCGCGTACACCGATGCAGCCCCCGGGGAGACGCCCCCGGACCCGGCCGGAGGGCCCGTACCTCGATGTCCGTGCACAGCCAATCGGCGGCGCCGTACGCGGCCGCCACCGCCCCAGAGTTCCCCCGGCACGTCGTCACCGCCGTGCTCGTCGCCCACGACGGCGCGCGCTGGCTGCCCGACGCGCTCGCCGGACTACTGGGACAGGAACGCCCCGCGCAGAACGTCGTCGCCGCCGACACCGGCAGCGCCGACGACTCCGCGCGACTGGTCACCGAGGCGCTCGGCGCCGACCGCGTCCTGCACCTCGCGCGCCGTACGAGCTTCGGCACCGCCGTCGACGAGGCGGTCCGCACGGCCGGCGTCCTCACCCCCGAGGACCTGCCGTACCTCAAGCGCCCCAGCGGCTGGGACCCCGTCACCAGGACCTGGCGCGACGACGCGTACGAGATGCCCGAGCTGCCGCACGGCGAACCCGTGCAGTGGCTCTGGCTCCTCCACGACGACTGCGCGCCCGCGCCCGACGCGCTCGCCGAACTCCTGCGCGTCGTCGAGGACGACCCGCACGCCGCGATCGTCGGCCCCAAGCTCCGCGGCTGGTACGACCGCAAGCAGCTGCTGGAGGTCGGCGTCTCCATCGCCAACAGCGGCCGCCGCTGGACCGGCCTCGACCGCCGCGAACAGGACCAGGGCCAGCACGACCAGGTCCGCACCGTCCTCTCCGTCTCCACCGCGGGCATGCTGATCCGCCGCGACGTCTGGGAGGAGCTCGGCGGCTTCGACCGCGGACTCCCCCTGATGCGTGACGACGTCGACCTGTGCTGGCGCGCCCACGTCGCCGGACACCGGGTCCTGATCGCCCCCGACGCCGTCCTGCGCCACGCCGAGGCGGCCGCCCGCGAACGCCGGCCCATCGACTGCGTCGGACGCTCCGTCGCCTCCCCGCACCGCGTCGACAAGGCCGGCGCCGTCTACACGATGCTGGTCAACGCCCGCCCCAAGGTGCTGCCCTGGGTGCTGCTCAGGATCGTCGTCGGCACCCTCCTGCGCACCCTCGCCTACCTCGTCGGCAAGGTCCCCGGCCAGGCGCTCGACGAGGTCACCGGACTCCTCGGCACCCTCCTGCGCCCCGGCCGCGTCCTCGCCGCCCGGCGCGCCCGCGGCAGGGGCGCCGTCGACCAGGCCGAGCTGCGCGGCCTCTTCCCGCCGCCCGGCGCCACCGTCCGCGCCACCGTCGAGCAGGTGGCCGGGAACCTCGGCAGCCGCTCCGACGCGGAAACCGGTTCCCGGCACGGCGCCGTCGAGTCCGGCCCCGGCGGCGACGAGGCCGACTTCCTGGAGATCGAGCAGTTCGCCCGGCTCAAGCGGATCGGCCGCAAACCCGGCCCGGTGCTCTTCGCCGTCCTCCTCCTCGTCTCGCTCGTCGCCTGCCGCGACCTCCTCGGCGGCGGATCGCTGACCGGCGGCGCCCTGCTGCCCGCCCCCGCCGACGTCTCCGACCTGTGGGGCCGCTACGCGGACGCCTGGCACACCGTCAACACCGGCGGCACCCAGACCGCCCCGCCCTACCTCGCCGTCCTCGCGGGCCTCTCCGCGCTCTTCCTCGGCTCGACCGGCTTCGCACTCACCCTGCTGCTGGTCTGCTCCGTACCGCTCGCCGGGCTCACCGCCTACTTCGCCTCCCGGCCGCTGCTCCCCTCGCGCCTCCTGCGCGCCTGGGCGAGCGTCGCGTACGCCTTCCTGCCCGCCGCGACCGGCGCCCTGGCGACCGGGCGGCTCGGCACCGCCGTCCTGGCCGTACTGCTCCCGCTGATCGCCCGCGCCGCCGTCGCCGCGTACGGGCTGCGGTCCGCCGACGGCACCCGCGGCAGCTGGCGCGCCACCTGGGCGTACACCCTGCTCCTCACCTTCACGATGGCGTTCACGCCGGTCGTCTGGCCGCTCGCGGCCGTCCTCGGCCTCGGCGTCCTCGCCCTGCGCCGCGACGACATCGTCGCGTACGGGCTCCGCCTCCTCGCCGCGCTCGGCACCCCGCTGCTCGTCCTCGCGCCCTGGTCGCTCTCGCTGCTCACCGAACCGTCCCGCTTCTTCGAGGAGGCGGGCCGGGACATCGGTACGGGGGGCGCCTCCGCGCTCGACCTGCTCTCCCTCAGCCCCGGCGGCCCCAGGGCCGCCGGCGGGGTGCTGCTGCTCGGCATCGTGCTCGCCGCCCTGGCCGCGCTGCTGCGCGGCGAGCGGCAGTTCGCCGTGCGCACCGCCTGGGCGGTCGCGCTGGTCGCCCTCGTCTTCGCGGCCCTCACCAACGGATCGCACTGGGCCGGACCCGCCACGCTCGTCTACGGCACCGCGCTCATCGCCGCCGCGCTCGTCGGCGCGGACGGCGCCCGCATCCGCGTCGCCGAGCTGAGCTTCGGCTGGCGCCAGCCGGTCGCCGCGCTGATCGCCCTGGCCGCCGGGCTCGCCCCGGTGGTGGCCGCCGCGGGCTGGATGATCGGCGGCGCCGACGGACCACTGGAACGCCGCGACCCGGTCCAGGTGCCCGCGTTCGTCGCCGAGGAGAGCGCCACCCGCGACCAGCCGCGCACCCTGGTCCTCGGCGGAACCTCGCCCGGCACCGTCGCGTACACCCTGGTCCGGGGCTCCGGCGGCCGCCTCGGCGACGCCGAACTGACCGAGGCGGGCGGCAGCAACAGCCACCTCGACAAGGTCGTCGCCAACCTGGTCGCGGGCTCCGGCGCCGACCAGGGCAGCCAGCTCAGCGGCTTCGCCATCCGATACGTACTGGTCCGCGACGGCGCCCCCGAGCGGATGAGCCGGGTCCTCGACGCGACCCCCGGGCTCAGCCGGCTCAGCCAGCTCGACGGCAGCGCGCTGTGGCGGGTGGAGCGCCAGGTCGCCCGCGTCATGATCGTCCCGTCCGGCACCGGCGGCGAGGAGCTGCCCGTGGGCTCCCTCCCCGTCGAGGCGCACACGAAGATCCCCGCGGGCGGCTCCGGCCGGACGCTGCGGATCGCGGACGCCGCCGACCCCGGCTGGAAGGCCACGCTGAACGGCCGGACGCTGACCCCGAAGACCGTCGACGGCTGGGCCCAGGGCTTCGAGCTGCCCACCGAGGGCGGCACGCTGGACCTCACGTACGACACCCCGCTCACCCACACCGCCTGGATCTGGACCCAGGCCGCGCTCGCCGTCGTCCTGCTGGTGCTCGCCCTGCCGGGCCGCCGCCGGGAGATCGACGACGACCTGCCCGAGGAGACCGCCCCGGTCCCCGCGGAGCCGGTCGCGGGCGAGGGACGCCGGGCCCGCCGGCTGCGCGCCGCCGCCCAGGCCGAGGCCGAGGCGGAGAACGGCACGGAGAGCGGGGCCGAGGAGGCGGGGGAGACGGCGGAGCCGTACATCCCGGCCCAGCAGGCACAGGACTTCCCGCAGGCCCAGGAGTTCCCGCAGTCGCAGGAGTACCCGCACCCCGCCGAGCCCCCCGCGCCCGGTCACGGTGACGACGGGCAGGACGGCTACGCGGCGGTCCCGCAGCAGCAGTACGGCACCTGGGACGCCCCGCAGTACCAGGACACCGGCTACCCGCAGCAGTACCAGGGCGGCGAGCAGTACCCGGCCGATCCGTACCAGCAGGACGGGCAGCCGTACGCGTACGGCACCGGGCAGGACCACCTCGCCGCCGACCCGTACCAGCAGAACGCCCAGGCCTACGACCCGTACGGCTACCAGGCCGCCCCCCAGCCGTACGACCCGCAGGCCCCGTACGGGCAGCAGGCACCCCAGCCGCACGACGAGAACCCGACCCCGGGCCAGAACCCGTGGCCGACCGGCAACGCATCGCGAGGCGAGTCCGAGTGAAGACCCCCAGCCTGTCCCTCATCGCGGGTGCCGCCGCCCTCGCGGCCGTCACCGCCTTCGCCGCGCTCACCGCACCCGACGGCACCGCGGACGCGGCCCCGGCGAAGGCCGCCGCCCGGCTCCCGGTCGAGCGGACCAGCCTGCTCTGCCCGTCCTCCGGCCTCTCGCCGCTCGCCGAGACGACCTACACCGCCTTCACCCCGGCGGGCGGCTCCGGCGGCCCGGCCGGCTCGGCCGACCTCCACAAGTCCGCCTCGGCCGATCTCGACGACGGCAAGAAGGACGACGGGAAGAAGGACGACGGCAAGGACAAGGGGAAGAAGGACGCCCCCGGCAAGCCGGTCGTCGCGCTCAAGGAGCCCGGGAAGCCGGTCACCGCCGAGGCGTCCGGCGCGGGCAGCCCCGCCCTGGTCGGCACCGCCACCGGCCGGCTGGCCCCCGGCTGGGCCGCCCAGGAGACCACCGTGGTCGAGGCGGGCGCCGGCCGGGGCCTGCTCGGCGTCAGCTGCACCGCGCCCGACACCGGCTTCTGGATCCCGGCCGCGAGCACCGCGAAGTCCCGCGAGGACTACGTCCACCTGACCAACCCGGACGACACCGCGGCCGTCGCCGACATCGAGCTGTACGGACCGGACGGCTCCCTCAAGTCCGACGTCGGCGAGGGCATCACGGTGCCCGCCCGCTCCAGCGTGCCGGTCCTGATCTCCACGCTGACCAGCCAGGCCGCCGACGACGTCACCGTGCACGTCACCACCCGCACCGGACGGGTCGCGGCGGTCGTACGGGCCTCGGACGAGACGGCCGGGAGCGACTGGCTGCCCGCCTCCACCGGCCCGACGGACACCCTGGTCCTCCCCGGCATCCCCGCGGACGCCACCTCGGTCCGCCTGGTGGCCTTCGCGCCCGGCGACGACGACGCCGATCTGAAGGTGAGGCTGCTCGGCAAGACCGGCGCCATCTCCCCGGTCGGCCACGATTCGCTCCATGTCAAGTCCCGGATGACCGCGAGCGTCGACCTGAAGGACCTCACCAAGGGCGAGGCCGGCTCCCTGCTGCTGACCCCCGTGCAGAGCGGGAAGCGCACCCCGGTGGTCGCCGCCCTGCGGGTGGTCCGCGGCTCCGGCGACAAGCAGGAGATCGCCTACATCCCGGCCACCGGCCCGGTGGGCGCGCGGGCGACCGTGGCCGACAACCGCGACAAGGGCTCGACCCTCTCGCTCACCGCCCCGACCGCCGACGCCACCGTGAAGGTCACCGCCTCGGCGGGCAGCAAGGGCGGCGAACAGACCGTCAAGAAGTACACGGTCAAGGCCGGTACGACGCTGGCGGTCACCCCGCCCGTACCGTCCGGCCTCAAGGGCGGCTACGCGCTGACGGTCGAGACGGAGTCCGGCGGCCCGGTGCACGCCGCCCGTACGCTGACCCTGCCGAAGGGCGGCATCCAGATGTTCACCGTGCAGACCCTTCCCGACGACCGCAGCACGGTCGAGGTGCCGGCCGCCCGGCAGGACCTCTCGGTCCTCGACGAGTAGTCGGACGGGCGAGCGCCGGGCGGCGGAGCCACCGGAAAGGGGCGGGACCGGCACGACCGGCCCGCCCCTCGGCGTTCCCGGCTACTCCTGCCCGTACCGCGGATCGACCGACTCCGGCGCGAGCCCCAGCAGTTCGGCGACCTGCTCCACCACGACCTCGTGCACCAGCAGGGCCCGTTCGTCGCGGTTCTTGGCCCGGATCTCGACCGGCCGCCGGTAGACGACGATCTGCGCGGGCCGGTCCTTCTCGGCGGAGAGCGACTGCCCCAGCGGCACGGTCTCCTCCTGGGGGCCCGGCACGTCGAGCACCATGAAGTCGACATCGGCCAGCTGCGGCCAGAGCCGCTCCAGCCGTTCCACCGAGTCCTGCACCAGATCGCGGAAGCTCTCCGCCCTGCTGACCGAGAGCGGCACCTGGGGCGGGGCGACGGGACCCCGCATGCCGCGGCCGTGGCGGTCGCGGTGGCGCGGGCGCGGCTCGGACGGGCGGGGAGGTACGGGGCTGTCCATCACTGACGCAGGGTAACCCTCCGCGCGCGCCAGGGGGACGGGACGGGCGCAGGGCAATGACATGTCCAATCCTGAACAATCCGGCCAACCAAGGGCTCGTTTCCGGCCCTGCTCCTGACCGTTGATCTCATGCTGTATGGCGCCTTTTGTATGGAATGAAGGCGGGGAGCGAGGTCGGCCGGACCTGCGATTCCGTGTCCCTCCGCAGGTCAGAAGAGTTGTCCGGAAGGCGTTGGGGAGGTGCCTGACGGGGCGACACGGTGGGGTGAGCTGGGGGAGAGTCGTCGCAGCCCGTTCAAGAGTGCGGTAACGTCCAATACCGTGAGCCCTGTACGTCGCTGTTCGCGCACCGCGTGCGGCCGCCCTGCCGTCGCGACACTGACGTACGTCTATGCCGACTCGACTGCGGTCCTCGGCCCGCTCGCCACCTACGCCGAGCCCCACTGCTACGACCTCTGCGCCGAGCACAGTGAGCGGCTGACGGCCCCTCGTGGCTGGGAGGTTGTCCGGCTCACCGACCCCTCCGCCCCCACCCGCCCCAGCGGTGACGACCTCGAAGCGCTCGCCAACGCCGTGCGCGAGGCGGCGCGTCCGCAGGAGCGCCCGGCCGACGCCCGGGGCGTCGGCCCGCACACCGCCGATCCGATGGAGGTCGCGCGCCGCGGCCATCTGCGGGTGCTGCGTTCCCCCGACTCCTGACCGGAGTCCGCACCTCCTGGCCGGATGCCTCCAGGCACCTCCCGATACCTCCGGACACCTCCCTGAGCAGGGCGGGGACGCGCGCCCGGGTAGGTTGGGCGGTCCGCAGAAATCTCAGGAGGACCGGCCGTGGCTGCTGATCTGGCGCAGATCGTGAAGGCGTACGACGTGCGCGGAGTGGTGCCCGACCAATGGGACGAGGCGCTCGCCGAGCAGTTCGGGGCGGCGTTCGTCGAGGTGCTGGGCGCGGACGCGATCGTGATCGGCCACGACATGCGCCCCTCCTCGCCCGGCCTGTCGGACGCCTTCGCCCGCGGGGCGGCCGGCCGCGGCGCGGACGTCACGCTCATCGGCCTCTGCTCGACCGACCAGCTGTACTTCGCCTCCGGCAGCCTGGGCCTCCCCGGCGCCATGTTCACCGCCTCGCACAACCCGGCCCGGTACAACGGCATCAAGCTCTGCCGGGCGGGCGCCGCCCCCGTCGGCCAGGACACCGGGCTGCTGGAGATCCGCACCCTGGTCGAGAAGTGGTCCGCCACGGGCGCCCCGCGCCCGGTCGCCGTCCCGGGCACCGTCACCGCGCGCGAGACGCTCGCCGACTACGCGGCGCACCTGCTCTCCCTCGTCGACCTGGACTCCGTACGCCCGCTGAAGGTCGTCGTCGACGCGGGCAACGGCATGGGCGGCCACACCGTCCCCACCGTCTTCGCCGGTCTGCCCGTCGAGCTCGTACCGATGTACTTCGAGCTCGACGGCACGTTCCCGAACCACGAGGCCAACCCCCTCGACCCGAAGAACCTCCTCGACCTCCAGGCCCGCGTCGTCGCCGAGGGCGCCGACCTCGGACTCGCCTTCGACGGGGACGCGGACCGCTGCTTCGTCGTCGACGAGCGGGGCGCGGGCGTCTCCCCGTCTGCGGTCACCGCCCTGGTCGCCGCCCGCGAGCTGGCCCGCAACGGCGGCACGGGCACCGTCATCCACAACCTGATCACCTCCCGCACCGTCCCCGAGGTCGTCCGCGAACACGGCGGCACCCCGGTCCGCACCCGCGTCGGCCACTCCTTCATCAAGGCGGAGATGGCCGAGCACGGCGCGATCTTCGGCGGCGAACACTCCGCGCACTACTACTTCCGCGACTTCTGGAACGCCGACACGGGCATGCTCGCCGCCCTCCACGTCCTGGTCGCGCTCGGCGGACAGCCGGGCCCGCTCTCCGAACTGGTCGCCCGGTACGACCGCTACAGCGGCTCCGGCGAGATCAACTCCACCGTCGCCGACCAGCAGGCCAGCACCGACGCCGTACGCGCCGCCTACGCGCCCCGCGACGGCGTCACCACCGACGAGCTGGACGGCCTCACCGTCACCGGCCCCGACTGGTGGTTCAACCTCCGCCCCTCCAACACCGAGCCCCTGCTCCGGCTGAACGTCGAGGCCCGCGACGAGGGGACGATGACGGCGGTACGGGACGAAGTGCTGGCCCTGGTCCGCGCCGGATCCTGAGGCCCGGCCGCACCGCCCGCGCCCCCCTCGACCCGCCCCGCAGCCCCCGTCCCACGGCGGTAGGCTGACGTGGCCCGATCCGTTGCCCGAAGGGAACCGACCATGCCGCTCGAAGCTGGCCTCCTGGAGATCCTCGCCTGCCCGGCCTGTCACTCCCCGCTCGACGACCGGACGGCCGACGACACCCCCGAGCTGGTCTGCACCGGCGCCGACTGCGGCCTGGCCTACCCGGTACGGGACGGCATCCCCGTCCTCCTCGTCGACGAGGCCCGCCGCCCCGCGTAACGGAGCCCGTACCCGCACGGTGTCAGCAGGTGATCGGAGGACCGCCCCCATGCTCGACGAGTCGCTGCTCGACACCCCGCAGGCCCTGGCCCGGGCCGACCGCCGCGGCCTGCTGCGCGGCGCGGCCGAGGCCGGGGCCCGGGTCCGCACCGCCGCCCGGAACGCCGCCGAGGCCGGGATCCCCGCGCTGAACCCGGAGGGGCGGCCCCGCGCCGTCCTCGTCGCGGGCTCCGGCACCGCCGCCTCCGGCGTCGCCGACCTGATCACCGCCCTGGCGGGGGCCTCCGCCCCCGTCACCCGCATCCACCCCACCGGGGTCGCCCCCGCCGCGGGCGCGATGCGCTGGGCGCTGCCCGGCTGGGCCGGCCCCATGGACCTGCTGCTGATCGTCACGGCGGACGGCTCCGAGCCCGGCCTCGCCCTCCTCGCCGAACAGGCGTACCGCCGGGGGAGCAGCGTCGTCGCCGTGGCCCCGAGCCGGTCGCCGCTGCGCGAGACGGTCGACGGGGCGCGCGGCCTCCTCGTCCCGCTGGCCACCGCCCCGCACGGCGAGTACGACGCCGAGACCTCGGCCGCCGGTCCGGGCACGCTCTGGGCGCTGTTCACCCCGCTCCTCGCGCTGCTGGACCGGGTCGGTCTGCTCACCGCCCCCGCCGAGGCGCTCCAGGGCGTCGCCGACCGCCTGGACCGCACGGCGGAACGGTGCGGTCCGGCCGTCGCCACCTACAGCAACCCGGCCAAGACCCTCGCGGCCGAGCTCGCCGACAGCCTGCCCCTCATCTGGACCGAGGGCGACGCCGCCGGCCCGGTCGGCCGCAGGTTCGCCGCCGTCCTGGCCGAGCTGGCCGGCCGTCCGGCCCTCGCCGCCGAACTGCCCGAGGCACTGCCCGCCCACGGCACGCTGCTGGCCGGACGCCTCGCCGCGGCCGCCGACCCCGACGACTTCTTCCGCGACCGGGTCGACGAGCCGGACCCGCTGCACGCCCGCGTCGTCCTGCTCCGCGACCGCCCCACCGGCGGGCTGAGCGCGGCCCCCGCCGCCCGCGAGCTCGCCCTCGGCCACACCACCGCGATCAGCGAACTCGAACCCGAGGAGGGCACCGGACTCGAAGCCCTCGCCGAGCTGCTGGCCGTCACCGATTTCGCCGCCGTCTACCTCGCACTCGCCTCCGCGCCCGAAGCCTGACACCTGCGGTCCTCCCCGTGGACGCCTCGTTCCCGCAGTGTCCACACCAGCACCGCGGACCACTCCCGCGCACCCGCCGGTGCCACGGCTTCCGATGCTCCCGACCCGCGCATCCCACAAGGACGAACACCATGGACCGGCTCCTCAACACGGTGCGCCCGTACGCCTGGGGCTCCACCACGGCCATCCCCGAGCTGCTCGGCACCGCCCCCACCGGTGAACCCCAGGCCGAGCTGTGGATGGGCGCCCACCCCGGTGCCCCCTCGCTCCTGACCCGCCCCGGCACCGGCACCCGGCAGTCCCTCACCGACGTCATCGCCGCCGACCCCGAGCGCGAACTGGGCCCGGCCACCGTCCGGAAGTTCGGCCCCCACCTCCCCTTCCTCCTCAAACTCCTCGCGGCCGGCGCCCCGCTCTCCCTCCAGGTCCACCCCGACCTCGACCAGGCCCGACGGGGCTACGCGGACGAGGAACGCCGGTCCGTCCCGGTCGACGCCCCGTACCGGACGTACAGGGACGCCAACCACAAGCCCGAACTGATCTGCGCGCTCACCCCGTTCACCGGCCTGTGCGGCTTCCGCCACCCCGCCGAGGCGGCCCGCACGATGGCGGCCCTCGGCGTCGACACCCTGAAGCCGTACGTCGACCTCCTCGGCGCCCATCCCGAGACGGCCGCCCTGCGCGAGGTCCTCACCGCGATCCTCGGCGCCGACCCGGCGGAGACCGCCGACACGGTGCACCGCGCCGCGGCCGCCGCCGAGGCCCTCGGCGGCCCGTACGCCCCGTACGCCCGGATCGCCCGTCACTTCCCCGGCGACCCCGGCGTCCTCGCCGCGATGCTGCTGAACCACGTGGAACTCCAGCCCGGCGAGGCCCTGTTCCTCGGCGCGGGCGTCCCGCACGCCTACCTCTTCGGCCTCGGCGTCGAGATCATGGCCAACTCGGACAACGTGCTGCGCTGCGGACTCACGCCCAAACACATCGACGTCCCCGAACTGCTGCGCGTGGTCCGCTTCGAGGCCGCCGACCCCGGCATCCTGCGCCCCGAGGCCGCCCCCTCGGGCGAGGAGCTCTACGAGACGCCCGTGGACGAGTTCCGGCTCTCCCGCTTCAGCCTCGCCCCCGGCGCCGCCCCCGTCGACCTGACCCGCGCCGCCCCGCAGATCCTGCTCTGCGCCGCGGGCACCACGAAGGCGGGCGCACTGGACCTCACCCCGGGCGCCTCCGTCTTCGTACCCGCAGGCGAAAAGGTCGAAGTGTCCGGTACGGGAACCCTGTTCCGCGCCACAGTGGTGGTCTGACGCACCACCCGCCCCGGCTGCTGCAACAATGTCCGGCCGTAACGCGGCGCCGAGGGCGCGGCACCGACGAAGGGACACCAGGCACCGATGAGTGCGTCAGGCGGAACCAAGGCGATCGTGGCGGCGCTCGGCGCCAATCTCGCGATCGCGGTGGCCAAATTCGTGGCGTTCCTGTTCAGCGGTTCGTCGTCGATGCTCGCGGAGAGCGTCCACTCGGTCGCCGACTCCGGCAACCAGGGGCTGCTGCTGCTCGGCGCCAAGAAGGCCCGCCGCGAGGCCACCCCCCAGCACCCCTTCGGCTACGGCCGCGAGCGCTACATCTACGCCTTCCTCGTCTCCATCGTCCTCTTCTCGGTCGGTGGCATGTTCGCGGTGTACGAGGGCTACGAGAAGATCAAGAACCCGCACGAGCTGGAGTCCTGGTACTGGCCGGTCGGCGTTCTCGTCTTCGCGATCATCGCCGAGGGCTTCTCCTTCCGTACGGCGATCAAGGAGTCCAACGAGACCCGCGGCTCGCTGTCCTGGCGCGAGTTCATCCGCCGGGCCAAGGCCCCCGAGCTCCCCGTCGTGCTCCTGGAGGACTTCGGCGCGCTGATCGGTCTGGTGCTCGCCCTCGGCGGTGTCGGCCTCTCCCTCGCGACCGGCGACGGCGTCTGGGACGGCATCGGCACCCTCTGCATCGGCATCCTGCTGATCGTGATCGCGATCGTGCTCGCCGCCGAGACGAAGTCCCTGCTGCTCGGCGAGGCCGCGGGCACCGACCAGGTCGAGAAGATCAAGGCCGCGGCCGTCGACGGCGACACCGTCACCGGTGTCATCCACATGCGTACGCTCCACCTCGGCCCGGAGGAGCTGCTCGTCGCCGCCAAGATCGCGGTGCAGCACGACGACACGGCCACCGAGGTGGCCAACGCCATCAACGCCGCCGAGCAGCGCATCCGCGAGGCGGTCCCGATCGCCCGGGTCATCTACCTGGAACCGGACATCTACAGCGAGGCCGCCGCCGCGGCCGGCACCAATCCGGCCAAGGCCCCGGGCGGGGACCCCGACGCCGCCCCGAAGCCGCCGGCCGACCCCGGCCACTGATCTTCCCCGCCTTCCCCGGCCCGGCCGCACCCCGCCGCTCCCCGTCGTTTCCGGTCACGCCCCACGGCTCCCGGACCCGGGACGACTGGGAACGGCCGGGCCGACCGGTGTAGATTCGACGGCAGTGTCAGACGTCGCTGCTGATGGCGGTCGATCGGTCCGAACGCCCGGACCGGCCGAGGGAGAGAGGGCCTCCGACGGACTGCGCTGCGAGCGCCCGGGCATTCGTGTGCCCGCCGCCGCAGAGCCATCCGTGCCCGCCTCGACCCCATTACGAGGAGCAGCCCGTTATGACGACGGTCGCCAACCGACAGGACTTCAAGGTCGCCGATCTCTCCCTCGCGGCCTTCGGCCGCAAGGAGATCACCCTCGCCGAGCACGAGATGCCCGGCCTGATGTCGATCCGCAAGGAGTACGCCGCCACGCAGCCGCTGGCCGGCGCCCGGATCACCGGCTCGCTGCACATGACGGTGCAGACGGCCGTGCTCATCGAGACCCTGGTCGCCCTCGGCGCCGAGGTCCGCTGGGCCTCCTGCAACATCTTCTCCACCCAGGACCACGCCGCCGCGGCCATCGCCGTCGGCCCGAACGGCACCCCGGACGCCCCGGCGGGCGTCCCGGTCTTCGCCTGGAAGGGCGAGACGCTGGAGGAGTACTGGTGGTGCACGGAGCAGGCGCTGACCTGGCCGGACAGCCCCACCGGCGGTCCGAACATGATCCTCGACGACGGTGGTGACGCCACCCTCCTCGTCCACAAGGGCGTCGAGTTCGAGAAGGCGGGCGCCGCCCCGGACCCGTCGACCGCGGACAGCGAGGAGTTCGCCCAGATCCTCACGCTCCTCAACCGCACCCTCGGCGAGTCCCCGCAGAAGTGGACGCGGCTCGCGTCCGAGATCCGCGGCGTCACCGAGGAGACCACGACCGGTGTGCACCGTCTCTACGAGATGCACCGCGACGGCACCCTCCTCTTCCCGGCGATCAACGTCAACGACGCCGTCACCAAGTCGAAGTTCGACAACAAGTACGGCTGCCGCCACTCCCTGATCGACGGCATCAACCGCGCCACGGACGTCCTGATCGGCGGCAAGACCGCCGTCGTCTGCGGCTACGGCGACGTGGGCAAGGGCTGCGCGGAGTCCCTGCGCGGCCAGGGCGCCCGGGTCATCGTCACGGAGATCGACCCGATCTGCGCCCTCCAGGCGGCGATGGACGGCTACCAGGTCGCCACCCTCGACGACGTCGTCGGCCAGGCCGACATCTTCGTCACCACCACGGGCAACAAGGACATCATCATGGCCTCCGACATGGCCAGGATGAAGCACCAGGCCATCGTCGGGAACATCGGCCACTTCGACAACGAGATCGACATGGCCGGTCTCGCGAAGATCGAGGGCATCGTCAAGGACGAGGTGAAGCCCCAGGTCCACACCTGGACGTTCCCCGACGGCAAGGTCCTGATCGTGCTGTCCGAGGGCCGCCTGCTGAACCTGGGCAACGCCACCGGTCACCCCTCGTTCGTCATGTCCAACTCGTTCGCGGACCAGACCCTGGCCCAGATCGAGCTGTTCACCAAGCCCGAGGAGTACCCGACCGACGTCTACGTGCTGCCCAAGCACCTGGACGAGAAGGTCGCCCGCCTCCACCTGGACGCCCTCGGCGTGAGGCTCACGACGCTCCGCCCGGAGCAGGCCGCCTACATCGGCGTCGAGGTCGAGGGCCCGTACAAGCCCGACCACTACCGCTACTGATCCCGCCACCGTCCGTCGCCGGCCCCCAGCGGCCGCCGACGGACGGAACGGCCTCCAGCGGCTACGAGAAAGCAGGCCCCCGCACCCCCGTGCCGGGGGCCTGCTCCCGTCCCGCGCCGCTCAGCCCGAGGAACCTCGAAGGACCCCATGCCCCGCGGCCGATATTCGCTTCACGATCTCCACGATCACACCCCCCTCGGTGAAGAGCACTTCCACTGCGCCCCCGGCCCCTCCGGCTGGCGCTACCTCTCCCGGACCACCGGTCCCTCCGGCGAGCACACCGGCTCCGTCGATCTCACCGTCGACGATCTCGGCCGCCCCGTCCGGCTCGAACTCCATGCCGCGAGCTGGCAGGTCCGCGGCGCCGCCCTCGACGGCGTCACCTGGGTCCGCACCGACCCGGCCGGCATCCGTGCCACCGAGGGCAATGTCCGCGCCCACGCCTTCACCGGCACCTCGCCCGCGTTCCTCGTCGCGACCGCACGACTGCTCCGCCTCACCCCCGGTTCCCCCGCGACGCGCGTCCGCCTGGTCGCCTTCACCGACCCGGTCCTCGCGCCCCGCACCGTCGACCAGTCCTGGTCCCTGGTGAAGAGTGAAGCGCACGCCACTGACAACGGCCTCCTGACCGTGGACGAGTACCAGGTCATCGCCCTGGACACCGGCGAACAGCACACCGTCCACCTCGCCGGCGACGTGGTCCTCGCGGCCCCGGGCATCGAGCTCGAGGACCTGTACTCCCCGCCCTCCCCGGCCCCGTCGAGCTAGCCGGTGCCTGATGTGCGTTCCCCCTTGCTGACCTGCTAGTCTTCCTCTTGCCCCAAAAAAGCTGTTGACACAGCCGATGCGGGGAGGTAGATTTTACGGGTTGCGTCGAGCTGGACAAGTTCGATCGCAACGGTTAATGTCTACTTCGCTCTCGCCGGAATTTTCCGCGGAGCCACCGATCCTTACCTGTATCAATCAGGAAGCCGAATTTCCGGCCGAATGTTTCTGATAAAGTCGGATCAGCCGAAAGGCAAAGACCTTCCAGCGGGTCACCGGAATTCAAATTCGGACCGGAAACGGGACGGAAAAGAGTCTGGTAAGGTTGGAACCGCCGGAAAGGGAATCGCGGAAGCGAGGAACTGGAAAGCGAAACCCGCTTCGACCGGGAATCGGGACTCGAAAGAGTCTGATAGAGTCGG